>NZ_BAAAHV010000023.1:0-211834 GCF_039525725.1 Amycolatopsis albidoflavus
ACCACACCCGGTCAACCCACCATGACCAGCACAAACCAAGATGAAAAACCCCCATTGGGGCGCTCCCGGCTCACGGGACCGCGGGCGAACCGCCCTTCTGCACCGGCAGCCCAGCCGCCGCCCAAGCCCGGAATCCGCCCGCCAAATCCGTCGCGTTAGCCAGCCCCAGCCGCTGCAAATCCGCCGCCGCCAGGCTCGACGCGTACCCCTCGTTGCACACCACCACCGCGACGGTCTCCGCCGAAACGCCCGGCAGCCGCCATTCGCTGTCCGGGGCGAGCCGCCACTCCAGGTGGATCCGCTCGACCACCACCGACCCGGGAATCTCGCCCTCGGCGACCCGGTTGGCGTACGGCCGGATGTCGACGATCAGCGCGCCGTCGGCCTGCAGGTCCGCGGCGCGCGCCGGTTCCGCCCGGTCCAGCGAGGACCGGGCGTCGGCGAGAAAGCCGTCAAGAGTGGTCATGACCGCACAATGGCAGGCAGCGGCGGGATCTCGTTCGGCACGTCCGCGAGGCTCGTGTACTCGCGGGTCGGCACCAGCGGCGGCGAGTAGGCGTGCACGCTGGCCGCCGGTTCCTCGCCGACGCCGAGCACCTGGTGCGCGCGTCCGGCCCCGAAGCCGATGCCCTGCCCGGCGGTGTGCGTGCGGCGGCGCACCGGGCCCCCGGGGTAGCGGTACTCCTCGCCGAGTTCGCCCTGCAGCACGGTGAACGAACCCGACGCGCCGCCGTGGTCGTGCGGCTTCGTGTGCTGGCCGGGCAGCCACGACAGCAGCCACAGCTCGACGCCGTCGGTCAGGGCCAGCCGCGCCCACCAGCGCCGGTCTTCGTCGAAGCGCAGGACGTCGCGCAGGCTGGTGGTCAGTTCGGTGGTGACCGTGCGGGTGAGGTCGGCCAGTTCGCGCGGCGTCCACAGCAGCCGCGACGGGTGCAGCAGTTCGGGCAGCAGCGGATCGGTCAGCTGGGGGTGGATCTCGACTTCCGGACGGACGATGGACGTGGTCAACGGAGGCTCCTGGAAACTAGCTCGGATGGTGCCGGACGCGAGGCGACGCGGCACGCCGACGAGGATCAGCGTGCGTGCCGCGCCCGGCTACACCCGCTGGAAGCCACCAGGAGAAGGTCGATCGCACGACGGCGCCACAACACGGGGCGCGCGGACCTGACCATGCCGTGGATGCTGCCACAGCCTCGCGATCACGGCCTGTTGTCCCATCCGCTGGACATCCCGCGCAGCGGCGCTTGTGGTCCGTGAGGGGAACCCCGAGGGAATCAGAGTCCCTCAGGGTTCCCCTCACGGACGTGAAGCTGCGGTCAGCGGGGCTCGAGTTCGCGGCATTGGCTCTTACCCCGGGCGGGTGCGCGCGCGGGACCGGGCGACCGCCACAATGGGCTCGTGAGCGAGCCGATCCTGCCCAGCGATCCCGACGACCTCGTCGTGCGGATGTCCGGTGTCGGCGTCCGCCGTACCGGAAACGACCTCCTCGCGGCCCTCGACTGGGCGGTCGAGCTGGACGAGCGATGGGTGGTGCTCGGGCCCAACGGGGCCGGCAAGACCACCCTGCTGCGCCTGGCCGCCGCCGAACTGCACCCCACCTCCGGCACGGTCGACCTGCTCGGCGACCGCATCGGCAAGGTGAACATCTTCGACCTGCGCCCGCGCATCGGGTTCACCTCCGCCGCGATCGCCCAGCGCGTGCCCGGCGACGAGCGGGTCGCCGACGTCGTGGTCAGCGCCGGGTACGCGGTGATGGGCCGCTGGCGCGAGCAGTACGACCGGATGGACCTCGACCGGGCGACCGAACTGCTCGGCACGCTCGGCATCGCGCACCTGGCCGAGCGCACGTTCGGCACGCTGAGCGAGGGCGAGCGCAAACGCGTGCTGATCGCCCGGTCGCTGATGACCGACCCGGAGCTGCTGCTGCTCGACGAGCCCGCCGCGGGCCTCGACCTCGGCGGCCGCGAGGACCTCGTGGCCCGGCTGTCGGTGCTCGCGATGGATCCGGACGCGCCGGCGATGGTGCTGGTCACCCACCACGTCGAGGAGATCCCGCCGGGCTTCACCCACGCGCTGCTGCTGCGCGAGGGCCGTGCGGTGGTGTCCGGGCTGGTGGACGACGTGATCACGAGCGAGAACCTGTCCAAGACGTTCGACCAGGACCTGGTGCTGGAGCGCTCGGGCGAGCGGTTCTTCGCCCGCCGCCGGTAGGTTGTCCTTACCGGCCGGTAGCCTGCTGCCGGCTGAGTGAACGCCGTTAACAAGGAGGATTCGCGTGGGAGAGTTCGTAACCCTGGAGGTCGAGGGCGGGGTCGGCACGATCCGGCTGGACCGGCCGCCGGTCAACGCGCTGAACAACCAGGTGCAGGCCGAACTTGCCGAGGCCGCGCGCGAGGCGTCCGACCGCGACGACGTGCGCGCGGTGATCCTCTACGGCGGCGAGAAGACCTTCGCCGGCGGCGCGGACATCAAGGAGATGTCGTCCCGCACGTACCCGGAGATCGCGAAGTTCGGCGCCGAGCTGACCGCGTCGCTGGCCCGGGTCGCGAACATCCCGAAGCCGGTCGTCTGCGCGATCACCGGCTACGCCCTCGGCGGCGGCCTCGAACTGGCGCTGACCGCGGACTGGCGCGTGGCGGGCGACAACGTGAAGGTCGGCCAGCCGGAGATCCAGCTCGGCATCATCCCCGGCGCGGGCGGCACGCAGCGGCTGACCCGGCTGATCGGCCCGAGCAAGGCCAAGGACCTCATCTTCACCGGCCGGTTCGTGAAGGCCGAGGAGGCGCTCAAGCTGGGCATCGTCGACGAGGTCGTGGCTCCGGACGACGTGTACGCGGCGGCGCACAAGTGGGCCTCGCAGTTCGCGAACGGCCCGGCGGTGGCGCTGCGCGCGGCCAAGACGGCGATCGACTCCGGCCTCGACGTCGACCTGGCCACCGGCCTGAAGATCGAGACGCAGCTGTTCACCGCGCTGTGGGCGACCGAGGACCAGAAAAACGGCATGCAGTCGTTCATCGACAACGGCCCCGGCAAAGCCAGTTTCGAGGGGAAGTGACTTCCGTGACCGACCCGGCGCCGAACCCGCACGCCACCGAAGACGAGGTCAAGGCGGCCTACGCCGACCCGAAGCTCGCGAACGTCCTCTACCACGACTGGGAAGCCGGGACGTACGACGAGAAGTGGTCCATTTCCTACGACGAGCGCTGTATCTCCTACGCCACTGACGTGTTCAACGCGGTCGCGGGCGAGGACGGCCAGCCGTACCAGCACGCGATGGAACTGGGCAGCGGCACCGGGTTCTTCCTGCTGAACCTGATGCAGGGCGGCGTCGCGAAGAAGGGTTCGGTCACCGACCTGTCGCCGGGCATGGTGCAGGTCGCGCTGCGCAACGCCGAAGGCCTCGGTCTCGACGTCGACGGCCGGGTGGCCGACGCGGAGCGGATCCCCTACGACGACAACACGTTCGACCTCGTGGTCGGGCACGCGGTGCTGCACCACATCCCGGACGTGCGCCAGGCGTTCGGCGAGGTGCTGCGCGTGCTCAAGCCGGGCGGGCGGTTCGTGTTCGCCGGCGAGCCGACGAAGATCGGCGACCGTTACGCGCGCCGGCTCGGCCAGTTCACCTGGTACCTCACGACGAACCTCACCAAGCTGCCCGCGCTGAGCGGCTGGCGGCGGCCACAGTCCGAATTGGACGAATCCTCGCGGGCGGCGGCGCTCGAGGCCGTGGTCGACATCCACACCTTCGACCCGTCGGAGCTGGAAGCGATGGCGCGCGGGGCCGGTGCGCAGGACGTCCGCGCGGTGACCGAGGAGTTCTCGGCGGCGCTGGCCGGATGGCCGATCCGCACCTTTGAGGCCGCGGTGCCGCAGGAGAAGCTCA
This sequence comes from Amycolatopsis albidoflavus, assembly GCF_039525725.1. Lineage (NCBI taxonomy): Bacteria > Bacillati > Actinomycetota > Actinomycetes > Pseudonocardiales > Pseudonocardiaceae > Amycolatopsis > Amycolatopsis albidoflavus. The sequence goes on from NZ_BAAAHV010000023.1 coordinate 3,884, forward strand.
CCGTGCGCTGGCGGCTGTTCGCCTACCACCTGTGGCTGCGACTGTCCGCTTTGGACAAGAAGCTGCTGTCGAAGGTGCTGCCGCGCGAGCTGTTCTACAACGTGATGATCACCGGGACCAAGCGGCCGTCCTGAATTGCCTTACAGTTTCACGCTCGACGACGTCGCCTTCCTGCGCTCGGCCGCGGGACGGGCGGCGCTCGCCGAGTGCTCCACTTTGGACGCCTCGCGGATCGCGGACGTCACCACGGCTCGCCGCCTGGTCGGGGAGCACGCTTCACCGGTGCTGGAAACCGTTGCGCTGCGGCGTAAATCGGTCTTGAAGCTGGCTTCTTCTGCCGAGTGGTTGTTCACGGCCGACGCCTTACAGCAGGCGAGCGCTACTCCGGTGGCTCGGCATCGAGCTTCCCGGCTGGCTGGTCTCGCCGTTCATGATGTCACGTGCTCAGTGGGTGCGGACCTGGTCGAGCTGTCGCGGGTCGCTTCGGCGGCGATGGGGTCCGATGTGGACCCAGTGCGGCTGGAAATGGCTCAGCACAACGCTTCCGTCGCCGGAGTCTCACCGCTCGTCGCACGGGCCGACGCCCTGCGGCCGGTTTCCCGGGACACCGCTGTGGTCGCCGATCCGGCCCGCCGCGACTCAGCCGGTCGCCGCGTGTGGCGTCCGGCCGACTTCCTGCCGCCGCTCGACGAACTCGTGGCCGCCTATCCCGGCCGGATCCTGTCGGTGAAATGCGCGCCCGGCATGGATTTCTCCATCGCACCCTGGGCGGACGAGGTGGAACTCGTGTCGCTCGACGGTCAAGTCCGCGAGGCCTGTCTGTGGCGGGGGCTTTCGTCGGGTGTCACGCGCCGGGCGACAGTGTTGCGTTCGGACGGTACACAGTGGACGCTTACCGACGCGGAAGCGGACGACGTTCCCGTGCGGGCAGCGGGGGAGTGGCTGGTGGACCCAGACGGCGCAGTCGTCCGCGCCGGACTCGTGCGACATTACGCGGCGCGGCATGGGTTGTGGCAGCTGGACGAACGCATCGCCTACCTCACCGGTGACACGCCACCGCCGGGAGTGCGCGCGTTCCGCGTCCTGGAACAGTTGCCGTACCGCGAAAAAACGCTCGGGCAGGCGTTGAAGAAGCTCGACGTCGGGCGGCTGGAAATCCTCGTCCGCGGCCTCGACGTAGACCCGGACGCCTTGCGTCGCAAGCTGAAACCGCGCGGTCACGAAGAGTCCACTGTGGTGCTGACGAGGATCGGCCGGTCGCCGGTGGCGTTCGTGTGCCGGGCCGAACGCATCCCAACGGAGGGTTTTCAAGCCGGTTGACGCGGCGTAAGTTCTGCGGGTTGGCGAATAATCACTGGAGGGTCGCTGTGTCTCGTTTTCCCGCTCTCGTCAAACTGGCCGCCGCCGCGGCCGTCGGCGCCACCGTCGCAGGAGGCGCGACCGCGCTCGCCGGGTCGGACGCCGTCACCGCCGCGCACGGCCGGGAGCCGGCCAACATCGGCCAGGTGAAGAACGACGTCAAGGCGTACTACGGCGACTGGCTCGACGCGTCCGGCAAGCACCACTACTCCGATACCAGCCGGTTCGTCACCGACACCAAGCGCGTGGTGGCCGACGCGAAGCGGTACCTGCAGCAGAAGCTGGGCAAGGTGAAGAACCCGGCGATCGTGCTCGACGTGGACGACACGTCCGAGATCACCTACGGCTGGGAAGCCGACAACGACTTCGGCTTCGACCCGGTGAAACAGCAGAAAGCCATCGACGACGGCACTTTCGAGGCCAACAAGCCGGTGCTGGAACTGACGAAGTGGGCCGCCGAACGCGGCGTGCAGGTCTATTTCCTGACCGGCCGCAACGACAAGCAAGGCCCGCAGTCGCTCAAGAACCTCGCGAACGAGGGCTACCCGACGCCGACCGGCGCGTACTTCAAGCCGAAGACCACCGCGCCGGACTACCTGCCGTGCGGGCTGAACTGCAACACCGTGCAGTACAAGTCGGGCACCCGCGCGCACATCCAGTCGACCGGCGCGCACATCGTGCTCAATCTCGGCGACCAATTCAGCGACCTTGAGGGCGGCTACGCCGATCACCCGGTGAAGCTGCCGAACCCGATGTACTACCTGCCCTGATCTCTTGTGCCGGAGTCAGCCCGGGTCCCGCGCCGGGCCCGGGCTGCTCCGTCTTCGTCAGCCGGAATATCCGGCGAAGATCCTCGAGAATTCGTACGGCTGCTGGGAAATGTTGGTGCACCGGTACAGCGCGCCGGTGCACGCGTTCGCGTCGCGGCCGAGTTCCCAGAACGACAGCATTCCCAGGTGGACACTCTGCGCGAAGCTGACCACCGCGCTGGCGTCCTTCTGGTAGAAGATCTCGTTCTGCGAATCGTTGACGCCCAGCATCGGCGTGAGGCCGACCTTCTGCCAAGCGTCCGCATCGGACAGTCCGAGTGCCGTTTTCAGTTGCCCCTGCGTGGATTGCGCCGCCTGGATCGCCTTGGCTCCCTGGTCGCCGGCGCCCTGGTAATAGTCCATCGCCATGACGTTCACCAGGTCGAGAGTGACGCCCGCGTCCCGCGCCGAGGTCACGACGTTCAGTCCGTCCGACGTGAGCCCGGTGGGAAGCACCGGCAGGGTCAGGGAAATCTTGATCCCGGGATTGTCGTCCTGCACCTTTTTCAGCGCTTCGGAACGCAGTTTGATCGAACCGGGGTCGGCGACCGCCGCGCCCTCGATGTCGACGTCGATGTACTTGAGGTCATAGGCTTTGATCACCGCCTCGTACTCGCCGACCAGTGAATTGACGTCACCGCACGCCTGCGCGAGCTCGACGCCGGACGCGCCGCCGAAGGAGACCTTGACGTCCCCGCCGGCCGCGCGGATCTTCGCGATTTCGTCGGACTGCCAGCCCTGCCGAGGGTCGTAGGCAGCGAACCAGCTGGCCTTGCATGCGGCTCCGGTGACAAAGCCGAGGGTGAAACTCTTGATGCCGCTCTGCTGCGACATCGACGACAACACGGGCGACGGCCACGCGCCCATGTCCACATAGGGCGCGAGCGCGATCGACGAATCGCTCGCCGCGGCCGCGGCGCCCGGCGGGACCGCGAGTCCGGCAACGGCCAGCAGCCCGCCGAGCGCGGCCGCCAGTTTCCTGGGGGAGGACAGACGCATGGGTGGAACCTCCACGGTGAGGACCGAGGGGTGGAAAACCCCTGTCCAAAAGGTATAGACCAATAATCCCGTGGAGGCCATGGGCCATTAGTATGCCGATCCGTCCCGCTGAGCGGGATTCAGCGCTGGGCGGCGAGCCGGTACCGCAGGTCGATCGCCAGCGCGGGATCGCCGTCGTGCACGCGATCCCACCGAACCGGTTTCCCGCCCGGATTGTCGAACAGCCGGATGCCGGACCCGAGCATCACCGGCATGAGATGCACCTGGAACTCGTCGACAATCCCCAGCTCAACGCACTGTCGCGCGATATCTTGGCTGTGCAGCTCAAGATCTTTCCCGTCCGCCGCGGCGAGCGCGATTTCGACCGCCTCCCGGACGTCGCAGCTGAGAAAGGTGACGCCGTCCTCGGCCGGCGCGTCGTCCGGATGATGGGTGAGCACGAAAACCGGCCCGCTCCACGCCCCGCCGTACGGTTGCTTGGCGACCTTTCCGGGCACCCTCGCCGCCAGCGCGTCAAACCCGCGCCGCCCGCCCAGAATCGCCCCGATCCGCGCGACGGATTCCTCGTGCACCCCCGGCGTGACGCGCACGCCCGACATCCAGTCCATCGCATGCCCGTCCGCGGCGACGAACCCGTCCAGCGACATCGCGACGTGCCACAGCACCTTGCCCATGCGTCCTCCTCGTTCTTTCGATACGAGGTAGACCGGCGGGCCGGCGAAAACTCATCGGTCCTCGGCTGCCAGATTCTCCGCGCAGACGCTCAGCAGTTCGGCCAGTCGCCGCCGCTCGGATTCCGGCATCCCGGCCAGCATCCGCTCCTCGACCTCGGCGACCACCCGCTCCGCCTCTTTCAGCCGGGACTCGCCGGTCGCGGTGAGCCGCACCGGCCGCGCCCGCCCCGTCGACGCTTCCTCGGCAACCGCGACCAGCCCAGCCGTCTTCAGCCCGGCCAGCACGTCTCGCAACGACTGCCGCGTCACAAAACACCGCCGCGCCAGCTCGGCCGACGACGCCCCCGGGTTCGCCGCCAGTGCCGCCAGCACTGCGTACTGTGACATCGACAATCCGATCGGCCGCAATCGCTCGTCGGACGCCTGCCGAAACGCCTGCTGCACCCGCTTCACCAGATACCCCGGCCGTCGCGTCGTTGCGTCTTGACTCATGACAGGAACCTTACACACAATGGTCCCTTGTCGGGAATCTGTCGCGCCAGAGGCGACGGAAGAGGTGATCGGCCACCGCTCCGGAATGCCAAGAGCGCCTGTCCGCCGCGTCGGCCTTGACCGAATGCCAACCGCACCTGCACACCGTGCACTGCGCCTGACCGGAGGAGTTGCCGCCTCGTCCGGTCCGCTCGGCACGGTGGCCCGGTCCGGCCGCCCCCTGACTGGCCGGACCGGGCCACCGTCACCCCTTCCGGGCCACCAGCACCGTGTCCCGCACCACCGTCTCCGCCCCGACCGCGGCCCGCTCCCGAACCTCCGCTGCCACCGAAGCCCAAGACCGGTCCAGCGTCTTCGCCACTTCCTCAGCCGTGAACATCATGTCCGGCATATGCGGCCGCCCAGCGTGCAGGTCGGCGGGGTCATGCCCCACCACCAGCAACGTCCCGCCCGGAGCCACCGCGTCCGCGAGCCGCGCGAACGCCACCGTCCGGGCCGCCGACGGGATGTGCAGGAAATGCGTCGTCACCAGGTCGAACTTCGACTCCGGCACCCACTCGCCCAAGTCCGCGGCGACCCACGTGATCCGCTCGCCCACGCCGAGCTTCGCCGCCTGCGCCCGCCCGCGTTCGATGGCGGTCGTGGAGAAGTCGACCGCCGTCACGCGCCAGCCCTGCTGCGCGAGCCAGATCGCGTCGCCGCCTTCGCCGCAGCCAGCGTCCAGCGCGTGGCCCGGTTCCAGCCCGGAAGCCTCGGTCACGAGCTGGTCGTTCGGCCGCCCGCTCCACATCTCGTCCCGCGAGCGATACCGCTCCTCCCAGGAACCGCGGTCGAACGGCGGATGCTCGTTCGCCCGCGCGACCTCCCGCTCCATCTCGTGCGAGAACGGCGTTTCCCGCTGCCGCACGGCTTCCGCGGCCTCTTCCTCGACCAGTTCGCCGTTGATCGCCGCCCCGGCCATCAACCCCGCCGCGGCCGAAACCACGACCTGCGCGCGCATGTCCGTGACATTTCCCGCCACCCACAAGCCGGGAACGGACGTCCGGCCGGCCGCGTCCGCGGGAACCCTCGTGCCGATCACGAAGCCGTTGAACTCCACCGGTTCCGGCTCGATCCCGAGCGGCGCGAGAAAGTCCGCGCGCGTCCTGGCCGGTGCCGCGACAGCCAGCGCCTCGCGCGCCACGACCTCGCCCGACTCAAGCCGTACCCCGGTCAGCTGGTCGTCCTCGGCCTCGATCGCCGCGACGACCCCGTCCACGATCCGGATCCCGCGCGCCAGCAGCGGAGCCTCGTCGAAATCCCCGTGCGTGTGGCGGAAAACGACGACGTCGTCGGTCAGCTGCCGCCACATCAACGCCTGGTGCACGGTCATCGGACCGGTCGAGAGCACGCCGATCGCCCGGTCGCGCACTTCCCAGCCGTGGCAGTACGGGCAGTGCAGCACGTCCCGGCCCCACCGCGCCGCCAGCCCGGCGACCTCAGGCAGCTCGTCGACGAGACCGGTCGCGACCAGCACCCGCCGCGCGCCCGTGCGCCGCCCGTCGGCCAGCGAGAGCTCGAACCCGTTGTCCCCCTTGGCAATCGACGTCACCGTCTGCGCGACCACCTCGCCGCCGTACCCGGCCAGCTCCGCGCGGCCGAGCGAGAGCAACTCGGCGGGCGGCGTGCTTTCGCGGCCAAGGTAGTTGTGCACGTGCCCGGCCGGCGCGTTGCGCGGTTCGCCGGAATCCACGACCAGCACCGACCGCCGGGACCGCGCGAGCGCCACCGCTCCGCTGAGTCCGGCCGCGCCGCCGCCGACCACCACCACGTCGTACTTCTCGTCCACTGGATCCTCCTGTAGTCCCCGTGCCCCGGACTATCCGGAGAACGCGCCGACTTGACAAAGTTCTTTGCCGAAGTGGCAAATTGAACGGCATGAGCGAAGACGACCAGGGCCTCGGCGAGGTCCTGCACGCGGTCGGCCCGAGGCTGCGCGCCCTGCGAAAGCAGCGCAACGCGACGCTGACCGGTCTCTCGGAAACGACCGGAATCTCGGTGAGCACGCTGTCGCGGCTCGAAGCAGGCCAGCGCAAACCGACCCTGGAACTGCTGCTCGCGCTGGCCCGCGCCTACCAGGTCCCGCTCGACGAACTGGTCGGCGCGCCCCCGACCGGCGACCCGCGCCTGCACCCGAAACCGTTCGTCCGGAGCGGCCGGACCTACCTGCCGCTCACCCGGCGGCCAGGCGGCTTGCGCGCCTACAAGATGATCCTTCCGCCGGAGCGTTCCGCCGAACCCCCGGACCAGCGGGTCCACGAGGGGTACGAGTGGATGTACGTCCTATCCGGACAGTTACGCCTGATGCTCGGCGAGCACGACGTCATCCTTCGGCCGGGGGAAGTCGCCGAGTTCGACACGCACGTTCCGCACTGGTTCGGCAACGCGGGCACCGAGCCCTGCGAGGTCCTGGCCCTTTTCGGCCCGCAAGGGGAGCGCTTCCACGTCCGCGCCCGACCTGCCTCTTGACGCATACCCATATCGGCATATGATTGGCGCATGGCACGGGCAGCGACCACCGCGGACGTCTTCAACGCCGTCGCCGAACCACGGCGCCGGGAGATCCTGGACGTCCTCGCCGACGGCGAGCGTCCGGTGAACGACCTCGTCCGCGTGCTGGGCCTGGGGCAGCCGCAGGTGTCGAAGCATCTGCGGGTGCTGCGCGAGGTCGGCGCGGTCGAGGTGCGAGACGAGGGCAGGCAACGCCTTTACCGGCTGAATGCCCGCGCTCTCAAGCCGATCCACGACTGGGTGCGCCGCTACGAACGGTCCTGGGAGGAACGGTTCGAATCGCTGGACGCCGTGCTGGAAGAGATGGGCTCGACCGAGGAGGACGACTATGACCGACACGACGACCGGCACGGCGAAGGTGACGCTGCCCGCTGACGACCAGATCCTGATCACCCGGGATTTCGCCGCCCCGCGGCAGCACGTCTACCGTGCCTGGACCACGCCGGACCTGGTGAAACGCTGGTGGGCGGGCAAACGCGGCAACGTGACGTCCGTGGACATCGACCTGCGAGTCGGCGGCCAGTGGCGCTATGTGCTGATCGCGAACGGCAACTTCGAGGTGGCCTTCCACGGCGAATATCGCGAGATAGTCCCCGGGGAACGCCTGGTCCACACCGAGGTCTACGAAACCCCGGAAGCCTTGGACGTGGAGGCCCCCGTGGTCACCGTGACGTTCGCCGAATCGGGCGACCGCACCACGGTGACCATCCTGACCGAAACGCACACCAAGGAACTCCGCGACACCATTCTGGAATCCGGCATGGAAGGCGGAATGCAGGAGTCGATGGACGCGCTGGAAGAGGTCGCGGCTTCGCTGCCGTGAACCGGCGAGGCGGCCCGGATTCCGCTGTCCGGGCCGCCGCGATTCAGCCGTACGAGTAGAACCCCTCGCCGGTCTTGATCCCGAGCTTGCCCGCCTCGACGTACGTGCGCAGCAGGTCCCGCGGCCCGGCAGGCAGGTGCGGATTCTCGTCCGCGTAATGGGTTTCGATGTCCAGCACCACGTCCAGTCCGACCTGGTCCATCATCTGGAACGGCCCGTACGGCAGATGCCAGTTGATTTTGAACATCCCGTCCACGTCCTCGGGCCGGGCGACGCCCTCCGCGACCACGGCGAGCGATTCCCGTTTGATCGCCGCCCACACGCGGTTGAAAATGAAGCCGACGCTTTCCTTTCGCGCCTCGAACGGATGAATGCCGAATTCCGGCAACACCCCGAGCAGCGTGTCGAGCACGGTCCGGCCGGTTTCGCCGTCGGACATGAGGTCGACCGCGTTCGCCGTCGGCGGCATGTAGAAGTGGATGTTGCACAGCCGCGATTTGTCGCGCACCTTCTCGGCCATCATCCGCGACGGGTACGACGACGAGTTCGTGGCGAAGATCGTGTCGGCGGGCGCGGCCTGGTCGATTTGGCCCCACAGCGGGATTTTGATGTCCAGCCGCTCCGGCACCGCCTCGACGACGAGCCAGGCGTCGCGCAGGGCGTCCTCGATCGACGCCGCGTCCTCGACCTGGCCGACCTCGCCGGAGCCGCGCTTTTCGAGCAGGACGGGCAACGCCTCCGCCACGTATTCCGCCGCCGCCGCGACCTGTTCGGCGCTCGGGTCGCTGATCCGCACGGTTCCGCCGCGCGAGGCGAACATCAGCGCGATGCGCCTGCCCAGCGTCCCGGCACCGAACACGGTGACCGGCCGGTCGCGGATCTGGTCGAATGTGTACGCGTACGGCATGGCGGGCTCACCTTTCGATCTTGAGCCAAGAAGACCACCCGTCCTCGCCCGCCGCAATTCCGCGCCCACTGGTGGGGGACCGGTTGCGTAGAATGCGGCGGTGGTCGATGTTCGCGACGTTCGCCGGCTCTGTTACGGCTTCGCGCGCCAAACCGGCGGAACTCTCGCTGAATTCCGCGTCCCGGATGTCACGCCGAACTTCTGGCAAGCCGTCGTCGAGTATCCCGACCGCACGATCTCGGTCGTCGCCGCCAACGACGCGCCGGTGCTCGCGCTCGCCCGGCCTCGCTCGCTCGACTTCGCGCCGTCCCGGGAATGGGGTCCGCTGGAGTTCGTCGACGAGCCGGAACTGGCCGCCGTGCTGGCGGAAACGGACCAGTTCCGGGTGCTCACGCCAGCCGACCTCGGACGTTCCTTCAAGGCCGAGGACTGGCCGCACCTCACCCGGTCCGACATCGCGTACTGGAAACCGGCGACGGTCGGCGAAGCCCTGTTCAATTACTGGGACTGACCTCCCGGACCCCGGACAGCGGGAAGGTGCCGCCGCCGGAAATCGTGACGGAGCCGGTGAACGCGTCCCCGTCGACCGTGCCGGTCACGTCCACCTCGAAACGAACCGGGTCGGTCACCAGCGCGGTGAAGGCGATTTCCTGGCCGTCGGCCGTTCCGGACACGATGGGGACCGTGATCTTCAGCTGAGTGTCGAAAATGGAACCGGACACCGCGGCGCCGTCGGTCGCGAGGTCGAGAAGCAGGTCTTTGCTTCCGGCCGGGTGGACGAACGTGATCTTCCATCGGCCGTCCGGGCCGGTTTTCCCGCTGGCAGGCCGGGAAACGCGCTCCGGGCGGGCCACCGGCGCCGGCGGCTCGCCGAGCGCGGGTTGTCCCGGCTTCACCGGAACGCCCGCGGAATTCAGGAACCCCGCCATCATCCGGTAATAGCCGACGAGGAACAGGATCTCGATGATCTCGGCATGGTCGCGGGTCGCGGCGAGAGCCGTCCAGGTTTCGTCGGACACAAAGACATCCGCGCACAGTTCATCGACGGCCCGCAGCACCGCGTCGTCCTCGGGCGGCCAGCTGGCGTCCGGGTCGGAGAGGGCGGTGATCTCGGCTTCGGTCGCGCCACCGCCGAGCGCGGCGGGCGCGTGGTTGGCCCATTCGTACGGCGCGTCGCACCGGAGCGCGACGCGGAGGATCGCCAGTTCGCGGATGCGCGGATGCAGTTTCCCTTGACTCAACAGGAAACCACCCAGTTTCCCGGACGCCTCCAGCACCTCCGGCGCGCGGGCGAGGACCTGGATCACCGTGTCCGCCCCGAGTTTCGCGAGTTTTCGCTGTTCGGGGTCCATCTCGTCGAGTTCGAGCGGCGGGATGCGGGGAATCGTCGCGTGCGGCATGTCAGTTTCCTTCCGCGGGCAGGCGATCGAGGGCGGCCTGCGCTTCGTCGAGGCTGAGCTGTGGATGCGAGTGGAGGTCGATCAGCGCACGGGCGAGGAGGTGGTCGCCCGCCGGGCTGAGGATGTCGACGCCGGCCGCGCGGGAAATGTGCTGATGCAGCACAGTGATCGACAACGCCATCGCGGTGCCGATCGCGGCCCGGACCTGGGGATCGACCGTCGGCGGGTCCGGCCGTCGCCGATCAGCGGCGACGAGCCGATTCGCGCCGGCGTCGACCATCTCGTCGAACAACGGCGCGGCCCCTCCTTCGACCAGCGCCCGGACGAGGTAATCCCGGTACGGCCCGACGGCGATTCGCGCCGCCGCAACGGGATTCGCGACGGCGCCGGCGTGGGGATCGGCCAGGTCGGCCAGATCAGCCGGGACCTGGTCGTTGAGCTGACGGAGGAGCTTCGCCAAGTGCGCGTCGCACGCCTCGCGAAGCGCCTGCTTGGACCCGAAGTGGTGCCGCACCAACCCCAAAGACACCCCGGCCTCCGCCGCGATGCCCCGGATCGTGGCGCGCTCGAAGCCGTGCTCGCCGAAGTGCCGCATCGCCGCGTCCCGAATCCGGGCACGCGCGGTCAGATCGTCAGGATCAGTCATGACGCGGCCACTATACGCATGAACAGCACGCTATACTCACGTATAGCCCTAGCGCCAGGTGCCTGAGCGCAAGAACCCCGTTGTCCCCGCGCTTGTGCTGGTCAGAACTGCTTCTCGCCGCCGTCGACGTAGATGTTCGCCCCGAGGATGAAGCTGCTCTGCTCCGACGCGAGGAACAGCACGGCGTCGGCAACCTCGCGCGGCGTCCCCATCCGACCGAGCGGAACTCGAGCCGTGAAACTCGCCCGGGCCTCGTCGACCTTGTCCGCGCCGACCGCCTTCTCGAGCACCGGCGTGTCGATGGTGCCCGGCGAAACCACATTGACCCGGATGCCGCGGCCCTTCAGTTCGTTGGCCCAGGTGCGGGCGTAGGACCGAAGCGCGGCCTTGGACGCCGAATACGTCCCGAACGACTCCAGGCCGTCATCCGCGCGGACCGACGAATTCAGGATCACCGACGCGCCCTTGTTGAGCAGTGGCAACGCTTTCTGCACAGTGAAAAGCGTGCCGCGAACGTTGGCGCCGAAGACCTGGTCGAAATGCTCCGGCGTCGTCTCCTCCAAGCTCGCGAACGACCCAGCCGCCGCGTTGGCGAACACGACGTCGAGCCCCTTGCCGCGAGCGCGAACCGCGTCGTAGAGCCGATCCAGGTCGGTCAGGTCAGCGATGTCACCCGGTACCGCGGCAGCCGACCCGATGGTCTTCGCGGCCGCGTCCAGCGCTTCCCTGTTCCGCCCAGTAATGAAGACGAACGCCCCCTCGCCCGCGAGCCGTTCGGCAGCGGCCAGGCCGATCCCACTGCTCCCGCCGGTGACGACCGCCGTCTTGCCCTCAAGCTGTCCCATTTGCTGACCTCCGCACAATTCGGTACCGATCGGTACTGATCACAACCGTAGCACTTCCGGACCGATCGGTACTGAAGGAGTAGGCTGGCGCGGTGACCACTCAGAACAAGGCGCACGTAGGCCGCCCGCGCGGCTTCGACGCCGACGAAGCACTGCGTCGCGCCATGCTGGTGTTCTGGGAACAGGGCTATGAAGGGGCCAGCCTGGCCGACCTGACCGGGGCCATGGGCATCACGAAAACCAGCATGTACGCGGCTTTCGGCAACAAGGAACAGTTGTTCCGCAAGGCTTTGGCCCGCTACGACGAAGGCCCCGCATCCTACGGCCCACGAGCCTGGGCGGAACCGACCGCCGCCAAGGTAGCCGCTGCGATCCTCAACGGCGCCGTCGAAGCAACAACCGACCCCGACTGTCCACCTGGCTGCCTAGGCGTCCAGGGCTCGCTGGCGGCGGGCGAACTAGGCCTGCCCGCACGCGAATTGCTGGTCGAATGGCGCAACGCCGCACGCCGAGCCCTTGAGAAACGCTTCCAACGCGCCGTGGACGAACACGACCTGCCCCCGTCCGCCAATTCGGCCCAGCTAGCTCGCTACATCATGACGGTCGCCTTCGGCATCGCCGTCGAAGCAGCCAGCGGCGCAAGCCGGGAAGAGTTGCAGGAAGTCGCCGACACGGCCCTGCGCAACTGGCCCGACTTTCAGCGCCCGCAGTAAAGATCAACCGCGACAGTCATCCGCTCCCGGAACTCGTCACGAGTCTCGGCGTCGTGCTTGATGCCGATCGCCGTGCTGATCAACGTCCCGGCCACGTCGCCCGCGGAGCGCCCCCCGATCGCCTCGATGACGAGCGCCCGGAACAGCTTCGGATATTCAGCCGGCATGGCACCGAGCAATTCAGGGTTCGAGTCGATCAGGACGCCGATCTCCGCAGCCATCGCCCCGACGTAGCGCCCGGCCCAATGATCGAACGCCCCGATCAACCGCTCGCGCAACGGTTGCCGAGAATCGGCGAGAACACTCCGCGCCGCCGCGATGCTGCCGTCGAGCGAATGCCGCACCGTGGCGCGGAACAGTTCCGGCTTGGAGGAGAAGTAGAAATACAGGCCAGGGCGCGAGATGTCCGCCGCCTTCGCTACATCGTCCATGGACGCCTTGCGATAGCCGTAGCGCGCGAAAACCTCCAACGCCGAGTCCAGCACCTGCGTACGCCGATCACTGCCCATAGACGCACTATACAACTCGCGCCTAACTCGTATAGTCGGAAGGGTGTCTCACACCTCCCCGATCCACGCAGCCTTCGACGCCACCAGCACTCCCACCGACGTCGGCCCAGACCAGAAACTCACGACCTTCGACGCCACTAGCGCTGCCGCGGCCGTCGTCGCGGACCTGAACCTTGCGGTGTCCGACGCCATCAGCACCCCCGTCGCCGTCGTCGCAGACTTGAGCCTCGCGGTGTCCGACGCCACCAGCGCCGCCGCCGACGTCAACGCAGGACTACTCCACACGGCTTTCAATGCCGCCGCCAGCACCCCCGTCGCCGTAGGCGCAGACCTGATCCGGACGGCCTTCGACGCCACCAGTACCGCCGCTGACGTCGTCACAGGCCTGAACCTCGCCGGTCTCCGCGCCGTCGTCACCGGTGCCACGTCTGGCCTAGGCCGCGAAACGGCCCGGGCGCTCGCCTCAGCTGGTGCCGACGTCACCCTGGCCGTGCGCAACACCGCCGCCGGCAAGGGCGTCGCCGACGCCATCGCGACGTCCACCGGAAACCGCGCCGTCCGCGCCGCGCACCTAGAACTGGCGGACCTCGCCACAGTCGCCCGCTTCACCGCCAGCTGGGACGGCCCGCTGCACCTGCTGATCAACAACGCCGGCGTCATGCGCCCGACGCTGGGCCGCACCCCGCAGGGCTGGGAACTGCAGTTCGCGACCAATCACCTAGGCCACTTCACACTGGCGCTGGGCCTGCACGACGCCCTCACCGCCGGCGCGAACGACCGAGGAACGGCCCGAATCGTCGCAGTGACTTCCGGTGCGCACATGTACTCATCTGTTGTCTTCGATGACATCCACTTTACCCGACGAGCCTATGACCCCCAACTGGCTTACGGACAGTCGAAAACGGCCAACTCGCTGTTCGCGGTGGAAGCGACCCGCCGATGGTCGGCGGACGGAATCGTCGCCAACGCAGTCAACCCCGGCGGAGTTTCCACTGGCCTGCAACGAGATTTCACCCAAGACATGAAGGACCACCTAGACCGGCTGGAAGCCGCCGGCGTCTTCGCCTACAAGACCATCGAACAAGGCGCGGCCACCACGCTCGTCGCCGCGACCGCCCCAGAATTCGCCCATAACGGTGGTCATTACCTGGACGACGGCAACGAAGCCGCGACAGTTCCCGACGACGTCGACTTGGCGGGCAACAGCCACGCCGTCAAACGCTGGGCCCGTGACGGCGCGACCGCACGGAGGTTGTGGGAGGTGTCCCTGGACCTGATCCGTCAACCCTGACCGCGCCCACTGGATATCCCAACACAGTCAGCGCAAAGCAGGTTGTACCGCCGCCTAGGCGACCACCGCGCGGCCCTCCGCGAATACCGCCGCCTCGCCGACGGCGACGGCGCACTGGCAGCCCAGGCATTCGTCACTGGTACCGCTTTGCTGGAACAACTAGGCATCACCGACTGGCCGACCTAACTACTTCGGCGGCCCGCACTCCGGCCGTGCCCTGGCTCGCGGATCCTTCCACTTTGTCGCAGCTCTCGAATGACAGCCCGGCCGACGACCTCGTCCTGCACTGCTTCACAGATCCCACGCTCAGTGCGCGGCAGCACTTGCCAAAACCCGGCGATCCCGCGCCCCAGGCTTTCGCCGCTGAATGGCGAAAGCGCCGCCAACGCGCTAATCTCGCCAATCCACGAGACGGCACAGCTTTACTCTCGAGCTGTCGCCGCGCAGGTCAGGCCGTCGGCCGCCCCGCCCCCGCGTAGTCGTCGCCCGGCTTCCGATACGGATGAACCTGCACCGCCTGTCCAGTCTGCGGCGCGTCGATCATTTGCTGGTTCCCGATGTACAGCCCCACATGATGGATCTTCGTGGCGGGCGCACCGTAGAAGATCAAATCCCCCAACTGGGGTTCGCTCACATGGGCAATGCTGCGGAACTGCGTGTCCGCCGTCCGCATCAGCCGGACGTCAGCGCTCGCATAAGCCGCGGTCGTGAGACCGGAACAGTCGAAACCAGGGTCAGCATCGCGAGTTCCGTTGCCACCCCAGACGTACGGCAGCCCAATCTGGTCAATCGCGAAGTCGACCGCCGTGAGCACCGCCGGATTGGGCGGCTGCTCGTTCTGTCCGACTGTGCCGTAGACATTGGTGGTCGCCAGCGTCCGATGCAGAACGACTGGTGCAGGCTCCAACGTGGCGACCCCGTTCCACCAGTCAGTCGCCAGATCCCGGCCATTCGCACAGAGCGCACGACCAGCCGTAAGCGCCGAATCGTCGATGTTCTGAATGTCAGCCTTGCCGCCGGACGCACTCCGCTGCCACTTGCTCCACACCGCGGGGGACAGCTGCAACGGCCCCGCGGCTCCCGGCGTCGAAACGGTCCGGTGATAAAAGTCGAGAACCTCCACCGTGCCAAGCGGTTTCGCGAGAGTCCCGTTTTCCCCGACTTGATTACCCTGCACTCGCCCGTGATCGCTGGTGATCTTCCCGATCGCAGCGAGAGTGATCCAGGACAGGTGACAATCGGGCTGTTCCTTGCTGAGCGTGACAGTCGCCTGCGCGTACCCGTTCATCGCCCGCAACGGAATGTCGAGCCACTGACTGGTCCGCGACGCCCACGCCCCGAACTCCCCAGCCCGCGGCACCCCAGGCTGAACCGGCACCACCGACGAAGGCGCGGGGGACGCCGCCGTCTTCGAGGTCGCCGGTGCCACCGACGATGTCGCCGCGACGTTCCCAGAATTCGCGTCACTGGCCCCGCCCGGCAAAACCTGCACCGCGACGGCCAACGCCGCAACAACCACGACGACAGCCGCCAACGCGATCACAGCCCGCCGGTTCCTCGCGAGAAAACCCTGCCGCGGGTGCAGTGCTCCTTCGTCACCCATTGGCTGTGCCGCCCCGTCGCCACTCAACGGCGAAGCGCTGGCCGGCTGAGATACGTCGCCACCCAGAGGCGAGGCAGCACCCCGCTCATCCAGTTCGCCATTCAGCGGCGAATCAGCAGCCGATCCAAATCTTTCGCCATCCGACGGCGACAGAGCCTCCGGTCCGGGAACGTCGCCACCGAGCGGCGACGCGCTGGTCAACTCAGGCGAGTCGCCACTCAACGATGACTCATCAGCCACCCCGGAAGTTTCGCCACTCAGCGGCGACACGCTGGTCGACTCAGGATTCTCGCCGTCCACCGACGCCGCCTCGCCCGCGAACGAGCCACTCGAGCCGACCGATTCGCCGCCCACCGGCGCCGCCCGCCCCGCCGACGGATCACCCGACTCAACCGATTCGCCTCTCACTGGCGACGAACCCGCGCCCTCGGGCTCACCACTGTCCGAACCGGCCGCCGCGTCGCGCTTGACCTGCGATTCGCCATCCAGCGGCGATCTCCCGGCCCCCTCCATCACCGACCCCCGGCGAGTCTCGACAGCACGAACTCGCGCAGCACATCCAGTTCGGTGTCCACCGCCACCTCGACCGGCCTCCCCGTGGGCGCGGTCGGGACCGCCCGGCGGTCGACGATCGTCATCCCGCGGGTCGGGCCGAGGCCGGAGTCGACATCGACCGGGTAAGTCTCCGTGCGCAGGATGCCCGGGCGGATCGCCTCAGCGACGGCCACCGCGTCGTGCAGAACGATGCCTTCGTAGCCGAGTACCTGCCGGTAGTGCGCGAGGTAGTCCGGTGTGAACGAGTCCAGCGCCTGCCCGACCGGTCCGGACGCGGCGAGTTTCGCCAGCCACGCGCTGTCGACCGCGCACCGGTGAGTGAGATCGAGGGGAACCATCACGCACGGGACGTCGTCCTCGGCGAGCACCCGACGTGCCGCGTCCGGGTCGGCCCAGATGTTGAATTCGGAGACCGCGGTCGAGTTGCCGAGGGCGAGCGCGCCGCCCATCAGGACGATTCGCGCGATCTTCGAGCGCACCCCGGGGTGGGCCGCGAGCAGGGCGGCGATGTTCGTGAGGGGACCGATCGGCGCGATGGTCACCGGTTCGTCCGAGGCTTCGAGCAACGAGACCATCAGGCTGACCGCGTCGGAATCTTCGAGCGGGCGGGTCGCTTCGGGCAGCGAAGCGGCGTGCCCGGAAAGCCCGTCGGAACCGTGGACGGTGCTCGCTCGGTGCAACTCGCGGTAGAGGAGGGGGCGCGAAGCACCCGCGGCGACCGGGACGTCCGGCCGGTCGCACAGCTGCAGCAGCCGGCGCGCGTTCGAGGTTGTCGTGGTCAGCGGCACGTTGCCGAAGACTGTCGTCACGCCCAGCAGGTCCACGTCCGCCGACCTCGCGGCCAACGCGATCGCGAAAGCATCATCGACACCGGGGTCGGTATCGATGATCAGCTTGGTCCCCATCGTGCTCCCCTTGCCTGTGGCTGGCCGTCGTCCACAGGTTACGGTCAACGGCATGACGTCGATGTGGGGTGCGCCCGCGTTGTCGCGCGTGCGCGCCTGGCGGCGGGCCCGGCGGGACCCGCACCAGGCGAAGTTCCTGACGGCCGACTCGCTGCGCTGGGTGCTGCGCAATCGCGCGTACACGCCGTGGTACCTCGTGCGTTACTACCGGCTGCTCAAATTCCGCATCGCGAACCCGCACATCATCCTGCGCGGCATGCTGTTCCTCGGCAAGAACGTGGAGATCCATTGCCGGCCCGGATACGGCCGGCTGGAGATCGGCCGCTGGGTGCACATCGGCGACGGCAACGCCATCCGCTGTCACGAGGGGTCCCTTCGCATCGGCGACAAGTCGGTGTTCGGGCGGCAGAACGTGATCAACTGCTACCTCGACATCGAGCTCGGCGCCGCCACGCTCGTCGCCGACTGGGTCTACATCTGCGACTTCGACCACGTGACCGCGGACATCCACGTGCCGATCAAGGACCAGGGCATCGTCAAGTCGCCGGTCCGGATCGGCCCGGACACGTGGCTCGGCACGAAGGTCAGCGTCCTCAAGGGCACGCGCATCGGCCGCGGCAGCGTTCTCGGCGCGCACGCGGTCGTGCGCGGTGACATCCCGGACTACTCGATCGCGGTCGGTTCACCGGCCCGGGTGGTCCGCAACCGCGAGGACGACTACGCCGCGGATGCGGCCCGACGCGAGGCCGTTGCCGATATGGCGCGAAAGGCGAACAAAGCACTGCAGAAGACGCTCGGCGACAGCTGACTTAACGCGGCCGTCCGTCCGGTTCAAGCCGCGAAAATGGCAGGACAGCGTCGATAACCTCACCTTATGAGCGAAGCCCTGCGTCGGCACGTCGCCGCCTTCAATGATCGCGACCTTCAGGCGCTCCTCGACGGCTTCACCGAGGACGCGGTCTGGATCACCGGCAGCAGCGTCGTGCGCGGACGTGAAGAGCTCACCGAGCTGTTCAGCAGTGCGATGGAACAACTTCTCCCGACGTTGACGGTCGAGAACGTTCTCGCGGACGGTGACCAGGTCGCCGCCCAATTGACCGAACGCCTCACCCACAACGGCGAGGACCACGTTTTCGCCATCGCCGGCTTCTATCGGCTGGCTGGAGACCGCATCAAGTCGGCGAAGATCTACCGCGAGGGCAGCGCAGAACTCGGCTGACCAGCGTTGCCGTTTTTTGGCGAATCGCGCTGACCTGTGTAAACCTTCACCTGTGCGGCTCGATTCGCCGGTCGGCGGCAGGCAGCGAACTGTCTTCAACCGTCGCCGCGGAGAGACGACTCGGACAGAGCATTTGCCACTACGTCGTCGATAAAGGTGGTCTTCGCGGCGGTGTAAGCAGCACGGTCAGTAGGGAATCGCTGGGCGAGTGATCGCTTCAGAACCACGTACGAGTGAGCCGCGCAGGAAATCCCGGAACGCCAGCACCAGTGCGAGATTCCCGTTGTCGGCTGCGCAGACGTAGATGCGGTGCGGTGGTTGTGCCGGGATGCCGGGCGAACGCTTCTCGTCCGGGAATGCCGAGATCGTCTTCATGCCGGTAACCGATCGCGCGCAGACCGGCGACAACAGCGGCCAGATCCTCGCGACTGGCGATGACGACGGTCAGGTCGATGATCGGCTTGGCGGCCAGCCCGGGGGACCGCGGTGCTGCCGACGTGCTCGAGACGTTGCGCGAGTCCACCATCCCGACTGGGATATCCACTCGAGCCGACCTTTCGATGCGTCCCGTCGCCGGCACGCATCGGGCACACGTCTCCTAGCCGCAGCTGGTGGGCCTGTTGCCAGCCAGCGGCGAAACCAGAAACACCGGCGACACCAGCGACATCTCAGAGCAGGAAGTGGAACAACGGACTCCCCGGCTCCACCTGCTCCACCTGCAGCGGACTCTTCTCCAACCGCGCCAGCAGCCCGGGCAGGTCCGCGCGCCGCGGGATCTCGACGCCGATCAGCGCCGGACCGATCTCCCGGTTGTTGCGCTTCACGTACTCGAACCGCGTGATGTCGTCCTCCGGTCCGAGGATTTCGTCGAGGAACCGCCGGAGCGCCCCGGGCTCCTGCGGGAAGCTGACGAGGAAGTAGTGCTTCAACCCCTCGTGCATCAGCGAGCGTTCGAGGATTTCGCTGTACCGGCTGACGTCGTTGTTGCCCCCGGACACGACGCACACCACCGTCTGCCCTGGCTCGACCTGCACACTGGTCCCGAGCGAAGCGGCCGCCAGCGCACCCGCGGGTTCGGCGATGATGCCGTCCGACTGGTACATCGACAGCATTTCCGTGCACACCGCGCCCTCGGCGACGGACGTCAGCTCCGCGCCGCTGTCCCGGATCAACGGGAACGTCACCTGGCCTGCCTCGCGTACAGCCGCGCCGTCCACGAATGGGTCGACCGCGTCGATCCGCACCGGCTTGCCCGCTTCGATAGCCGCAGCCATACACATCGCCCCCGCCGGTTCGACGCCGACGACCCGGATGTCCGGATGCCGCTCGCGGACCCACGTCGCGATCCCGGCCAGCAACCCGCCGCCACCGACCGGCACGACCAGGACATCTGGCACGAAGCCGAGCTGCGAAACCACTTCGAGCGCGACAGTGCCCTGACCGGCGACAGTGCGGACGTCGTCGAACGCCGGCACGAGCGTCGCTCCAGTGCGATGAGCGTCGTCCTTAGCCGCGGCGAAGGCGTCTTCGTACGTCTCGCCAACGACGATGACCTCAATGTGCGCGCCACCGAGCGCTGCGATTCGCTGACGCTTCTGCCGAGGCGTCGTGCCCGGCACGTACACGCGACCGTTCGCCCCTAGGCGGCGACACGCGTACGCGACGCCCTGCGCGTGGTTGCCGGCACTCGCGCATACGACACCGCGCGCCCGCGTCGCAGCGTCGAGCTGCACGATGAAGTTGTACGCGCCGCGGATCTTGTACGAGCGCACAGTCTGCTGGTCTTCGCGCTTAAGCCAGACGCGCGCGTCTACGCGGGACGACAGACGCGCGTTGGGCTCAAGTGGCGTGCGTGTGACCACGCCCGCGAGTCGTTCGGCGGCCTGTTCGACCAGTTCTGCGTTCACCGTGTCGATGTCGTGCACTCGGGTGAATGTACTTCGCACCCGGTGACCACGTACGGGGCACTCACGTCACCGACCGCGTTCACGTCTTCGGCACCGCCGGGTACGGGACGAAGGTGCTGGTGTTTTCGTCGACCGTGAGCGGTTTGCCGATTGCCGGAAACGCGCGTTGCGAGCAAGCGGGCCGGTCGCACACTTTGCAACCCATGCCGATCGGCGTCGCGGCGGCGGGTTCGTCCAGGTCAAGGCCGGTCGAGTAGATCAGCCGGCCCGCGTGCCGAAGCTCGCAGCCGAGGCCGACGGTGAACGTCTTGCCCGGGCTGCCGTAGCCGCCGATATTGCGCGAAACCGTCCGCGCGACCCAGAAGTACCGCTTGCCGTCCGGCAGCGCCGCGATCTGCGTGAGGATCTTGCCCGGCGAGGTGAAGGCCTCGTAGATGTTCCACAACGGGCAAGCCCCGCCGACTCGCGAGAAGTGAAAACCCGCCGCGGACTGGCGTTTCGACATGTTCCCGGCCCGGTCCACGCGCACGAACGAGAACGGCACCCCGCGCTGTTTTGGCCGCTGAAGAGTCGACAGCCGGTGGCAGGTGGTCTCGAAACCGACGCCGAAGTGGTCGCAAAGCCGCTCGATGTCGTACCGGAACTCCTCCGCCGCGGCCAGGAACGGGCTGTAGGGGAGGATCAGCGCGCCAGCGAAGTAGTTCGCAAGGCCGACCCGCGCGAGCGTCCGCGCGGCCGGGCCGGAAAACGCCCACGAATCGGCAAGTTCAGTGATCAGGTCGTCGTATTCCAGCAACGCGATCTGGGACGCCATCCGGAACGCCTGCTGCCCGACCCGCAGGCTCGGCGCCAGCCGCAACACCCGCGTCGCCGGTTCGTACCGGTGCTGTTCACCGGCGGATTCGTTGATGCCCTCGCTCGTCACGTCGACGCCGTAGCGCTGCCACAACCGTTCCTTGAGCGACCCAAGCACCGCTCCGCGCCGCAGCGGGATCTCGGCGGCCATCCGCTCGGCGCGCTCGTCCAGCTCGGCGACGTAGTTCTCCCGTTCGTAGAAAAAGTCGCGGACCTCCTCGTGCGGCAACGGCGCGGCGGCGCTCCCGTGCAGGCCCAGGCCGTTTTCCGTGGTCAGCGCGGCAGTGCTCTCGACCGCGTTGCGGTAGCTGCGGTGCAGTTTGACCAGCGCCTGGGCGATCGACGGCAGGTTGCTGGCCAGGTCGTTCAGCTCGCTTGTGGTCGCTTCGACGCCCACGGCCTCGTCGAGCAGGGCTTCCTTCACGTCGGCGACGAGCCGCGACGTGTCGTTGTTCGCGAAAAACTCCGTGTCGACGCCGAACGCCTGCGTGATCCGCAGCAGCACCGGCACGGTCAGCGGGCGCGAGTTGTGCTCGATCTGATTGAGGTAACTGGGTGAGATCTCGAGCACACGGGCGAGATCCGCCTGGCTCATCGACCGGCTTTCGCGCAGATGCCGCAGCCGCGCCCCGGCGAAAGTTTTGTCCATGAGTGCTCCGTCCGGCCGGAAGGTTTCCGGGCCTGAACGATTACGTGAACGATCAAGCCCGCGAATTTTCGCTGCGGTTGCGAACGGCAGATTCGCAACCTTTGCAACATGCTAGGCAATCTTCGCAGAAATTGGCAAATTGGAGCCGTAGACCGAGTTTTCCCGCTCGTGTCAGGGTCGTGACCAGGCAAGGCGAGCAATCGCAAACTTCGCAACACGGGAGAGTCCGATGACCGAGCAGGCCAATCAGCTCGAGCAGGCGGCGGCCGAGCTGGCCGAGCAGTGGAAGACCGACCCCCGCTGGGCGGGTGTCCAGCGGACCTACTCCGCCGCCGACGTGGTGAAGCTTCGCGGTTCGGTCGTCGAAGAGCACACCCTCGCCCGCCGCGGCGCGGAGAAGCTGTGGGAGCTGCTGCACAGCGAGGACTACGTCCACGCCCTGGGCGCGCTCACCGGCAACCAGGCCGTGCAGCAGGTGCGCGCCGGCCTGAAGGCCATCTACCTGTCCGGCTGGCAGGTCGCCGCCGACGCCAACCTCGCCGGCCAGACCTACCCGGACCAGAGCCTCTACCCGGCCAACTCGGTCCCGGCCGTCGTCCGCCGCATCAACAACGCGCTGGGCCGCGCCGACCAGATCAACTGGGCCGAGGGCAACGGCGACATCGACTGGTTCGCCCCGATCGTCGCCGACGCCGAGGCAGGCTTCGGCGGTCCGCTGAACGCGTTCGAGCTGATGAAGGGCATGATCGCGGCCGGAGCCGCGGGCGTGCACTGGGAAGACCAGCTCGCTTCCGAGAAGAAGTGCGGCCACCTCGGCGGCAAGGTCCTCATCCCGACCAAGCAGCACGAGCGCACTCTGAACGCCGCCCGTCTCGCCGCCGACGTGCTGAACGTGCCGTCCCTGGTCGTCGCCCGCACCGACGCGCAGGCCGCGACCCTGCTGACCAGCGACGTCGACGAGCGCGACCGCAAGTACCTCACCGGCGGCCGCACTTCCGAGGGCTTCTACGAGGTCAACAACGGCATCGAGCCGTGCATCGACCGAGGCTTGGCCTACGCGCAGTACGCCGACCTGCTGTGGATGGAGACCTCCACGCCGGACCTCGAGGTCGCCCGCAAGTACGCCGAGGCGATCAAGGCGCAGTACCCGGACCAGATGCTGGCCTACAACTGCTCGCCGTCGTTCAACTGGAAGAAGCACCTCGACGACGACACCATCGCGCGGTTCCAGCGCGAACTCGGCGCCATGGGCTACAAGTTCCAGTTCATCACGCTGGCCGGCTTCCACGCGCTGAACTACTCGATGTTCGACCTGGCGCACGGCTACGCCCGCGAAGGCATGAGCGCCTACGTCGACCTGCAGGAGCGCGAGTTCGCTTCGGAGGAGCGCGGCTACACCGCGACGAAGCACCAGCGCGAGGTCGGCACCGGCTGGTTCGACCTGGTGTCCACCGCGCTGAACCCGGAGAGCTCGACCACCGCGCTCAAGGGTTCGACCGAAGAAGACCAGTTCCACTGACGCACCCCGCGGGCCGGCGATTCCGGTCGCCGGCCCGCCCCTTCCCTTTCCCCCTTCGCGGAGGTACGAGATGGCTGACACGTTGAACACCCGCATCGAGGTCACCGGGCCCGCCGATGGCCGCTTCGCCGAGATCCTCACCCCGGCAGCACTGGACTTCGTAGCCAAGCTCGACAACACCTTCGCCGGACGCCGCCGCGAACTCCTCGACGAGCGCCGTCGCCGTCGCGAGCGTCTGCAGTCGGGGGAGGAGCAGCTGGACTTCCTGCCCGAGACGCGGTCCATTCGCTCGGACGAGAGCTGGCACATCGCCCCCACCGCACCTGGTCTCGAAGACCGGCGGGTGGAGATCACCGGCCCGACCGACCGGAAGATGACGGTCAACGCGCTCAACTCCGGTGCGAAGGTGTGGCTGGCGGACTTCGAGGACGCGACCTCGCCGACCTGGCACAACGTCGTCGACGGCCAGCTCAACCTGTTCGACGCCATCCGCCGCAACATCGACTTCACCACCGAGGCCGGCAAGCGCTACACGATCGGCGACGACCCGGCGACGATCGTCGCCCGTCCCCGCGGCTGGCACCTGGTCGAGAAGCACATCCGCATCGACGGTCGCCCGGTCTCGGCGAGCCTCGTGGACTTCGGCCTGTACTTCTTCCACAACGCCCGGCAGCTCCTGGCGCGCGGCAGCGGCCCGTACTTCTACCTGCCGAAGCTGGAAAGCCACCAGGAAGCGCGGCTGTGGAACGACGTGTTCCTGCTGGCGCAGAAGGAACTCGGCATCCCGCGCGGCACGATCCGCGCGACCGTGCTGATCGAGACGATCACCGCGGCCTTCGAGATGGACGAGATCCTCTACGAACTGCGCGAGCACGCGGCGGGTCTGAACGCCGGTCGCTGGGACTACATCTTCAGCGTCATCAAGAACTTCTCCGCGCACGGTGCCGACTTCGTGCTGCCGGACCGCGCCCAGGTGACGATGACGGTCCCCTTCATGCGTGCCTACACCGAACTGCTCGTCAGCACCTGCCACCGTCGCGGAGCGCACGCGATCGGCGGGATGGCGGCCTTCATCCCGAGCAAGGACCCGGTCACCAACGAGAACGCGCTCGAGAAGGTCCGCCAGGACAAGGAACGCGAGGCAGGCGACGGCTTCGACGGCTCGTGGGTCGCGCACCCCGGCCTGGTCCCGGTGTGCCGCGAGGTCTTCGACCGCGTGCTCGGCGGCTGGCCGAACCAGCTCGGCAAGCTGCGCGAAGACGTCACGGTCGACGCTTCGGACCTGCTCGACGTCGCGAGCGCCGGCGGCGAGGTCACTGAAGCGGGTGTGCGAGCGAACATCAACGTCGCCCTCCGCTACATCGACTCTTGGCTGCGCGGCACCGGCGCGGCGGCGATCCACAACCTCATGGAGGACGCCGCGACGGCCGAGATCGCGCGGTGCCAGGTGTGGCAGTGGATCCGCAACGGCACGAAGCTCGAGGACGGCACGGCGCTGACCCACGAGCTGGCCGGCGAATTCCTGGACGACGAACTGGCGAAGGTCCGCGCGGACCTCGGCCAGTCCGCCCGCCTCGACGACGCCCGCGCGATCTTCACCGAAACCGCTCTCGGCGAGAAGCTGCCGAGCTTCCTCACGACGGTCGCCTACGCCCGCTATCTGACCGAGCGGTGACAAGCTCCGGTCGCCAGTGACCTGACCACCGGCGACCGGTTACCCCGCACCGCATTTTGGGATGGTGCTGGGAACGGGTCCGGTGGCGGAGGCTCCCCGCCACCGGACCCGGGTCTTTCCGGACCCGCGCCCTTTCGCCGCTGAATGGCGAGGGCGCGGGTTTTCGGTTTCGGGGAGTCTTGTTGCGGTCTGGGGTCGGGGTCTTCGCTTCGAGGCCTGTCTTGTGTTTTCGTTCGGGGGCGTTCGTGGGCAGTTCGTTCCGCTCCGTCTGACGTGGCCCGGCTTAGTGCTCGCATGCGGACCATCGCTTGATTCAGGAACTAACAGGCGAGGTAACCGCTCGCTAGCGGGCGCTGCTGGTCCTGCCCGCATTCCTCCCTGTTCATGCTGCTCAGCTCGGACGCTTCACGATCGGATCCACGTTGCCGCAGTAGCTCGGCAACGGATCCTGCAACGGCAGTAGGACTCTGTTACAGACGTTCCTCGTCCGGCCCGCCCGACCGCCGCATCCGGCTCACGCGATCCACTCGCACTATCCACTTGCGCTATCCAGTTCGGACGTGCCCATCCGCCCGATCCATCCGGCCGGGCACGCCCCATCGAACAGCCGCGTTCCGCGAGGATCCTTGCCGAGCCGACTGTCCGATTCGCTCCACCGGTATCCGGGCCTCGACCGCCAAGCCACACGCGCTCCAGTCGGACGATCCGGCCGAAAGCCCGACACCTCGCCCCGTCCGACCCGCGATCCGAACGGTCTGCGCAGAACCCTCCGCCCCCGGTCCCAGCCGCCCGAACTGCCGTTTCCGCTCAGTGGCGAATACCTGGTCAGCGCCACTTTCCGAGCAACCGTCGCCCCGACGTCCACCGCAGCTCGTTCCATCGGCAGCAACTCCGGCGTCTCTCCGTCCACCTGCCGAGCACCCCTTGCCTATTTGATTAGACATACATATATTGCACATGTAACTACCTGGGGGAGCGTCGCCGGCGAGGGCGCCGAGCAGCTTCCGATCTCACTCTCACCCGGAGAAACCATGCACTGGCTCTACCTCGGCATCGCTGTCTTCTTCGAGATCGCCTTCGCGCTCGGAGCCAACGCGACCGACGGGTTCACCAAGCTGTGGCCGTCGGCGTTCACGCTGGTCATGGCGGCCGGCGGCATCTTCTTCCTCAGTCGCGCCTTGCTGACCATGGACGTCGGCGTCGGCTACGCGATCTGGACCGGTCTCGGCTCGGTCGGCATCGTGCTGCTGGGCGCGCTGATCTTCAAAGAGAAGCTCAACTGGCGCAAGCTCATCGGCTTCGGCCTGGTGGTCTGCGGCATCATCGGCCTTCAGTTGACCGGTGCCTGACCCTCTTCTTCCTGTCCCCGAAAGGATTTCCGCTGTGTCCGTTCAGCCAGAAGCAGCACCAGTCATCGCACCGGAAAAGACGCAGACCGCTCGCCGGGCGTGGGGCATTCTCCTCTTCGCCGGGGTCTGCGAAATCGCGTTCGCCGTCAGCGCGGACGGCAGCCGCGGCTTCACCAACCTGCCGTGGTCGATCGCCACCGTGATCACCGCCGCCGCGACGATTTTCACTCTCAGCCTGGCTTTGCGCACCATCGACGTCGGCGTCGGCTACGCGGTCTGGACCGGCATCGGCGCGAGCGGAGCCGCGATCTTCGGCGCGATCATCTTCGGCGAAAGCCTGGGACCGCTGCGCATTCTGTTTCTCGCCGTGATCATCGCCGGAGTCATCTGCCTCAAACTTGCCGGCGGCTCAACCGATTCGGCGAAAACCGGCGACTGACCGTATCCAGCCCGGCGTCGAACTGACACTCGCCAGCCGACACTGAATCTGCCGAGATCTGGCCGCAGGCAGCGTGATCGCCACTACGCTGCACCGGCGCGGCACCACTGTTTTCGACGAACCTGGAGGCCGGTCGAATGCCCACAGCGACCGTCAACGACCGTCCGATCTTCTTCGCCGACACCGGGGGAGACGGACCGGTTTTGTTGCTGGGGCACGGCTACTTCCTGGACCACTCAACCTTCTCGTCGCAAGCAGCGATGCTCGCGCCGGAGCAGCGGGTGATCACCTGGGACGCTCGCGGCCACGGGCAAACCCCGGACGACGACCCCGGCACGTCATACACCTATTGGGACCAGGCCGAGGACGCGCTCGGCCTGCTGAACCACCTGGGCATCGAACGCGCCGTCGTAGGCGGATTGTCGCAAGGCGGCTTCACCGCGCTACGGATTGCGTTGCTGGCACCCGAACGTGTCACGGGACTGGTGCTGTGGGACACCGAAGCAACACCGTCGATCCGGCCGACAAAGCTGCCTACGACGGCATGTTCGCCGCCTTGCGCGAATACGGACCAATTGATGACTTGATCATACCCCTGTCGACACAACTGCTCGGAGAATCAGACCTGCGTGACGAGTTGCGCGCACGATGGCGCGCCGCACCCGCGCTGCCGCTAGGCCCGGCCGCGCACTGCCTGCTGGAGCGAGACGACGTTTCGGGCCGCCTGAACGAGATCACCTGCCCGACGTTGCTGATGTGGGGCGAGCAGGACGTTTCCCTCCCGCGCGACCGCATGGACCTGCTGAGCGAACGCCTCCCCAACGCCGGCGACGTGCACGTCATCCACGGCGCGGCCCACACTCCGACCCTGACTCATCCAGAGCAGGTCAACCCGTTGCTGAAACAGTTCCTCCGGACGCAGGCCTGCCCAGTTCCGCCCAAACAATCCAGGCTGGACTAAACCCAAACAATCCAGGCCGGACTAAAACTGCGCAGCCCGACGATTCGTCCAGGCTTCCTGCTCGACCAGAGTGCCTAGCTCCAGCCCAACACGGCGAACCTCGACGGTCGCCCGAGGGCGTGAGGCTCGACGAGCACTCAATTGCATGCACGCACATGTGCTATACAAGAGGTCTCGGCACCGCTTCTCGATGCTGGGCAAGGTTTTGCCGGAGAGGTCGTTCCCGTGGTCACCACACCTTCCCCTGGACGCAAGTCGGCAGGGGCGAAACTCACCACCCTCGGCGCGATGTGGCCCCGCATGATGGCGCTTCGCAGTCGCGTCGACCACGAGGTCGAGCAAGCCTTGCAACGGCAGTTGCACTTGGGCTTCTCGGAATTCGTCGCCCTGATGTCGCTGGCCGACCGCCCCGACGGCGAGCTCCGCATGCAGGAACTGGCTGACGCGACGTCGCTCAACCAGAGCTCCGCGACCCGCCTCGTAGGCCGCCTTGAGCGTACCGGCCTCACCGAACGACGTCTCTGCGAATACGACCGCCGCGGCGTCTACACCGGAATCACCGACGCCGGACGTGCCACCTTGCGCAAAGCCGTCCCGGTCTACGAAACCGCCCTGGCGAGCGCTTTCGACCGAGTGGCGGCGGACCCCGATTACCGAGACCTGATCGCCGCCGTCGACCCCCGCTGACAAATGCCCTGACCAGGCATTCGCCACTGAACGGCGAATCTCGCGAACCACGCCGACCAGCGCGCGCTACACCTCGAACGCGTTGCCAGTCGCGATCTTCGGCCGCCCCAATTCTATCGGCTCGCCGACACGCGCCCGCCGGTAGACCTCGACGGTCGCCTCCGCGATCCGCCCCCAATCGAAGTCAGCGCCGAGTCGAGCCTGCGCCGCCCGCGCACGCCGGGTCGCGGCCGGAACGTCGCTCAGGACGGTCGTCACGGATGAGGCGAGCCCGGCGACATCGCCCGGCGCGAAAGCCAGGCCGGTCTCCCCGTCGATGACAACCTCGCCGAGCCCGCCGGCGGTCGAAGCCACCAGCGGCGCTTTCGCAGCCGCGGCCTCCAGTGCGACGATCCCGAACGGCTCGTACCGGCTCGGCAACACAACCGCATCGGCCGCGGCCAGGAGAGCGCGCAGGTCGCGGTCGGAGAGATGGCCGACGAAATCCACCGCCCGGCGAATCCGCAGCTTTCGAGCCTGAGCGACAAGCTCGTCGTGATGTCGCCCTTTTCCGGCGACAACCACTCGCGTCCCCGGGAACTGACGGCGGATCCGGGGCAACGCGGCCAGCAGGTCTTGCACGCCCTTTTCCCATTCCAGCCGGCCGAAGAACAGCAGGAACGGAGCACCGTCCGGACTGTGCCGCGCCCGCATCTTCGCGACTTCGCCGGACGACACGCGCCAGCTGCGTCCCTCGATGCCGTTGTGGATCACCGCGACGTCGGCCGGGTCGATCTCGAAGAGGTGCGCGACCTCCTTGCGCATGGCCTGCGAACAGGTGATCACCGCGTCGGCGCGATTGGCCAGCCACCATTCGACCGAATGCACCTGCTGGTTGAGCGGATGCGACAGCCAACCCGAATGCCGGCCCGCTTCGGTCGCGTGGATCGTCCCGACGAGCGGCACCCGCGCCGCCTCGGCGACAGCGATCGCCGGATGGGTGACCAGCCAGTCGTGGGCGTGGACGACGTCGGGTTGCCACGTGCGGAGCAAATCCTGCGCCGCCCGGATCATGGCGTGGCCCATGGCGAGCGTCCACGCGACGAGGTCCCGCTCGAAGGTCAGGTGCATCGGATCTTCGGCCACGCGGACGACCCGGACACCCTCGATGACCCGATCGCTGCGCGGATGCGTCGACGCGTCAGTGCCCGCGGTGTGCCGGCAGAGCACGACTACCTCGTGGCCCTGCTGCGCGAGATGTCGCGCCAGCGCGTGAACGTGCCGGGCCAGCCCGCCGATGACCACCGGCGGGTACTCCCAGGACAACATCAGCACGCGCATGGCCCGAGGTTACTCGCCAGTCGCTTACCCTGGGGCGGCCGCCCGAACGACCGCCGGAACGCCTCTCAGACACCTGGCAGAAAAGTGCCTGGTCGCGGAAGAATCCGCTGGTCAGAGCGTTTCGTCAAAAAACGGCAACAGCTCCACCTGGCCGGCCAGCCGACCCGTGAAGACAGCATCCGCGCAGCTCAGCACTGCTATCCCGGCCCAGTAGCGACTGTCAGACTGATTGCGTGAGTTCCGGCGGCCGCCACCCGTCGAGATTGCCAGCTTCGCCCGATGCAGCCGCCCGCGCTCCCGGCGCTGAAGCCGGCTCGCGAGCGGCTGACCAGCTGTTAGCCACTGAGCGGCGAAACGGTCGTCGACACCTGCTCCGCTACGCCACCGCAGGAGGTCCCACCGAAGACCAGCCATCAGTCGCCGACCGTCGGCAACCGACATTGACCCATCGAGCAGGATCGGTTCACCGGCAGTCCGAGCACTCCTCAAGCCATCCCGCGGATCGCGATTCTCTGCCACCATGATCGGTGATGACTCCGACAGAGCCCGAATGGCAGCGCGCGGATCCGCCGCTGACCACACCGTGGACCGACCGAGTCGACCCGGCCGCGGTGCTGCCCGAGTACCCGCGCCCCCAGCTCCGCCGGCCGGAATGGCTGAGCCTCAACGGCATCTGGGAGTACGCAGGATGGCCTGCTTCGCCCGAGGAGCCACGACCCGTCGGCTACAGCGAGCGCATCCTGGTTCCTTTCGCACCGGAATCGGCGCTCTCCGGAATCGGCCGACGCGACGAAGTGTTGTGGTACCGGCGGTTGTTCGAGATCCCGGAAAGCTGGAGCGGGCAGCGGGTGTTGCTGCATTTCGGTGCAGTCGACCAGAAAGCCGAAGTGCGGGTCAACAACCAGACGGTGGTCACCCATGAGGGCGGGTACACGTCGTTCTCAGCGGACATCACGGACGCGCTCCGTGTATCAGGCCCGCAGGAAATTACCGTTCGCGCAGAGGACCGTACGGATATCGAGCCGTACCCGATCGGCAAGCAGCGCAACGAACCTGGCGGTATCTGCTACACGCCGACGTCAGGAATTTGGCAGACCGTGTGGGTCGAGCCGGTGCCGAACGAGCGCATTTCCGGCCTCGACGTCGCCTCGGACCTGTCTGGCGTGTCGGTGTTCCCGCAGGTCACTGGCGGTACTCAAGTGGAGTTGATCGTTTCGCCGCAAAACGGCGACGAGGCAGCGCGCGTTCGCGGCACCGCCGGCGCGCGGCTGCGGGCCAACCTCCCAGAACCCCATCTGTGGTCTCCGGACGATCCGTTTCTCTACGACATCACCATCCGGCTTCTGGATGCGCACGGTGACGTCCTGGACGAGGTCGCCAGCTATTGCGGCCTGCGAACGGCAGAGATCGTCCCGGATGTCGACGGGCAGCCACGGATCGCGTTGAACGGTCGGATCACCTTCCTCCACGGTCCACTCGACCAGGGCTACTGGCCGGACGGCGGTTACACGGCTCCGACCGACGAGGCGCTCAGGTTCGATCTCGAGAAGACGAAAGAACTCGGGTTCAACCTGGTCCGCAAGCACGTCAAGGTCGAGCCCGCGCGCTGGTACTACTGGGCGGACCGGCTGGGCCTGGCAGTCTGGCAGGACATGCCGTCGCTGGTCGTGTCGTTCGCGGGCCCGCCCGGGCCCGCGCCGGATCCGGTGCACGAAGGACAGCAGCGATTCGAGGTCGAGCTGCGCGAAATGATCGCCCAGCTGCGCAGCATCACGTCGATCGTCGCCTGGGTGCCGTTCAACGAAGGCTGGGGAGAATTCGATACTGCCCGGATAGCCGCGCTCGTGAAGGAACTCGACCCCACCCGGCTGGTGATCGCCAACAGCGGCGTGAACTGCTGCTTCTCCCGCCCGGACACTGGCGCCGGTGACATCTACGACGATCACACCTACGTCGGGCCGGGGGAGCCGCACGAGGGGGACCATCGCGCACTGGTGGACGGCGAATACGGCGGCCTGGGCTTAGTCCTCGAAGACCACGTCTGGCCAGGCCCGCCAAACGCCTACGAAATGACGACCGATTCGGCGCACCTCACTCGCCGGTACGCGGAGGTCAGCGAACGCCTCGAAGGGTTGGTTTCCGAGCTGGGGTTGTCCGCCGCGATCTACACTCAAACCACTGATGTAGAGAACGAAGTGAACGGCCTCCTCACCTACGACCGCCGAGTGCAGAAGCTCGACTTCGCGGACGCCTCGCACCACAACCGAGCGGTGATCGCACGCGGTTCGTACCCCGAGGTGAAGACCGCCGCCGAACTAGCCGACGAGGTTCAGGACAGCCGTTGACCTGCGATTCGCCACTGAGCGGCAACGCCAGGTCTGCCCTCCCGCACAGGGTTGCGGCCTGGGGACGAACCCAGCTGACTTGCGATTCGCCGCCCAGTGGCGACGAGCTGGTCAACGGCGCTTCGACGCCTGCGCGGTGCCGTCCAACCCGGAGGTACTGCTTCGCCTCGCCGCTCAACGACGAAAGCGGCGAAAGCGGCGCGGCGGCCGGTGGCGTCGAATTTGCCCGCCAACGGCGACGGCAGCTGAGGCGGCCGGTGTCGCGGAGCCGACGCCGCCGCGAGTGGGATCGTCAGCTCATAGCATCCCGCGTCGTTGGTCGGCCGTAGCCGGTGAGAAGCGATAACGCTGTAAGGGAGCAGAGGCGAGGTACACCTGGCTTTTCGCCGCTGAACGGCCATGGCGCGAATCAACCGCCAGCGGTATTCCAACCGGAATCCAGCGGACTCCGCTTTGGCCGCCAGTTGCCGAAAAACGGCAAATGCTCTCCGGCCGCGATAAACGCAGGCCGGAGAGCCGGGCCGAAACTCAAGCAGGCAGAGCCGCTTCGATCGCCGCGACGATCGTCTCGTCTTCGGGCTCCGTGCGCGGACGGAAGCGACCGAGAACCTCGCCGTCCGGGCTGATCAGGAACTTCTCGAAGTTCCACTGCACGTCGCCCGCTTCGCCGTCCGCGTCGGGAGCTTCCGTGATGCTCGCGTAGAGCGGGTGCCGGTCTTCGCCGTTGACGTCGACCTTCTCGAACAACGGGAACGACACTCCGTACGTGGTGGAGCAGAACGTCTGGATTTCCTCCGCGGTGCCCGGCTCCTGGCCGGCGAACTGGTTGCACGGGAACCCGACAACCGAGAAACCCTTGTCGCTGTAGCGTTCCTGCAGGCGTTCCAAACCGGTGTACTGCGGCGTCAACCCGCACTTCGACGCCACGTTCACCACAAGCAGCGTCTTGCCGGCCAGCGGTCCGCCGAGAGTGGCGTCGTCGCCGGACAGGGTCTTGAGCGGCAGGTCGCGGATTCCCATGTAATTCCCTTCGATCGTCACGCGGAAGGACGGCGCAGGGCGCGCGCGTCCAGATGTCCGAACGGGCCGTCGGCCCGGCGGTATTCCTCGGCCAGGGCGAGAGCGCGGGCACGATCCCCGCTGCGGAGCAACCCCGCCAGGGCATCGAATCGTTCGGTGTGCACGCGGGCGCGCCGGCGGGCGTAGTCGGCGGCGGAGTCTTTGGTGACCATGAACGCCCAGTCGCTGGACAGCGCCATCATCGCCTCGGCGACGGCCTGATCGGCAACGACGTCACGAGTGGTCCCATCCTGCTTGTCGACCAAGTCGAGCAGCCGGGTCTGCAGCGCGGTGTTGTCCTGCACCATGTCCGCGACCTGTTCGCCGTCCCAGACTCGCCAGTCCTTGCCCGAACCCCACGAAGACGCGGGCAGCTGGACGGGCTCGCCCAGGTGGCCAGCCTCGAGCGCGCCGCGCAGTGTGGTCACGCGGACGCCTGCCTCGGGCAGTGCCCGCAGGATCCCATCGAGCCAGGCAGGGCCTTCGTGCCACCAATGCCCGAAGAGTTCCGTGTCGTATGCGGCAACTACCAGCGATTCGCGGCCGTTTTGCTCGCGGAGGGATCGCAGGCGCGCGACGACTGTTTCGACGAAATCCTTGACGTGCGAACCTAAAACGTCCGCGGCGAGAGTCGGGTCGTAGGGGGCTTTGTCCTGCGGCTCCACGGTTTTCCCGGTGACACGCGACGCCTTCAGTCCGACTTCGTGTGCCCAGGTGTGAAAATCCCGGTACGCGGCATGGCCCGGATAGCCGGCTTTCGGTGACCAAACCCGGTACGTGACTTCGAGATCGCGGCCGAAGCAGACGACGTCGGAGTCGCCGACGGGATGCGCGGACGAAGTGTCACCATGGAGTGAAGGGCCGTCGACAAGGAAGCGTCGAACACCGGCGTCGTGATAATCTTGTTCCATTCCCGGTGCATAACCACATTCAGGTGCCCAAATACCCTCTTGTGCGCGGCCAATGCGCAGCGCGGTGTCCTCTAGTCCAGCCTGGAGGGCGAACCGCCGCACCCGCTGGTCCAGCAACGGCTGGAACGGATGCGCCAGCGGTCCGCCGAGCAGCTCGATCGTGTCACTGTCCACAAGCGACCGCAGGATCGGCGAGAAACCGTGTCGCCAGTGCGTTTCCAGCTCCTCGGTGGCGTGCATCGCGGCCTGGTGCTCGGCGGCGGCGAGGTCGCGCAGCAATGGATTGCCGTGCCAGAGCGTCGATGCGTGCTGCGTGCGCAGTTGCCAGTGGCCGACCCAGTCGTGGCAGGCGCGGATGGCGTACGGATCGTCCAGCTGCGCGGCGAGTACTGGCGTCATGCCGAGCGTCAAGACGTCGCGTCGCCCCTCAGCGGCGAAACGGCGCAGCAGGTCGACGACCGGCAGGTACGAATGGGTCCACGCCTGGTACAGCCATTCCTCCCCGACCGGCCAGCTGCCATGGTGCGGCAGCCACGGCAGGTGGCTGTGCAGGACGAGGCAGAACGTGCCTTCGGGCGCGGGATTCCGGGCGCTCACGGGCGCACCGCCACGGCCACCAGGTCGAGGCTTGCGTCGAGGTCGTCGTTGTGCACCGCGAAGTCGTCGGCCCGGATCGCCGCGACGTCCGCGAGGAGGTCGGCGGGCCAGATGGCCTGGCCGGGAAGGGAGCCCATGACGACGTCCAGCTGGGCGTCGATGATGGAGCCGCCGTAGCGGGTTTCGGTGGTACGCAGGGTTTCCGCGTGGTGCAGCCCGTTCAGCGCGGCGACGGTGAACCCGGCCGCGCGCAGCAGTCCGTCCAATTCGGACGGTGCCAGTTCGCGCGTGTGGAACGGGTTGAGCGGGGTGTCGCTGTCCGGCGTGAAGGTGAGCCGGTTCGGGGTGGTGACCAGCAGTTTCCCACCCGGGCGCAGGACGCGGAAGCATTCGGCGAGAAAAGCGTCCTGGTCCCAGAGATGCTCGATCACCTGGAAGTTCGCCACCACGTCGACGGCACCGTCGCGCAGCGGGAGGTACGCCAGGTTCGCCCGCGCGACGGCTACGTCCGGATACCGGCGTGCGACATGCTCGGTGGTCGGCACGTCGTAGTCCAGCGCGAACACTCGACGGGCGTGCTGGGCGATAAGCCCGGCGCCGTAGCCCTCGCCGCAGCCGGCTTCGAGCACCGTCGCGTCGGCGCAGTGGGGGAGGAGGGCGAGGTAGGCGGCTTCATGGCGGCGGAACCAGTAGTTTTCCTCTGGGATGCCGGGGACGGTCCGTTCGCCGGTGAGGTGCAGTGCCTCAGCCCGGGTGGCTGCGTTGGTCACCTGCGCGACCCTAGCGCCTGTCACGTTTCGCGCAGCCGTCTCGTTCCAGCCGTATGCAACGGACGATCACGCGCATCCTCCTGATTCTGCTCGGTCTCTACACCCTGGTGCAGGGGCTGTGGCCGCTGCTCGACCCGATGGGGTTTTACCAGGACTTTCCCGGTTTCCGGCACGGCTGGGTCTCCATGGACGGGCCCTACAACGAGCACTTCATCATCGATTTCGGCGGACTCAGCCTGGCGCTCGGCGCGATGCTGGTCGGCGCCGCAGTGATGGGCACCACAACGGTCGCGCGGCTGGTCGCGGTCGCGGCGTTGCTGTTCGCCGTGCCGCACCTCGTCTATCACGCGGGTCACGTCGGGCACTATCCGCAGCTCGACCAGGTGCTCATCATCGGCGGGCTCGCGGTGACGGTCCTGCTGCCGCTCGTGGTGCTTGTCGTCCCCGGGCGGCGAATCGAGGTCAGTTCGACGGCGACACCGTGATGCTGAGCGCACCCGGGCCGACGTGAGCTCCTATCACGGTGCTCGCGTCGCCCACCACGATCTCGCCCGCGCCGGGCACTCGCTCCCGCAACTTCCGGACGACTTCGCTCTCGTCCGAGCCGAATCGGGTGACCGCGAGGTCCACCGGTTGGTCGCCGGCGGCCTTCGCGGCGAGGTCGACGAGCCGGTTCATCGCTCGTTTAGTGCCGGGAACACGGGCGAGCGGGCTCACTTCTCCATTGCGGACGGTGAGCAGCGGCTTGATCGCGAACGCACTTCCGAGCATCGACTGGGCGGCACCGATCCGGCCCGATCGCCGCAAGTACTCAAGAGTGTCCACGTAGATCAGTTCGGTCGAGTTGCGCACTCGCCGTTCCGCGGCGTCCAGGACCCGCTCGAGCTGTCCGCCGGCCCCGGCGACGCGGGCGGCGGACACCGCTGCGTAGCCGAGACTCATGCTGGCTGTCCCGCTGTCGAGGATGTGCACCGGAATCCGGACCTGCTGGGCGGCTTCGCGGGCGGCTTCGACGGTCTGCGAAAGCCGTCCGGAGATGTGCAGGCTCACGATGGCGGACGCGCCGGCGGAGGCCGCGTCCTGGTAGGTCCAGAAAAACGCGCCGGGATCGGGCGGCGAGGTCGTGACGGCCGCGCCGGATTTCATGGTCTGGATGAGCTCGCTCCGGTCGAAGCGGTGCTCGTCGTCCGTCTGGTCTCCGACGTGCAGCTGGACCTGGACGACACTGATTCGCCACTGAGCGGCGAGCTGCTCGGGCAGGCACGAGGTCGAGTCGGTGACTACGGCGATGTGCGCGGACATGGTGCCGGAGCGTAACCCCTAACGGCCTACTGCGAGTAAGTGACCGTTGCTCCGATCGGGCGAGTGGCTCGCTGGACGGGCTAACCGGTCAACTACCGGGACGATGGTCCCAATAGATTGCTCATCCAGGTGAATGCCGTCACCTCGAGGGGTCCGGCCGCGGAATTGCCCCTAATCTACCGCTCAGTAGAGCACTGTCCCGCGGCCGAGAGCCGGCCCCAACCGGGAGGTCGAAGAAGACCCATGACGAACATCGTTGTCCTGGTCAAGCAGGTACCGGACACCTACTCGGAGCGGAAGCTCTCCGGTTCCGACAACACCCTTGACCGCGAATCCGCCGACGCCGTGCTCGACGAGATCAACGAGAAGGCCGTCGAAGAGGCCCTCAAGATCAAGGAAGCCGGCGAGGGCGAGGTCACCGTGATCTCGGTCGGCCCGGACCGCGCCACCGACGCGATCCGCAAGGCGCTCTCCATGGGCGCCGACAAGGCCATCCACGTCTCCGACGAGGCGCTGCACGGCTCCGACGCGATCGCCACCGCGAAGGTCATCGCCGCCGCTGTCGGCAAGGTCGAGGGTTACGACCTGATCCTGGCCGGCAACGAGGCGTCCGACGGCCGCGGCGCCGCCGTGCCCGCGATCCTGGCCGAGCTGCTCGGCGTGCCGCAGTTGACCTACGTGCGTCAGCTGACCGTCGAGGGTTCCGCCGTGAAGGCCGACCGCGAGACGGAAGACGGCATCACCCACCTCGAGGCGAATCTGCCGGCGCTGGTGAGCGTGAGCGAGAAGATCAACGAGCCGCGCTACCCGTCGTTCAAGGGCATCATGGCCGCGAAGAAGAAGCCGGTCGAGACGCTGACCATCGCCGACCTCGGCATCGACGCGGGCGAGGTCGGCCTCGGCAACGCGTGGTCGACGGTCGTCGAGGCCTCGCCGAAGCCGCCGCGCACCGCGGGCGAGAAGGTCGAGGACGAGGGCGACGGCGGCTCGAAGGTCGCTGAGTACCTGGTCGCGCAGAAGCTCATCTGAGACACGGTTTCGAGGAGGATTCCGGAAAATGGCTGAAGTACTCGTCCTCGTCGACCACGTCGACGGTGATGTCAAGAAGGTCACGCTCGAGCTGCTGACCGCTGCGCGCGCCCTCGGCGAGCCCTCCGCCGTCGTGGTGGGCCCGACCGGCACCGCGGCGAAGGCCAAGGAAGCGCTCGCCGGCCACGGCGCGGCGAAGGTGTACGTCGCCGAGGGCGACGACGCTGCCGGTTACCTGGTGACCCCGAAGGTCGACGTGCTCGCGAAGCTCGCCGAGCAGGTCTCGCCGGCCGCGGTGCTCGTCGCCGCCAGCGCCGAGGGCAAAGAGGTGGCCGCGCGGGTCGCGCTGCGGCTGGGCTCCGGTCTGCTCTACGACGCGGTCGGTGTCAACGCCGACGGCACCGTGGACCAGTCCATCTTCGGTGGCGCGTTCTCCGTGAAGGCCAAGGCTGCCAAGGGCGCGCCGGTCGTGTCGGTGCGTCCGGGCGCGGTCGAGGCGGAAGCCGCCGATGGCGCGGCTGCCGAGGAGACCGTCGAGATTCCGGCGCAGGACCCGGCGAAGGCCGCCAAGATCACCGGCATCGAGCCGGTCGTCGGCGGCGACCGTCCGGAGCTGACCGAGGCGTCGATCGTCGTGTCCGGTGGCCGCGGCGTCGGCTCTGCGGAGAAGTTCGACGTCGTCGAGAAGCTGGCCGACTCGCTCGGCGCGGCTGTCGGCGCGTCCCGTGCCGCTGTCGACTCCGGCTACTACCCGGCGCAGTTCCAGGTCGGCCAGACCGGCAAGACGGTGTCGCCGCAGCTGTACATCGCGCTCGGCATCTCCGGCGCGATCCAGCACCGCGCCGGCATGCAGACGTCGAAGACGATCATCGCGGTCAACAAGGACGCCGAGGCTCCGATCTTCGAGATCGCCGACTTCGGCGTGGTGGGCGACCTGTTCAACGTCGCGCCGCAGCTGACCGAGGCTGTCGAC
Source organism: Amycolatopsis albidoflavus (assembly GCF_039525725.1). NCBI lineage: Bacteria > Bacillati > Actinomycetota > Actinomycetes > Pseudonocardiales > Pseudonocardiaceae > Amycolatopsis > Amycolatopsis albidoflavus. The sequence goes on from NZ_BAAAHV010000023.1 coordinate 42,530, forward strand.
AAGCGCAAGGGCTGACGTTTTCTTTCGCCCGGAAGGCCGTCGCGTGCTCGCCACGCGGCGGCCTTCCGCGTTCTCCGGAACCTTCTCGTCTGTCTGAGAGGAACCTGAGAACCCGCAATTAACTCAACGTGCACTGACCGGTCATCGATTGGCACTCTCCGAGGCCGCTTACCGGCAGGTACACCTTGACCATGACGTCGTCACAGCTCCTCGTCAGTACTGATCAGGCGGGTGCCGACCTTCCCGCAGGCGCGCCGCGGTATTCGCTTCTGGTCGCCAACGGGAACGATGAAGTGCTCGCCGCACAGAAACTGCGATACCGGGTTTTCGCCGAGGAGATGGGGGCGGAACTGCATTCCCCGGAGCCCGGCCGGGATGTCGACTACTTCGACGAATTCTGCGACCACCTCGTGGTCCGCGACGACAACACCGGCGAGATCGTCGGCTGCTACCGCATGCTTCCGCCAGACCGCGCCGCGCAGGCCGGAAAGCTTTACTCTGACAGCGAATTCGACCTGACGACGCTCGCCGCGCTGCGGCCGTCCCTGGTCGAGACCGGACGGTCCTGCGTCCACCCCGACCACCGCAGCGGCGCCGTCGTGAGCCTGGTGTGGGCCGGGATCGCGCGCTACATGCTCCTTTCCGGGCACCGTTATCTCGCTGGCTGCGCTTCGGTCCAGCTGAACGATGGCGGCAGTTACGCGGCAGGCGTCTGGGATGTCTTGCGCACCAAACACCACGCTGACGACTCGTTGCGCGTCTCGCCGTTGCACCCGTGGGACCCGGACGCGATCGCGCGTCCTGACCGGGCCGTGCTTCCGCCGCTGATCAAGGGTTACGTGCGGCTCGGCGCCAAAGTGTGCGGCCCGCCGGCCCTCGACGCCGACTTCGGGGTCGCGGACTTCTTCGTCCTTCTTGATCTGCAGCAGGTCGACGAGCGGTACTTGAAGTTCTTCCTCGGAGCGCAAGGATGAGTCACGCTTGGATGCCGACGTCGCCTTGCGGTGACGGTTGCCTCACCGAAGGCGCGCCGACTGTTGCCTTCCCTCGGCGAATTTTGCGCTTCACCGCAGCGATTTCCGTGGTCTTCGCGGCGCTGCTGGTCGCGCCGACGTTGCTGGTGATTCGCGGCCGAAGCCGGGAACGCTTGCTGCGCCGGATTTTCCGCGCGGTGCTGAGGGCGTTCGGGGTGCGGATGTCTGTCGTGGGCGGTGCGGACTTCCTCGCCGCTCCGGCTGGCCGCGGCGCGCTCGTGGTGAACAACCACATCTCGTGGCTGGACATCATCGCCATCAACGCTCTGCGTCCGATGCGTGCGCTCGCGAAGATCGAAATCGGCTCCTGGCCGATCCTCGGCACGCTCGTGCGTCGCGGCGGAAGTATTTTCCTGGACCGCAACCGTTTGCGCACCTTGCCGGGCACCATGTCCGAACTGGCCGACAGCCTTCGCTCCGGCGCGCTCGTCAACGTCACCCCCGAGGGCACCACCTGGTGCGGCCTGGCCTCCGGCCGCTTCACGACGGCCACCTTCCAAGCCGCGATCGACGGCGGTGTCCCAGTCCGGCCGATCGCCCTTCGCTACCGCCTCGCCGACGGCCGCGAAACCAGCCAGCCGGCGTTCATCGGCCCGGAGTCGCTCATCGCCTCCCTGCGCCGGGTCGCCGCGCTGCGCGGCCTGGTCCTGGAAGTGCATGTGTGCCCGGAGATCGCTCCCGGCCGCGCCGAGGACCGCCGTTCGCTGGCTGCTCTTGCCGAAGCCTCTGTCCACTCGGCCCTCGGCACCGTCCGCATCCCGCCACAGCGTCGCCGGGTCCTGGTCGGCCGTCGCGCGCCCTCCCAGCCGGTTGTGCACTGACGAAAACCCTGGTCACGATGCTGCGGAGGGGTTTTGCCGTTTTTTGGCGACACCCCTCCGCAACTCTCCGACCCCTGCATGCTGGTCTCTCCACCGGCAACAGTCAGCCCATTCGCCACTCAACGGCAACAGTCACCTAACTCGCCTCGCCGCCGGACGGCCACGACTGCCCGTCCCCCCCCCGCCGGTGCCCGCAGCTCGCCATCCGTCGCCGCCGAATGGCGACGAATCGCTCGCGTCGGCGCACCTGGTCTCCGCGCTCCGCGTCTATCGCCGTTGAGCGGCGACAGTCGCTTGCTTCGGCGCGGCCCGCCCGTCGAGTTCAGTCTTTCGCCACTAAGCGGCAACGGCTGCTCGCCGCGGTTGGCGCAAGTCGCCGACACTAACGATCACCTGCAGGTGCGCCATCGTCGATCCTAGCCGACAATCGTGGTCAGGAAACGGCAATAGTCAGCTTCCCGCCTGGGTGCCCATTCCGGCTCTCCTCCTGTGCGGCTGCGGCTTCCTCTAACGGAAAAGTCTTCCCCTGCGCAATCCGCAGTCCATTGTGTACATACCCGAGGATCTCGTTCAGTACCTCTGGCGTCTGCCCGTCCTGGCCTCCAGACGAGAAAGGCAGACCGAGCTCGAACGCCGCGCCATCTGCGATGGTGACGATGCGATCCTTCGACCCTCGCAGCTCGACCGATTCCGGCAAAACGCCATGCCCGGACGCGTCGAACACCGCGTCCACCGGACGGTCCGCCACTTCACGGACCCTCTCCAGCCACCCGTCGCCGTAACGCACCGGAATCGCGCCCAGCGCTTTCACCTCATCGAGATTGCGCTGTCCAGCCGTTCCGATCACCGTCGCGCCCAACGCGACCGCGATCTGTGTCGCGAACCGGCCGACAGCGCCACTCGCTCCGTGGACAACCAACAGTTCGCCAGCTTTGACATCCAGCAGACGCAACACGCGCAACGCGGTTTCGCCAGCAACCGGCAATGCCGCGGCGTCGTCCCAGGAGAGGCCAGCCGGCTTGCGAACGATCGCTCCGCCGAGCGCGAACTCCGCGTACCCACCGGTCGCCGACCAGCCGAGCACCTCGTCTCCGACGCCGAATTCAGCGCCGTCGCCCACCGCGTCGACTACTCCCGCGATCTCCAGTCCCGGTATCCGCGGACCTTCAAGCGCCGCGCCGCCGGCCATCGCCCCACAACGAATCTTCCAATCGATCGGGTTGATCCCCGCGCGCCGGACGGCGACCCGGACCTGCCCCGGACCGGGCTCCGGCGTCGGGACATCCTTCAGTTGCAGCACTTCGGGCCCGCCGTACTCGGCGAATGTGATGGCTCGCATCTCGGTTCGCACTCTCCTTCGGTCGCCGTACGTCCTACTTAAAGCCAACCAGCATCCGGCGCATTCCGAACCGCACGCTCGATTCGCCAGTAAACGGCAACACCCCCGCCCTGTCGCGCTCGCTCACCTTCCCCTGCCCCGGCGTCGTGACGCAGACGATGCCCAACGGTGGCGCCCAGGAAGCCTGATTCATCGGTCTAGGCGACCAATACAACGTCAGCAGCTACCCGGCGTCATCGACTTGCTGCGCCGAACGCCCCTCGACTGCCCGGACGCGGCATGCGCAGGGATCCCGCAGGTCCGGCTTCCCAAGCTTGAACCGCGAAACCCCACCTCCTGACGCTTCGAATCCCCTCCCGCCGCGGTGTGCCTCACCGCGCACCCCCGAAAGGCCGGCCGGCAGCTTGACCTCCAGAGCGCTGGAGGTTGCAAGCTCACGATCATGAGCCAGACCGTCGGAGTACAGCCCCGAAAAAGCGTCCTTTGGAGTCGCGAACACCGTCTTGTCACCGTCGGCCTGCTGCTTGTGGTCACACTGGTGGCCTTCGAAAACATGGGCGTCGCCACTGCGATGCCGACGCTGGTCGCCGAACTGAACGGATTCGCCCTCTACTCCTGGCCGTTCACCACCTTCTTGGTGGCCAGCGTCGTCGCCACCGTTTTGTCCGGACGGCTAGGCGACCGCAGGGGACCAGCGCCAGCTCTCCTGGTGGGGCCGGTGCTGTTCGCCGCGGGACTAGCCGTCGCAGGCGTCGCCACCACGATGCCGACGCTCCTAGTCGGCCGTGCGCTGCAGGGCTTCGGCTCGGGATTTCTGCTGGTGTCCGTCTCGCTGTTGATCGCCCTGACGTTCACCGACCGCGAACGCCCCATCATTTATGCCGCCAATGCTGCGGCTTGGGTCCTCCCAGCGGTCATCGGCCCGTCCGTTGCCGGTTTGGTGACTGTGACCGTCGGCTGGCGATGGGTCTTCCTCGGCCTGCTCCCGCTGGTCGGGATCGGAGTCGTCCTCCTTTACAAGATCACTCGTGGCTTGCCCGCCCATGTGCCACTCCCAGCCGGACGTCGCGCAGGCGTCATCTCCGCTGTTGTAGCTGCGCTCGGAGTCGCCGCCCTGAGCTGGGCCGCGCAACACCCATCGCCTGCCGCGCTTGCCTATGGAGCCGTAGGTCTTGTCGCGCTAGCTGTCGCTCTGCGCAAACTCCTGCCCGCCGGAACTATGACCTCTCGTCCCGGATTGCCAACGGTGGTCGCCTCTCGCGCCCTGCTCGCTGGCGCGTATGCGGGCATGGAGGCGTATCTCCCGCTGACCATGACCGCTGTCCACGGCTATAGCCCCGCTCTCGCCGGCCTGCCGCTGACCATCACCGCGCTTGGCTGGTCCGCCGCGTCGGCACTCCAAGGCCGGTTCCTCGACTGGTCGCGAGAGGCATCGCTGCGCACCGGCTTCGTGCTCGTCGCTGTGGGTCTGGTCGGCTTCGGGTTTGTCGCCCAACCGTGGTTCCCCGCCTGGGTGGCCTTCGCTGTCTGCGCAGTCGGCGGAGCAGGGATGGGAATCGCGATGCCCGCCGTCTCGGTCCTTCTGTTGCGCTACTCGCCGGAGGGGGAGCGGGGGTTCAACACCTCCGCAATGCAGCTGGCCGACTGGGTTGGATCAGCGCTGCTCATTGGCCTCGGCGGGGTGCTCCTTGCCGCCGTCGCCTCCGCCGCGCAGCCTTCTGCCGCGATGGGACTGCTCAGTGTCACCCTCGTCCTGCTCGCGCTGCTCGGCGTCTGGCTCACGAGCAGGTGGCCGAAACAGGTGTGACGTGCCACTCTGCGGCCTGGGGCGAGCTTCGTCACAGGCCGCATCGGTCTACCCTGATAGGGCGATGACCTATCTCGACCACGCGGCAACCACTCCGATGCTGCCCGAAGCCATTGCGGCGATGACTGAGGCTTTGTCCACCGTGGGCAACGCCTCCGCGCTGCATTCTTCGGGACGGCGAGCTCGGCGAGCCGTCGAGGAAGCACGCGAAGTGATCGCCGCCGCTTTGGGCGCGCGGCCGTCGGAGGTCATCTTCACCGGCGGCGGTACGGAGAGTGACAACCTCGCGGTCAAGGGCATCTTCTGGGCCCGCAGCGGAGAGGACTCGGCTCGGCGTCGCATCCTGTGCAGCACGGTCGAGCATCACGCGGTCCTCGACACGGTCGAGTGGCTGGAGCAGCACGCCGGTGCCGAGATCACCTGGCTGGAAGTAGACGACCACGGCCGGGTATCGCCGGAAACGCTCCGCGCCGCGATTGATTCGGCCCCTGAGACGGTTGCCCTCGCGACGGTGATGTGGGCGAACAACGAGGTCGGCACCGTCAATCCGGTCGCCGGTCTCGCTGAGGTCTGCAACGAACACTCGATCCCCCTGCACACCGATGCCGTCCAGGCGGTCGGTGCAGTTCCCGTCGACTTCACCGCATCCGGCGCGGCCGCGCTCACACTGACCGGCCACAAGCTCGGCGGCCCGTACGGTGTCGGCGCGCTTCTGCTCGACCGCGACACCTCGTGCGTCCCCGTTCTCCACGGCGGTGGCCAGGAACGCAGCGTTCGCTCAGGCACTCTCGACGTTCCGGCGATCGCTGGCTTCGCCGCTGCGGTGCAAGCGACGATCAGCGGTCGCGCGGAGTACGCCGCCCGGGTCGAGAAGCTGCGTGACGAGCTTGTCGCCGGGGTCCTGCGCGAAGTCCCGGACGCGATTCTCAACGGCCGCGACGGTGAGCGTTTGCCGAGCCACGCTCACTTCACTTTCCCCGGCTGTGCGGGCGACAGCCTGCTGATGCTCTTGGACGCCAAGGGCATCGAGTGCTCCACCGGTTCGGCGTGCACCGCCGGTGTTGCGCAACCAAGTCACGTTCTCCTGGCAATGGGGGCAGACGCAGCCGCAGCCCGCGGCTCGCTCCGATTTTCGCTTGGCCACACGTCGACGCTGGAAGACGTGCATACCCTGGCCCGTGAGATCGGTGGCGTCGTCACCCGCGCCCGACAGGCCGGTCTCGCCGGCATGCGCAAGCAAACGCAGAAGCAAGAGGTGTAACCAATGCGGGTTTTGGCCGCAATGAGCGGAGGAGTCGACTCGGCCGTCGCCGCTGCGCGTGCAGTCGACGCAGGCCACGACGTCGTCGGAGTGCACCTGGCGCTTTCGGCTCAACCTGGCACGCTGCGGACTGGTTCCCGCGGCTGCTGCACCATCGAAGACTCCCATGACGCCCGCCGGGCCGCGGACATCCTCGGTATCCCGTTCTACATCTGGGATTTCGCCGAGCGCTTCACCGAAGAGGTCGTTGAGACATTCGTCGGCGAGTACGCGGCGGGCCGTACGCCGAACCCTTGCGTGACTTGCAATGAGAAGATCAAGTTCGAAGCGCTGCTTGAGAAAGCGCTCGCTCTTGGCTTCGACGCTGTTGCGACCGGCCACTATGCGCGGCTGGCGACCGTCGACGGCGAGCTGGAGCTTCGCCGGAGCGCGGACGAAGGCAAGGACCAGTCGTACGTGCTGGCTTCACTGCAGCCAGACCAGCTTCGCCACGCGATGTTTCCGCTGGGCGACTCCTGGAAGTCGGACGTGCGGGCTGAGGCGGAGCAGCGTGGGCTTTCCGTGGCACGGAAGCCAGACAGCCACGACATTTGCTTCATCCCGGACGGCGACACCAAGAACTTCTTGGAGAAGCGGCTTGGCGAGCGTCCCGGCGAACTGGTCGATGCGGAGACGGGTGCGGTGCTCGGGCGTCACACCGGCGTGCACGGATTCACCGTGGGCCAGCGGAAGGGCCTCGGTATCGACGCGCCGGCCGCTGATGGGCGACCTCGTTATGTCCTTTCGCTCGAACCTGTTTCGGGCACGGTAAAGGTCGGGTCGTCAGCAGACCTCGGTGTCCAAGCCATCGACGCGGACCGGGCGATCTGGCCGAGCGGACGAGCTTTGGACGGACCGACTGAATGCACCGTCCAGGTTCGCGCACATGGCGGCATCGCCGATGCGGTCGCCGAAGTGGATGAAGACGGGCAGGTCGCGATCCAGTTGCGCGAGCCGTTGCGTGGGGTGGCACCGGGCCAGGTCGTTGTCCTTTATCGGCGAGATGACCAGGCCGGCGACCTCGTCCTTGGGAGCGCCAAGATCTCTGGCACGCACTGACCTCCTTATGCGCCTAGGCGTTCCTCTCCAGGCTGTTCTGGCGTGGGCTGGGGATCGTGCAGCGGCGGAGGCGCGCTTTCAGCTTTCTCGCCGGTCGGTGTCGTGACGATGAGCTTTCCGTCCTGCAGGACCTCGTAGGTCCAGTCGGCTCGATTCTTAAGACGGCGGTGCCGTAGGCAGTAGCTCAACGTCGAGTCTGCGTCCGCGGAATCTGGCCCTGTCGGTTCCGTCAAGCAGTTCTGCGCGGGCCGCGGGCAGCCGGGCTGTCGGCATTCACGGTCGCGGACCCGCACGAACTCGTCCACATCGATGCTCGGCCGATACCGGAACTTGCCGACCTCGATCACTTGTCCGGTCAGCGGGTCAGTGATGACTCGGCGGACGACCGTGTCGGGGCCGGTGGCGATGTGGCGCGCGAGTTCGGCCGGGATGTGACCGTGGCTGGCCAGCTCGGCGGGATTGTCGTTGAGCCCCAGGTAGGTCTGCAGATCGACATAGAGATACACCTCGGTCTGCTCGGGAACGCCGCCCTTGCCGCTAAGCAAGAGATCGATCGCGACGTCAGCACGCAGCTGGTCTAGAGTTCGCTTCTCGTCGCCGGTCTTGAGCGATCGAGCGATCTTGTCGACGCGGAGGTAGGCCGCTGTCGCTTTGTCGGTCGAGGCGTTGTCGACCGAGATCCGCGAGATGCCTTCGCTCTGGTGCTGCAGGATGACGCGGCGCTCGGCTTTCCGCTGAGCCAGTCGGTCCATTGCGCCGTCCGGGTCGATTTTCGTTGCGGCGTAAGCGGTTGCCTTGCGGACCTGGGTCGGGTTCTTGTCCTCCAGCCGGTGTTCAAGCAGGTAGTCGACCATCCGTGCGTGGCGGTCGGACAGTTGACTCGTGCCGTCGGTGACCTTCATGGCGCGATAGAGGTCGAATTTGCCCTCATCCATCAGCCGGAAGGTTCGAGGCAGACGCTGGGCCAGAGCGTCGGCGGCGGCGATCATCGCTCCGGCTCGGGTATCGGTGATGTGCAAGGCAAGCGCGAACTCGCACGCCAGCTCATGCGGGTCTGATCTTCGTCTTCGCATGCCTGCCATGCAATGCAGCTGCAGGGCCTGCAAACGGGCGATCTGGCGGTTCGCGTCCTTCACCGCTGCCATCAGCTGGTCTGTCTGCAGGCGATTGAAGAGGTCGAGGTTCGCGTGCATGGTGCGAAGCAGGAAGGCGAGGTCTGCGGTTTCGGTGGTCTTGTTGGCCTGATCGGCGTGGTTCGCCGGTGTAGTCGACTGGCTCATGATCGTCACGATACGCATCTATTCGGGCACAGTCAGCTAAATTGCGCGAAGGGACCCATCGTGCAATCGCTTGGCTTTTGCGTGACAACTCTGGCACGGTGAAAGTCGGGTGATCGCGCGAGCATGGCTAGAGCTGTGCAGAGGAGGTGATCAGAGATGCAGCTTGAAACCGGTGTGACTCGCGACGAAGCCCAATCGTTCGTAGAAGCGGTGCGCTGCCGTCCTCGTTGTGTCCGAGGTGAGCTGGACGAGGTTGCAGCCACGTCGCCGCGATTCGTCGATAGCCCACTGGACGAGCTGCGCGCCCAAGCCTGAGCCGCGGTGGTCGCGGTGTACGCGCACAGCTTCGATTTGTCCGCGAAGGGCCCCGCGTCGTGCGAGGCCGGGGATGATCGTGAGCTGAAGTGTGGCTATCGGTCGGTCATTTGATGTTGCGACGACCAGCAGCTGATTTGGTTCTGCAGCAATGGCTTTGAACGCTCGCAGGTAGGGCTCAAGGTCGGTTGGCGAGTCGCGGGTTGCTCCGAGTTGGTCGTCCGCAAGCATCTGGACGATGGCTTCGACGTCCTCGGAGCGAGCTCGTCTCACAGTGATGGGAGGCACGGAGGATCAGTATTCCACTGGGCGGGTGATGGACGGTTGTCCGCTACGTGGTCTTGTAGCGGCGAATGCCGTCGACGTCTTTGGCTGCGAGCTTGTTCTGCGAGACCAGGAGATCCAGGTGCGCGCCAGTCTCGAGTACGGCGAGCATCTGATTGAAGGCGTCCATTTCGGACAGTTTGCGGCCGCGACGGGTCCAGCCGAGGCGGTTGGCAGCTTCAAAAGCGGTCGTGGCCCCGGCTTCGATTTGAGCCGCCATCGTTTCGAGACGTTGCCGGTGGTGTTCGACAAGCTCGTCGATCCGGGCATGCACGCTGTCGGTGACTGGCCCATGAGCCGGCAGCATGCGCCGGTCCGGCATGCCGCGAACGAGGCGGAGGGAGTCGAGATAGTCGTTCAGCGGCAACTCGGCCGGAACCGGCTGGAATCCGATCGACGGAGTGATGTGCGGGAGCACGTGGTCGCCGGTGAACAAGAGATTGGCCGCGCCGTCTACGAAAACCACGTGCCCGTTGGTGTGTCCTGGAGTATGGACCACGTCGAATTCGCGGTCGGGCAGCACTGCGCGCCGGCCGGGCGTCAGCCATTCGTCCGGCTCTTCCCAAAGATTGGCCTCGGTGTGGCGAGGTTCCGAACCGAACAGCTTGCTGAGCGCGGTGATGACCTCTTGTCCGTCGCTGAGGCGGAGGAGGTCGAGTTGGGCTTGCATGGGGAACTGGTTCGGGTTTGCGCTCGCGTCGAGCGAAGGCTGTTCGAGCTTGCCGAGGGCGATCCGGTTGCCGAACTCGCGCCGAAGCGCGACTGCCTGCGTGTAGTGGTCACGGTGGACGTGGGTGATGAGGAACTCTCGAACATCGCCGAGTTCGGCATCGATCGCCTTGAGTGCGTCGGCCAATAACTGGCGAGATTCGGTGAGAGCCCAACCCGAGTCGACGAGCACGAGATTCGTGCCATCGGTGACTGCGTAGACGTTGACTGCCCGCAAGGCGTCGTTCGGCAGCGGCAAGGGGATCCGGTAGACGCCGGCGGCCACTTCGTAGACCCCGGGATCCGCCCAGTTCGAGTTACTGCCTTCGGGCAACGGCTCCACGGTGACCTCCGTCCAGGCGGGACCTCGGCGTCCCGGACTTTCCTTACATTGGGCCGTATTCCGGTCGCTGTCCACCTGGCGGCGCTGAGACACCGGTCACGTGGTCAGCCGGGTTGCGCGGTGAGTGCGATGTCGATGGTCAACGTTGTCGCGACGAGCATGCTGGCCAGGGGCTCCGGAACCTGCAGCGGGATCTCTACGAGACAGGCGTTGCCGCTGATCGGCGAAAGCTCGGGCGACGGGTGTCCGACGTGGGCGACTTCGGTGCCGGCTGGGTCCTCGACGGTGACTTCCCATCGTTGCCTGCCACGGGCGACGACCTTGGCGATTGCTTTGCCTTCGGCACGCAGGGTGAAACGGACGCCGCCTGCGCTGGCCGGGATGATTTCGCCGATCGGCGTCCCGTCCGCGCGGGTGACCACGAAGCGGGCCAGCGGGTCCTTCGACGGTTTCTCGACCTTGAGGACAGTGCTCTGGTTCGCGTCGCGGACCTCGAACCTGCGGCTGACGTACTGATCAGATTTCCACAGGAGCTGAATCAATTTGCGCAGGAAACTGGGGGCGGTGACAGCAACTCCGCCAATGTGGAGGCCCTGGCGGTCGAACACGCCGTACTCCTCGCCGACGGCAGTCGGCTTTGCCTCCCGGCTGACGTAAAGGACCGGCTCTGTGAAGAGAGTCCGCTCAAAGGAGCGGCTTGACGCTCGGCGGTACGGTGCTCCGGGCATAGTGCCCCGCCGCGGCTCCCGGGCGGATGCGTCACCGGGTGTTTTGCCGGGCGGTGGCGGGGCGGGGCTGGTCATGACGATCCAGACTAACGCGGTGACCGCGAATTCGGTGCAGGCAAAGGGATATGCGGCGAATGTCCGGCTATTGCCGCGCGGTCGGGTGAAGCTTGTCCCGAGGGGCGGTGCGGACCGCGGGCGTCCGTTCCGCGACAATCCGGCCTGTGAGTGAACGACCTTGGCCCGCGGGCGCGGCGACGGGAATCGGGTCCATGCCGGGGACCGATCCCGTCGAGGCCGCTGCCGTCGTGTTCGGAGAACTTCCTGGCTTCCCATATGTGCCCGAGTTGCCGGCTCGCGGCGTCGGCGCCGACCTGCTCGGCCGGACCGCGGCGTTGCTCGTGGACCTCGCCGTCGAGGTCATGCCCAGCGGTTACCGGGTCGCCGGGCGGCCGGGTCACGACCATCGGCGTGGGCGTGACCTGCTCCAGTGGGACCTCGACGCCGTCCAAGCCGCCCGCGAGAACGCTGGTGCGCCATCAGTCCTCAAGACACAGATCGCCGGACCCTGGACGCTAGGCGCGGGGATCGAGCTCGCCCGCGGACATCGGGTGCTCACTGACCGCGGGGCGTTGCAGGACTTCACCTCGTCGCTGCTCGACGGGCTTTCCCAGCACGTCGCGGAGCTGACCGCGAGGACCGGCGCGCCGGTGGTCGTGCAGCTCGACGAGCCGTCGCTGCCTGCTGTTCTCGCCGGAAAACTGGCTACTCCGTCGGGATACGGCAACGTGCCCGCAGTGCCTGAACCCGAGGTTCGGGAGCTGCTGGCGACGACGATCGAACGGATCGGAGCGATGACCGGGCAGCCGGTGGTCGTCCACTGCTGCGCTTCGCGTCCGCCGATCGCGCTCTTCCGCGCCGCGGGTGCTGGGGCTGTCGCGTTCGACGTCAGCATGCTCGCCGGGGCGTCCGCCGCGCTTCTGGACGAGATCGGCGAGGCTTGGGACAGCGGTATTTCGTTCTTCCTGGGCCTCGTGCCGGCCACGGACCCGGTGACGGCTCCGGGGTTGAAGGAAGTCGCGTCGCCGGCGTTCAGGCTCGTGGACCGGCTGGGTTTCAACCGTTCGATCCTGGCCGAGCGCGCTGTTCCGACGCCTACTTGCGGTCTGGCCGGTGCCACGAACGAGTGGATGCGCCGTGCGCTCGCTCTTAGCCGCGACCTGGGCAAAGGGTTCGTGGAGCCGCCCGAGAACTGGTGATTTCGCGGACGCGCCGCTGCCGTGGCGCGTACCGTGACTGGTGAAGAGAAACAACCGGGGGAAATTCCGAATCATGCGTTTGTTCCGTCGCCGCCGCTCGGAAGCCGACACCGAAGCCGCGCCGCCAGATCCTCGTACGCCGTGGCCTGAGCAGCAGGTGCCGTCCGACGCTGTCGCCGCGGCGGCCGCGTTCTGGGAAGGGTGGTACGACCTCCTGCCCGAGGTCAGTGCCGCACTGGGCGAGGGCGAGCCGCATCGCGTCGAGCACGATCTGTGCGTGCTGGTCGAGACGCTGCACCCTCGGCTGCACTTCTCGCTGGAGCGCGGTCGGATGGCGATCTACGCGCTGGTCGTCAGCGGGCAGGAAGACCCGGAGCTGCGTCCGTACACCGACGCGTGGAAAGCGGCCGGACCGCCCGACGACGCGATCTGGGAGTACCACGATTCGGTGCCTCCGGTCCCGGATCCGACCGAGGTGACGGTGAACCTGGGCGAGCATCGCATCTCGCTCGCTGACGTCCGGGTTGTCGCGCAGGTGGACGACGGCGTGGTTGACGTCGCAGTGCATCACCCCGCGTTCGCTGACCTGGACGAAGCTTCGCGCACCACGATGACGTTCCTGCCGCTCGACGCGACGCTGGGCGAGCGTCTGGCCGCCGAGCGGCTGCGCCGGGTCGAGACCGCCGAGGCCGCGCCGGAAGGCACGATCGATCTTCTGGAGTTCCGGGAGCTGGTCCGCGGGCTGACGGAGCAACCGGACGAAAGTGTCGGTGCCTCCGGCTAGGCTCACCACCCGTGAGCAGCACCGACCTTCCCCAAGACCAGGTGGCCGTGGAGGCCGCCCAGGACGTGACCGACGTGCCGGCCGACGTGCGCGAGCGGCACGGCGCGCTTGCCGAGGAGATCCGCGGCCATCAGTTCCGGTACTACGTGCTGGATTCGCCGATCGTCTCCGACGGCCAGTTCGACGCGCTCCTCGGCGACCTCCAGGAGATCGAGGACGAGTATCCGGCGCTGGTCACGCCTGATTCGCCGACCCAGAACGTCGGCGGCACGTTCTCCACCGAGTTCACCGCGCACGACCACCTCGAGCGCATGCTGAGCCTGGACAACGTGTTCGACACCGACGAGTTCCTCGCCTGGGTCGAGCGTGTCGAGAAGGAAATCGGGTCCACGGAATACCTGGCCGAGCTGAAGATCGACGGCCTGGCCATCAACCTGCTCTACGAAAACGGCAAGCTCACCCGGGGTCTTACCCGCGGCGACGGGCGGACGGGCGAGGACGTCACGCTCAACATCCGCACCCTCGACCAGGTACCGGACGAGCTCACCGGCACCGACGAGTTCCCCGTGCCGAAGCTCGTCGAGGTGCGCGGCGAGGTCTACTTTCGCGTCGAGGACTTCCTTGAACTCAACGCGAAAATGGTCGAGGCGGGCAAACTGCCGTACGCGAACCCGCGCAATACGGCTGCCGGGTCGCTGCGGCAGAAGGATCCGAAGATCACGAGGGAACGCCGGCTCCGGCTGATCTGTCACGGTCTCGGCAAGCGGGACGGCTTCGAGCCGGTTACGCAGTCGCATGCCTACGACGCGCTGGCGGCCTGGGGGTTGCCGGTGTCGCCGCACACGCGAGTGCTGCGGACCAGCAAGGAACTCACCGATCACATCGCTTATTGGGGTGAACATCGGCACGACGCCGAGCACGAGATCGACGGCGTGGTGATCAAGGTCGACCAGGTCGCGCTGCAGCGCCGACTTGGCACTACGTCGCGTGCGCCGCGGTGGGCGATCGCTTACAAGTACCCGCCGGAAGAAGCGATCACGACGCTGCTCGACATCCAGGTCGGCGTCGGGCGTACGGGGCGGGTCACTCCATTCGCCGTCACCGAGCCGGTCAAGGTCGCGGGCTCGACGGTCGCGCGCGCGACGCTGCACAACCAGGAAGAGGTCAAACGCAAGGGTGTGCTGATCGGCGACCGGATCGTGATCCGCAAGGCCGGCGACGTGATTCCCGAGGTGCTCGGTCCCGTCGTCGACGCGCGGACCGGCGACGAGCGTGAATTCGTAATGCCGACCGAATGCCCGGAATGCGGCACGGAACTCGCCTACCAAAAGGAAGGCGACAAGGACATCCGGTGTCCGAACACCCGGTTCTGTCCCGCGCAGCTGAGGGAACGGCTGTTCCATCTCGCTGGGCGCGGTGCGTTCGACATCGAGGTGCTCGGGTACGAGGCGGCTGTCGCGTTGCTTGACGCGAGGGTGGTCGCCGACGAGGGCGACGTGTTCGACCTCAGCGAGGAGTCGCTCGCCGAGGTGGAGTTGTTCCGTACCAAGGCAGGCGACCTGTCGGCGAACGCGCGGAAGCTCCTGATAAACCTCGATTCGGCAAAGGACCGTCCGCTGTGGAAGGTGATTGTCGCGCTGTCGATCCGGCATGTCGGGCCGACCGCGGCGCAGGCCCTCGCACGGGAATTCGGTTCGCTGCAACGGATTGAGGACGCAAGCGAGGAGGAACTCGCGGACGTCGACGGTGTCGGCCCGACCATCGCGCACGCGGTGCAGGAATGGTTCGAGGTCGGCTGGCACCGGGAAATCGTCGAAAAATGGCGACGGTCCGGGGTTCGGATGGAGGAGGAGCGCGACGAGTCCATCCCGCGGAATCTCGAGGGCCTGTCGATCGTGGTGACCGGTTCGCTTGACGGGTTTTCCCGTGATGAGGCGAAAGAGGTCATCATGGCGCGCGGCGGCAAGGCTGCGGGATCGGTGTCGAAGAAGACGGCGTTCGTCGTGGTGGGCGACGCGCCGGGGTCGAAGTACGAGAAAGCTGTGCAGTTGAAGGTGCCGGTGCTGGACGAGAACGGGTTCCGCGCGTTGCTGGAGCGCGGTCCGGAGGCGGCTGCGGAACTGGCGCTCGACACTGGTGCGGACGAGGAAGCTGAGGGCGGCGATGAGTGACGTGGAGATCCGCCCGGCGCGGCGCGAGGAGTTCGATGCGCTCGGCGAGGTGACCGTCGAGGCTTACCGGATCGAGGGGTTCTTCGATACCGATGCAGCGTACGAGGCGAAACTTCGGGACGTCTCGGGGCGAGCGCAGCACGCCGAGTTGCTGGTCGCGGTCGATCCGGACGGGCAGGTCGTGGGGTCGGTCGCGATTGTCCAGCCGGGGAGCGAGCTGTCCGAGATTTCCCAGCCGGGGGAGTTGGAGTTCCGCATGCTGGCGGTCTCGTCGGCGGCGCGCGGTCGAGGGGTCGGGGAGGCGCTCACCCAGGCGGTGCTGGCCCGTGGCCGAGAACTCGGGGTCGACCGGGTGGTGCTAAGCAGCCTCGATGTCATGCGGAAGGCGCACCGGCTCTACGAACGAATCGGGTTCCGGCGGTTGCCGGGGCGGGACTGGCATCCGCATCCGGGGGTCAACCTGATCGCGTACGAATACGGCTTCTGAGGTCCCATTCTTGCAGGTCAGAGGCTTTTGCCGTTTTTTGGCGAAAGCGTTGGGCGGGGTTCGCCGGTGGTATTCGCCGTTGAGTGGCGACGGTTTGGCGGACCTCGCCCCAGCCTCTCGTCCAGTGCTGTCGAGTGGGTGGCGCGCCTGGCTGTGAGCGTTGGTCCGGCTCGGTCGGTCTCGGCCGTCGCTGGTGGACGGCAGTGTGGCGCGTCTGATTAGCGAGCTTCAACCGGCTATGGGTTGTAACGTGTAGATGTCTGGCTTCGACTCAAGCTGTCACGCGTGAAGTACCGACTCGTATCGAGGAAGCGTGATCATGGCGAAGTTCGTTCAAGCCGCCGTTCCGGTCGTTGGCGTTGCCGCGTTTCTTGCCGTCGCGTGTAACGCAGCACCACAACCAGGTGGCACTTCAACGACGACGGTCACGGCGGCGACCGTGACCGCGACGGCAACCGAGTCCGCGACGGCGACCGTGAGTGCGCCGATTAGTGCCGCGCAGCCGGCGACGATCAAAGTCCCTGACGTGTCTGGCATGAATCATCAGGACGCGCAGGACGCCATGCAGGCTGCCGGGCTGTACAACTTGAGAGAGGTCGATTCGTCCGGGAAGAAGCGGATGATGATCATCGACCGGAACTGGTGCCAGACCGGGCAGGATCCCAAACCCGGTGCTGTGGTTCCGCTGGCACGGTCGTCGCGCTCTATGCCGACAAGTGCTGATTACCGCCGTCTGGCACGCCCGAGGACCCGTTGCTGGACAGGTTCCCCTTCTCGGGGGAGATTGTCTGCACTTGATGACAGTGGATCGCGAGTAAACCCGCATGCGATGAACTGCCTCGCGTTGCTTCCGGAGACGGCCTGAACAGGCGGGTGCCAGGGTCCGAAACGTCCGGCCAAACGCGTCCAGTTCAGCTGCCCGAACCATTTAGGACAGCCGGCCCAACGCTTGGATCAGCCGTCCAGAACCACCGCGACGATCCCGGCGAAGTGCGCCAGCCGAGCGACCTCCGCGGCACGGAAGTTAGGCCCGCCAGGCCGCGCGACGAGCATCGCCTTTCCCGGCTTGCCGAGCGGAGTAGCGGCCAGCTCGGTGCCGAGTTCCTTCCACGTCTCCGGAACCCAGGAGTCCTCGCCGTCCAGGACAGTCGCGCGCTCCAGCGGCAGCCAAGGCAAGTCTGTGAACGGGTTCTCCGGCGCCGCGCTCGACGAAGCCAGGCGTCGCGGCCCCGATTCCGCGTGCTCGACGATTACCGCCCACCCGGCCCGGATGATCTTCGGCACACCTTCGGCGAGCAAGTCCAGACCGGCTTTCGGCTGTGCGGCGATCTCCTCGACCAGCTCCAGTTCGCGATGCGTGTCGAGGATGCCCGCGTACGGCCGCACCGCGTCGACCTCGACGCCTTCCACGCTCTCGGCCGCGGTGATCAGCGCGTCCGGGAGCCGGCCCGACGGGAGTTCGACCACCAGGTCGTCGATGGCGAGCCCGCCGCCGCGTTCCACCACGTCCACGCTCAGGATGTCGGCCCCGACTGTGCCGAGCGCGGTCGCGACCGCGCCGAGCGTGCCGGGGGAGTCCGGTAGCTGGACCCGGATCAGGAACGACACCACGCGCCCCTCTCGCCTCAGGCGTCCCAGCCCTGTCGTGGGACGCGCTTGCCGGGCGCCGATTGTGACAGACCGGGTACCCGCGGGGGCCCGCTGTCCGGCAAGCGGGACGCCCTGCCCGGCGCCCGCGGCCCGATAACCCGGTCGAACCGTCCGACGCCGTCACCATAGACTTGCAGCTTCCGAGAGCACCCGCACAGCACACCCCGGGAGTCACCCGCGTGCCCAACATTTCCCGAGACGAGGTCGCACACCTCGCCAGGCTGGCCAGGCTGGCCGTGACCGACGACGAGCTGGACGTTTTCGCCGGCCAGCTCGACCAGATCCTCGACTCGGTGGCGAAGGTCAGCGAAGTCGCCGCGGAGGACGTCCCGCCGACCTCGCACGCCGTGCCGCTGACGAACGTCTTCCGCGAGGACACCGTCCGGCCCAGCCTCGAGCAGCAGGACGCGCTGGCCGCCGCGCCGGCCGCCGAGGACGGCCGGTTCCGGGTGCCGCGGATCCTGGGAGAAGAACAGTGAGCGAACTCGTCAAGCTGACCGCCGCCGAGCTGGCGGCGAAGATCCACACGCGTGAGGTGTCCGCGGTCGAGGTCGCGCAGGCGCACCTGGACCGCATCGCCGCGGTGGACGACCACGTGCACGCGTTCCTGCACGTCGACACCGAAGGCGCGCTCGGCGCGGCCAAGGCTGTCGACGAGCAGCTTGCCGCGGGAGAGAAGCCTGCGTCGCCGCTGGCGGGCGTCCCGCTGGCGCTGAAAGACGTGCTGACCACGAAGGGCGTGCCGACAACCTGCGGGTCCCGCACGCTCGAGGGCTGGCTGCCGCCGTACGACGCGACTGTCACGCGCAAGCTGCGCGAAGCCGGCGTCGTGATCCTCGGCAAGACGAACATGGACGAGTTCGCGATGGGCTCCTCCACGGAGAACTCGGCGTACGGCCCGACGCACAACCCGTGGGACCACGCGCGCATCCCGGGCGGTTCGGGCGGTGGCTCCTCGGCGGCGATTTCGGCGTTCGAGGCGGCTCTCGCGATCGGTACGGACACTGGCGGCTCGATCCGTCAGCCCGGTTCTGTCACGGGCACTGTGGGCGTGAAGCCGACGTACGGCGGAGTGTCGCGTTACGGGCTCGTGGCGTTCTCGTCTTCGCTCGACCAGGCCGGGCCGTGCGCGCGTACGGTGCTTGACGCCGCGCTGTTGCACGAAGCGATCGCTGGCTACGACCCGATGGACTCGACGTCCATCAACGCGCCGGTGCCGCCGGTTGTCGCTGCGGCGCGCGAAGGCGCGAAGGGCGACCTGACCGGCGTACGCGTCGGCGTCGTGAAGGAGTTCGGCGGCGACGGTTACCAGCCGGGCGTGCTGCGGTCGTTCGAGACGGCTGTGGAGCAGCTTCGCGCTCTCGGTGCCGAAGTGGTCGAGGTGTCGTGCCCGCACTTCACGTACGCGCTGCCTGCGTACTACCTGATCGCGCCGAGCGAAGCGTCGTCGAACCTCGCGCGTTTCGACGCGATGCGGTACGGCCTGCGCGTCTCGGACGACGGCGAGCACAGTGCCGAAGAAGTCATGTCGCTGACGCGCGAAAAGGGCTTCGGCGCTGAAGTGAAGCGTCGCATCATGCTCGGCACGTACGCGCTTTCGTCCGGCTATTACGACGCGTACTACGGCTCTGCGCAGAAGGTGCGCACGCTCATCACGCGCGACTTTACGCAGGCTTTCGAGAAGGTCGACGTGCTCGTGTCGCCGACAACGCCGACCACGGCGTTCAAGCTCGGCGAGCGCGTGGACGACCCGATGGCGATGTACCTCGCCGACCTGTGCACCATCCCGTCGAACCTCGCGGGCAACGCCGCCATGAGCGTCCCGAGCGGACTGTCCGACGAGGACGGGATGCCGGTCGGCCTGCAGATCATGGCCCCGGCGCTCGCCGACGACCGGCTGTACCGCGTCGGCGCCGCATACGAGGCCGCGCGCGACGCCGCTGCCGGCGGCTCGCTCGTGCACCAGGCTCCGGAGCTGGGAGGAACGAAGTGACTGCCGTGGCCGAGTTGATGGACTACGCCGAGGTCCTCGAGCGGTTCGACCCCGTGCTCGGGCTCGAGGTCCACGTTGAGCTCAGCACGAACACCAAGATGTTCTGCGGCTGCGTCAACGAGTTCGGCGGCGAGCCGAACACCAAGACGTGCCCGACCTGCCTCGGCCTGCCCGGTTCGCTGCCTGCCGTGAACGGCAAGGCGGTCGAGGGCGCGATCCGGATCGGTCTCGCGCTCAACTGCGAGATCGCGGAGTGGTGCCGGTTCGCCCGGAAGAACTACTTCTACCCGGACATGCCGAAGAACTTCCAGACCTCGCAGTACGACGAGCCGATCGCGTTCGACGGCTACCTCGACGTGACGCTGGACGACGGCGAGGTCGTGCGCGTCGAGATCGAGCGCGCGCACATGGAGGAGGACACCGGCAAGTCGCTGCACATCGGCGGCGCTACCGGCCGGATCCACGGTGCCGAGCACTCGCTGCTCGACTACAACCGCGCCGGCGTGCCGCTGATCGAGATCGTCACCAAGCCGATCACCGGCACCGGCGAGCGGGCTCCCGAGGTGGCGCGCGCGTACGTCACCGCGCTGCGCGACCTGCTGCGGGCGCTCGACGTGTCCGACGTCCGCATGGACCAGGGCTCGCTGCGCTGCGACGCGAACGTGTCGCTGATGGCCAAGGACGCCACGGAATTCGGCACGCGCACGGAGACGAAGAACGTCAACTCGCTGCGCAGCGTCGAGCGCGCGGTGCGGTACGAGATGACGCGCCAGGCGGCGATTCTCGCCGAGGGCGGGTCGATCCGGCAGGAGACGCGGCACTTCCAGGAGGCCGACGGCACCACGTCGTCCGGGCGCGCCAAGGAAACCGCGGAGGACTACCGGTACTTCCCGGAGCCCGACCTCGTGCCGATCGCGCCGTCGCGCGAATGGGTCGAGGAACTGCGCGCGACGCTGCCGGAGATGCCGTGGGAGCGACGCAAGCGGATCCAGGACGAGTGGAAGCTCTCCGACGAAGCGCTGCGCGACCTGCTGAATGTCGGTGCCGTCGACCTCGTCGCGGCGACGGTCGAGGCCGGTGCGAAGCCGGACGAGGCGCGCGGCTGGTGGGTCAACACGCTGGCGCAGGAAGCGAACACGCGCGAGGTCGAACTGACCGAACTGGCGATCACGCCGACGCAGGTCGCCGAGGTGATCGGGCTCGTGTCCTCCGGTGAGCTGACAAACAAGCTCGCCAAGGAGGTCGTGCAGGGCGTTCTCGCGGGCGAGGGTTCGCCGCGCGAGGTCGTCGAGAAGCGCGGTCTGAAGGTCGTCTCCGACGATTCGGCGCTGCTCACCGCCGTCGACGAAGCGTTGGCCGCGCAGCCGGACATCGCCGACAAGATCCGCGGCGGCAAGGTCGCCGCGGCAGGGGCGATCGTCGGCGCGGTCATGAAGGCGACCAAGGGCCAGGCCGACGCCAAGCGCGTGCGCGAGCTGATCATCGAGCGCGTCGGTTCCTGAGTGGGTTTCTCGCTCCGACGCGTCACCTGGCGCGAGTGGCTCGGCCTGGCGGCCGGGCTGCTCGCGGTCGGGTCGACGCCGCTGCCCTGGACTGTGCTGTCGGCCGATACCGCGACGTCAGACGTCCGCGACGCGTTCGGGACGTTGCCGCACAGCGACGTCGTGCGCACGGCGTGGCATTCGGATCTCTTCTCGTGGGGTCCGCCGCTGCTGCTTGCCGTGGTCGGGCTTGCGGTGGTGTTGTTCGGGCAGGTCAGCAAGGCGCGCGTGAGCGGGTTGCCGCAGCTGTGGCTGGTCGGCGGACTGGCGACGGTTTTGCTGATGGTGATCGGCTGGACGACGCTGGACTGGGTGTTCGACACCGATCAGCGTGCGTTCCTGGACGCTGCCGGGGTGTCGATCTCTGGTGGTATCGGGCGGTATCTGGGGATGGTGTTCGCGGTCGGGTCGGTTGTGGTCGCGATCGTGGACATCCGGGCGGCTCGGGCGGAGAGCCGGGCTTCGCGTCGTCGCCGCTGAACGGCGACGCGGTGGTGCCTGGCTTAGGGAGCTTCTCGCCGATTCGCCGCTCAATGGCGACGGAGCATGGCTGCTGGTTGACGTGGGCTTTGGCTGATTCGCCGTTGTGTGGCGACGGGTGCTCCGGGTCGTGAGACGGCGTTTTGCGGATTCGCCATTACGGGGCGACGAGACGCTCTCGGCGGGGAGACGGCTTCTGGCGGGGTTGCCTTCGGACAGCCGTTAGGTGCGCTCGGCTGCCCAGGCGGTTGAGGGATTCGCCATTGAGCGGCGACGGGGTGCTCTTGGTTGAGAGACAGTTCTTCGCGGACTTGCTTCCGACTGGTGGGGCGCTCGGAGTGCGCTGCCGTTGCTACCGCGTTTTGCCGTTGGGCGGCGAAGCGGGTAGCGAGGTGCGCGGAGGGTGCTGCCGTCGCTGCGGGTTTCGCCATTGGTTGGAGAAAGGGACAGCGGCGGATCTCGCGAGGTGGCCGTTGAAGGGCGACGGCGATAGACCGATGCCGACGGTGGTGGTGATGTCGGGGCGACGTCGATCTGGGCCGGTGCCGTCAGCGTCGATGGCAGGCCGGTGATCGTCGTCGTTCAGTGGCGAACTCCGGCCAGAACCGATTACTGCCGGGAGCGCCCGGCAGGGCAGACGGGAGGCTTGCGTCAGGCCGAACGCCGCTGGCCGGGGCGAGCGGATCGGCTGTCGCCACTAAACGGCTAACCGCAGGTCAACCGGCCGACCAGCCCCAGAAAGCGCGTAGCCAGGCGCGCCCGGGCGTCAGTCCTTGCCCGGACCGCCGCCCGTGTCGCTCACCACGATCAGAACCACGCGGTCATCGCTGGAGACCGGCTTTCCGCCGTCCTTGTTGACGGTCCCGGCGACGGCCAGCTGGGGGTTGATCATGCTCATGGAGGAGAGCCGGCCGTACGTCGTGGCGGCCTTGCTTTTTCCGTCGAGGGTGACCGTCGGCTTGCCGGTGACCGCTCCGTCCTTGTTGACCGGCACGTTCTGCATGCCAGTGGACGACGCGATGCCGAGGATGCCGTTCGCGTCGACGAAATCGACACAGCCGCCGAGGGAGGGCTTGTCCTGCCAGGTCCACGCGGACGTGCTGAGCGGCTGTCCGGACTGGAGCCGGTACACGGCGTCCGGACCGCTGGCCGGGTGGTCGGTCACCCAGGTGCGCTTCCCGTCGGACGAACGGCAGATGCCGCCGGGGGAGTGCAGGCCCGAGGCGTAGACGGCGGACCCGGACGTCGGATTTCCGGTCGCCGGTTTTCCGGACACGTCGATGCGCAGCACCTTGCCCGCCAGGGAATTCGGGTCCGCGGCCGCGGCAGGATTGCCCGCGTCGCCCGTCGCGACCAGCAGCGCGCCGCTTCCGTCGCTGGCCAGCGCGCCGCGGTTGCCGGTCGAGCCCTTCGGGATTCCGGTCAGCACCGGCTTCGGGGCCTGGCCCTTGGCGAAGCGCACGACTCGGTTGTCCGACGCCGTGGTCACGTACGCGAAAACCAGCTGGTCCTCGACGTAGCTGGGCGACAGCGCCAGGCTGGTGAGCCCGCCGTCGCCGTCGGCTTGGACGTCCAGTTGCGCGAACGACGTCGCGTCGTGTCCGGAGCTGGCCAGCATGACCCGGCCGGTTTTCCGTTCGCCGGCGAGAGCGGCGGGCGCGGATCCCTCGCCGGGGAGTCCCGCGACGGCGGCGACTGTGTCCAGGCAAGTGGCGATGACCGCCTTGTCGAAGTCCTTGCAGCCCTGCGGAGGCGGAACCGGCGAGGGCGGCGCTTGCGCGGGCCCGGTGCGCGGACCGTTGCCGGAGCCGTCGCCGTGCTCCTGGACCTGCGGCGGAGATTCCGGGCTCGGCACCGGCGCGGGGGTGAATGTCTGGCCGGCGGCGGTGTCGTCGAACCGGGCGCAGCCGGAGAGCACGAGGCCGCCGCAGGCGAGGAGGGCCAGCGGCGCCGACCACCGGTACCGGGTACGCATGATGCCCCAGCCTAGGTGGCGCGGCGTGAGCCACTGGTAAGTGGCTACCGTGGTGATCATGACAGTCACCGTGCTGGTCCCGGACGACGAGGGCGTCGCCGTGCTGTCCGAAATCCCCCTTGTTAACGCGGTGCGCTACGAATGGGGCCGCCCGCTGCCGCCGGAGGCCGCGAAAGCTGAGGTGCTCATCCCGGCCATGGACTCGGCGGGCGACGACATCTGGAGAGATCTGCCGAACCTCAAGCTGGTTCAGCTGCTGACTGCGGGAGCGGAAGACTGGGTCGGCCGCGTCCCGGATGGCGTCCTGTTGTCCACCTGCCGCGGTGCGCACGGCGGGAGCATGGCGGAGTGGGTGGTCGGCGTGCTGCTGTCGATGTACCGGAATCTGGACGTTTACGCGGCGGCGCAGCGAGCCAGGCGTTGGGAGCAGTTGCCGTCGGACACCCTGCAGGGCCAGCGTGTGTTGATCGTCGGGGCTGGGGACGTCGGGCGGCAGTTGCGGCGGCGGTTGGAGCCGTTCGACGTGCGCTGCACGATGGTCGGAATGTCGGCGCGCGAAGGCGTGCATGGTGTCGACGAGTTGCCGGAACTGCTGCCGTACCACGATGTGGTGGTCATGATGGTGCCGCTTACTTCGCGGACACGGGGCATGGTCGACGCCGACTTCCTCGCGGCGATGCGTGATGACGCGGTGCTGATCAATGCTGCTCAGGGGCCTGTTGTGGTCACTGACGCGCTTGCTGCGGAACTCGCCGCGGGAAGGCTTCGCGCCGCGCTCGATGTGACTGATCCGGAGCCGTTGCCGGCGGACCATCCGCTGTGGACAGCACCCGGTTTCGTGCTGACGCCGCACGTGGCGGGCGCGGTGCGGGGCGTCCGGCGGCGCGCTTATTTGGTGGCCGCGGCGGAAATCGCCCGGTACGCTGGCGGCGAGCTACCTGGCAATCTCGTGCGAGGCGAATACTGATCATTTCCCGGATGTCGGCCCGGCACTCAGGGTGAACCCTGAAAGAGCCCCTGACCTCGGCGTGCTCGCTCGCGGGTCACGGCTGAATCCCCTAATCTTCGCCGCGTGACCACTCAAGGGGACGACTACCAGACCAGCGTGCTGTCCGGTGTCGAGGACTCTGCCGGCAACGACTACGACGAACCGCGGCAGGGCGGTCTCGGCTTCGGCCTGCTCGTCTTGCGCCTGGGGCTCGGCGTGATCATGGGTGCGCATGGCCTGCAGCATTTGTTCGGCGCTTTCGGCGGCCCGGGCGTCGGCGGGTTCGCGCACGTGCTCGAGATGTTCGGGTACCACAAACAGACGACGCTGCTGTCCTGGATCACCGGCATCACCGAGGTCGCGGGCAGTGCGCTGCTGATCGTCGGCCTGTTCACGCCGCTCGCCGCGGCGGGGCTGCTGGGCGTGGCCGCGAACATCGTCTACGCGAAGTTCCACGGCGGCTTCTTCGAGGGCAACGGTCAGGGCTGGGAGTACGAGCTGCTGCTGGGTCTCTGTGCGCTGACGCTGATCTTCACCGGCGCGGGGACCATCTCGCTGGAGCGGAACACGCCGTGGCGGAAGCGCCCGTTGCCTCTGGGGCTTATTTCGCTGTTGTTGGCAGCGGCTGCGTCTGTGGTGGTCATCGTTTTGACTCGCTGACAGGTGCGGCGGCAGCGTTGCTGACGCCCCGGCACCGATGTTGCTTACGCGTCCGGTGCCGAGGTTGCTGACTGGCCGGACGGACGTCGCTGACACGTCGGCGACGTCCGGAGGCAGCGCCAGGTTGGTGGGTCGTTTCGCCGCTTGCCGGGCCGTGGGTGTGTTGCCGCTTAGTGGCGAATGCCTGGTCAGGGGCAGAATTCAGACGGTGGCAGGTTGGTCGTCGCCGACAGGATTGGCTCGTGGGCGGCGAGGGCGTTGGCGGCTGGAGGCTAAGCCGCGGCCACGACAGTCTGGGGTGAAGAGGTCGAGCGGCGTACTGGTGAGGGTTCGGCGGGGCTCGATGGCAGTGGGCTCGGGTGGCGCGGGAACCGTGCGTGCGGGCGGGGCCGGCTCGACAGGCGGCTCTTGCACGCGGAGCGTGCGGAGGGCTCGTCGCTGGTGGAAAGGTTCTCCAGATAAGGCGGTGGCCTTGCCTCGAGGCGCGCGTGAGACGGTGGTCGGAGCCTCGTGCCCGGGTCCTGGCACAGCCGAGGCACCGTTAGCCGTTTAGCGGCGAATCGCGTTGACCAGGGCTCAAACGGCAGCGGACCCGAGATTTCATGGGTTGAGGCCGTCTAGCAGAGACGAGGAAAGGGGCCCGCGCACCACGCGCGAGCCCCTTCCGTCGAAAGCAAACCGGAACAGCAGGATCAGCGGTTCGGGTCCCGGACCGCGCCGGTGTCGGCTGACGTGGCCATCCGGGCGTAGGCCCGCAGCGCCGCGGTGATCGGGCGCTGTCGGTCCTTCGGCTGCCACGGACTTTCCGAAGCGTCCATCTTCGCCCGTCGTTCGGCCAGGACCTCGGGTTCGACCAGCAGCTCAAGCCGGCGCTCGTGGACGTCCAGGACGATCTGGTCGCCGTTCTCCACCAGGCCGATCAGTCCGCCCGCGGCGGCTTCCGGGGAGATGTGGCCGACCGAGATGCCCGAGGAGCCGCCGGAGAACCGGCCGTCGGTGATCAGGGCGCATTTCTTGCCGAGGCCGGAGCCCTTGAGGAACGCCGTCGGGTGCAGCATTTCCTGCATGCCGGGACCGCCTGCCGGGCCCTCGTAGCGGATGACCAGTACCTCGCCCGGCTGGATCTCCTTCTTGAGGATCGCCGAGACGGCCTCCTCCTGGCTTTCCAACACTCGCGCCGGGCCCTGGAAGTGCCACAGGTCCTCGTCGATTCCCGCGGACTTGATCACGGCACCGTTCTCGGCCAGGTTGCCGCGCAGGATCGCGAGGCCGCCGTCCTTCGTGTAGGCGTGTTCGACGTCGCGGATGCAGCCGCCCGCAGCGTCGGTGTCCAGGGACGACCAGCGGTTTTCCGTCGAGAACGCCTTCGTGGTCCGGACCCCGCCCGGCGCGGCGTGGAACAGCTCCAGTGCCTTCTCCGAAGGAGACTCGGCGCGGACGTCCCACTCGTTCAGCCACGTGGCGATGTCCGGCGCGTGGACCGCGTGCACGCCGGTGTTCAGCAGCCCGCCGCGGTAAAGCTCGCCCAGGATGGCGGGGATTCCGCCGGCCCGGTGGACGTCTTCCATGTGGTAATCGGAGTTCGGCGCGACCTTCGACAGGCACGGCACCCGCCGCCCGATGGCGTCGATGTCGCTGATCGTGAAGTCGACCTCGCCCTCCTGCGCGGCGGCGAGGATGTGCAGCACGGTGTTCGTCGACCCGCCCATGGCCATGTCAAGCGCCATCGCGTTCTCGAACGCCTCCTTCGTGGCGATCGAACGCGGCAACGCCGACTCGTCGTCATCGCCGTACCAGCGCTTGCACAGCTCGACCACCGTGCGTCCGGCGTTGGAGAACAGGTCTCGCCGGGCGGCGTGCGTCGCGAGCGTGGAACCGTTGCCCGGCAACGACAAACCCAGCGCTTCGGTGAGGCAGTTCATCGAGTTGGCGGTGAACATGCCGGAGCACGAACCGCAGGTCGGGCAGGCGGAGCGTTCGACCTCGGACAGTCCGGCCTCGTCGATCGCCGAGTTCG
Organism: Amycolatopsis albidoflavus; assembly: GCF_039525725.1. Classification (NCBI taxonomy): domain Bacteria; kingdom Bacillati; phylum Actinomycetota; class Actinomycetes; order Pseudonocardiales; family Pseudonocardiaceae; genus Amycolatopsis; species Amycolatopsis albidoflavus. The sequence goes on from NZ_BAAAHV010000023.1 coordinate 69,590, forward strand.
CGGACGCCGCGATGGTGGTGATCAGGTCGGTCGGGGCGTGCGCGACGCCTTCGACGACCACCGCCTTGCCTGCCTCCATCGGACCGCCGGAGACGAACACGGTCGGGATGTTGAGCCGCATCGCGGCGTTGAGCATGCCCGGCGTGATCTTGTCGCAGTTGGAGATGCACACCAGCGCGTCGGCCTGATGCGCGTTGACCATGTACTCCACCGAGTCCGCGATGATCTCGCGCGAGGGCAGCGAGTAGAGCATGCCCGAGTGGCCCATCGCGATGCCGTCGTCGACCGCGATCGTGTGGAACTCGCGCGCGATGCCGCCGGCTTCGGCGACCGCCTCGGCGACGATCTCGCCGAGGTCCTTGAGGTGCACGTGGCCGGGCACGAACTGGGTGTAGGAGTTGGCGATCGCGACGATCGGCTTGCCGAAATCGCTGTCGGTCATTCCGGTCGCACGCCAGAGCGAGCGTGCGCCCGCCGCGTTGCGACCGTGAGTGGTGGTCCGGGAACGGAGGTGCGGCACGGCATTCTCCCAGGTCAGAAGGCTGAACCAGGCGGAGGGGAACTACGGCTCCGCAAACTGGTCCTACCAATTCTACTCGGCTGGTTTGCCGTTGCCTCCGCCGGTCCGTTCCGCGTCGGCGGCGGGCTCCGGTTCGACGGGCTCCGGAGCGGCTTCCGGAACAGATTCCGGAACAGATTCGGGAGCGGGCTCCGGAGCAGATTCGGGAGCGGGCTCCGGAGCGGGCTCCGGGGCGGGTGCGGGAGCGGCCTCCGACGACGTCTCAGCGGCCGGTTTCCGCCCGGTGAGCTCCTCGTCGCTCAGCACACCCGACGGGTCCTTGATCTTGCCCTCGCTGACCAGTGCCAGTACCGGAAGATGCCGCGTCCGCACCGTGGGAAGGCCGACCTGGGTGTCGTCGCCGAGAACCGCGCGCACACGGGCCTTGTTCGTGATCGCCAGGCCCTTCAGCGACGACCACGGCAGGTCGCGCTGTCCGAAAACCGTCCGGATCTGCAGGCCTTCGCGCGTCGCAACGGTGCGCGTGCGCGCGACGAACACGAGCAGCGCGAGCGGGAAGACGTACAGCCACTGGAATCCGCCGATCTCGCCCAGTGCGATGGGTGTCACACAGACGGTCAGCAGACCGATCGCGAGATACGCCGTGGTCGGGATCCGGAACACGGCCTTCCGGCCCTCGTCCGCACGCTGGTCCTGCTGTTTCTTGGCCACGCAGGAATGGTGCACCGGTGCCGGGAGTGACCTGCGTCCGGGTCGCGCGCGAGCAGTACTGGCCGTCCACGATGCGGAATCGCCGTCCCGCAGAGTTGACACTCGCCCGGGCGCGCGACTAACGTCGGGGCCGTGATTACGCAGACCGGTCTCGTACTTCCTCAGCGCGCCGACGCTTAGGAAGAGTCCTCTGCGTCGACGCGCGACCCTCGTGCGACCTTACGGTCGGCGGGGGTTTTTTGTTGCGTGAAACCGGTTCCCCGACCGGAAGTACGGCCCAGACAACCCGAACGAGTGACACCGAGAACCCACGAGGCAGAACCGATGACCAGTGCCACGTCGCGCAGCGACGCGAAGCCCGGGCCGACCGCGCCCGGTGTCCCAGGAGCACGTCCGAAGCCCGCCCCGCCGGCGGGTACGCCGGTGCGCGTCACCGGCGCGCAGTCGCTCGTCCGCTCTCTCGAGGCGGTCGGCGCGGAGGTCGTGTTCGGCATTCCGGGTGGCACCATCCTTCCCGCCTACGACCCGTTGCTCGACTCGACGAAGGTCCGGCACGTCCTCGTCCGCCACGAGCAGGGCGCCGGGCACGCCGCCACCGGCTACGCGCAGGCGACCGGCAAGGTCGGCGTGTGCATGGCGACCTCGGGTCCCGGCGCCACGAACCTCGTCACCCCGCTGGCCGACGCCAACATGGACTCGGTCCCGGTCGTCGCCATCACCGGGCAGCAGTCGCGCGGCCTGATCGGCACCGACGCTTTCCAGGAAGCCGACATCTGCGGCATCACCATGCCGATCACCAAGCACAACTTCCTCGTCACCGACCCGGCGGAGATCCCGCGGGCGATCGCCGAGGCGTTCCACCTGGCCTCGACCGGACGACCCGGCCCGGTCCTGGTGGACATCCCCAAGGACGTGCTGCAGGAGATGACCTCGTTCTCCTGGCCGCCCGAACTCCGGCTGCCCGGCTACCGCCCGACGCTGCGGCCGCACGGCAAGCAGGTCCGCGAAGCCGCGAAGCTGATCGCGCAGGCGCAGCGGCCGGTGCTGTACGTCGGCGGCGGCGTGATCAAGGCCGAGGCGTCCGAGCAGTTGCTCGAGCTGGCCGAGCTGACCGGCATCCCGGTCGCGACCACGCTGATGGCGCGCGGCGCGTTCCCCGACTCGCACCGCCAGCACGTCGGCATGCCCGGCATGCACGGGTCCGTCGCCGCGGTCGCTTCGATGCAGCGCGCCGACCTGCTGGTCGCGCTCGGCGCCCGCTTCGACGACCGGGTCACCGGCCAGCTGTCGTCGTTCGCGCCGGACGCGAAGATCGTCCACGCGGACATCGACCCGGCCGAGATCTCCAAGAACCGCAAGGCGGACGTGCCGATCGTCGGCGACTGCAAGGAGATCATCGGCGAGCTGATCGACGCGGTGAAGACCGAGTTCGAGCGCGACCGTCCCGACCTGAGCGACTGGTGGACCCAGGTCGATTCGTGGCGCGACGACTACCCGTCGGGCTACGAATGGCCCGACGACGGTTCGCTGTCGCCGCAGTACGTCATCGAGCGGATCGGCGAGCTGGTCGGCCCGGACGCGGTGTACGCCGCGGGCGTCGGGCAGCACCAGATGTGGGCCGCGCAGTTCGTGAAGTACGAGAAGCCGCGCACCTGGATCAACTCCGGCGGCCTCGGCACCATGGGCTTCGCCGTCCCGGCCGCGATGGGCGCGCAGTTCGGCCTGCCGGACACGCAGGTGTGGGCGATCGACGGCGACGGCTGCTTCCAGATGACCAACCAGGAGCTCGCCACGTGCGCCATCGAGGGCGCGCCGATCAAGGTCGCCGTGATCAACAACGGCAACCTGGGCATGGTCCGCCAGTGGCAGAACCTGTTCTACTCCGAGCGGTACTCGAACACCGACCTCGGCACGCACAAGCACCGCATCCCGGACTTCACGCTGCTGGCCGAGGCGCTCGGCTGCGCGGGCCTGCGCTGCGAGGCCAAGGAGGACGTCGACGCGACGATCCGGCGCGCGATGGAGATCAACGACCGCCCCGTCGTGATCGATTTCGTCGTGGGGAAGGATGCCCAGGTGTGGCCGATGGTCGCCGCGGGCACCGGGAACGACGAGATCATGGCCGTGCGCGGCATCCGGCCGCTGTTCGACGACGACGAGGTTTCGCAGGAAGCCGCCGAGGCCGCTGAGGCCGCTGCCGCGGAGGGAGAGCAAGCATGACTGTCCACACGCTGAGCGTGCTGGTCGAGAACAAGCCCGGTGTGCTCGCCCGGGTCTCCGGACTGTTCTCCCGCCGCGGCTTCAACATCGAGTCCCTTGCTGTCGGGCCCACGGAGAACCCCGAGGTGTCCCGGATGACGATCGTGGTCGCCGTTGAAGAGCTACCGCTCGAACAGGTGACCAAACAGCTCAACAAGCTGGTGAACGTGATCAAGATCGTCGAGCTGGAAGCAGGCAGCGCGGTGCAGCGCGAACTGCTCCTCGTCAAGGTCAGGGCCGACGCCACCGTGCGCAGCCAGGTCCTCGAGACCGTCCAGCTTTTCCGCGCCAAGGTGGTGGACGTCTCGCCCGAGGCGCTCACCGTCGAGGCGACCGGGACGTCGGACAAGATCGGCGCGCTGCTGCGGATGCTGGAGCCGTACGGCATCCGCGAACTCGTCCAGTCCGGCATGGTCGCGGTGGGCCGCGGGGCCCGCTCGATCACCGCCGCTTCTCCCCGCTGAACCAAAGATTTCGTGTAAGTACGGAAGGAAGTAGTACCCCCCATGGCAGTGGAAATCTTCTACGACGACGACGCCGACCTGTCGATCATCCAGGGTCGCAAGGTCGCCGTGATCGGCTACGGCAGCCAGGGCCACGCGCACTCGCTCAGCCTGCGCGACTCGGGCGTCGACGTCCGCATCGGCCTGCAGGAGGGGTCCAAGTCCCGGGCGAAGGCCGAGGAGCAGGGCCTGCGCGTGCTGTCGGTCGCCGAGGCGGCCGCCGAGGCCGACGTGATCATGATCCTCGCGCCGGACACGAAGCAGCGCTTCATCTACGACGAGCACATCGCGCCGAACCTCAAGGACGGCGACGCGCTCTTCTTCGGCCACGGCTTCAACATCCGGTACGACCTGATCAAGCCGCCGGGAGGCGTCGACGTCGCGATGGTCGCCCCGAAGGGCCCTGGTCACCTGGTCCGCCGCCAGTTCGTGGACGGCAAGGGCGTGCCCTGCCTGATCGCGGTCGAGCAGGACGCTTCGGGCAACGCTCAGGCGCTCGCGCTGTCCTACGCCGCGGCGATCGGCGGCGCGCGGGCCGGAGTCATCAAGACGACCTTCACCGAGGAGACCGAGACCGACCTCTTCGGCGAGCAGGCCGTGCTGTGCGGCGGCGCGTCCGCGCTGGTGCAGACCGGTTTCGAGGTGCTCACCGAGGCCGGCTACGCCCCGGAGATCGCCTACTTCGAGGTGCTGCACGAGCTGAAGCTGATCGTCGACCTCATGTACGAGGGCGGCATCGCGCGCCAGCGCTACTCCATCTCCGACACCGCCGAGTACGGCGACCTCACCCGCGGTCCGCGCGTCATCTCGCCGGCCGTCAAGGAGGAGATGAAGAAGATCCTGGGCGAGATCCAGGACGGCACCTTCGCCCGCGAATGGGTCGCCGAGGACGAGGCCGGCCGGCCGAACTTCACGAAGCTCGAGGAACAGGGCAACCAGCACCCGATCGAGACGACCGGCAAGAAGCTGCGCGACCTGATGTCGTGGGTGGACCGGCCGATCACCGAGACCGCCTGACCCGGTATCTCAGGAGGAGGCCCCGTCGTCCGTTCGCCGGACGGCGGGGCCTCTTTTTCGTTCCGAGGCGGTGCCGCCGAACGGCGGATACGCTGTGCCGATGAGCCGCCCGACCGACGACAAGGCGCACATCAGGCACGAACTCGACCTGACCGGTGCCACCTGGATCCGCGCCGAACCGGCGGGCGTGACCCTGGAGCATTGCGCGGAGTACGCGTTCGTCCCGCATTCGGACGGGGTGACCTACGTGGCCATCCGGCAGCCGACGGATCCGGACGGGGCGGTGCTGGTGTTCACGCCGTCGGAATGGGACGCGTTCACGCGCGGGGTTCGGGACGGCGAGTTCGAGTTGCCGGGGGAGTCGTAGGTCTTCGCTTTTGCCGGGGCTTTCTGACTGGCGTATCGGCCTGATTTGCTGGTGGACGGCTGTTGCCGTTTAGTGGCGAATCCGAAGTCCGCGGTGCGATTGCCCAGGTCAAGGGCTTGGTTTGAACGCATCTTCGCGGGCGAGCGTGGACGGGTCCGGCCGGCCAGGATCAGACGGCTCCGAGCGTCGCGATGAGTTCGATGACCTGGTAGGCCGTGGGGAAATCCGGTGCCTGGTAGCGCAGAGTGCAGCCGTCGGCGAGTTCCATTCCCGGCACCAGCAGCGCGTGTTCGGTCATGCGGGGCCGATGTACCTGGACTTCCAGCTGGACCAGACCGTCGAAGCGCAGCGGCCGGACGTCCTCGCGACTGGCCAGCGCCTCGGGCACGGCGTGCTCGATACGGTCGCATGCCTCGTCGGGATGCAGCATCGCCGCCGAGAGAGCACCCAGCGCGCGTTTGACCACTACTGAGCGGATGCCCAGCGCTACCTCAGCCGCCTCAGCCGCGACGGTGTCATCGCCGCTTACCAGCACGGGCGGTGCGCCGTAGTGCGCTGCGAGCGCGGTATTCAGGCCGAGTTCGCCCAAGGAACGGCCATTGCAACGCACGTCCGCGATGGTCCCGCCGGAGATCGCGTGCGCCATGACCGAACGGGGCGTGCCGGCTTTGCCGTGATAGCCGATGAACAGCACAGCGTCCGTCTCTTCGGCCAATCCCGCCATCATCCCGCCGGGCTTGGGCGTGCCGCGGAGCAACTCGACACGTCGGTCCAGCAGTCCGGGCAGGAGGTTCCGGAAGCTCGCGTGCGCCTCGGTGACCTGTACCTGTGCGGCAGCGTCGAAGGCGTAGATCCCACGGACTGCGGCATTGGTCTCCGCGGTGAGCAGCTTGCGGTTGCGCTCGTATTCGCTTTGCCCGGGAATGACCTCTTCGCCGTGGACGACTCCGGCGATTCCCTCCATGTCGACCGAGACGAGCACCCGCATCTCCATCACACCTTCCTCGGTGCCACCCGGCCAGAGATGCCACCTTATCGAGCGATTGGAGTGATCAGTTTGTCTCGCCGGGGTGGGTTCTCGCGCCCGTGAATCCGGGGTTGACCAGGGATTAGCCGATTCGCGGCGAATCTGCCTCTGCCGGTCCAGAGCGTGTCCCGGCGGATTCGCCACCAGGAGGCAATGCGGCCGCTGCCGGCCTGTCATCCGGGCAGACCGGGCTGGCCGGGTCGGCTGTCAGGACGGCAGGAAGATCGCCGCCGCTGCGTCCGCGAGTGCTTCAGGGCTCGGCGAATCCGACTCGGTTTGAGCCAGATGCTGTAGCCCGAGAATGGCCGCATAAGCGACTCTCGCCCGGTTCGCCGCCTGGTCCGGCGGGAGGCCAAGCTCGCGGTAAGTGCTGGTCAGAAAGTTCAGCCGAGCTTGGTTGACGCGGCTGACCGCTTCCTTGACCCGAGGGTCGTTGCGGTCGCCGAGCAGGCTCAGGTGCACCGACGGCGCTAACGGCTGGACGGAGCGCACGACCGCAGTGAGCAGTTCGCGCAGCCGTTGCCCCGGATCGGCGATCGCGGCGTATTCGGCGAGTCCCGCTTCGCCGTGGTTTCGCCACCAATCGGCGAGAGCCGCGGTGATGAGCTCATCCCGGTTGCGGAAGTGCGCGTAAAAGCTGCCCTTGGTCACGCCGAGCGTCCGCGCGAGCGGTTCGACTCCGACCGCGGCCAGCCCGCCGTCCGCGATCGCCTTCAGCGCGGCCCGCGTCCAGTCCTGGGCGGACAGCCGGGGCGAGTCGTTCACCATGCGCGGAGGATACGCCACCGTATTGACGGCCCGCGTCGTGCTGGATACGGTGGAGTATCAATACGCATCCGTATCCATACGCTGCCGTACTGAGGGGCGATCGAAATGGCACACCCGAAGGTTCGCCGGGTAGTCACCGGACACGACTCCGACGGCAAGTCCCGGGTGGTCGCCGACGGTTCCGTCGAACCGATCACTTCCGATCTGATGCCCGGCTGCGCGGTCTACCGGCTATGGGGCCGGGACGAACGGCCGGTGTTTCCGGACGACGGCTCGCCGCGTCGCGCCGAGGCGTACTACCCGCCGCGAGACGGTTCGCGGTTCATGATCAACACCATCGCGCCCAGCGAGCTGACACCGTCGCCGGATGCCGACCTGACTGCCGCCTGGGAAAAGCTGGAGCGCCAAGCACCGGGCGCGGCCGCCGCGATGGAACCCGAGGCGCCGGGCATGCACACCACCGACAGCCTCGATTACGTCCTGATCGTCTCGGGCGAGGTCACGGTGGAACTGGACGACGGAGACCAGACGGTTTTGCGGGCAGGCGATGTCCTCGTTCAGAACGGCACGCGGCACGCCTGGCGAAACCACGGTGCCGAACCGTGCACGATCGTCGGCGTCGCGGTCGGCGCGGATCGGGCTTAGACCGGGTTTCGCCGCTGAGCGGCGACGGCCCACTTTGCCGATCTTTTGCCCGCCGGGTTTGACATTGACATCGTGACAAGGTCTTCACTGGTCGACGGAGGTGATCCCGATGAACTCGACACAGATGAATTCCCAGTTCACGCGGCTGATCGAGGCGTTGGGCGCCGGGGGCTCGTCGACGCGGCTGCAAGTCGCGCTGAAGATCGGAACGCACCCGGACGGCCCTGGTCTCGTCGAGGCACTCGTCGCGCGGTGCTCGATCGAGCCGGACTTTTTCGTGCGCGACATGCTCACCTGGGCGTTGACCCGGTTCCCGGCGGAGGACACGGTGCCGCGGCTTCTCGAGGAACTGCGGTCCCCGGTCGCGCAGGCCAGGAGCCAGTCGCTGCACACGTTGTCCAAGATCGGCGACCGGAACGTGTGGCCAGCGATCACCCGATCGTTGCTGCGCGACGCCGACGACGAGGTCGCGAGAAGCGCCTGGCGGGCGGCTGTTGTCCTCGTGTCCGACGAGGACAAGGCCGGACTGGCCGCGGAACTGACGACACAACTCGGCCGCGGTGACCGGACACTGCAGCTCAGCCTCAGCCGGGCGCTGGTCGCGCTCGGCACCGTGATCGAGCCGGCATTGGAGGCCGCGTTGAAGAGCACCGACCAGGCCGTTCGGGCACACGCCGTCGCCACTGAGCGGCTGCTTCGTGACCCGGACGCCGGTTTCGACCAGGCCGTGGACGAGGCGAAACGGATCGTCGCGCTCGGTCCGGAGCGGGCTCGGGAAACCGCGTGCTGATCGGAGAGGTCGCCCGCCGCTCGGGGGTGAGTACCCGGATGCTCCGGCACTACGACGCCCTCGGGCTGGTGCGGCCGACGGGCCGCACTGTGGGCGGCTATCGCGAATACTCCGCGGACGACATTCGCCGGATCTTCCACGTGGAGAGCCTCCGGTCGCTCGGGATGTCGCTGCGGCAGATCGGCCGGGCGCTGGAGGATCCCGCTTTCGTGCCCGCGGAGCTGGTCGGCGACCTGATCCGGCGGACCGAAGACCGGCTGAAGCGGGAGCAGGAACTGCTCGACCGGCTCCGTGCGGTCGATGCCTCGGCACCCTCCGGGTGGGAGGGTGCCTTGCGCATCGTCGAGCTGCTGCGCGGGCTCAATTCACCTGGTGCCGCTCGCCGGCAGCAGACCGTTTTGGCTCCCGCCGACGACGTGCCGGTCCCCGCTGAGGTCCTGGCCAGAGCAGTTCTCGCCGAATCCGATCCGAACGTCGCCGGTGCCTTGCGATGGGCTCTTGCTCGGACCGGTGGCGACATAGTGGCGAATGTGGCGTCCGGTCTTCGCTCGGAGAACGCCGAGATCCGCCGGCGCGCGATCCTGGCGCTCATCGAGTTGCCCGGCGACGAGGCGACTGCGGTGTTGATGGACGCGCTCGCTGGCTCGGACGCTGTGGTCCGTCGGCATGCGGCGCTCGCTTTGGGAGCGCGTGGTGCCGAGGAGGCCGTGTCGACGCTTGTCGAAATGGTCGTTGAGGGGCGAAACGACGTCGAGGCGGCTGAGGTGCTGGGTGCGCTGGCGGATGGAGGTGCGGATGGCATTGTCGGCGCGTTGGCCGATGCGGCAGCGGAGCATCCTGCGGATTCCGCGGTGCGGATCCGGTTGACGCAGGCGCTTGCGGAGATGCCGGGGACTCTTGCGCTGGGGTCGTTGCGGTTGTTGGCGGGGGATGGGGATCCGGCGGTGGCGTTGGTGGCTTCGGCGCTTGTGAAGGTTGTTGAGGAGCGTGGTGGCGCTGGTAAGGCCTCCGGAAGCAACTAGGCCTTTGCGCGCGGTTGGCTTGCGAAGTTTCGGGTGTCGGTGCTGGTCAGAGGCATTTGCCGTTTAATGGCGAAAGCTGTTGCCGGGCGCGTTGTCGTTCAGCGGCGACTGGGCGTGGCCGGGTTGGGCGGTGGCTTGCGGGATGAATTGCCGTTGGTTGGCGAAAGCCGTCGGGATGGGTTGTTGCCAGGCAACGGGGGCGGGGATTCGCCGTTGAGCGGCGAGAGTTGCTGGGACGCGGCTGGGTAGCGAGAGCTGCGATGGCGGGCGTTGCCGCTTTGCGGCGAGGGTTGGGCTGAGTTCTTCCTGCGCCTTAGCCGGGAGCCGGTGGTGGATGCTGCCGCTGAATGGCGACGGTGGTTTCCGCGGTCGGTTGGCTATTGCCCTGCGACGTGAAGCCGAGCGGCGGTTACGGGCGAGGCTGTGAACCGCTGCTGTGCGATGGCGGTGTCCCAGCGCTGGTGAGGATGTTGCCGTTTAGTGGCGACTGGGGTGCTGGAGCGGGCCAGGGTGTCTGGCATCGGTGGAGTGTTGCCGTTTAGTGGCGACGGTGGCCGGCGTCGGCCGAGGCGTTGCCGTTCAGCGGCGACACCGTGGAGGCGTTGCCGCTATCCGGCGACGCGGGCGATCAGTTCCGGTAGACGGCCGGTTGCTGCGGCCAGGGCGAGGTGGTCGCCGTAGTCGCGGGATTCGACGATCTGGCCGTCGCGGACGCGCATGGCGAAGATGTTGTTCACCTCGAACGCCGCCCTGGCGCTGGTTTCGCCTACGTAGGTCGACTCGCCGATGATGACTTCTGGGTCGGTGCTCAGGTGGAGTACCAAGTCAGTCACTTCGATGTGAAGGGCTAGCGCGGCGCCGGCGGCGAAGTGGGCGCGCAGGTCGTCTCGGGTGCGGAGGGTGGGCGCGCCTGGCAGGAACGGGTGTCGGATATCGGTTTTTGCCGCATAGAGGTCGGGGAGTTCGGACCAGCGTCCGTCGGCGACTCCGAAGACGACTCGTTGGAATACGCCTTCGCGGCTGTCCGGGGAGAAAAGTTCAGCCGGGCGCGGTGCGATGGGGCGAGGTGCGTAAGCGGGCGCTTGGGCATACGCCTCGGCCAGGCCGGTGGTCGCGTTTTGGATGGCGGCCAGGCGTAGGTAGTCGTGGTAGTCGCGGGTGTGGGTGAGGAGTCCGTCGCGGGCGCGGAGGACTTGGATGTTGGCCGTTTCGGTCGTCTGGCCGGTTTTCCTCGACTCGGCGGTGTACTGGTATTCGGCGACGATGACCTCGGGGTCGGCGGTCTCGTGGATGGTTACGTCGTGGCGTTTCAGGCGGAGGGTTTGGCCAAGGCCGCTGACGAAACGGTCGTGTAGGGCGGCGCGGCCTTCCAGTCGACCGGGCCTGGGTACCGCGGTGGGGTGTTCTACGAGGGTGTCTTCGGCGTAGAGCTGGGCGAGGTCGGCGAAGCGGCCGTCGGTGATTCCGGTGGAGAGCTCGTCGAACAGGTCGCGTGGGGTGCGCATGAGGGCCTCCGCGGGGCGTGAGTTAACCGGAGTCTGCAGTCCGTTACGATACGGACTGCAGACTCCGGTTGTCCAGCGGGGCGGAGTTGCCGATTAGTGGCGACGGAGGCGGTGCAGCAGTTCTTGGGCGGCGGGGCTGTCGCAGGCTTCCGCCCAGCCTTCGGGGGTGCTGTCCCAGAGGGCGTCGCGGGCGGTGAGGTCGGCGCCGGCGCTCGCGAGGATTTCGATGACATCCAGTCGGTTGCTCTGGGCGGCCAGGTGCAGCGCCGTGACGCCGACGCCGTGGCGTGGGCCGCCGAAGGTGGCGACGTGGTTGACGTTCGCGCCGAGCGACAGCAGGGTCTCAGTTGCCGCTGAGTGGCCACATGCCGCTGCCCATGTGAGGGCGGTGCCGCGGTAGACGTCGGCGTCCAGGTTCGCGCCGCGTGAGGTCAGGGTGCGTAGTGCGGCTACTTGGTTGCTGCGGGCGGCCCAGGACAGCGACTCATCGAGGATTTCTGTCGGGTCGTTTGTTGGCTGCCAGAAGGGAAAACCGCTGTGGGGGCGGTAGAACTCACGGTGCGCGCCGGCGGCTGGGGAAAGAGTCCCCTGTGGACTGACGAGTTCATCCAGTAGTGCGTCGTCGCCGAGACCGGCTGCGACGCGAAGGTTGTGAGGGGACCGTTCGTGCGTTGCCAGTTTTTCGGCAACAGCGCGATTTCCCCAAAATAGGGCCACAATGAGCGGGGTTCCGCCGTCGCCGCGGCCTGAAACGGCCAGGGGTGCGCCGGCGTTGATCAAGAGGTCGGCGATCAGTGGTAAATTGCTGTAGGCGGCTTGGTGGAGGGCAGTCCATCCATGTGCGTTGGCTCGCGCGGGGTCGGCACCGTGAGCGAGAAGGATGCGGACGAGGCGTTCGTCGTGGGTCGCGGACGCCATGCCGAGGAGATCGTTACCGTTGGTGCCTCGGGCGTGAGCCAGGTGCGGTGCTTCGGCGAGCAGCGTTGACAAGCCGTCCAGGTCTCGGGCTTCTACCAGCTGATAGGCCCGGGCGAACGGTTCGCCGTTTTTCGGCAAATCCTCGACATGGGCCTTTAACGCCCGCCAGGTTGGGAAGCCGTGCTCCTGGGCGATGACGGTGAGTGCGCCGGTGCGGGTCAGCGGTTGGTCGTGGCGGTCGAAGGCGGCGCGGGCGGCTGGGGTGCCGTCTTCGGCTGAGGCGAGGAGGCCGAGGGCCCGGCCTCGGTAGTACTCGACGTCCTGGTGGTACGCGTGCTGGACGTCCGGGCCGTGCTCGGCGATTCGGCGGACGTACGCCTGAAGCTGCGGCCAGCTGGGGAATCCGTAGCGGCGAGCGAGTCGGAACTGCGCTTCCGACAGTGCGACCGAGTCGGCGCGGGCGAGTTCCTTCGCCTGTTTGCGGAGTTGGCCGAGGTCAGGGTTGGCGGGCAAGGCCGTCATCAGGGAGTCCTTCCTTCCCTTGCGCGCCCCGTGGTCCGCCGGCACCGGGCAGGGAAGTAAGGAAAAGCTCGGCAACTCGTGGTACGGGGGTGGGCTCGGCCCTTTCCGCGGACAGGACGCGGCCCCTGCCGCGCGAGAACCACTGTAACTCAAAAGGGTCAATGTCCGCCGGTGATGACGCTGACCGCGATGCCGAGTGTGGCCGTGTTGTACATGAACGACAGCACGCTGTGCGCGAGCACCAGGGAACGGATCGACGTCGTCCGCGTTTCGACGTCCGAAACCGCGAAGCTCGTTCCGATGGTGAACGCGAAGTAGGTGAAATCGGCGAGTGTGGGGCGTTCGGTTTCGGGGAAGCGGAAGTGCTGCGTCGGGAGGCTGTCGTAGTAGGTCTGTGCGTAGCGTTCCGCGTAGCCGAAGTGCAGAATCGCCCAGGCCAGCAGGACTGCCGGGACGCCGACGATTTTCGCGTCGGTCGGGTCGATGCCGGTCGTTTCCGGCAACACGATCGACAGTCCGCCGGTGACTCCGACGAGGCTGGTCAACAGAGTGAACAGCAATCCGAGCCGCCGGCCGAGCACACCTTTCAGCCATCGGGCGTCGGTGTGGTCGATTTTCCGCCTACGGGACACTCGCGCGATGCGGATGCCGAGGTAGATCAGCGCGAGCAAATCCCAGAGGAGAAGAGGGAGGACGTTGTCGTCCTTGACGAGTGTGACGATCCCCAGTGCCAGCAGGACGAGTTCGACCATCCGGGACGCGGCGAGGGCGAGTTTCGTGAACACCGGCGGCTCCCGGGGCGAACGCGGGCGAGGCGTCTGGCGAAGATAACAGCGGGGTTGTGGCCGCTGGGCGGAGAAACGGTGCTCGCGAGGTCGCCTGTTCAGGGGAAGTTCCGTGTTCGCGGGGGATGTCTCCGGTAAAGATGGCGGGGATAGCTCCGGTAAAGGTGGAGATGTCGGTACGGCGGAGGTGGGCGGTTTCGCCGCTCAGTGGCGAATCGGTGGTGAACTGGGTTTTTCCGCGGTTGGCGGGACGGCGTCGGCAACGGCGGGGCGGTCCGTTGCCGAATTTCGGCGAGACGCCGGCGGGCAGGCCGGGGTCGGGGTGGGGCTTTCGTGAAAACCTCTCGAAAGCCCCACCGGGAATCAGAGCACCAGCGACGCGAGGCGACGCCAGCCGTCGAGCGGAATCTCCGGTCCGGCACCGAGGACCTGGACGCAGACGTGGTCCGCGCCGGCGTCGAGGTGCGCGCGGATTCGATCGGCGACGTCCTGCGCGCCGCGGTGGGCCACGATCGCGTCGACGAGGCGGTCGCTGCCGCCGTCGGCAAGGTCTTCCTCGGGGTAGCCGAGGCGGCGCAGATTCGCTCGTTGGTGTGGGGCCAGCCGCACGTAGGTCGCGACGTGTTCGCGGGCGATTTGCCGTGCCCGCACGGGATCCGAGTCGAGGACGACGGCTTGTTCGGCGGCTAGGTGGGCGTCGGGTCCCATCGTCTCCCGGGCGGACGCTGTGTGCTCCGGAGGGACGAAATACGTGTGGGCGCCGTCGGCCTGGGTGGCCGCTAGTTTCAGCATTTTCGGTCCGAGGGCGGCTAGCAGCCGACGCGGCCGAGTATTAGAGGTGCCATCGGCGGGGAAGTCCAGGTCTGCCGCGTCCATGGCGTCGAGGTAGTCCTGCATCGCACTGCCTCCGCCGCCAGGCCGATGTCCGCCGAGTCCGAGCGTGAACCGACCCGGATACGCCTCGGCCAACGTGCGTCCAGCAGCTTCCGCGGCAGCTGCCGATCGTTCGGAAAAGCGCGCGATTCCGGTTGCCACAGGCAACGTTGTCGTCGCCTCGAGCAGCAACGCCGCCTGGGTGAACGCCTCCCGGCCGCGGTACTCGCCGAACCACAGCGCGGCGAAACCCAGCGACTCGATCTCGCCCGCAGCTGCGCGTACTTCGCCGATTTCCTTGCCGTCAAAGGCGAACGTCCAGATCCCCACGGTCATCGCGTCCCGCCTTCCACGCTGGTGGTCGGCTTTGCGAACACATCCACAACAGACTCCAAGAAGTTCCTGGCCGCGGCAGCGCGGCGTTGATCCCGGCGCAGCCGGCTGGTCGTCCACTGAGGACGCACCCACAACCAGAGGCTGCCTCCGGTTACTATACGGAGGAAGCCTCCGATTTGTCACGGGATAAGCTCGGACCCGAGATGACCGACGCCAAGCCGATGCGCGCGGACGCCCGCCGCAACTACGAACGCCTGCTGACCGAAGCGAGGCGCGCCTTCGCCGAACGCGGCGTCGACGCCTCGCTGGAGGACGTCGCCCGCAGCGCCGGAGTCGGGATCGGCACTCTCTACCGCCACTTCCCGACCAGGGAAGACCTGGTCGAGACGCTGCTGCGGGAGCGGTTCGACACTCAAGCGGAAAAAGCGCGCGAACTGCTCCTCGCCGAAGATCCGCTCAAAGCTCTGTACGCGTGGCTCGTCGGCTTCGGCGAAACCTCCGCCGTTTACCGTGGGCTTACCGAAATGCTGGCCGACGCCTTCGACGATCCCGAGTCGCGGCTGCACGCCTCCTGTGCCGCGATGCGCGACGCCGCGTCCCAACTAGTGGACAGGGCGCAGGCGGCCGGCGTTTTCCGCACCGACGTGACCGTCCAAGAGCTGCTTTTGCTGCTGCACGGCGCTTCCTGGGCCGGATCCCACCTGCCGGGCGAAGGCGGTACAGAGCGCCTGATGGCGCTTGTCTTCACCGGATTACAAACAAGTGAACAGCGGGGGCAGCGGGCTGTCAGCGCACCGCGTTAAACTCCCGCGAGTCCGGGCACAACGACGTGCGCCGCGAGAGAGCGTCCTCGATTTCGTGACCAGATAGTGGGAGCCGCATCGTGACCAAGCCCAGCAAACCCGTAGTCCTCATCGCGGAGAAGCTCGCGCCCTCCGTGCTGAGTGTGTTCGGTGAAGAGGTAGAGGTCCGGCACGTGGACGGCACCGACCGTCCCGCTCTGCTCGAGGCGGTGAAGAGCGCCGACGCGCTCTTGGTCCGATCCGCCACCAAGGTCGACGCCGAGGTGCTCGGGGCGACCACTCAGCTGAAGGTCGTCGCCCGCGCGGGCGTCGGCCTGGACAACGTCGAGGTCCCGGCGGCCACCGAGCGCGGCGTGCTCGTGGTGAACGCGCCGACGTCGAACATCGTCTCCGCCGCCGAGCACGCGGTCGCGCTGCTGCTCGCGGTCGCCCGCCGCGTTCCCGCCGCCGACCAGAGCCTGCGCGGCGGCGAGTGGAAGCGCAGCTCGTTCTCCGGCGTCGAGATCAACGGCAAGACGGTCGGCGTCGTCGGGCTCGGCAAGATCGGCCAGCTGTTCGCCCAGCGCCTCGCCGCGTTCGGGGCCAAGCTCATCGCGTACGACCCCTACGTCTCGGCCGCGCGCGCCGCGCAGCTGGGCATCGAACTGGTCACCCTCGACGAGCTGCTGGAGCGCGCCGACGCGATCTCCATCCACCTGCCGAAGACGCCGGAGACCAAGGGCCTCATCGACGCCGAGGCGCTCAAGAAGACCAAGCCCGGCGTGATCATCGTCAACGCCGCCCGCGGCGGTCTCATCGTCGAGGAGGCGCTGGCCGATTCGGTGCGCAGCGGCCACGTCGGCGGCGCGGGCATCGACGTGTTCGTCACCGAGCCGACCACCGAGAGCCCGCTGTTCAACCTGCCGAACGTCGTCGTCACGCCGCACCTTGGTGCGTCCACCGCCGAGGCGCAGGACCGCGCGGGCACGGACGTGGCGCGTTCGGTGCTGCTGGCGCTGCGCGGCGACTTCGTGCCGGACGCGGTGAACGTGTCCGGCGGCGGCGCGGTCGGCGAGCACGTGCGGCCGTACCTGTCGCTCACCCAGAAGCTCGGCCAGGTGCTGACCGCGCTGAACCCGAAGGCCCCGACGTCGCTGACCGTCGAGGTCAAGGGCGAGATCTCCAGCGAGGACACCGCGGTGCTGAAGCTGGCGGCGCTGCGCGGGCTGTTCGCGGGCGTGGTCGAGGACCAGGTCACCTTCGTGAACGCACCGCGGCTGGCCGAGGAGCTCGGCGTGCAGGCGGAGCTGGTTTCCGAGTCGGAGAGCCCGAAGTTCCGCAGCCTGGTCACCCTTCGCGCGGTGCACGGCGACGGCGCGACGCTCACCGTGTCCGGTTCGGTCACCGGCAAGGACGAGGTCGAGAAGATCGTCGAGGTCAAGGGCCGTCACTTCGACCTCCGCGCCGAGGGCGACGTCCTGGTCATCGAGTACCCGGACCGTCCCGGCGTCATGGGCCGCGTCGGCACGCTGCTCGGCGAGGCGGGCATCAACATCGAGGCCGCGCAGATCAGCCAGAGCACCGACGGTTCGGACTCGATCATGCTGCTGCGCGTCGACCGCCACGTGGACGCCAACGTGCTCGAGCCGATCGGTGCCACCGTCGGCGCGCACACCATCCGCGCCGTCGACTTCAGCTAGCCCGCTAGTCCCGATTCCGCGCAACGGCCCCTTTCCCGGACTCCGGGAGAGGGGCCGTTCCGTATGTTCGGCCGGACCGGCAACATTCGGGTAACGGAGCTTTTTCCGCACGAAAGTAGGGGTTTCGGACAGCTAGGTTCTTGCCGCGAGGCTGAACCACGCGCCGTGAGAGCACGGTGCGGCGCCGGTGCTCACCGTCGGGGGTGCGAATGGGGAGCGCGGGCAGGTTCGTGATCCGGGCCTCGAGAAGGGGTTACTCACATGAGCAGAACCCGGTTGCCCGGGTGGGCTGCCCGCTCGGTGGTCGTGGGTTCCGCGGTGGTGCTGGCGGCGGCCGTCGCCATGCCCGCGGCGTCCGCGCAGAGCGCGCCGCTGGCCGAGCCGGTCGCTCCAGCGAAGGTCGACGCGAGCAAGGTCCAGGGCAAGCTTTCGCCCCGGCTGAGCGCTGCGCAGGGGCAGATCACCGCGTTCGTCGAGCTGGCCAAGAAACCCGCGGTGGACGCGTTCAAGGAGGAGCAGGGCAAGGGCAAGGAGAAGGCCAAGCAGGCGGCGAAGGCGGCTAAGGCCGACGTCGCCGCGGCAGTCAGCTCCGTCGTGGGACAGCTGCGGGCCGCGGACGCGGGCACGAAGCTGGTCACGCAGACGGCCAACGCGGTTCCCGGCGCGGTCGTCACCGCGGACGCGGCCAAGATCCGCGAGCTCGCGGAACGGCCGGACGTCGTCTCGGTGCGCACGGTCGTGCCGAAGAACCGCACCAACGCCAGCGCCGAACAGCTCACCAACACGCTTGCCAGCTGGCAGAAAACCGGCAAGTTCGGCGACAACATTCGCGTCGGCGTGATCGACGACGGCATCGACTACACCCACGCCGACTTCGGCGGCCCCGGCACGCCTGAGGCGTACAAGGCGGTCGACCGGGCGAAGCCGTCGCCGTTGTTCCCGAGTGCCAAGGTGGTCGGCGGCACCGACCTCGTCGGCGACGACTACGACTCGGCGGGCAAGACCGGATCGCCGACGCCGAAACCGGACCCCAACCCGATCGCGTGCGGCGAGCACGGCACGCACGTCGCGGGCACGATCGGCGGCTTCGGCGTGAACGCCGACGGCAGCACGTTCACCGGCGACTACAAGAAGCTGAACAAGAAGACGCTCGACGCCATGCGGATCGGGCCGGGCACCGCGCCGAAGGCGTTGCTGTACGCGATCAAGGTGTTCGGCTGCAAGGGCTCCACGAACGTCACGTCGCAGGCGCTGGACTGGGCGCTCGACCCGGACGGCGACGGCGACTTCACCGACCACCTCGACGTCGTGAACCTGTCGCTGGGCAGCGATTTCGGCGCGCCGGACGACCCGGACTCGCTGTTCGTGCGCAAGCTCGCGCAGAACAACGTGCTGCCGGTGATCTCGGCGGGCAACGGCGGCGACATCAACGACATCGCCGGTTCGCCGGGCAACACGCCGGAAGCGCTCACCGTGGCCAGCAGCCGCGACGCGGGCGAACTGCGGGACGCGATCGAGGTCAAGACGCCGACCGCCGGACAGCAGCCGGGCCAGTACAGCCAGGAATACACCGGCTACGACACGCTCGACCTCACCGCGCCGGTGGTGCCGATTTCGGCGGGCAACAACGCCGGCTGCGCCGCCTATTCGGCTGAGGACAAGGCAAAGGTCGCGGGCAAGATCGCCTGGCTGGAGTGGGACGACAACGACGCCACCCGGCCGTGCGGTTCCGCGGCGCGGGCCAACAACGCGCAGGCCGCCGGTGCCAAGGGCGTGCTGCTTTCGTCCACTGTGGAGCATTTCGGCGCGGGTATCGCGGGCAACGCGGCGGTTCCGATGTTCCAGCTCACCGGCAAGGCCACCCAGGCCGCGCGGGCGGGCTTGACCGCGGGCACGCTCACCGTGCGGCTCTACGGCGCCGGGCGGACGACGCTGCAGACCTACGACCAGTCCATCGTGGACACTCCCAGCTCGTTCACCTCGCGCGGCGGACGCGGTCCGTCGGTGAAGCCGGACCTCGCCGCGCCTGGCGACACGATCACGTCGGCGTTCCGCGGCAGCGGCAACGAGCGTCTGGTCATCTCGGGCACGTCGATGGCCGCGCCGCACACGTCGGGCATCACGGCGCTGGTCCGCCAGGCGCATCCGGACTGGAGCGTCGAGGAGGTCAAGGCCGACGTCGTGGGCACCGCGGTGCACGACATCACTGACGGAGCCGGCCATACGTACGGCCCGCAGCGCGTCGGTGCCGGCCGGATCGACGCGAAAGCCGCGCTGGACAACCAGGTTCTCGCGTACGTGCAGGACGACCCGGGCGCGGTCAGCGTCACGTTCGGCACGGTCGAGGCGGCTGGTCCGGTCACCTTGAGCAAGACGATCAAGGTGGTCAACAAGGGCGTCAAGGCCGCTGAGTACTCGGTGGGCTACGAGGCGGTCAACAACCTGCCCGGTGTCGAGTACACAGTGGACAAGAGCTCGGTGAAGCTGAACCCGCGCGGCGTCGCGACGGTGAAGGTGACGCTGAAGATCACCGACCCGAAGGCGCTGCGCAAGGTTCTCGACCCGACCATGGCGGCTTCGCAGGCCGGGCTCGCCCGCCAGTTCGTGGCCGACGCGTCGGGCCGGGTCGCGTTCACCCCGAAGAACGGCGCGACCGTTCCGCTGCGGGTGGCCGTGTACTCGTCGCCGAAGCCGGTTTCGGCGATCACCACCCCGGGCGGCGTTCGTTTCGGCGCGAACGCCGACCAGGCCGTGCTGAACCTCGCGGGCAAGGGCATCGACCAGGGCAGCGGTTCCCAGCGGTACCGCTCGCTGATCAGCGTGCTCGAACTGCAGGCCGAATCGCCGCAGCTGCCGGAATGCGACTCGCACGTCACGTCCGACTGCACCCTCAACCGCACCGCGAAGGGCGGCGACTTGCGCTACATCGGCGCGGCGTCGACGGCCCCGCTCGCCAAGGCGCAGGGGGAGCCGGAGAACGCGACGCTGGCGTTCGGGATCACGACCTGGAGCGATTTCGCGAACCTCGGCAGCAACACGGTGCCGTTCGTGGACATCGACACCAACGGCGACGGCAAGCCGGACTTCGAAACCTTCGTGACGAAGGCGACGGGGTCGGACGTGCTGCTCGTCAACACGGTGTCGCTGACCAAGCCGGGCAACCCGTCGGTGGACCTGCAGGCGATCAACGGGCAGCTCGGAGACGTCGACACCAACGTGTTCGACTCGAACGTGATGGTGCTGCCGGTCCGCATCGCCGCGCTCGGCATCGACCCGAACGAGGCGTCGCACCGGATCAGCTACACGGTCGGCACCGCCGGGTACTACGTCGCGCCGGGTACCTCGAACGGGTTGATCGACCAGGTCAGCACTCCGCTGTCGTTCGACGCGCTCGCGCCGGCGTACTCGGTCCAGGGCGGCGGCGACGCGGCGCTGGGCTACGTCGCCAAGCCGGGCACGGCTCTGGTGGTCAACCGCGACAAGGACTCCGTCGCCGGGGACAAGGCGAAGGGCCTGCTGGCGATCGAGCACCACAACGCGACCGGGCAGCGCGCCTCGGTCGTGCGGATCGAATCGGAGCTGCCGCGCGGCTGACCTGGTTCACCCTTTGAGGGGAACTTGAGGTGAGGCGCGGAAGCGGCCGCATCGCGGGACGCGGGGGCTTGCCAAGGCTGTCCGGCCTGGGCAAGCCCCCGTTTCCGTTCGCCCGAACGGGTGTCTCACCCTGTGGGAGGATGCGGCATAAGGGTGGTGCGGCTACGGCACCTTGTCTACGGCCGGTAACCTTCCGCTGCTGGCGTTTTTGTGCGAATGGGCCATCGGTGCGCCCGGTGGCCTGGGCTACGGAGGTGTGTGGATGCGGCTCGCGGTGATCCCAGGGGACGGGATCGGGCCCGAGGTGGTCTCCGAGGCGCTCAAGGTGCTCGGTGAGGTAGCACCGGCGGCGGAGATCACGAACTACGACCTCGGCGCCTCGCGGTGGCACGCCACCGGGGAGCTGCTCCCGGAGTCGGTGCTGGGCGAACTGCGCCAGCACGACGCGATCCTGCTCGGCGCGGTCGGCGACCCGACAGTGCCCAGCGGAATCCTCGAGCGCGGCCTGCTGTTGCGGCTGCGGTTCGAACTCGACCACCACGTGAACCTGCGCCCGGCGCGGCTGTACCCCGGGGTGCGCGGCCCGCTGGCCGACGCCGGGGACGTCGACATGGTCGTGGTGCGCGAAGGCACCGAAGGCCCGTACGCGGGCAACGGCGGTCTGCTGCGCAAGGACACCGAGCACGAGATCGCCACCGAGGTCAGCGTCAACACGGCCTTCGGCGTGCGGCGCGTGGTCGCGGACGCGTTCAACCGCGCCGAAGAGCGTCCGCGCAAGCACCTCACGCTCGTCCACAAGACCAACGTGCTGGAGCACGCGGGTTCATTGTGGTCGCGGATCGTCGAAGAGGTTTCGCTGGAGCACCCGGACGTCACCGTCGCGTACTCGCACGTGGACGCCGCCACGATCCACCTGGTCACCGACCCGTCGCGGTTCGACGTGATGGTCACCGACAACCTCTTCGGCGACATCATCACCGACCTCGCGGCCGCGGTGACCGGTGGCATCGGCCTCGCGGCCAGCGGCAACCTCGACATCACGCGCCGGAACCCGAGCATGTTCGAGCCGGTGCACGGCAGCGCGCCGGACATCGCCGGCCAGGGTCTCGCCGACCCGACCGCCGCGGTGCTGTCGGTGTCGCTCCTGCTGGACCACCTTGGCCAGAAGGAAGCGGCTCGGCGCATCGAGGCTTCGGTGGCCTTCGATCTCGCCACGCGCGACCAGTCGTCGCCCGGCGCGACCCAGGCGATCGGCGACCGCCTCGCGGCGCTGGTCTCGTCGAACGCCCGTCAGGCAGGCTAGACCCCGTCCTGAGTTTTTCGGACCCCGCCGCGGAAGCCGGTCGAAATCCGGCGCTGACCCGCAACGGTAGGCCTTCGGCTCCTGTTTTTCAGGAGCCGAAGGCGAGCCCGATACCGGCGGAGGTTCCTCGAACCTCGTCCCCTCCCGTCGTGGTCTGCGGGAGACGACACTCCCGCCGCCGGCGGCTGCCGTCTTTTGCGGGCCCAATGTCTCGATTGGGTCGTCGCCGGTGTCTTCTTCTTCGCCTTCGTCTGATGAACGTTCAGCTGGTCCTGGTCCTGTGCTTGGAGGGGCTGGGGATTCGCCAGTTTGTGGCGACGGTGGTTCTGGTGAGGTTTCGCCTCCTGCCGCCGGTGGGGATTCTTCGGCGGTTTTCGGGGGTGACCCTCTTTCGCCGTTGAGCGGCGAGGGTGTTTCGGTTCCGTCTGGCGATGGTCCTCGGACGGATGGTTCCAATGGTTCAGGTTCTTCTCCCGGTGGTGGGGAGGACGCTTTCGGCCGTTCGCCATCTCGCGGCGACGGCGTTCCGGATGTTTTGCCGCTGAACGGCGACGGTGCGTCGGCCCGTTCGAGTTCGCGTGACGGCGATGCCGCGGACCATTCGCTGTCTAGCGGTGATGGCTGGTCGGCCAGGTCCGGTTCGCGGGCTGGTAGTGCGTCGAGTGTTTCGCCGCCTCGTGGCGACGGTGCGTCGGATGATTCGAGTTCAAGCAGTGGTGGCACGGATGGTTCTCCGTCTGGCGGCGACGGTGCCTTGGACGGTTCAGGTCCGCGCGGTGACGGTGCCGCAGACGTTTCGCCGCTGAACGGCGAAAGCGGTTCAAGCGTTTCGCCATCCAGCGGCAATGGCGGTGCGTCCGACCTAAGCCGAGCTGACGGCGCGGCGGCAGGGGAGGATTCGCCATTTCGCGGCAACGCGGCGTACCGCAGCGGCGAGGTGTCGATCGACCAGCCGCGGGTCGACGATTCGGTCGGGCCTGGGCCGACGGGTTCCGGCGCTCGCGTCATCTCGCCGCTGAACGACCAAGCCGCGCGTGAAAGTACCGTTTCGCCGCGGGCCGGCAAATCCAACAGCCAGCGGGTCGCGTCGCCGTTGAGTGGCGAATCCCAGGTCGGGGCAGTTGCCCTTCAACGGCGACGGCCGTTGACGCCGGTGCTTCTCGGGCTCGGCGTGGTGTTGCTCGGGTCGATTGTCATCGCTGTCGGGATCGGGACGGTGGCGGTGCCGGTCACGCACACGTGGGCCTTTCTCCGCGCGGGGTTGTTCGGCGGGACGATCAGTCCGGAAGAGGTCGGGCAGTACCGGATCATCTGGGATCTTCGGCTTCCTCGAGTTCTACTCGCGGTGGTCGTCGGCGCTGGGTTGTCGACGGTCGGCGTCGCGATTCAAGCCATGGTGCGCAACGCGCTCGCCGAGCCGTATGTGCTGGGGATTTCCTCTGGTGCCTCCGTCGGGGCGACAGCGGTGACGTTGTTCGGAGTTTTCGCGTCACTCGGGATCTATGCGTTGTCGGTCGGGGCGTTCGTGGCAGCGCTCGCCGCGACTTTGATCGTCTATCTCGTCGCCCGTACGCGGCAAGGGCTCACCCCGCTGCGTCTGGTGCTCACCGGAACGACGTTGTCCTACGGGTTTTTCGCGATCACCACGGTGATCGTCTTCCAAGCGCCGAACGGAGAGGCGGCGCGGTCGGCGCTGTTCTGGCTTCTCGGCAGTCTCGCCGGCGCGAACTGGGGCACCTTGCCGATCGCCGCGATCGTGGTGGTCGGCGGGGTTTTGTTGCTGCTGGCACTGGCGGGTCGGCTCAACGCACTCGCGATGGGCGACGAAGCGGCGACGACACTCGGCGTCGATGTCGGGAAGCTGCGGATCCTCCTCTTCATTGTTTGCGCTGCCATGACTGGGGTTTTGGTCGCGGTGAGCGGAGCGATCGGATTCGTCGGGCTGATCCTTCCGCACCTGGTGCGGCTGGTCGTCGGCGCTGATCATCGTCGGGTCCTTGCGGTCGCGCCGCTCGCCGGTGCGGTTTTCCTGGTGTGGGTGGACGTCGCGGCGCGGGTGCTCGCCGCACCCGAGGAGTTGCCGATCGGGGTGCTTACCGCGGCGGTCGGGGTACCGGCCTTTCTGCTCTTGATGCGCCGTCGCGCATACGTGTTCGGAGGTGCGTGAATGGACCTCTCGCTCAATGGCGTCAGCGTGACCGCGGCCGGTCGCAAGCTGGTCGACGACGTGACCCTCGAAGCTCGGCAAGGCCACTTCGTCGGACTGCTCGGTCCGAACGGCAGCGGAAAGTCGACGACTCTGCGGGCCGTCTGCCAAGTGCTCAAGCCGTCCGCCGGAGCGGTCCTTGTCGACGGCCAGCCGGTGGACGGCATGGCACCCCGAAAGCGGGCACGCGCGATCGCCGCGGTCGCGCAGGAATCGCACGCGGAGTTCGACTTCACCGTCGCCGAAGTGGTCGCGATGGGGCGAATGCCGCATCACGGCCTGCTCGACCGCATGAGCGCGGCCGACCATCAGCTGTGCGCCGCCGCGCTGGATCAGGTCGGCTTGGCGCACCTGGCCGACCGCGGCGTGCTCACCTTGTCCGGCGGCGAACGGCAACGCGTGCTGATCGCGCGCGCCCTCGCGCAGCAGCCACGGCTCCTGGTGCTCGACGAGCCGACCAACCATCTCGACATCCGGCACCAGCTCGAGGTCCTGGCACTCGCCCGTGCCAGCGGGCCGACCGTGCTGGCCGCGCTCCACGACTTGAACCTGGCCGCAGCTATGTGCGACGTGGTGCACGTGCTGAACCACGGCCGCCTCGTCGCGAGCGGAACCCCGGCCGAGGTGCTCACGCCTGCTTTGCTCGCCGACGTGTTCGGGGTGCGCGGCCATGTGGTGCCGCATCCCGCTACGGGGCGTCCGCAGTTGTTGTTCGACCGGCTCGAGTCCCAGGAGGACAGTCATGCGTAGGACAGTCGCGATGATCGTGACGGTCGCCCTCGTCGCCACCGGGTGCGGCGCTCAAGTGTCCGAAGGGGACGGTGGCGCGCCCCCGGCCGGGTTTCCCGTGACGGTGACCAACTGCGGTTCGTCGTTGACCGTGTCCAAACCTCCTTCTCGGGTCGTGACGAATGACATCGGCATCACCGAGCTGATGTTCGCGCTCGGCCTGGGCGACCGGATGGCCGGCTACGTGGTCGACAAAGGACAGTCCAGCGGGGTGGCATCGTCGCCCTGGAAAGCCGATTTCGCCAAGGTGCCCAAGCTCGCCGAGAAGATCAACCGCGAGGTGGTGCAGGGCGCGGGAGCGGACCTCGTGTTCGCGGGCTGGAACTACGGCTTCTCGGAAGCAACCGGGTTCACCCCGGATTCCTTGGGGAAGCTGGGCATCTCCAGCTACTTGCTCACCGAGTCCTGCCGCAACGGCAATGGCAAGCAGCGAGGCATCATGCGACCGCTCGACGCGCTGTACACAGATGTGCGCAATGTGGGGAAAATGTTCGGAATCAGTGATCGTGCAGAACGTTTGATCGAAGAGTACCGCGCTCGGGTCGCCGCTGTCACGAACGCGGTGCCGGCCGGACGGCCGAAGCCCAAGGTTTTCCTCTACGACGACGGCCGTGACCAGCCATTCACCTCCGGGCGCAACGCGGGCCCGGACGAAATCATCACCAAATCGGGTGGTGCCAACATCTTCGCGGACCTCAACGACAGCTGGACGAGCGTCAGCTGGGAAGCCGTGATCCAGCGTGCGCCGGACGTCATCCTCATCAACGACTACGGCGGCGAGGTCGGCAGCGTGGCCGACAAGGAGAACTTCCTCCGTTCGCGCCCCGGCCTGCGCGACATCCCGGCGGTCAAGGAAGGGCGCTTCTTCGCGCTGCCGTACGCGGCTTTGGTGGAGGGGCCGCGAAATGCGGCCGCCGTCGAAGAATTCGGTCGCTACCTGGCGAAGCTGCCCGGCTGACGGCTCTCAGAAGGTGGGAAGCTTCGCCCGGCGTTTGGAAGCCGGGCGAAGCTGTGGCATGATGGCCGACATGACCGCCCTCTCCATCATTATTGCCTTGCGCGCCGGATAGACGCTCCACAAGAGCTACCGGCGCGCAACCTCTCGCACCCATGCGGGAGGTTTTTTTGTTGCCTGGACCAGGTTCTGCCCCGCCACAAGGAGAACACCGTGACCCGCACGGAACCCGCCGGCACGCCGCTCGGCGATGCCTTCCACCTCTACGACACCACCTTGCGCGACGGTGCTCAGCGCGAGGGAATCACCTACTCCGTCACGGACAAGCTGGCCGTTGCGCGGCTGTTGGACGAGCTGGGTGTCGGGTTCATCGAGGGCGGCTGGCCGGGTGCGCTGCCGAAGGACACGGAGTTCTTTTCCCGTGCGGCAAAGGGAGAATTGCCGCTCAAGCACGCTGCGCTCGTCGCGTTCGGATCCACGCGCAAGGCGGGAACGACGGCCGACAAAGACCCGCAGGTCCGTGCGCTTCTGGATTCGGAGGCTCCGGTCATCACATTGGTGGCTAAATCGGACCTTCGGCACATCGAGCGGGCGCTGCGAGTCGACGTCGACGAGGCGTGCGCGATGGTGCGGGACACGGTCGCGTTCCTCGTCGGCGAAGGACGTCGAGTTTTCCTTGACGCGGAACACTTTTTCGACGGCTACGCCTTCTCTCCCGAAACTTCGCTGCGGGTGCTCGACGCGGCGGCGCACGCGGGCGCGGACGTTCTCGTGCTGTGCGACACCAACGGCGGCCAGCTGCCGTTAGGGCTTGCTGAAACTGTAGGCAAGATCAAGGAAAAGACCGGATTCCGGCTCGGAATCCATTGCCAGGATGACACTTCCTGTGCTGTGGCGAACTCTGTCGCCGCGGTACAGGCCGGCGCGACGCACGTGCAGTGCACCGCGAACGGCTACGGCGAACGGGCAGGCAACGCCGACCTGTTCGCCGTAACGGGAAACCTCGTGACCAAGCTCGGAATGGAGGTCCTCCCGACCGGAGGCGCCGCCGAGCTCACTCGCGTCTCCCATGCTTTGGCCGAAATCGCCAACCTCGCACCCGACACCCACCAGGCTTACGTCGGGTCGTCCGCTTTCGCCCACAAGGCGGGGCTGCACGCGAGCGCGATCAAGGTGGATCCGTTGTTGTACAACCACATCGATCCGTCTTCTGTCGGCAACGGCATGCGAGTACTGGTCACGGAGATGGCCGGCAGGGCCAGTCTCGAGCTCAAGGGACGTGAACTCGGGGTCGACCTTGCCGGCCGGCCTGACGCACTCACGAACGCGGTGCGGAAGGTGAAGGCGCTCGAATCGGAAGGCTGGTCGTTCGAGGCGGCCGACGCCTCGCTGGGGTTGTTGCTGCGCCGCGAGGTCGAGGAGGTTTCCGGCGAGAAGTCGGATCCGCCGCCGTTCGAGCTGGAGTCGTATCGGGTCGTGCTGGACCACCGTCCGGACGGCGAGGTTGTTTCCGAGGCGACGGTAAAGGTGCACGTCGCGGGGGAGCGGGTGATCGCCACGGCGGAAGGGAACGGCCCGGTGCATGCGCTCGACGCGGCGCTGCGCCAGGCGTTGACGCCGTATCTGTCCTGGTTGGACAGCATGGAGCTGGCCGATTACAAGGTGCGGATCCTGCCGTCGAACCCCGGTACGGACGCTGTCACGCGGGTGCTTCTCGAAACTAGTGACCGCGAACACGAATGGACGACGGTGGGGGTGCACGGCAGCATCGTCGAGGCGAGCTGGCTGGCGTTGTGCGACGCGTTGGTGCACAAGAGCCTGACGGTCGCGTCGGGGCGGGAGCAAGCGGTGGCTGAGCTGGGGGTGGCCGCTGTGGGCGGGTGAGTCCGGCCTGAGGGTCTCGTTGGGACCCTTTGCGCACTTGGTGTCCTTCGTGTGGTGGGTATTGCGGCTCACAGTTGGGTCTATTGGCGACCGTTCGTGGTGGTGCCGCGAGGAGTGGTCGTTTCTTGCTGGAGCGAAGGGTCCTTTCACACCAGTGCGGTCACGGCCGGTTAGCCGGTGAGAGGTGCCCCTCACGCGAAGGGGACTGTCGCGCATGCTCGGGGTGCGCGACAGTCGGTGGGTATACGTAGACTGGTGCGGTGCGTCTAGCTCGTATTGCTCATCCCAGTGGTGTCGCGTTCGCTTCGATCGAGGGGGACGGCGACGATGCCCAGGTCCTGGAGATCGCGGAACATCCGTTCGGCCAGCCGAACTTCACCGGCAAGCGCTGGCCGCTCGCCGACGTCCGGCTGCTCGCGCCGATCCTGCCGTCGAAGGTGATCGCCGTCGGCCGGAACTACGCGAAGCACGCGGCGGAGCTTGGCAACGAGGTGCCGTCCGCGCCGATGCTGTTCATCAAGCCGTCCACGACGGTGGTCGGGCCGAACGCTCCGATCCGGCGTCCGTCGGACGTCGGCCGCGTCGACTTCGAGGGCGAACTCGCGGTCGTCATCGGACAGCCGGTCAAGAACGTGCCCGCGGCCCGCGCGGCCAGTGCGATCCTCGGCTACACGGTCGCGAACGACGTGAGCGCGCGCGACCTGCAGAAGTCCGACGGCCAGTGGGGCCGCGCGAAGGGGTTCGACACCTTCTGCCCGCTCGGTCCGTGGATCGACACGTCGATCGACCCGTCCGACCTGGCGCTCCGCAGCGAGGTCGACGGAGAGCTGAAGCAGGACGGCCGGACTTCGGATCTCGTGCACAAGGTGCCCGAGTTGGTGGAGTTCGTGTCGCGGGTGATGACGCTCCTGCCCGGCGACGTGATCCTCACCGGCACGCCGGAGGGAGTCGGCCCGATCGTCGACGGGCAGTCGGTGTCCATCACGATCGACGGACTCGGGACTCTGACGAACCCGGTGCAGGACCTCTGAGCTGGCTGTCGCCGTTTTTCGGCGACAGGGTTCAACGGGTGGTTTCGGGTGTTGCCGTTTAGCGGCGAATCCCTGGTCGGGGCTGGTTTTCTGGCCGCTGGGGGGCGGGGCGGTGGCTCCGGCGCTTGCCTCTCAGCGGCGAGGCGGGTGGCTGATGCCGGGGTTGGCGGGGAGACGGTGCCGTTGCCGCTGAGTGGCGAATGGCGGTGGCGCTCCGGTTGGTGAGCGATTGGGGCTGTCGTCGTTGAGTGGCGTGAGGTGAGTTGGTGCTCGCGTTGGCGAGGCAGCGGGCGCTGTTGCCGTTGAGTGGCGTGAGGTGAGTTGGTGCTCGCGTCGGCGAGGCAGCGGGCGCTGTTGCCGTTGAGTGGCGTGAGGTGAGTTGGTGCTCGCGTCGGCGAGGCAGCGGGCGCTGTTGCCGTTGAGTGGCGTGAGGTGAGTTGGTGCTCGCGTCGGCGAAGCAGCGGGTGCCGTTGCCGTTGAGTGGCGACAGATCTGTGCGGCGCTTGGTTGCCGAGCGGTGGGAGCTTTTGCCGTTCAGCGGCTAGGGAGGTCAGCTGCTGAATGCGTGACCCGCGGTTGCCGTTTGATGGCGAGGGCGGCTGGGCCGGGTAGGCGGTGTCGTTGTTGCCGCGTGGTGGCGAGACGAGTTGCCGTTGTTTGGCCATGGCCTGGCCCACCGGCTGGTGCTTGCCGGTGGGTGGCGGGTGGCATGTCGGCGGGCAAGAGGCGTTGCCGTTTGGTGGCGAATCGGTGGTTGGGCTAGCGGCGTGCCGGTTCTGCCGGGCGGCGGGCGAAGGCTGGTGCGGATTCCCGGCGGATGCCTACGCCGATGAGGAATGCCGGGACTCGGGCGAGTTTCGGGAAGCGCTTGAGCAGCGCGATCAATTGCGGCGGGGGTCCGTCGGCGCGGCCGGTCATTACGGGGCCCATCACGCGGCGGTGGAGAAGGCGTTGCATGCCCTGGACGGCGACGGTCGGGAGGAGGCGACGGCTCCGGACAGCGGCGAGATCCTTTTCGGTCGGCTTGCCTCGCAGGAGCGGGTCGGCCAGTAGCCTCGCGGCGGCGACGGCGTCTTGCACCGCCAGGTTGATTCCGACGCCGCCTATCGGTGACATCGCGTGAGCGGCGTCGCCGATGCAGAGCAGGCCGTCGACGTGCCAGCGGTTGAGGCGGTCGAGGCGGACGTTGAGGAACTTGACGTCGTCCATGGACTTCAGCTCGTGCACCCGGTCAGCGAATTCCGGGCAGACCTCGGCGACGTCGCGGCGGAAGCTTTCGATGCCTGCCTCGTTCAGGTCTTTGCCCTTCGGCGCGAGGTAGGCGACCTGGTAGTAGCCCTTGCGCGGCAACGGCACTGCGAAGTGGCGCTTGCTCATCCTCGGCATCAACGTGGCTTCCCGCTCTTCGGCCTTGCGGGAAAGGCGGAACCACCAGGCGTCGAACGGGGTGAAGTACTCCCGCGGGGTGAGGCCGGCTGAGCGGCGGGCCAATGACCAGCGGCCGTCGGCGGCGATTACCAGGTTGGCCGTCAGTTCGCCTTCGGCGCCGTCGGCGGTGCGGTAGCGGACGCCGGTGACTCGGCGGCCGGAGCGGAGGAGGCCGGTCATTTCGGTTTCCAGGCGCAGGGTGAAGGTCGGTTCCTTCTGCGCTGTCTCGGCGAGCAGGTCGAGGAAATCCCATTGGGGGACCATCGCGACGTACGGCCGGGGGACCTTCAGCAGCGACATGTCGGCGAGGGTCAGCGGGTCGCCGTCGGGGGTCGGGAGTCCGACGGTGGTCACTTTGGTGTGGGGCAGAGCTTCGAACTTTTCGCCGAGGCCCAGTTCGTCCAGGAGCGCGAGGGAGGACGGATGGACGGTGTCGCCGCGGAAATCGCGGAGGAAATCCGCGTGCTTCTCCAGCACTGTGACTTCGACGCCCGCTCGGGCCAGGAGCAAGCCCGCGACCATGCCGGCCGGTCCGCCGCCGACGATGACGCACCCCGTGTGTTCGGTCATCTTCCCCAGCTCCCCTCTTATTCATCATCTGTTGAATAACTTGAGGATGCACCCGGGGCGGACGTTGCGTCAAGTCGGCCGATGGGGTGTGTTCGTGGCCGCGGAGGGCTGGGAGATGCGCGTGGGTGCCGTGGTCGGGGCGGCGAAGCCGGCAAGGGGCGGGCTGGTGCGTGGTGTCCCAAGGGTGGCGGCTGCGGGTGCGGAGCCGGAGGTGGTTGCGGCGGTCGGGCGCGGTGGGCGAGGGCGGTTGGTGGCGTGCGGGCGGCGAAGTCGTGAAGTGCGAGTTGGAGAAGGGGCCGTGGGAGTTGGAGAAGTGGTGCCGTCGAGGGGTGCTGTCGAGGGGCGGGGTCGCGGAGGCGGCAAGTGCGACTGGTCGGTGTTCGCGGAGGAGTTGATGTTGCCGCGCGAGGGGCCGGAATGTGGGGAGTTTGCGTAATGGTGTGTGGTTCGCGTATGTGGATCTCGGGAGAGTCCGGATCGGAAAGAGCGGAGTACCGATATTTTCCGGGAAAAGATTTCGGGCGGTTAGTTCGGCGGCGGAACTTATGCGTGGTTGGCGTCGCTTTGGGGGTGGCGGTGTCCAGAAGGGTGCGCTCAGTGGTGGGAAACGGTTGGGGTGACAGGGTTTTCGGGCGGGAGCACGGCCGGGGGCGGGTGTGAGCGGTTGAGGAGATCGTTCGGAATTTGTCAGTTCTCGGGGAGCATGGAGTAAGCGTCTTTCACCCGCTCGGCCCCTTGGGGTGGTGGTGAACGTCACCGGGCGGACACTTTGTGCACCGGCAGTAGAGCCGGTCAGCGGCAACAGCACCGGGGTAATCACCTTTTTGGCCGCGTTGCGAACGCGGCGAGTGCCCTAGCCTCACGGGGTGGATTTCGCCCCGGCCGCTCTGTCGCGTGCTCGTACTGCCCCGCCGGCCGCTGCCGGTCGCGAACCGTGGGCGCCTCCTGAGCTGAGTCTGGTTTGCCTCGACATCGACGACACGTTGATCGATTGCACCGCCGCGATCCGCCGTACGCTGCACGCGCTCACGGGGCGCGACGACCTCTGGCCGTTGTGGGACTTGATCACCGAGGAGCATGTCGCGCTCGTTGTCGCCGGGAAGCTCGGCTACGACGTGATGCATCACCGGCGCACCGAATGTTTCCTCGCCGAGTTGGGGATCTTCGGGGACTCCGCGCAAGTGAGCGCGTTCGAGGCGCGCCGGCGGGAGATTTTGGCGCGGTCCTGGCGGCTATTCGATGATGTTGTTCCCTGCCTTGAATGGTTGCGCGCCGCGGGGCTGCGACTCGCGGCCGTGACGAACGCCTCAGGGGTTCATCAGCGGCAGAAAATCGCGGAACTCGGGCTCGCGCCGTTTTTCGACCATGTCGCGATTGCGGGGGAGGTCGGGGTCGCGAAACCCGATCCGGTGATGTTCCACTCGGTGTGCTTGGCGCTGGACTGCCCGCCGGAGCGCACGGTGCACGTCGGGGACAAGCTCGACACCGACGCGATCGGCGCGTTCGACGCCGGGCTCGGCGCGGTCTGGCTCGATCGCGACGGGACCAGTCGCACTGGCGAGCGCGCGCCGGAGGGAGTACGCACGGTGACGGGCCTCGACGAGCTGCCTGAGCTGCTGGTTTCGGAGTACGCGACGGTCGGCGTCCCCGCTCCGCGCGCGGCGGGGACCCCCGCTGCGACGGTCAGCGGCGGGATGTTCTAGTATTTCTTCTCGTGCGGCACTGACCTGGGCAACCGGGAAAGTACCTCACTGGGGTATGGTGTAATTGGCAGCACGACTGGTTCTGGTCCAGTTAGTCTAGGTTCGAGTCCTGGTACCCCAGCTGCAGAGAGGACCCCCTCTCGGAAGTGCGAAATCGCTTCTGGTAAGTTCTCTCTCGCAAGAAAAGCCCCGGAAACGGGGAAGTTCCTAAGCCCCCGTCGTCTAGCGGCCTAGGACGCCGGCCTCTCACGCCGGTAGCGTGGGTTCGAATCCCATCGGGGGTACAACCAGTCCGGTTGATCATGTGATCAACCGGGCTTTGTTGCGTTTAGGGGAAAGCCCGGGGCTCGTGGGGTGGGCGGGGCTGGTGGGGATTTGAGCCGAGTGCGGCGCGGGTTGCGGTGCGTGACGCGGGTTGTTGGGTGCGAGTGGTGTGCAGGCTGCGGGGGAGTGGACCTGGGTGTGTGGGGTCGGTGGCCGTCGGCGGGCTGAGGGAACTGTGGGCTGACAGGCAAGGCTTGGGTGCCGTGGGCGGGTGTTGGTAACTGCGGGCGGGCGGACAGGGCTTGGGCGCTGCGGGTGGGCGAGGGTGTTGGAACTGCGGGCTGGCAGATAGGGCTTGGGTGCCGCCGGTGGGCGAGGGTGTTGGAATTGCGGGCTGGCAGGCAGGGCTTGGGTGCCGTGGGTGGGTGAAGGTGTTGGAATTGCGGGCTGGCAGGCAGAGCTTGGGTGCCGTTGGTGGGCGAAGGTGATGGAAATGCGGGCCGGCAGATAGGGCTTGGGCACTGCGGGCGGGCGAAGGTGCCTGCAGCTGTGGGCTGGCCAGACAGACCTTGGGCGCCGCGGATGGGCAACGGTGCTGGAGCTGCGGACGGGCAGACAGGGCTTCGGTGCCGTCGGCGGGTGAAAGTGCTTGCAGCGGTGGGCTGGCAAAGGCGCGCTGCCCATGAGGGGCTGAGGGCAAGCGCAATGAGCGGGAACTGCGTGACGAGCTCGGGGAAGTCGGGATTGCGTGCCAGCACGGGGGAGAGCTGGGGGATGAGGATGTTGCACCCGTGCAGGGGGCGGGAGCTGCGGGCAGGGTACTGCGGCCAGCGGGGCGAGGGGAGCCACTGGAGAGGAACGGTGGCGGGCGGGGTGATCGGGAACTGCCGGGTGGACGTTGAGTGGGCCGTGCGGAAGCTGCAAGACGGCGTACTGCGGCCAGCGCGTTGAGGGGAACTGCGGGCGAAAAGGGCTGTGGGCCAGCAAAAGCCGAGAGTTGCGGGCCAGCGACTGCCGGAGGACGGCGGGCGCAAATGAAGCGGCGAAAGAAACCCGCAAAGGAAGCGGTCAAAGAAACCACCGGCCGTGCATAGGAAAGGTCAGCCCTCGCCGCCGAACATTGCGGCTGTGGAGCGGCCGTTGGCCTGGTTTTCGGTGACATAGGGGCGGAGTTCGGCCTCGTACCGGGCGAAAGCCTCGGGGTGATCCGCGGCCGTCAAGTGGCGGGCCAGTGAGCGGGCGCCGAGCAGGGCTTGGGATGTGCCCATGCCTGCGGCGGGCGCGGCGCAGTATCCGGCGTCTCCCAGCAGGGCGATTCGGCCCGTTGACCAGTTGTCCAAATGCACCTGTGCGTTCGAGCTGAAGTAGAAGTCCGAAGCCTCCGACATCGCTTCCAGCAACAACGGGGTGTGCCAGGTGTCACCGGCGAAAGCGGTGCGCGTCGCGGCTTCCTGGTCGGCTCGGGGGAGGCGGTCCAGGGCTCCGGAAGGGGTTCCGAAGGAAAGGCTCACGGTCAGGCGATCCGGATCCCCTGAGTTGAACAGGTAGACCGCGATGCCATCTACCGCACGGAGGAGTCCGTTGTGGTCCAGGCCCAGGAAGTTGGGCATGGTGAAGCCCGCACCGGAGAGGCCTAGGTGTCGCAGGGCCGCGGAGTGCGGGGCGAAGGCCAGTTGGCGGACTTTCGAGTACACGCCGTCGGCGCCGAAGACCAGATCGTAGGTCTCCACAGAGCCATCGGTCAGTTCGGCGGTTACGCCGGTCTCAGTTTGCGCCAGCGACGTGATCGAGGTGCCGAAGCGGTACTCGACATGATCGACAGTCAAGGCGTACAGCAGCTCGTTCAGGACGTGTTTCGGGACCTCAAGTTCACCGGCGAAAGCCTCGGCGGGGAGCTGGTCTACCTGCGCGCCGTCGCGGTCGACGATGGTGGTTCCGGTCATTTTGGTGTCGTGGCGGCGGACTGCATCGAGGATGCCCAGCTCGGACAGGACATCGAAGGCGGCGCCGCGGAAATCCACGGCGTAGCCGGTGTGCCGGAGGGCGGGGGCGCGTTCGACGAGGGTCACTCGGTGGCCGGCGCGGGTGAGGAACTCGGCGAGGGTCGTGCCAGCTACGCCGGCGCCGGAGATGAGGACGTTCGAGGAGGTCATGGCAGAAACGTAGCGCGGTCTTATCCATTTGGTCAAACCATTTGGATAAACCAGGTGGGCAAGATAGGGTGCTCTCATGGGTAATCGCGAGGATCTGCTGGCCGGGGCGAAGCGGTGCTTGATCGAGCGGGGCTGGGGCAACACGACGGTGCGCGACATCGCGGCCGCGGCGGGGGTCAGTCACGCGGCGATCGGGTATCACTTCGGGTCGCGGGACGCGTTGCTGACGCAGGCGCTTGTGGCGGCGGTCGACGAGCTCGGCGGGGAAGTCGCGGATTCGTCTTTCGACCTGTCCGAGCAGGGGCTGAAGCGGATGATCGGTAGCTTCGGCGAGGATCGGGCGTTGTGGGTCGCGCAGCTTGAGGCGCTCGTGCAGGCAGAGCGGTCGCCGGAGGTGCGCGAGCATCTCGTGCAGGGGCTGCGGGAGGCTCGCCAAGGAGTCGGCGGGGCGGTGCAGAGCGCGTTGGTGATCGGGCTGATGGTGCAGTGGCTGCTCGACCCGGAGGAGGCGCCGTCGGCGAAAGAGGTGGCCGACGGGATTCGCGCGGTGGCGGCGGAAATCTAGACCCAGACGGCGTCGGCTGGGTTTCCGGCCGGGGGTTCGCCGCCGGCTTCGGCGAAGGCGGTCAGGGCGTCGACCAGGCCGCGGCGGGCCGAGTCGGGCATTTTTTCCACGATGGCGGCGATTTCGCGACGTCGTCGATGAGTGACGACGCGGACGATCCGGTCGCCCTCCTGGGTGAGTTCGATGACGACCTCGCGCCGGGACGACGGATTGCCCAGCCTGGCGACCAGCGCGACCGCGACCAGGCGGTCGATCATCCGGCTCGCGGTGGAAGGCGTGACGCCGAGATGCTCGGCGAGCGCGGCCTGTTTCAGCGGGCCGCGGGAATGCAGCACCACCAGCAGCCGGAATTGCGGCACCGTGATGAGATCGCCCGCCGACGCGATGGACCGCGCGGACACGGCGACGAGCAGGCGGGAAGCGGTGAGCACGGCTTCGGTGACCGCGTCGACGTCGTCGGGTACGTCGGTGCGGGCAGGAATCGGCGCGCGAGACATGCGACCAGTGTGCCGTATCGCGCGGCGGATTCCGCTCGATAACGGGGCTGGGCAACGAATCAGGGGGAATCGGGCCTCATCAACTGCCCCGCGCGGTTGAAAAAGAAACGACCCCGCCGTCCCGGAGAACGGGAGGCGGGGTCGTCCAGAGCCGGCTCAGAGACCGGCGAAAGCCTGGTCCACGAACTGCTTGTGCTGATCCGCCCACTGCTTGGCGGCGGTCTTTTCCTGGCCCTTCGGGGCCTTCTGGATCGCGTCCTCGAGCGAACCGAGGTCCTCGTCCGACATCTTCAGCTTCTTGGCCACGCCGGCGAGCGCCGGGAAGTCCTTGTCGAAGCCCTTGCGGCCCAGTGCGTGGATCTGCTCGCCCTTGCCCATGGCGCCCTTCGGGTCCTTGAGATCCTTGAGCTGGTAGCGCGAGTACGCCCAGTGCGGGTGCCACAGCGTCACGACGATCGGCTTCTTCGCCTTGATCGAGCTGTCGAGCGCGGCCAGCATCGCGGTGGTCGACGAGTTCTGCAGGGTCATCGCGCCGTCGAGGCCGTACTGCGGGATCGCGTCCTTCTGCACGATGCCGGTCTCGCCCGCGCTCGCCTCGATGCCGGTGATCTTGCCGCCGAACATGCTCGCCTTGTCCTTGAGGTCGGCGATGCTGTTGACGTCGTTCACGTAGTCCGGCACCGCGAGGTTGAGGGTCGCGTTGTCGTACCAGACGCCGAGGTCTTCGAGCTTGTCCTTGTACTGGTCCCAGTACTGCTTGTGCGTCGCGGGCAGCCACGAGTCGAGGAACAGGTCGACGTCGCCCTTCGCGAGGCCCGCGTAGATCGGGCCGACGTCGAGCATCTGCGTCTTGACCTTGTAGCCCTTTTCCTCCAGCACCGCCTGGTACAGGTTGGTGAGGGCGACGTCCTCGTCCCAGTTGATGTAGCCGATGGTGACGCTCTTGGCTTCCTGGCTGTTGCCCGACTGGGACTCCCGGCCGCCGCACGCCGCGGTGAGGCCGACCAGGGCCGTCACGGCGGCGCCCACGGCGAAGATCCGGCTGAGCCGTTTCGAAGTGCGCACTCGTTCGTCCTTTCTCGTTGCGGTGGAGGTGGATCAGGCCGCGTCGGCCCGGCGAAGGGCGCGGCCCACCGCGGAGCGCGCCCCCAGCGAGGAAGTGAGCCGGTCGAGGTAGATGGCCAGCACGACGACGCCGAGACCGGCGTTGAAACCCAGGTCCAGCTTCAGGCTCGTGACCGCCGCGTACACCTCGGCGCCGAGCCCGGGCGCGCCGACCATGCCGGAGATCACGACCATGGACAGCGACAGCATGATGATCTGGTTGATGCCCGCCATGATCGACGGCATCGCGAGCGGGATCTGGATCTCCCGCAGGATCCGCCGCGGCGGCGAGCCGAACGCCTCGCCCGCCTCGACCATTTCCGGGTCGACCTGGCGGATGCCGAGTTCGGTCAGCCGCACGCCCGGCGGCAGCGAGAACACGACGGTCGCCACCACGCCCGGCACCGGGCCGATCGAGAAGAAGAAAATGACCGGGATCAGGTAGACGAACGCGGGCAGCGTCTGCATGAAGTCCAGGATCGGCTTCACGATCCGGCTCACCGTTTCGTTGCGCGCGGCCGCGATCCCGACCGGCACCGCGATCGCCACCGCGACCACGCCGGAAATCAGCACCTGCGACAGCGTCTGCATCGCGGACGGGAATTCGCGCAGGCTGTCGATGAGCGCGAACCCGATCGCCGAGCCGAGGCCGAACTTCCAGCCGCGCAGCCACCAGCCGAGCCCGGCGAACACCACGACCAGCACCGGCCACGGAAGCCAGGTCAGCCCCGAGGCGAGCCCGGTGACCGCGCCGTTGACGATTTTGTCGACGAAATCGAAGAACGGGCCGATGTTGCCCTGCAGCCAGTCGATGATCGCCTTGAACCAGGTGCCGACGGGAATCTGCGGCAGGTCGCCGACGAGGACGTTGTCAGACACGGGCGTTCACCTCCTGGTCGTCGTTTTCTCCTGCGCCCAGCGCGTTCAGCAGCGCCTCGCGGGTCACCATGCCGAGCAGCGCGCCCTCGGCGTCGACGACCGCGAGCGGCGCGGGCGCGGACGCGGCGTGGCCGAACAGGTCGGCCATCTGCGTTTCCGGAGCGGTGCGCGCGGCGGAACGGTCGACGATTCCGGCGATCGTTTCCGTGCCCTGGTCCGCGGCTTCGCTCACCGCGCGCCGGTCGACCGCGCCGGCGAACTTGCCGTCCTCGGTCACCAGCACGCCGGCGAGTTCGTTCCGGCGCATCGTTTCCAGCGCTTCGGCGGGCGTTGTCGCCGGGGTGAACGAGATTTCCGCGGGCCGCATCACCGCGGCCGCGGTGAGCACCCGGCTGCGGTCGACGTCGCGCACGAACTTCGCGACGTAGTCGTCGGCCGGTTCGGTGAGCATTTCCTGCGCGGTCGACACCTGCACGATCCGGCCGTCGCGCATCATCGCGATCCGGTCGCCGAGGCGCATCGCCTCGTTGAGGTCGTGCGTGATGAACACGATCGTCTTGCCCAGCTGCCGCTGCAGGATCAGGAGCTGGTCCTGCATCTCCTTGCGGATCAACGGGTCCAGCGCGCTGAACGCCTCGTCCATCAGCAGGATCTCGGTGTCCGCGGCCAGCGCGCGGGCGAGGCCGACGCGCTGGCGCATCCCGCCGGACAGCTGACCGGGCAACCGGTCCTCCCATCCGGTGAGCCCGACCATCTCGAGCGCTTCGGCGGTGCGTTCGCGCTGCCGCTCGCGGGGCGCGTTCTGCACGCTCAGCCCGTAGGCGACGTTCTCCGCCACCGTGCGGTGCGGGAACAGCGCGAAGTGCTGGAACACCATGCTCATCCGCCGCTGGCGCAGTTCGCGCACCTCCGAGGCGGACTTGTCGGTGAGGTCGATGTCGTCCACCAGAACCCGGCCCGAAGTGGCCGGGAGCAATCCGTTCAGCGTGCGCAGCAGGGTCGACTTGCCCGAACCGGACAGTCCCATCACCACGAAAATCTCGCCGCGCTCCACGGTGAAGGAGGCGTCGATCACCGCCGCGGTCACGCCGGGCAGCTCCAATTCGGCGCGATCGGCGCCGTTCTCCAGCTTGCCGACCGCCTCTTCCGCCCGGCGGCCGAACACTTTGTACAGCTTCTCCACACGAACTATCGGCACAGTCGTCTCATGTTCTCGCATTCGGGGTCCTTTGCCGGGCGACATGATTGCATAGACCAACACTGATCGGAGCCGATCGCGCGACCGGTTCACCGACGACGGCCGGTTTTCGTGGCCCGGCA
Source organism: Amycolatopsis albidoflavus (assembly GCF_039525725.1). NCBI lineage: Bacteria > Bacillati > Actinomycetota > Actinomycetes > Pseudonocardiales > Pseudonocardiaceae > Amycolatopsis > Amycolatopsis albidoflavus. Next base: position 108,885 of record NZ_BAAAHV010000023.1, read on the forward strand.
CCCACTTTCGCCGGCGCGGCGCGCCCGCCGGCGAGACACCGCCGCGGCAGCGGGGAAAAGACGGTGTGCGCTGGCGAAACCAGTCCGGATTCGCCCGTTCGCCCGACTGGATTACGGGTTGCCACAGCGTGTGGTTGTCACGTTCGCATAACAACCCGAAAGTCTGTTGTGGACCTTGCGTGGCCTGGGTGATCGCGGACACCCGACGGCCACGCTTGGTGGCGAACCAAGCACAGCAAGGAAACCCCGGAGGCCGCCCCGAGCGGACGTTCGCAGTTGCTTGGGGGAACAGGTGATCGACTGGAGGCGCGCGCGAGATGGCCGGTGTGATCGGGAAAACGCCGCGGGCTTCTCTCGTTTTCCTTCGCGCTGCGCGGATCTGGTCCGGCGGGGACAATGCCCGCGGCCGGGACAGCGGAGGGGGCTTCAGGCCCGGCTCAAGGTACTGAGTGCGGCTTCGCGACCCGGACGGGCAAGCGTGCCAACGGATCTTGAGACCGGTCGTCGCAACGCTCTTCTGCGGCTTCGAAACCGGCGGCGGTGACGCGTGCGGGCGGCCGGGTTCGGCGACCCGGCTGCCGGGAGTGCCTTCAGGGCGGGAAAAAAGGGCAGAGACGCGACAAACCCCGCCCGGGGAGAAGCCGGGCGGGGCTTGTCGTCTGCTTCCGGAAAGCCGGAGTTACTTCTTCTTCGCGGCCGAGGTGCGCTTGGCCGGAGCCTTCTTCGCGGTCGCCGTGGTCTTCTTGGCGGCCGGCTTGGCGGCGGCCTTCGCCCGCGTGGTGGTGGCCTTCGGAGCCGCCTTGGCCGCGGTGGCCTTGGTGGCGGTCGCCTTGGCGCGGGTGGTGGTGGCCTTCGCGGCGGTGGCCTTGGCGGGAGCCTTGGCCGCGGTGGCGCGGGTGCGGGTGGCGGCCGGCTTGGCGGCGGCGGCCTTGGCGCGAGTGGTGGTCGTCGCCGTGGCACGGGTCGCGGTCGCCTTCGCGGTGCTGGCGGTCGCACGCTTCACGGCAGTCGCCTTCGGCAGCTTCTTCGAGCCGGAGATGACGTCCTTGAACGTGGTGCCCGCGCGGAACGCCGGAACGTTGGTCTTCTTGACCCGCACGGCTTCGCCGGTGCGCGGGTTGCGAGCGGTGCGGGCGGCACGCGCGCGCTTCTCGAAGACACCGAAGCCGGTGATGGTGACCTTTTCGCCCTTGTGGACGGTGCGGATGATGATGTCGACGAGACCGTCGACGGCTTCCGCGGCTGCCTTCTTGTCGCCGATGCGCTCCGACAGAGCTTCGATCAGCTGGGCCTTGTTGGCCATTCCAGTTCCTCCAACCAGAACTTGTTTTATACGGCCATACAGGCCGAACGCAGTCATTATCACCCATAGACTTCGCAAGTCCAATCGGGACCTGCCTTTTTCGTTGCCGCGTCCGGGTTACTGGCGACCCTCGCGAGGCTCGCGGGTCCGGATTCTTTCACTGGCCGGAAGACCCGCGAGAGTGCTTGCGGCGTCGGCAAAGTCGCATGTAGACACCCGCTGTCCTGCGGTTTTGTCTTTTCTTGAGCTGCGACGGCGGAGTCGCGCGCGGCCGCTCGGACGACCCGCGAAGCGGCCGGACGGTCTACTGAGGACGATCGAAAACCGCGCGAAAAAGACTGCCCCCCACGGGCGTGGCGGAGACGCGGACCGGGGTCGGGGCGTGACGGGAGCGGGGCGTTGGGGCTTCGCGGAGCGGGCCGGCGGGCAGCGGGCGGCCGCCGATCGCGCGCCGGGTTTGCGGCGGATGGGTTCGATCGGGCTGGCGGCTAACGGCGGCGGCGGGTGTGCCGGGGAATCGCGTGCCGGGGGCGGAAACGTGCGCGGTGCCGGGTTCGGCGGCGTCGCGGGGGACGGCGGTGGCGTGCTTCGGGCGGAGCGGGTTCGCCGTGTCGGGTGAGGATCGTTTGTGCGAAAGGGCCGCCTCCCGCCGGGGTTGTGGTGAGGCCGGGGCGGCGGAGGCGTTGCTGGACCGCGTCGGCGGCGAGGAGGTCGGGCGCCTGGTTTGCGGCCGGTGCGTTTGATCGGCCGGAGACCATGATTGCGGCGAGGAGTGCGCCGGGGGAATCGCGCACGGGGAGCGGAAACGTTCGCGACACCGCGTTCGGCGGCGCGTGGGAGACGGTCGCGGTGCGGAGTGCGTTCGCCGCGTCGGGTGCGGATTGCGGTGCGAAAAAAGGCCGCCTCCCGCCGGGACGGCGGAGAGGCGGCCTGAGGTTGGGCGCGGTGGGAGCGGGGCGTCAGAGGCGTTCCTGAAGCGCGTCGGCGGCGGCGAGGAGGTCGGCCGCCCACCGGGCGCCGGGCTTGCGCCCTATGCGTTCGATCGGCCCGGAGACCGACACCGCCGCCACGACGGTGCCGGAGGAATCGCGCACGGGGGCCGAAACGCTCGCGACGCCCGGCTCGCGTTCGGCGACGCTTTGCGCCCAGCCGCGGCGGCGCACTTCGAGCAGAGTGCGTTCGCCGTAAACCGCGTCGGCGAGGATGGTCCGCTGCGTGTGCGGATCCGACCACGCGGCAAGGACCTTCGCGCCCGAGCCGGCCGTCATCGGCAGGCGCGAACCGATCGGAACCGTGTCGCGCAAACCGCTCGGCGGTTCCGCGGTCGAAACGCACACGCGCTGCACTCCGTCGCGCCGGTAAAGCTGAACGCTTTCGCCGGTGATGTCGCGAAGCTTCGGCAGCACCGAACTCGCCGCGTCGAGCAACGGGTCGGTCGACCCGCCCGCGAGTTCGGCGAGCGCCGTGCCCGGCCGCCAGCGCCCGTCCGGCCCTCGCCGCAACAGGCGATGCACTTCGAGCCCGACCGCGAGCCGGTGCGCGGTCGCGCGAGGAAGCCCGGTGCGCGTGCAGAGTTCCGCCAGCCCGCACGGGTCCTCGGCGACCGCCTGCAGCACGGCCACGGCTTTGTCCAGTACTCCGATACCGCTATGCTGTCCCACGACGCGATACTATCTTCCCGCACTGTGGGAAGTCCAGAATCTGGGAAAAACGAAACCCGGAGCCGCGGACAGCCGCGGCTGCCCCCTCCTCACCGGCACCGTCCGGGTTCCGTGCTCCCGGCCGATCCCGAGGAAGGAGCCGGAGATGACCAGCCCCACCGGCAAGGCTCGTACGCTGGCGGAGAAGGTGTGGGACAGCCACCTCGTGCGCCGAGGCGAAGGCGCCGAACCGGATCTGCTCTACATCGACCTCCACCTGGTGCACGAAGTGACCAGCCCGCAGGCGTTCGACGGACTGCGGCTGGCCGGGCGGCCGGTGCGCCGCCCCGACCTCACCATCGCCACCGAGGACCACAACGTCCCCACGGTGGACATCGACCTCCCGATCGCCGACCCGGTGTCCCGCACCCAGGTCGACACGCTTCGCCGCAACTGCAAGGAGTTCGGTGTCCGGCTGCACCCGATGGGCGACGCCGAACAGGGCATCGTGCACGTGATCGGGCCGCAGCTCGGGCTGACCCAGCCCGGCACCACGGTGGTGTGCGGCGACAGTCACACCTCGACGCACGGCGCGTTCGGCGCGATGGCGTTCGGCATCGGCACTTCCGAGGTCGAGCACGTGCTCGCCACTCAGACGCTGCCGCTGCGGCCGTTCAAGACGATGGCGATCAACGTCGACGGCTCGCTGCAGCCGGGCGTCACCGCGAAGGACGTGATCCTCGCGGTGATCGCCAAAATCGGCACCGGCGGCGGTCAGGGCTACGTGCTGGAGTACCGCGGCAAGGCCATCGAAGAGCTGTCGATGGAAGCCCGGATGACCATCTGCAACATGTCGATCGAGGCGGGCGCGCGCGCCGGCATGATCGCGCCGGACGAAACGACCTTCGCCTACCTGCAGGGCCGTCCGCACGCGCCGAAGGGCGAGGACTGGGACGCCGCCGTCGCGAACTGGCGCGAGCTGCGCACCGACGAGGGCGCGGAATTCGACGCCGAGGTCCACCTCGACGCGGACCAGCTGACGCCGTTCGTGACGTGGGGCACCAACCCCGGACAAGGCCTGCCGCTGGGCGATTCGGTGCCGGACCCGGCCGCGATCGCCGACGAGAACGCGCGCTTCGCCGCCGAGAAGGCGCTGTCCTATATGGATCTGGAGCCGGGCACCCCGCTGCGCGAGATCGCGGTGGACACGGTCTTCCTCGGCTCCTGCACCAACGGCCGGATCGAGGACCTGCGCGCCGCGGCGGAGGTGCTGCGCGGGCGGAAGGTGGCCGATTCGGTCCGGATGCTCGTGGTGCCCGGTTCGATGCGGGTGCGCAAGACCGCCGAGGAGGAAGGCCTGGACAAGATCTTCTCCGAGGCGGGAGCCGAATGGCGGCAGGCGGGCTGCTCCATGTGTCTCGGGATGAACCCGGACCAGCTCGCCCCCGGCGAGCGCAGCGCGTCCACCTCCAACCGCAACTTCGAGGGACGGCAGGGCAAGGGCGGGCGCACGCACCTCGTCTCGCCGCTCGTGGCCGCCGCCACCGCCGTGCGCGGGACGCTGTCCTCGCCCGCCGACCTGCCCGCCTGACTTCCCCGAGAGGAGCTCCCACCATGGAACCGTTCACCCAGCACACCGGGATCGGGGTCCCGCTGCGCAGGTCCAACGTGGACACTGACCAGATCATCCCGGCCGTCTACCTCAAGCGCGTGACCCGCACCGGATTCGAGGACGGGCTGTTCGCCGCCTGGCGCGCCCAGGACGACTTCATCCTCAACCAGGAACCGTTCTCCGGCGGGTCCGTGCTCGTCGCGGGACCGGACTTCGGCACCGGTTCGTCGCGCGAGCACGCCGTGTGGGCGTTGATGGACTACGGCTTCCGGGTCGTCATCTCGTCGCGCTTCGCCGACATCTTCCGCGGCAACTCCGGCAAGGGCGGCCTCGTCGCCGCGCAGTGCGAGCAGTCGGATGTCGAACTGCTCTGGAAGCTGCTGGAGAACGAGCCCGGCACCGAGGTGTCGGTGGACCTCGAAGCCAAGACCGTGCGGGCCAAGGACTTCACCGCGCCGTTCCAGATCGACGACTACGTCCGCTGGCGGCTGCTCGAAGGGCTCGACGACATCGCCCTGACTCTGCGCCACGCGGGGGACATCGACGCCTTCGAGTCCCAGCGGCCTTCCTGGAAGCCCGCGACGCTTCCCGCCGCCACCTCCTGATCCGCTCCGCCGGGCTGGATTCCCTGCTCAGAAAGGGAATCCGGCCCCGGCGGACCCGCTCTTCGCCCGCGCCAAACGGCACCTCCCAAGACCGGAATCGGGTCCTTCGGGAGGGCGGAACCGTTCCCGCCGCAAGGGAAAATTTCGCGTGCCGTTTGGAATTTGTGCTGTCTTGGTAATACCGTGTGCGTTAGTCGGCCGACCTGGCCGTGGACGAAGAGTTCTTCTTGGAGGGACTGGAATGGCCAACAAGGCCCAGCTGATCGAGGCGCTGTCGGAGCGTCTGGGCGACAAAAAGGTTGCTTCGGAGGCCGTCGACGGTCTCGTCGACATCATCATCCGGACGGTCAACAAGGGCGAAAAGGTGAACATCACCGGCTTCGGGGTGTTCGAGAAGCGCGCTCGGGCCGCCCGCACCGCGCGGAACCCGCGCACCGGCGAAACCGTGCGAGTGAAGAAGACGAACGTTCCGGCGTTCCGCGCGGGCACCACGTTCAAGGACGTCATTTCCGGTTCGAAGAAGCTGCCGAAGGCCACGGCGGCGAAGCGCGCCACCGGCACCACCGCGCGCGCCACCACCACCCGTGCCGCGTCGACGACCGCCACGCGCAGCACCCGTGCCACGGCGGCGAAGCCCGCTGCCACGCGCACCCGCGCCACCGCGGCCAAGGCTCCCGCCAAGGCCGCCGCCGCCAAGACGACGACGCGCGCGACGGCCGCGAAGTCGACCACGACGCGCGCGAAGGCGGCCCCTAAGGCCACCACCACGCGGGCGAAGGCAGCCGCCAAGCCGGCCGCGAAGACCACCGCGGCGGCGAAGACCACGGCCGCGGCCAAGAAGGCCCCGGCGAAGCGGACTTCGGCGGCCAAGAAGAAGTAGCCTCGGTATTCGTTGCTTCGCGGCAGGGCCCCGACCTCGGGTGAGGTCGGGGCCCTGCCGCGTTTTCGGGGGCTGGCGGGGCTTGATCGGGTGAAACGGTGTGGCGGGAAGGGTTTCGCGGGGGAGTTGCGAGGAGGAGGCGGGGGCGACTGAGGTGTTGCGGGGCTGGGGTTTCAGGACCCGGTTGGGGTGCGGCGGCTCGGGGTTGGCGGGCGGGGGAGCCAGCGGGGCGCGGAGCTGTCGCGGCTGCCGGGTTGCCCGGCGGGGCAGGCGTGCGGAGACCTGAGAATTCGCTGTACCGCAGGGGGTGGCGCGGCAGCGGGAAGACAGCGTTTCCCGAGGTCGGAGAGCTGCGAAGCCCGCGAAAAGAACCGGCCGGATGCTGATAAGACAACAGTTCCACGCGGTCCCGGCCGCTTGCCGAACCCGGCGGGAAGGCAATCGGATTGGCTAATCCGACGCCCGGAGATAAATCCCCGCCGGGGGTAATTAAACCCCTCGGCGGCTGTCTCGGACGTCGCTTATGCCGGGACCGGGGATAAGTCCTGAGCGTCGCTCAGCAATACGGTCTCTATAGAATCCGCGGCCCGGCGAATGGCGGGCTGTCGCGCTTACGAGAAGGGCCCGGCGCGGCCGAAGCGACGCCGGGCCCGCGAAAAGATCAGCTCGCCGAAGGCACCGGAGCGGGAAGGGGACTCGGGTAATAATCCGCGCCCACCAGAACCGGTCCGTCGTCGCCGGGATGGAACGACAGGACCCACAGCGAGCCCTTCTTGCTCGGCACCACTCCGTCGCGGGCGGCGGGCAGCTCCAGGCCGTCCCGGTCCGCCAGTGCGCTCACCAGGTCCGGGATCACGCCGCCCTGGCTGCTGATGACGGGAGTGCCTCCCTCGGCCGCGATCGCCAGCAGGCGGCGGATTCCCAGCAGCGGGTCGGGCCAGTAGCCCTCCTCCGACAGCAGCGGCTCGTGCGCCACCTCGACGCCGAGCGCGTCCGCGACTCCGCCGACGGTCTGCACGCACCGCAGCCGCGGCGCGGAGAACACCCGGTCGGGGCCGAAGAGCGGCAGCAGCTCCCGCAGCGCGGCCGCCTGGCGCTGACCGGCTTCCGACAGCGGGCGGAGGTCGTCGTCGCCGGTCCAGTCCTCGCGTTTGCCTGCCTTGGCGTGGCGCACCAGCAACACCGTCGTCGGCGCGGGCGGGAGGGCGCAGAACTCGCGCAGCACCCGGACATCCGCCGGTCGCGTGAGCAACTGCTCGGCGGTGACCGGGTCCAGCCAGCGCAGTTCGTCGACCTCTTCGTTGGGCTCGAAGGCCCCGGAAACGGCTTCGCCGCTGAAGTAGTCGACGCTCTTGCGCAGCAGCCGTCCGTTGTTCTTCGCGGGGACCTCGTACCTCGTCTGCGCGACGTAGCGGCCCAGCACCGCGCGGAATCCGGTCTCCTCGGCGATCTCGCGCACCGCGGTGGCCGCGATCGTCTCGCCGGGGTCGACCTTTCCCTTCGGCAGCGACCAATCGTCGTAGCGGGGCCGGTGCACGAGGGCGACCTCGAACCCGTCCTCGGCGCGGCGCCAGAGCACCGCGCCGGCGGCCCGGACGTCCACGCTCATCCGACGGCCCCGTGCCGCTTCGCGAGTTCGAGCTGGTGGTCGCGCACCTGCGAACCGGCGGCCGGGAACGGCTGCCATTCGCCCGAGGAACTGAGCACCCAGCAGCGAGTGTGCGGGTCGAGCGCCGAATCGAACACGTCGTCCAGCTGCCGCGTCAGCCGCGGGTCCTTGACCCGCACCAGCGCCTCGATCCGGCGGTCGAGGTTGCGGTGCATCATGTCCGCGCTGCCGATCCAGTGCGTGCCGCCCGCGCGGAAGTTGAACACCCGCGAGTGTTCCAGGAACCGGCCGAGGATCGAGCGGACGCGGATGTTCTCGCTCAAGCCTTCGACGCCCGGCTTCAGCGAGCAGATCCCGCGCACCACCACGTCGACCGGAACCCCGGCCTGCGACGCGTGGTACAGCGCGTCGATCACCTGCTCGTCAACGAGCGAGTTGCACTTGATCCGGATGCCCGCGTCGAGCCCGGCGCGCGCGAGTTCGATCTCCTCGCCGATCGCGCGCACGATGCCGCGCCGGATGCCGTGCGGCGACGTGAGGATCGTGCGGTAGGTGTCCTGGCGCGAGTAGCCGGTGAGGACGTTGAACAGGTCCGTGATGTCCGCGCCGATGCTCGGGTCCGCGGTGAGCAGGCCGAGGTCTTCGTACAGCCGCGCGGTCTTCGGGTTGTAGTTGCCGGTGCCGATGTGGCAGTAGCGGCGGATGGTCGAACCCTCCTGCCGCACCACCATCGACACCTTGCAGTGCGTTTTGAGACCCACCAAGCCGTACACCACGTGCACGCCCGCGCGTTCCAGCGTGCGCGCCCAGGTGATGTTGGCCTGCTCGTCGAACCGCGCCTTGATCTCGACCAGCGCCACGACCTGCTTGCCCGCCTCGGCGGCGTCGATCAGCGCGTCCACGATCGGCGAATCGCCGGACGTCCGGTACAGCGTCTGCTTGATCGCCAGCACCTTCGAATCGGCCGCGGCCTGTTCGATGAACCGCTGCACGCTCGTGGAGAACGAATCGTACGGGTGGTGCACCAGGACGTCGCCCTCGCGCAGCGTCGCGAAAACGCTCTTGGGCGTCTCGCGTTCGCCGAACGCCGGATGCGTCGCGGGCACGAACGGCCGGTCCTTCAACTCCTTGCGGTCGACCGCGGACAGCTGGAACAGGCAGGTGAGGTCGAGCAGCCCGGGCACCTCGACGACGTCCTCGGGGTCGACTTCCAGCTCGCGCAGCAGCAGTTCGAGCATGTGCTCGCTCATGTCCTGCGCGACCTCGAGCCGCACCGGCGGGCCGAACCGGCGCTGCGCCAGCTCGCGTTCCAGCGCCTGCAACAGGTCCTCGTCGCGGTCTTCCTCGACCTCGAAGTCGGCGTTGCGGGTGACGCGGAAGACGTGGTGCTCGGTCACCTCCATGCCGGTGAACAGATCGCTCAGGTGCGCGGAGATCAGTTCCTCGAGCGGCAGGAACGTGGCGGTGCGGCTGCCGCGTTCGGTTTCCACGCGCATCAGCCGCGGCACGTTGCTCGGCACCTTCACGCGCGCGAACCGTTCGAGGCCGCCCTGCGGATCCCGCACGGTGACCGCGAGGTTGAGCGACAGCCCCGAGATGTACGGGAACGGGTGCGCCGGGTCGACCGCGAGCGGCGTGAGCACCGGGAAGATCTGCTCGGAGAAGTAGCTCGACAGCCGGAGCTGCTCGGCCCCGGACAGGTCGGCCCAGCCGACGATCCGGATGTCCTGCTCGGCCAGCTGCGGGCGCAGATGCTCCTTGAATGCGGCGGTGTGCCGCTCGACCAGGTCCTGGTTGCGCTTGGCGATGTAGTCCAGCTGTTCGCGCGGCGTGAGCCCGTCCGCGCTGCGCACCGACAGGCCGGTGCCGTCGCGCCGTTTCAGCCCGGCGACCCGGACCATGTAGAACTCGTCCAAATTGGACGCGAAAATGGCGAGGAACTTCGCTCGTTCGAGCAGCGGCTGCGATTCGTCCTCGGCCAGCGCGAGCACGCGGGCGTTGAAGTCGAGCCAGGACAGCTCGCGGTTGAAATAACGGTCGTCGGGAAGCGACTCGACGGCGGTGGGCGCGGACGTGACGGCGGGCGGGGCCGACGGAACGGAGCGGAATTCCTCGCCGCTCTCGGTCGTGGTCCGGCGCGGCCGCACGGCGGCCTTGGAGACGGCGGGCGGCGCGGAGGGCTTCTTCGCCGTGGTGCGCAGCGCGCTCGACGCGGCGGTCTTGCGCTTGGCCGGTTTGGCGGCGTCTTCCGCCGGAGCCGCCTTGGGTTTCGCCTGACGGGCTGCGGCGGAGTCGGCGTTCCCGCGCGAGGTCGTCTTCCTGCCCGCGGAGCGCGGGGCCGGGGACGAGGGGGTCGCGCTGCTGCCGCTTTTCACGCGCCGCCGGGCCGGAGTGCTGCCGTCTTCTGTGCTCACGCTGCCCATTGTTCACTACGAAGCCGCGGTTTGCGCAGGCCGCGATGAAGGTCGAGTGAACACGTCAGCGCAATTGCGCCCGTTCGGCCGGGAGCAATGCTGCCGTGCGCTTGCCGAGACCGAGTTTCGCGGCGTGGCGGAGATCATCTTCGGTGTCGACGTCGCTGCGCAGCGAAGGCAGCGCTTGGGTGAGCGGAATCGCACCGGACGCGCGATGCAGTTCCGCGGAGCCGGCGCCGAACCGCGGGTCGAGAGGTTTCCCCGGAGCGGACAGCAACAGCGTGGTCCCGGTGCCCTGCCGGTCGAACACCACCGCGCGGCGGCCGGCGGCTTCGGTCAGCGCCTGCTCCAGATCCACCGCGCGCAACGCCGGAAGATCCGCTTGGAGCGCGCCGACTACTCCGTCCGGCGCGTCCGCGCGCAGCAGCTCCGCACCATGGCGCAGCGCTTCGTTGAGCCCGCCGCCCGCGGGCTCGGCGACCAGTTCGACGCCGAGACCGGCCAATTCGGACAGCGCGGCCGGATCGGCGGTGACGACGAGCACGCGCCGGACCCCGGCGACCGAGGTGACCGCGGCCAGCGTGTCGCAGGCCAGCGCCAGCACCAGCTCCGCGTGCCGGTGCTCGGCGACCGCCCCGCGCAGCCGGGACTTGCCCGTGCGCGGCGGTTTCAGCGGCATGACCAGGTCTGCGTCCACCTGTCCATCTTTACCCGAAACCCGCCGGACGCGTGCATGAGCGCACCCTCCCTGGACTGCGCGAACCGGCGGGCGGCAGGATCACCCGGAGCAGAGGCGACCCGAGGAGGAGACTGTGGCACGGCGTGAGAAGGGCGGATTCTGGGTGGGGCTGGCCGCCGCCGCGTTCTACCCGCTGACCGCGATCGGCAAGCGGGTGTACCTCGGCGCGGAGAAAATCCCCCGGCAAGGGCCCGCGATCCTGGTGATGAACCACATCTCGCACCTGGACCCGGCGGTCGACGCGGTGTTCGTGCACCGGCAGAAGCGGGTGCCGCGGTTCTTCCTCAAGGCGAGCCTGAAGGACGTGCCGGTCTTCGGCCGGATCGTGACCGGGTCCGGGCAGATCCCGGTGGCGCGCGGGTCGAGCGCGGCCGGCGACAGCCTCAAGGCCGCGCACCAGGCGCTCGAGGAGGGCAAGGTCATCGTGATCTACCCCGAGGGCACCATCACGAAGGACCCGCTGGGCTGGCCGAAGGAGGCCTACAGCGGCGCGGCGCGGCTGGCGCTGCAGAACGACGTGCCGGTGATCCCGATCGCGCGCTGGGGCACGAACAAGATCTTCAACGGCTACACCAAGAAGTTCACGCCGCTCCCGCGCAAGACGGTGACGCACCTGGTCGGCGACCCGATCGACCTGTCCGCGTACCGGGGCGGGAACCCGCGCAGCGCCTCGATGCTGCGCGAGGTCACCGCGGTGCTGATGGACGAGGTGACCCGCCTGCTGGTGGAGATCCGGCAGGAGGAACCGCCGGTGAAGAAGCCGGAAACGGACGCGGTTTCGGAAACCAAGGCGGAGACCGAGAAGCCGGAGGACGGTGCCTGATGGCGGGTTTCGCCGCCGACGTGCAACGGGTCACCGTGCTCGGCGCGGGTTCGTGGGGCACCGCGTTCGCGAAGGTGCTCGGCGACGCGGGCCGGGACGTGACGATGTGGGCGCGCCGGGAAAGCGTCGCGGAGGAGATCCGGGAGCGGCACACCAACGAGTCGTATCTGCCGGGAACGTCGTTGCCGGAGCGGATCACCGCGACCGCCGACGCCGCCGCGGCTCTGGACGGCGCGCAGGCGGTGGTGCTCGGGGTGCCGAGCCAGAGCCTGCGCGCGAACCTCACCGGCTGGCAGCCGCTGCTGCCGCCGGAAGCGATCCTGGTCAGCCTGGCCAAGGGCGTGGAACTGGGCACGCTCAAGCGGATGAGCGAGGTGATCGCCGAACTCGCGCGCGTCGATCCGGGCGAGATCGTGGTGGTGTCCGGGCCGAACCTGGCTCGCGAGATCGCCGACGGGCAGCCTGCCGCCGCGGTGGTCGCGTGCGTCGATCACGAGCGGGCGAAAGCGGTGCAGCAGGCGACGTCGAACCCGTATTTCCGGCCCTACACCAACACCGACGTGGTGGGCTGCGAGCTGGGCGGCGCGTGCAAGAACGTGATCGCGCTCAGCTGCGGGATGGCCGCCGGAATGGGACTCGGCGCGAACACGACGGCGACGCTCATCACGCGCGGTCTCGCCGAAATGGCGCGGCTCGGCGCGAAACTCGGCGCGGACCCGCTGACCTTCGCCGGTCTCGCCGGGCTCGGCGACCTGGTGGCGACGTGCTCGTCGCCGTTGTCGCGCAACCGCACCTTCGGCGAACGGCTCGGCCGCGGCGAGACGCTGGCCGAAGCGCAGGCGGCGGCCGGCGGGCAGGTCGCGGAGGGTGTCGCGTCGTGTTCGTCGATCCGCGAACTGGCACAGCGGGCCGGGGTCGACATGCCGATCACGGACGCGATGTTCCGGGTGTGCCACGAGGGCGTCGACCCGCGGCAGGCGGGCGCGGAGCTGCTCGGGCGGTCGCGGAAGCCGGAGTGGAGCTGAGCCTCGTGAGTGCTCGCGCCGGTGAGAACCGGCGTCGCCGCTCACGAGGTCCGGGGTGTGAACCCGCCCTCACCAGGCGCGGTCCAGGGGGTGAGACGGGTTGACCGGGCGGTCCGGGGCTGGTTCTCTGTGCGGCATGCTGACGTGCCAGATGACGATGCGGCCGGGGTCTGCCGACCTCCGCCCCGTCATGGGCATGTCGTGTCGCTGTTGTCGGTGAACCCAGCCCGGCCCAGCTCGACACCCGCTCTTTCTTCCCGTGAGGACTTTCTTTCATGTTCGCCGTTCCGGACAACACCCTGCTGCGTCCCGAGAACCCCGCCCTGCGCCACCCGGTCCGCGTCGCCGTCGACGTGGCCGCCGACCGGGAGCGCTGGGGCAGCCTGCTGCGCTACGACCCCGACGAGCGGTTCTCCGCGCTGGTCGAGCGCACTGAGGACCAGGAGATCTGGCTGCTCAGCTGGCTTCCCGGCCAGTACACCGACCTGCACGACCACGCCTTCGCGACCGGCGCGTTCACCGTCGTGTCCGGGCGGCTGACCGAAACCGTCGCGCGGCGCGCCCCGGGCGGGCGCGCGGTGACCGAGGTGCACGGATTGAGCGCCGGGCAGTCGCGGGTGTTCGGGCCGGGCTACGTGCACGAGGTGCGCAACGACGGCCCGGACCCGGCGATCAGCGTGCACGTCTACCGCCAGGGCGGCCGGCAGATGCGGTCGTACCAGGCGAATCCTGTGGACGGCCCGTCCCGGGCGTGATCAGCGGTCGAGGTCGCCGCGCAGCCTGAACTGCCGTTCGATCTCTTCCCGGCCGACGCCCGCGGCCAGCAGAACCTGCAGCAGGATCCGCGATTTCCGCGGGCACAGCCAGCCTGCCATCGTCGCGCCCATCCGGATCAGGCTCGATTCGGACCCGTGAAACCCGTACGTGCTGCGGAAAGTCGGGCCCGCGCCGGTCCGGGACGCGACGACGACCGGCACCTCCGCCGCCGCGATCACGTCCGCCGTCGAGGTCGACACATGTCCGACGCCGTTGGCGGCGACCACCACGCCGCGCGCGCCTCCCTTGAGCACCAGCGAAAGCAGTTCGCCCGAATCGTCGAGACCTGATTCCAGCAGCGGAACGAGATCGACGTGCTCGGCTCCCGGCAGCACCGGCAGGCGCGGCGGCGACGGGTGGAAGTAATGCACCGCTCCCTCGGCGACCATGCCGAGCGGGCCCGCGGGCCGCGACGAGAACGTTTCGACGTGGCTGGAATGCGTCTTCCGCACCCACCGCGCCGCGTGCACGTCGTCGTTGAACGCGACCAGCGCGCCCCGGCCGCGGCTGCGCGGATCGGCGGCGACGGTGAGCGCGGCGAGGATGTTGGCCTGTCCGTCCGGGCTGGGCAGGCTCGGATTCCGCATCGCGCCGGTGATCACCACCGGCGCGTCGGACGGCCACGTGAGGTCGAACAGGTACGCCGTTTCCTCCAGCGTGTCCGTGCCCTGCACCACCACGAGACCGTCCGCGCCCGCCTCGATCTGCTCGATGCCCCACTGCCGCGTCCGGGCGAGCGTCGCGTAGTCCATCGACGAACTCGAGACCCCGGCGAGCGTCGCCGCGGTGACTTCCATCGGCAGCCGGGAACCGAGGTCTCCCAGCAGGTCCTCGGCGCTCAGCCGCGGCACGACGCCGTCTTCGATCGAACGTCCGGGAGCCATCGAGATGGTGCCGCCGAGCGCGGCGACGGCGATGCGAGTCATGCCTTGCACTCTATGCGGGACGCCGCGCCTGCAGGGTGTAGCTCGCGGCGATCCGGCGCGGGTTGTCGCGCAGCCGCCATTCGCCGCCCCCGGCCTCTTCCATCTCGTTCGGCAGCGCGTTCCACGCCGCGGTGTCGTGCTCGGTCAGCCCGGTCAGGATCAGGCCCTGGTCGAGCAGCGCGGTGACGATCTCGCCGAGCGAATGGTTCCAGCTGTGCGTGGTCGTTTCGCGCACCGGTTCGTCCGTGTCGACGTAAGTGGTGTCGTCGCTGAACACGAGCGGTTCGTCGTGCTCGAAGTAGTCGTACTTCGGCCACGCGCGTTCGGATTCCTCGTCGAGCGTCCACAGCATCGGGTGACCTTCGCGCAGGAAAAGCCGTCCGCCCGGCCGCAGCAAGCGCGCGACGACCTCCGCCCACGGCGCGATCTTCGGCAGCCAGCAGAGCGCGCCGATTCCGGTGTACACCAGGTCGAACGCGTTCTCGCCGAACACTTTCACCGCGTCGTAGACGTTCGCCTCGTGGTAGTCGATGTCCGCGCCGGTGGCGTCCGCGAGCTTGCGCGCCTCGGCGAGCGACGCCGGGGAAAGGTCCAGACCAGAAACCTTGGCTCCGAGCCGGTGCAGCGACAGCGTGTCCGTGCCGATGTGGCACTGCAGGTGCATGGCGCGCAGCCCGGAAACGTCGCCGAGGCGCGGCTGGTCGAAGAGCACGATCTGGCTCAGGTGCGCGGGATCGGCCTTGAACTTGTCGAACTCGTAGTACGCCGAGCGCGCGTGGATCGGCGCCCGGTCGTCCCAGTTGGCGCGGTTGATCTCGAACGAATCGGTCACGCCTTCTCCGCCGCGCTGCGCAGGACACAGAACTCGTTGCCCTCTGGATCCCGCAGGACAGCCCAGCCGCTGCCGTCCTCGCGACGGTGATCGGAATGCAGCGTCGCGCCCAGCTTGAGCAACCGGTCCACCTCCTCTTCGCGGGGCACGTCCGGCGTCAGGCACAGGTGCAGCCGGTTCTTGGTCGTCTTGGGCTCCGGCACCGCGATGAACAACAGCGTGACGCCGGAGTCGAGCGTGATGCCGATCTCCTCCTCGCCCGGTTTGTCGTCCTCGCCGACCGGGCGGCCGGTCACCTGGGTCCAGAACTGGGCCAGCTTCCACGGGTCGGCGCAGTCAACGGTGATGTTGTCCACTACGGAAGTCATCGAGCTCCTCGGATCGGGGTGGATTCCGGTCCGGAGTCTGCCCGGAATGCCCGATGCGCGCGACAGGTTTCCTGTCGAGTCGCTGTCAGCCGGGGCTTCGGCTCGCGCGCCCGCGCGGACGTCGCGGAGGATGGCAGGGTGGAGAACCCGAACCCGGTGCGGCTGCTCGTCGTGGACGACGAGCCGCACATCGCCGACCTGGTCGCGACCGTCGCCCGTTACGAGGGCTGGCAGGCCGTGACGGCCGGGTGCGGCGCCGACGCGCTCGCGCGCGCCGCGGAGTTCGCTCCCGACATCGTCGTGCTCGACCTCATGCTGCCTGATTTCGACGGGTTCACCGTGCTCGACAAGCTGCGCGAGAAGCACAACGAGGTCCCGGTGGTTTTCCTGACCGCGAAGGACGCGACCGCCGACCGTATCGCCGGCCTCACCCGCGGGGGTGACGATTACCTCGTCAAGCCGTTCTCCGTCGAAGAGTTGATGGCGCGGCTGCGCGCGGTGCTGCGGCGGACGTCCGAGAAGCCGGACACCCGCACGGTCGCGTTGCAGGTGGGCGATCTCACGCTGGACGAGGAAACGCACGAAGTCCGCCGTGGTGGTCAGCTCGCCGAACTGACGCCGACCGAGTACGAACTGTTGCGCTACCTCATGCGGCGCTCGCCGGCGGTGCTCACGAAGGCGCAGATTCTCGATCACGTGTGGGAGTACGACTTCGGCGGGCGGTCCAATGTGGTCGAACTCGCGATCTCGCGGCTGCGGCGCAAGCTCGACGCCGAGGCCGAACCGCTGATCCACACCGTGCGCGGCGTCGGGTATTCCGTGCGACAGGCGGAGCGGTGAACCGGATCGGGCGCTGGGCTCGCCGGTGGTACCGGGCTTGGCGCGCCTCGAGGCTGGGCACGCGGCTGGCGTTCGGGCTGGGCGCGCTGTCGCTGGTGGTGTTCGCGATCGTCGGCGCGCTGACTGTCGAGCTGATGCACGACTATCTCAACCGGCGGCTCGACGAGCAGCTCAAGACCAGCCAGGTCGCGCAGGTGCCGCATCTGCGCGAGTCGAAGGACAATCCGGAAGTCGTCTACTCCTGGTATTCGGCGGTTTTCGACGTCCGGGAGGGGCATGCCGTCCCCCAGCCGGGCAGCACGTTGCCGAATGATGTCCGGCCGCTGGCGCAGGTCGCCGAAGAGGCGACCGGCGGCGACCAGTTCCGCACGATCGCCTTGCCGGGCCAGGGTTCTTACCGCGTGCGGGCCTGTCCGGTGGAGACTTCGCAGAACGGGACCGGCACCGTGCTGCTGAGCGCCGCGCCGCAGGCTGACCTCGACAACACCGTGCAGCAGCTGATGTTGATCGAAGTGATCGCGTTCCTGATCGCGCTGGCGATTCTCGTTGTCGCCGGGCGAGTGGTGCTGCGGCGTGGATTGCGGCCGTTGTCGGACATGGCCGGTACCGCGCACGACATCGCTTCGCACGACCTCACCGCGACTGCGGATTTGCCGGTGCGCGCGTCCGGCACTGGCGGCGGCGCGGAGGTGGAGGAGTTGCGGACGGCGTTCAACTTGATGTTGAGCCACATCGAGTCTTCGCTGGCCGCTCGGACTGAGGCGAACGATCGGCTGCGCCGGTTTGTCGCTGATGCTTCGCATGAACTGCGGACGCCGTTGACGTCGATCCGCGGCTATGCCGATCTTTTCCGTTACGCCGCCGCGAATGAGCCGGAGGAGCGCGAGGCGCACCTGGAGAAGATCCGGGCCGAGACCGCGCGGATGAGCGTGCTGGTGGACGATTTGCTGCTGCTCGCCCGTCTTGACGCGCGGGACGCGGAACCGCCGGTGCGTCCGCGGCGAATGGATCTCACCGAGGTCGCCGCGGCGGCCGCGGACGCGTTCCGGGCCGGTCGTCCGGGGTATCCGCTGACGGTGTCGATTCCGGAGGAACCCGTGGCGCTGCACGCGGATCCGGCGCGGGTGCGGCAAGTTTTGGACAATTTGCTCGCGAACGCGGCCGTGCACACGGGCGAGGGAACTCCGGTGGAGCTGGCGGTGACGGCGGCGGACGGGATGGCTGTCGCCACCGTCACCGATGCCGGGCCGGGGATTTCGCCGGAGGACCAGCAGCGGATTTTCGACCGGTTCTATCGCGTCGACAACTCCAGGACCCGGGCCGCCGGCGGGACCGGGCTGGGGTTGTCGGTGGTGCATTCGCTGGTGGTGGAGCACGGCGGGACGGTTTCGCTGGACAGCCGCCCCGGGCGGACGGTGTTTACCGTGCGGTTGCCGCTGTCTTCGTGACGCGCGCGGCGACGTGGTCGGGCACGGTCCAGTCTGCTGGCAGGTCGGCGGACGGTTCGGGTTCGCCGAAGATCGTGCGTACCGGCAACACCCCGGCCCAGGCGGCGTTCGCGGTGACGTCCTCAGGCTCGTCGTCCGGCCCTTCGGCGCGGAGCTTCACCGACGCCTCGGCCAGATCGAGCGCGATGACCGAAACCGCGGCGAATTCCTTCTTGTTCACCGCGCGCGCGTGCTCCCACGAGCCGGGGGAGAGGTGGTCGGTGAGCACGTGCAGGCCGCGCATCTTCTCCTCGGGGTCGGTCACCAGCCGGGCCTTGCCGAGGATTACCGCGCTTCGGTAGTTGACCGAGTGGTTGTTCACGGAGCGGCAATAGACGATCCCGTCGAGCAGCGTCACCGTCACGCAAACGTCGGTTTCCCCGGCGGCGGCTCGCAGACTGGCCGCGCCCGTGGAACCATGCAAGTACAGGGTGTCGCCGTCGCGGCCGTATCCGGTGGGCAGCACCAGCGGGACGCCGTCGCGGACCACGCCGAGGTGGCAGATCAGCGCCTCGTCGAGCACGGCGTGCAGCGCGGCGCGCTCGCTGGCGGCGCGGTGGCGTTTGCGGCCGAGCGTGGTGCGTTCGGTGGGCGAAAGGCTGCTCATGCGTCCAGTGTGCGGCGGCAAGTGGCTATGTTGAATGTCCACTTCTTCTACACTTGAGAAGTCCACTTCGCTGTAACGGAGGTCCGCCGTGTCCTACGCCGACACCGCCCTGCCGGTGAGCCTCGACCGCGACGCAGCCACCCCGCTGGCTGTGCAGCTGGCCGACGCGCTGCGCGAAGCCGCGGCCGGCGGACACCTCCGCGGCGGAGACCGGCTGCCGTCCACGCGCGCGCTGGCCGAACGGCTCGGTGTCTCGCGCACGGTCACTTCCGCTGCGTACGAGCAACTCCACGCGGAGGGCTGGATCGCCGGACGGCACGGCTCCGGCACCTACGTGACTACTCCGCCGACTCGCGCCGCGGCGTCCGTCACGGTGCCCGGTTCGCTCCTCGCCGAGCCGGAATCGAGCCCGGTGCTCGACCTCACGCCGGGCGCGCCGTGGGCTGGCGGACTTGACCGCGCGGCGTGGCGGCGGGCGTGGCGCGCAGCCGCCGACCCTGAGCCGCTCACGCGCGCGCATCGCGCCGGGCTGCCGGAATATCGCGCGACTGTGTCGGAACACCTGCTGCGCCACCGCGGTCTGGCGGCGGGCTCGGTGCTGGCGACCGGCG
This sequence comes from Amycolatopsis albidoflavus, assembly GCF_039525725.1. NCBI lineage: Bacteria > Bacillati > Actinomycetota > Actinomycetes > Pseudonocardiales > Pseudonocardiaceae > Amycolatopsis > Amycolatopsis albidoflavus. The sequence continues at coordinate 128,022 of NZ_BAAAHV010000023.1, forward strand.
GTACCACCGCGGCGGTCGTGGAACTCGCCGCCGCGGTGTTGCGCCGAGGTGCGGTCGTTGCCTTCGAGGAACCGGGCTATCAGCGTGCGGTGCAAGCGTTCCGGCAGGCCGGGCTCACCGTCGTGGGCGTGCCGGTGGACGAGGAAGGCCTGCGCCCGGACGCGATTCCCGCCGGGGCGCGCGCGGTTTACTGCTCGCCCGCGCATCAGTACCCGATGGGCAGCCGGATGAGCGCGGCCCGGCGCGTGCAGCTCGTGGAACGCGCTCGTGCGGAAGGCATGCTGGTCATCGAGGACGACTACGACGGCGAGTTGCGCTTCGATGTCGCCCCGCTGCCGATGCTGGCCGCGCTCGCCCCGGACGTCGTCGTGCACCTCGGGACCACCAGCAAAATCCTCACCCCGACGCTCGGCGCGGGCTGGCTCGTCGCGCCCGCCGCGGTCGCGGATTCCGTGCTGGCGTACCGAGATCTCACCGGCACTCGTCCGTCTCCGGCGGGGCAGCGGGTGCTGGTCGAGCTGGCGCGCACCGGCGATTTGGGACGGCACCTGCGGAAGCTGCGCCGCGAAATGGCCGAACGCCGGACGGTGCTGGTGGCCGCGCTATCGAACGCCGGGATCCCGTTCGTCGGCGACGACGCCGGTGCGCACCTGGTGGTGCCGACGGAAAGCGCCGAGGCGGAGGCGCAGTTGATCGCCGCGGCGGAAAAGCATTCGATCCGGCTCGACGGATTGGCGCGCCATTTCGCCGGGACGCCGACGATGCACGGCATCGCGCTGGGGTACGCGGGGTGCTCGCGGGAGGCGTTGATGGCCGCGGTGCCGACGCTGGTCGATCTTCTCCGCTGAGCTGGAGCCGAGTCCGGGGGCCAGCCCTACCTCCGGTCCGCCGGTGAGCTTCATGGTGCCGGATCCGCTGCTCGGCGAGGCTTTTGCCGATCAGTTCGGAGCACGGAGGAGCGCGGGATGACTCGGCGGATTCGGTGGGCGGCGGCAGCGATCGCGGCCGTGACGTTGGCGGTGTTCGCCGCACCAGCCTCGGCACAAACACAAGACACGGCAGTAGCGCACCTGCGGGAAGAACTGGCCGGAGGACCGCCGTCGTCCTACGCGTTGGTCTCCGCGGACGGCACCGTGACGACCGGCGCGGTCGGCTCCGACGTGACTCCGCAGTCGCCGTTTCTCCTTGGCTCGCTGAGCAAATCGTTCACCGCCACGGCCGTCATGCAGCTCGTCGAAGCGGGCAAAGTCGGCCTGGACACCCCGATCACCGCCTACCTGCCGTGGTTCCGCACTGCCGGAGAGAACAACCCGATTACCGTGCGGCAGTTGCTGAACCAGACCAGCGGTCTGCCGACCGAAGCGGGCACCGTCGACCTCTACGAGCCGGAAACCACGCTGGAGCAGCGTGTCCGCGCGCTCGCCGACGTCGTCCCGGTGTCCCGCCCCGGCGCGACTTTCCACTACTGCAACAAGAACTACGCGACGCTGGGCCTGATGGTCGAGCAGGTCTCCGGCCAGAGCTACGCCGACTACCTCAAGGCGCACGTCCTCGCCCCGCTCGGCATGCACCGGACCTTCACCAATCTCGCCGACGCCCGCCGAGAAGGTCTGATCGAGGGCTCGTCGGTGCTGTTCGGGCTGAACGTGCCCATGGAAACGCCGGATTTCCCCGGTGCCCGGCCGGACGGCTACCTGGTTTCCACCGCCGAGGACCTCAGCCACTACCTGACCTTCCAGATGACCGGCGCCTACCGCGGCGCCCGGCCGCTGTCCGCCGAAAGCCTGCGGCTGATGCACAGCGCGGCGGTTCCCACCGGTGAAGACCACGCGATCGACGGCATCGACCACTACGGATTCGGCTGGGGTACCGGAACCCTCAACGGCCAGCCGGTCGTCCAGCACGACGGCGACCTGACCCGCTACCACGCCAACCTGGGATATCTGCCGGACCGCCACGTCGGCCTGGTGGTGCTGACCTCGCGCAATCCGGTCCTGCTGGACAACGGCGCGCCGTTCCACCACACGCTCGCGATGCTCGCGGGCGTGCCGGCTCCGGAAATCGGCAACGGTTTCCTGCTGACCTACGGCATCATCGACGGCGTCGCCCTCCTGGTCCTCATCGCGATGGTCTTGGCCACCCGCCGACAACTCCGGCGCGCCCGGAAGCTGCCGGAGCTCTTGCGGGACAAGGGTTTCCGCCGGGTAGCAGTGCGCCCCCTGATCGGACATCTGGTGGCGGCAGCAGCGCTGTACGCGGCGGTGTTCGTCGGAGTCGGCATGCTCAGCTACGGCGGCTGGCTGCCGGTGGACGTGGCGTTCCAGACGCTGCCGGACTTCACCGTCCTGGTGCTGGCCGGGATGGCGTTCCTCGCGGTCCGCGGAGTGGTGTGGTTCGCGCTGGCTTCCTCGCGTACTCGCCGACCAGCGGCTCGACCCTCGCGACCAGCGCAGACACCCCCGGCACGCGCTGTTGGCGATGCTCACCCGGTACGGTGACCGGCTATGAGCGCTGAAAAGATCCGGGTCGCGGTCGTGTTCGGTGGCCGCAGCAGCGAGCACACCATCTCGTGCCTGTCCGCGGGCAGTGTGATCTCGAACCTGGATCCGGACCGCTTCGAGGTGCTCCCGGTCGGCGTCACGCCGACCGGCGGCTGGGTGCTCGGCACCGGCGACCCGGAGCAGCTCAGCATCCAGGGCCGCGAGCTGCCGACGGTCGAGTCCGGCCGCGCGCTCGTGCTGGCCGGCGACCCGACCAGCCGCGAACTGCGCACGGTCGACCCGGGCCAGGCCACCGAGGTGCTCGGCACCGTCGACGTCGTCTTCCCGGTGCTGCACGGCGCCTTCGGCGAGGACGGCACCATCCAGGGCCTGCTCGAACTCGCCGACCTCCCGTACGTCGGCCCCGGCGTGCTCGCCAGCGCGGCGGCGATGGACAAGGAATACGCGAAGAAGCTGCTCGCCGCGGAAGGGCTGCCGGTCGGCACCTACGCCGCGCTGCGCCGCGGACAGTCCACTTTGGCCGAACAGGACCGCGAACGCCTTGGCCTGCCGGTGTTCGTGAAGCCCTCGCGCGCCGGTTCGTCGGTCGGCATCTCCCGCGTCGCCGACTGGGCCGACCTGGACGCCGCGATCGACCTGGCCCGGCGCACCGACCCGAAGGTGCTCGTCGAGGCGGCGGTGCGCGGGCGCGAGGTCGAATGCGGCGTGCTGGAATTCCCGGACGGCCGCGTCGAGGCGTCGCTCCCGGCCGAGATCCGCGTCCTCGCCGAGGGCGAGGACGCCTGGTACGACTTCGAAACCAAGTACCTCGGCGAGGACGCCGAGCTGGACATTCCGGCCAAACTGGACGACGCGCTCACCGACCGGCTGCGCGCGATGGCCGTCGAGGCCTTCCGCGCGCTCGACTGCCAGGGCCTCGCCCGCGTCGACTTCTTCGTGACCGAGGAGGGCGACCTGGTGATCAACGAGGTCAACACGATGCCCGGCTTCACCACGAAGTCCGCCTACCCGAAGATGTGGGAGGTGACCGGGGTGGACTACCCGACCTTGCTGTCGACGCTGATCGACACCGCGCTCGCCCGGGGCACCGGCCTGCGCTGAGGTGCGGGGCTAGGTTTTCTCCAGCCGTCCAGTGAGCGGAAGCAACACCAGCGGGAGCACGACAGCCGCGGTGAGCGCGGCCATCAACGGCACGCGTTCGCCGGGCGTGAGATGGTGCAGCAGCTGGAGATGGATCACCAGATGCGGCGCGGCGAACGTCAGGTACACCGCGAGCGCGGTGCGGGCCAGGCTCCGGCGTGCGGCGAAGAAGCTCACGCCCAGCACCACCGAGGTGGCCAGGCTCATCGCGCCGTAGTCCATCATCAGATGCGCGTTGTAGGGCATGCGCATGCCCACCCAGGGAATGTCGAAGAACGAGCGCGGCGACCACAGCGCCCAGTTCCCCACCGCGAACTGCACTGCCGCGAGGAAGGCCAAGCCCGCGCGCAGCCAGGCACGGGCGTTCATGCGGCGAGGAACTGGTCGAAGGTGATCCGGCCGTCGGCGTGGCCGGGGCTCAGATGGCCCCCTTCGCGGTAGCCGCGGATGGCCGCCCCGGGCATCGGCACCGACAGCACCGGCCGCCGGAGGGCGCGCGAGCGCGCGTAAGCGCGGGCCAGATCGGCGGCGGGGCGCACCTCGGGTCCGCCCAGGTCGGGTGCCCGCCCGGCAGGCGCACCGACCAGCGCGGCCAGGCGGGCGGCCACGTCTGCGGTGTCGACGGGCTGGAAGCTGACCCCGCGGGGCATCACGATCATCGGCAGCCATCGCTGGCTCGTGCACATCCAGGCGACGAGTTCGTGGAACTGCGTCGTCCGCTGGATCGTCCACGGCAGACCGGAGCGTTCCACCAGCTGCTCGCAAGCCAGTTTCGCGCGGTAGTACGACAATTCCACCCGGTCGGCGCCGACGATCGACACGTACAGCAGATGCGGCCGCTCGGTTCGCGCCGCCGCTTGGACGAGATTGCGGGTGCCGTCGATGTCCGAACGACCGTTTCCGGTCGCGCAGTGGACGATCGCCTTGACGCCGTCGAGCGCGTCGTCGAGGCCTGCGCCGGTGAGCAGGTCGCCGCGGCGGGTTTGCTTGTCCGCGGGAGCGCGGCGGCTCAGGACGCGGACGGCGTGACCGTCCGCGGCGAGACGCGGAACGAGCGCGCGGCCGAGCCGGCCGGTGCCGCCCGTCACCAGGATCAAGTTCGTCACGAGTCGATTCCTCCGGGGAGAGCGAGTGTCCCCGTTAAGAACCGGACAGGCCTTCCGAACGTGACAACGCCCGGAGTTTGTCCGGATTGGCGACGACGCGAATCCCGGTGACCCGGCTGTCCGACGTCTCGGGCACCAGCACGCCCACCAGCGTCCCGCCCGCACGGGCCAGCAGCCCCGGCGAGCCGTTCACTTCCGCGGCCGACAAGGTCGTCTCCGGACCGGCGAGGCGGAACGATCCCGCCAAGTAGCGCGCCACCTTGTCGATGCCGGAGATGGGCCGCCGGGCCGCGCCGACCTTGCCGCCGCCGTCCACCCACACGGTCACGTCCTCGGCCAGCACCTTCTCCAGCCCTGGCACGTCACCCTGTTCCGCCGCGGCCAGGAACCTCTCCACCAGGTCGCGGCGAGGGGACGTCCGGCGAGCGGAACCGTCGCGGGCCTCGGCCAGGCGCCGGCGCGCTCGGGCGTACAGTTGCCGGGAGTTCGCCTCGGTGGAATTGATGACCTCGGCCGTCTCCCGATGGCTGTAGCCGAAAGCTTCGCGCAGGACGAACACCGCGCGTTCCACGGGGTTCAGGTTTTCCAGCAGCACCAGGAAGGCCAGCGAGACGATCTCCCGCTGCTCGACGCGGTCCAGCGGGCCGAGAGCGCCGTTCTCGGTCAGGACTGGCTCCGGCAGCCAGAAACCGACGTAGTTCTCCCGCCGCGCCCGCGCCGACGTCAACCGGTTCACACACAGGTTGGTGGCGACTTTGGCCAGCCACGCCCACGGCGACGCGACCGCGTCGGCCCGGTGCCAGCGCAGGAAGGTGTCCTGGACGACGTCTTCGGCCTCCTCGGCGGAACCCGTCATCCGGTACGCCAGCCCGAACAGTTTCGAACGGTGCCGCTCGAACTCCTCAACCGTCACGCCCGCCAGCCTCTCAGAAGCCGCGCCGCGACCTCGGGCGCGGCGATTTACGATGATCCCCGCACACCCCCGGCCCGGTAAGGAAAACAGCGCGTGCAGATCGCTTCCCGTCTCGACCGGCTCCCGGTCACCCGGCGGCACCGGTACTTCGTGGCAGTGGTCGGCATCGCCACTTTCTTCGACCTCTACGACCTGTTCCTCGCCGCCACCATCAGCACCGTCCTCACCAAGGAATTCGGCGTCACCCCGACGACGCTGAAGTACGTCCTGGCGTCGGCGTTCGTCGGCGCGTTCGTGGGCGCGGTGTTCCTCGGCAGGCTGGCCGACCGCTTCGGCAGGCGGCGCGCGTTCCTGCTCACACTGGGCCTGTACTCGGTGTTCACGCTGCTCGGCGCGTTCAGCACCGACGTGTGGATGCTGGTGATCTGCCGCTTCATCGCCGGGATCGGCATCGGAGCGGAGTTGCCGGTCGCCGACGCTTATCTCGCTGACCTGCTGCCCGCCCGCGCCCGCGGTCGCGCGACAGCCTGGGCTTACACGATCGGTTTCTGCGGCGTCCCGGCCGCCGGATTCCTCGCCCGCGCGCTCGTCGGCCACGCGCCGCTCGGCATCGACGGCTGGCGCTGGCTGTTCGTGATCGGTGCCTTGGGCGCGGCGGTTGTGTGGGCGCTGCGGTTCACGTTGCCGGAATCACCGCGTTGGCTTGCCGCACAAGGCAGAATCGGCGAAGCGGACGAGATCGTACGCAAGCTCGAAGCGAGCGCGCCGCAGCCATTGCCCGAACCGGAGCCGGAACCGCCCGCGCCCGAACCGGTGCGCGCGTCGGCGCTGCTGCGTCCGCCGTGGTTCCGCCGCACGGCGATGCTGTACGTGTTCCAGTTGCTGCAGTCGTTCGGCTACTACGGTTTCGGCTCGCTGGTTCCGATTGTGCTGGCGGCCAAGGGTTTCGGCCTAGTCAGCTCGCTGACCTTCGCCGCGCTCACCTTCCTCGGCTATCCGATCGGCTCCGCGCTGTCCATCCCGATCATCGAACGGCTGGAACGCAAATGGCTGATCGTCGCGAGCGCGGCGGCGATGGCGGTGTTCGGGCTGGCCTTCGGCTACGCCACCTCTGGCGTGCTGATCGCGGTGTTCGGGTTCTGCTACACCGCCGTCAGCAACGTGTTCTCCAACGCCTTCCACACCTACCAGGGCGAACTGTTCCCGACGTCGCTGCGCGGAACCGCCGCCGGTTCGGCCTACGCGCTGTCCCGGCTGGCGACGGCCGCGATGCCGTTCGTGCTGCTGCCGATCCTGCATTCGGCGGGCGCGACGACGATGTTCGCCGTGGTCGCGGGCGCGATGGTGCTGCTGATGATCGACGTGGCGGTGCTCGGGCCGCGCACCACCGGCGAATCGCTGGAGACGATCGCGGCTAGAACTTCAGGGGCTTGACCGGCAGCTTCGCCGCGACCGCGTCCGAAATGGTCTGCAGCGGACCCGTTCCCGCGCTCTTCGGCACGGTCAGCGCCAGATAGACCGGCCGGTCGACGGCGTACCAGGTGGCCGAATCGCCCTGCTCGACCTGCAGCCACTGCACCTTGTTGACCACGCGCAGCGGCGAGGTCTGGGTGAGGTCCGGCGGACGTTCGAGGCCGCAGCGCAGCACGACCGGATCCGGCTCGCCCCACGCGACGGTGGCCTTCGGCGCGGGCTCGGCGAGCGTGCGCGGCGACAGTTCCTTGCCGTTCGAGGTGAGCGTGGCCGGGACCCCGGCGATCAGCTTCGCGCAGTCCGGCGACCCGGCCTGCGGCGCGGGAACGGAAACGAGCGCGAGGGGCTGGTTCGGGTCGGGCTGCCCGGAGGAGCTCTTCGTCAGCGCGACGACCGCGACCGCGACCGCCAAAGCGGCCACGAGCAACGACGCGGTGACGAGGACGACCTTCGGCGGAGCCCCGGTGTCGGTGTCTGCCACCGCATCAGTGGACCACGCGTCAGAGGTGGACGACCGGGCAGGTCAGCGTGCGCGTGATCCCTTCCACGTTCTGCACGCGGGCGACGACGAGCTGGCCGAGCTGGTCCACTGTGTCCGCGGCGGCGCGCACGATCACGTCGTACGGGCCGGTGACGTCCTCGGAGCTGGTCACGCCCGGGACCCCGGCGATCTCCGCAGCCACCGCGGCCGCTTTGCCGACCTCGGTCTGGATGAGGATGTATGCGTGGACCACGGCGTGCCCTTTCGTCGGTGGCGGTCGAGTCGAGGTAGGAACGGTGTAGACGGTGTAGGGAACGTAGCGCCAGCCCTGGGAAAAACCTAGGGGATCCGATTGTCGGTGGCCGATCCGACACAGGCGAGGGAAACAGGAGGTGACCGGTGTCACCGGACGAGCACTCGGTGGCCGCGACAGGCGAGTTCGGCCTGATCCGGCGGGTCACCGAAGGACGCGAGCAGCCCGCGTCGACATTGCTGGGCCCCGGCGACGACGCGGCGGTTCTCGCCGCGCCGGACGGCCGCGTGGTCGTGACGACCGACGTCCTGGTGCACGGCGTGCATTTCCGGCTCGACTGGTCGAGCCCGGAGCAGGCCGGGCGCAAGGCGGTCGCGGTGAATCTGTCCGACATCGCGGCGATGGGAGCGAAGCCCACGTCGGTGGTCGTCGGGCTCGCGTGTCCGGCGGACACCCCGGCGCAGGTCGTGACCGAGATCATGGACGGGATGTGGGCCGAGGCGAAAACGGCGGGCATCGGGGTGTCCGGCGGCGATCTCGTGAGCGCGGACCAGCTCGTGATCAGCGTCACCGCATTGGGCGACCTCGAAGACCGCGAACCGGTGACCCGCTCCGGCGCGCGCCCCGGCGACGTGCTCGCGGTGTGCGGACGGCTCGGCTGGGCCGCGGCTGGGCTCGCGGTGCTGCGGCGCGGATTCCGGTCGCCGGTCGGCGTGGTGAACGCGCAGCGCTGCCCGGAACCGCCGTACGCGGCCGGTCCGCAGGCCGCGCTCGCCGGCGCGACGGCGATGATGGACGTCTCCGACGGCCTGCTCGCCGATCTCGCGCATCTGGCCGCGGCTTCCGAGGTCGGGCTCGACGTGCAGACCGCGTTGCTCGAGGTTTCGACGCGGCTGAAGGAGGTCGGCAGCGCGCTGGGCGCGGACCCGCTGCAGTGGGTGCTGACCGGCGGCGAGGACCACGCGCTGGTCGCGACGTTCCCGCCGTTCGACGACCTGCCCGAGGGCTGGCGCAAGATCGGCGTGGTCACCATGCCCGGCTCCGGGGTCACCGTGGACGGCAAGGAGTACGACCAGCAAGGCGGCTGGGAGCACTGGCAGCAGTGATCCTTCATTAGGCTGATCGCGTGGACATCCGTGTCGTCGCCTTCGACCATCCCGACGCCGCCAAGCTGATGGCCGAGGTGCAGCTGGAGTACGTGCGCCGCTACGGCTCCGAGGACGAGACCCCGATGGACCCCGCGGAGTTCGCGCCGCCGCGGGGCCTGTTTCTGGTCGGGTACCTGGACAACTCGCCGGTGGCGTCCGGCGCGTGGCGCGCGCACGACGGTCCCGCGCCGACGTTCCGGCCCGGCGATGTCGAGATCAAGCGGATGTACGTGGTCGAATCGGCACGAGGACGCGGTTTCGCCCGCGCGATGCTCGCCGAACTGGAACGCACCGCGGTGGCCGCCGGACGTCGCCGCGTCGTGCTGGAGACGGGCACCGAGCAACCGGAGGCGATCGCCCTCTACCGTTCGTCGGGTTACGTCGAGATCCCGGCTTTCGGCTATTACGGCGACATGCCCGAAAGCCGGTACTACGGCAAGGATCTCGACCGCGACCGACCACTCTGACGACTTTGACCCGGAGGCGGCTTTGGCCATCTACGCGCTCGGCGACCTGGTCCCGACCATCCACCCGGACGCCTACGTCCATCCCGACGCCACGGTGATCGGCGATGTCCGGATCGGACCGCGCGCGTCGGTCTGGCCGCAGACGGTGCTGCGCGGCGACCACGGGTACATCGAGATCGGCGAACGTTCGAACGTGCAGGACGGCTGCGTCGTCCACTGCACCGCGCGGCATCCGACGATCATCGGCCCGTCGTCGGCGGTCGGGCACGCGGTGCACATCGAGGGCGCGACGATCGGCACCGGCTGCCTGATCGCGTCGGGTTCGGTGGTGCTGAACGGAAGCGTGATCGAGGACGGCGGGATGGTCGGCGCGGGCGCGGTGCTGTCGTACGAATCGACGGTCGGCACCGGCGAGATCGCGCTGGGGGTTCCGGCGAAAACGCGGCCGAACAAGTCGTTTTCCGAAGACCAGATCGCCGCGGTGGTGGATTCCTATGTCCGGCGCGGAGCGCGGTTCCGCGCCGAGTTGCGCAGGCTGGACCCGCCACAGTGACCTCGGGCACGTGCCGCTAGGCTCGCGGGCCGTGACTGGACGACCGCTGGACGAAATCGTCGAAGCCGGCTGGGCGAAAGCCCTTGAACCAGTGGCCCCGCAGGTAGCCGCGATGGGGGAGTTCCTCCGCGCCGAGATCGCCGCGGGCCGCACCTATCTTCCCGCGGGCGAGCACGTGCTGCGCGCGTTCAAGCAGCCGTTCGACGACGTCCGCGTGCTGATCGTGGGCCAGGACCCGTACCCGACGCCCGGGCACGCGGTCGGCCTGAGCTTCTCGGTGGCTCCGGACGTGCGGCCGATCCCGAAGAGCCTGATCAACATCTACCAGGAGTACTGCGAGGACCTGGGCCATCCGACGCCCGCCAACGGCGACCTGACTCCGTGGGCCGAGCAGGGCGTGCTGCTGCTCAACCGGTCGCTCACCGTGCAGCCGCACAAGTCCAACTCGCACCAGGGCAAGGGCTGGGAACAGGTCACCGAGCAGGCGATCAAGGCGCTCGCCGCGCGCGGCGGACCGCTGGTGGCGATTCTGTGGGGCCGCAACGCGCGGAACCTGCGGCCGATGCTCGGCGACGTCCCGTGCATCGAATCGGCGCACCCGAGCCCGCTCTCGGCGCGCAACGGCTTCTTCGGGTCGCGTCCGTTCAGCCGGGCGAACCAGCTGCTGACCCAGCAGGGCGCGGAACCGCTCGACTGGAAACTTCCCTGACGCGGCGTGTCCAGTTCCGGCGTCCGGCGCCGACCACCAGGGTAAGGAACGACTGAAACCCTGGAGGAAAGCCATGACCGCCACCGTCACGTCCGCCGACGGCACCCCGATCGCCTTCGACACCTACGGCTCGGGTTCGCCGGTGCTGCTGGTCGGCGGCGCGGTGAACGACCGGACGACCGTCGCCGCGCTGGCCGCGGTGCTTGCCGACGCGGGATTCACCGCGGTCGCCTACGACCGGAGAGGCCGCGGCGACAGCGGCGACGCCCAGGTCTACGCGGTCGAGCGCGAGATCGACGACCTCGAGGTGCTGATCGAGGCCGTCGGCGGGTCGGCCGCGGTGTTCGGCCACTCGTCCGGCGCGATCCTGGCACTGGAAGCGGCGGCGCGCGGCCTGCCGATCACGAAGGTCGCGGTGTACGAACCGCCGTTCATCGGCGACGACCGCCCGCGTCCCGCCGAAGACCTGGTCGACCGGGTGAGTGCCGCCCTCGCCGACGGCGACCGGGACACCGCGGTCGAGTTGTTCCTGGTCGAGGGGACCGGGACCCCGGCCGCGATGGTGGACTCGATGAAGGCCGCGCCGGTGTGGGGCTGGTTCGTCGGCCTGGCGCACACGCTGCCCTATGACCTGGCAGTCTGCGGCCGCGGCAACCACCTGCCAGCCGACCGGCTGGCCGCGATCACGGTGCCGGTGCTGTCGCTGTCGGGCGGCGCGGGGGAGGCGTGGATGGCGTCGTCCGCCAAGGCTGTCGCTGCCGCCGTTGCGCACGGACGCTACGAGGAGGTCCCGGGGCAGGACCACGGGGTGCTGAACGCGCCGGAGTCCCTGCGGGAGGTTCTGGCGGGCTTCCTGAGGTGACGAAAAAGGGGCGGGTGCCGAAGCACTCGCCCCTTTTCGAAAGCTGCTGAACTCAGCCGCGAACGACCTTGCCGGCCTTGATGCACGAGGTGCAGGCGTTCAGGCGCTTGCGCTGGGACACGCCGACCTTCGCGTGCACAACCTGGATGTTCGGGTTCCACCGGCGGTTGGTACGCCGGTGGGAGTGCGAGACCGACTTGCCGAAGCCGGGTCCCTTGCCACAGACGTCGCACACGGCAGCCACGTCGAACTCCTCTGGATATGGGACAAAGAATGCGCGCCTGAACTTGCCAGGCAACTCGACCATAGTAACGAGTGGTCTCGGGGGCCTTGCCGCGGGGTCGTTACCCTCGCGGGGACCGGCTAGGAGGTTACGGGGTGCGGGTGCTGGACGCGGCGGCGGTGTCGGGCTGGGCGGCGGCCTCTGTGCGCAGCTTGGACAGGCTGCGCACGGCCATCGACGGCATCAACGTCTACCCGGTCGCGGACTCCGACACCGGCTCCAACCTGCTGTACACGATGACCGGCGCGCACGAGGCGCTCACCAGCGCGGAACCGGCCGACGCCGCTGAAGCGCTGGCTGTCCTGGCGCGCGGGGCGGTCGCACACGCGCGAGGCAATTCGGGCGTGATCCTGTCCCAGGTCGTGCGCGGGATGGCCGAGTGGGCGGCGAACGGCGAGGACCTCGACGGCGCCGGTCTCGCCGCCGCGCTCGGGCACGCGGACCAAGCCGCCACGGGCGCGGTCAGCAGGCCGGTCGCCGGGACGATGCTGACTGTCCTGCACGCCGTGGCCGCCGCCGTCCGAGGGACGACGCGGACGTTGCCCGAGGTCGCGCGTGAGGTCGTCACCGTGGCTGCGGCGGCGTTGGAGGAGACGCCCAAGCAGCTGCCCGCGCTGGCCAAGGCCGGGGTCGTCGACGCCGGGGGCCGCGGACTGGTCGCGGTGCTCGACGCGCTGGCGGGCGTGATCACCGGCGAAACCGAGGAACCCGGGCACGACCTGCGGGCCGTCGCTTCGCTGCCGGAGCAGGTGCCGTACGCGTGGGAGGTCATGTACTTGCTGGACGAGGTCGACGAGGCCCGGCTGCCGGCGTTGCGGAAGGAACTGAGCGGGTTCGGCGACAGCGTCACCGTGGCCGGCGACGGCTCGGGCAGCCACGCGGTGCACGTCCATTGCGCGGACATCGGCGCGGCCATCGAAGCCGGTCTGCAGCTGGGCAGGCCGCGAAAGATCAGGGTCGAGCCGCTGCTCACCCCGACGCCGATCGAACCGGGTGGCGGAATCGACCGGTCGGTGGTCGCGGTGGTGCGCGGCGGCGGGCTCGCCGAGCTGCTGCGGGCCGAGGGCGTCGCGGTGCTGGCGGTGCCGGAGGGCGAGCTTCCCAGCGTCGAGGACATGATCGGGCTGTTCAACGAGGCGGCCGGGCAGCATCTGAGCGTGCTGCCGGGCGGGCCGGACCTCACCGCGGCCGCCGACACCGCCGCCGGGCATCCGATGGCGGGCGAACGCGACGTCGTGGTGATCCCCTGCTCGTCGCCGGTGCAGGTGCTGGCCGCGCTCGCGGTGCACGACGGCGACCGGCGGGTCAACGACGACGTCGTCGCGATGGCCGAGGCCGCGGGCGCGACCAGGCGTGGCGAGCTGCGGATCGCCCGCGAAGAGTCGCTAACCTGGGTGGGCCGGGCCCAGTCCGGCGACGTGATCGGTCTGGTCGACGACGAGGTGGTGCTGATCGAACCCGCCCCGGCGTCGGCGACGAATCTCGTCGCGGCCGCGGTCAGCGTGCTCAACCGGATGCTGGCGCTCGGCGGCGAGCTGGTCACCGTCCTGAGCGGGGCGGACGCTCCGCCGAGGGTGGCCGCGGAGCTCGCCGAGCAACTGAGGCTGGAGCACCCCGAGGTGGAGTTGACGAGTTACGCCGGCGGTCAAAGCGACGCCGTGCTGCTGATGGGGGTCGAATAATCATGGCCGGTCTTCGCGACAAACTCCCGCTGCTGCTGGGCGCGAAAACGGCGAAAGCGCTCTCGAGCTCGCTCGACATCGAGACGGTTTCCGATCTGCTGCGCCACTATCCGCGCCGCTACGCCGAACGCGGCGAGCTGACCGACATCGCCGGGCTGGAGCTCGGCGAGCACGCGACCGTGCTGGCGCGGATCGAGAAGATCAGCAAGCGCCGGATGAAATCCCGCAACGGCACCATCCTCGACATGGTGATCACCGACGGCAAGCGGCGGCTCGCGTGCGCGTTCTTCAACCAGGCGTGGCGCGAGAAGGATCTGGCACCGGGCAAGACCGGGCTGTTCGCGGGCAAGGTCACCGCGTTCCGGGACACGCTGCAGCTGGCCAACCCGGAGTACGAGCTGCTCGACGCCGAACGCGAGGCCGAGGCGGTCGACAACTTCCTCGCCGAGATCATCCCCGTTTACCCGGCGGCGCAAGGCATGCCGACCTGGTCGATCGCCAAATGCGTCCGGCAGGTGCTGGACGTGCTGGAGGTCGGCGAGGACCCGATGCCCGACGAACTGCTCAAGCGGCACGGGCTGCCCGGCCTGGAGCGGGCGTTGCGCGGCATCCACCGGCCGGAGGACTGGGCGCACCTGGAGTCGTCGCGGCACCGGCTCAAGTGGGACGAAGCGATGGCCGTACAGCTGATTTTCGCGCAGCGACGGCATTCCGCGGTGTCGCGTCCGGCGAAGGCGAGCCCGCATGTCGACGGCGGCCTCCTCGACGCGTTCGACAAGCGGCTGCCCTTCGATCTCACCGCGGGCCAGCGCGCGATCGGCGACGAGATCGCCGCCGACATGTCGTCCGAGCACCCGATGAACCGGCTGCTGCAAGGTGAAGTCGGTTCCGGCAAGACCGTGGTCGCGCTGCGGGCGATGCTGCAGGCCGTCGATTCCGGGCGGCAGGCGGCGATGCTCGCGCCGACCGAGGTTTTGGCCGCGCAGCACGCGCGTTCGCTGCGCGAAATGCTCGGCGACATCGGGATGGCGGGTGAGCTTGGCGCGGCCGAGAACGCCACCCGGATCACGCTGCTCACCGGGTCGATGGGCGCGAAGGAACGCAAGAAAGCGTTGCTGGAGACGGTAAGCGGCGAGGCGGGCATCGTTGTCGGCACGCACGCGCTGATCCAGGACACCGTGCAGTTCGCCGATCTCGGGCTCGTGGTCGTGGACGAGCAGCACCGGTTCGGCGTGGAGCAACGGGATGCTTTGCGGTCCCGCGGCGCCGATTCGACGAGCCCGCACGTGCTGGTCATGACGGCGACGCCGATCCCGCGCACGGTCGCCATGACGGTCTACGGCGACCTGGAAATCTCGGCGCTGCGCGAAATGCCGGTCGGCCGGTCGCCGATCAAGACGACGGTCGTGCCGGTCGCGGAGAAGCCCGCCTGGTTCGACCGGGTGTGGCAGCGGGTCAGCGAGGAAGTCGGCAAGGGGCATCAGGCGTACGTCGTGTGCCCGCGGATCGGCGACGAACCGCCGTCGGACAAGAGCGACAAGCGGCCGCCACTCGCGGTGCTGGACGTCGCGCCGGATCTCGCCAACGGCGCGTTGAAGGGCTTGAAGATCGCCGCGCTGCACGGCCGGATGCCGACTGACGAGAAGGACGCCGTCATGCAGGCGTTCGGCGCGGGGAAGGTCGAGGTGCTGGTCGCGACGACCGTGGTCGAGGTCGGCGTGAACGTCCCCAACGCGACGGCGATGGTCATCCTCGACGCCGACCGGTTCGGCGTGAGCCAGCTGCACCAGCTGCGTGGCCGCGTCGGGCGAGGGAGCGTGCCCGGATTGTGCTTGCTGGTAACGGAAACCCTGGACGGGACTTCCACTCGTGAGCGACTGGCCGCCGTCGAGTCCACAACGGACGGTTTCGAACTGTCCCGGTTGGACTTGGAGCTGCGCCGCGAAGGCGACATTCTCGGTGCGGCGCAGTCGGGCAAGCGGTCTGGGCTGAAGTTGTTGTCGCTGCTGCGCGACGAGGACGTGATCACCGAGGCGCGGGAGCAGGCTCAGGAGATCGTGACGGCCGATCCGGAGCTGGCTTCGCTGCCGGGGTTGGCGCAGATGGTGGCCGACGTGGTCGACCTGGAGCGGGCGGAGTACCTGGAGAAGAGCTGACGCGCTGTCGTCTGCTTCGGACGGCGCGTGCTGACGGGGAAGGGGCCGGGACTTCTTGTCCCGGCCCCTTCGCCGTGCTGGCGGTTGTGTCTGGTCAGGCTGGTCGCTCAGGCGTCGTAGAGGTCGTCGTCCGAGTCGTAGCCGTGCCGGTTTCCGCCGGAGTGGCCGCCGCTGTAACCGCCGCCGGTGTAGCTGCCGCCGCCGCCGTAACTGCCACTGGAATGGCCGCCACTGCTGGGTCCGTAGACGTATTGGGTGCCGTTTCTCCCGCTGCTGCCATAGACGCCGCTGGATCCGCCGGAGTGGCTGCTGCCGCCGTAAGTGCCGTAGCTCCCGCCGGAATGGCCACCGCTGGGGTAACCGCCGCCTCCGGAATGGCCGTAGCCGCCGCTGCTGGAATGGCCGCCGGTGCTGGGTCCGTAGACGTATTGGGTGCCGTTTCTCCCGCTGCTGCCATAGGCGCCGCTGGATCCGCCGGAATGACTGCTGCCGCCATAACCGCCGGAATGGCTGCCGCCGCCGGAATAATGGCTGCTGCTGCCGCCGTACCCGCCGCTGCTGTAATGGCCGCTGCTGCCGTAGGCGCCACCGCTGGTGTAGTGGCCTCCGCTTGAATAACCCGGCGGATGAACAGTTTGGACATAAGGCGCCGAACTCGACGATGGCCCGGCATGCCCGCTGGAGTAGCTCGTGTGCCCGCTGCCGCCGGAATAACCTCCGCCGCCGTAACCGCCGCTCCCGCTGCTCGGCTGGACCTTCTTGACCTCCGGCCGGTATTCCGCGACCGGGTTGCCGCGGTAGTTGGGGGCCTTCGGGTCCCACCATTGCCGGTTGGCGCCGTTGCTCGGGGTCGCGTCCCGGTACTTTTGCTCCTTGCCGCCGCTCTTGTCGGAATCAGCGCGCTTCTCGAGCCAGCCGAAGGAATTGGGGTCTTCGTTGTGCGCCTTGTTCTGCGGGTAGGTGTTCTTGTAGCCCGTTTTGTTCCAGTGCGCGCTGGCCGAGGGGTTGTGCCCCATGACGAGGTTGCTGTGGCCCTTGACGATGCCGGTCGGCTTTCCCTGGTAGTCCCGGGTGTAATAGCGCCGGTTCGAGTCCATGTACCACTTGGTGTCCTCGCCCCGCTTCTTGAACGAGGGCGGCGGCGACACCGCGTTGCGCTGGAAGATCGGCCGCATCTTCCCGCTGCTGTGCGACAGGTTGGTGTACCCGTAGTCCTTCCGCCGGTTCTTCTTCCCGGATTTCTTGTGCTCCACGTAAACCGTCCCGCCCGGCGACTGCTTCCGGGAACGGCCCTGCGGATCCGGAGTGAGGCTCGGCCCGCGGTCGTAGGGATCGGGGCTGGGGCTGCGGCTCGTGCAGTTGCTGCCCGCGAGGCCGAGCGGGTCGACCAGGACGTGCGGGTTGCTGACGTAGGCGTGCGGGTCCGGTCCGCCGGCCAGCCCGATCGGGTCGGGGCTGACGTAGCGGGCGAGCGCCGGGTCGTAGTAGCGGTGCAGGTTGTAGTGCAGGCCGGTTTCCGCGTCGAAGTACTGGCCTTGAAAGCGCAGCGGGATGCCGATTTCCCCGGCCGCGTCGACCACCAGGCCGAACAGGCTGGTGCGGGCGTGCCAGACGATCTCGCCCTGGTCGTCGAGCAGTTCGGTCGGCGTTCCGGACGGTTCGGCGACGATGGCGAAGAACTGCGCGTCGATTTTGTCCTGCGCGTCTTTCGAGACCGGGCGGCGGCGCTGCAGCAGCGGCCGGAAGCTGTCGAGTTCGTAGTCCCACACCGTCGTTTCGGAAGCGCCGTCGACGGAACGGGTTTCCTCGACCAGAGTGTCGCCGTCCCAGACGAAGTCGACGCGTTCGAGCGAAGTGTTCCCGTCCGCGGCGAAGTGCTCCTTGCGGGTCCGGCGGCCGATCGGGTCGTAGGTGTAGCGCCACGAGGTGCCGTCCGGGACCTTGACCGCGACCAGCCGCTCCAGCGGACCCCAGGCGTACTCCCAGGTCCGCCCGTCCTCGTGCTGGCGGGTGAGCATCCGGCCGGCGTCGTCGTAGGTGTAGCGGACGCCGCCCGCCTCGGTGATCACCGAAGCCGGGCCCGCGCGCCTGCCGAGCCGGTCCTCCTCTTCCGGCGCGGGCCAGGCGGCGTCGACGAGCCGCCCGGTCGCGTCGTAGGCGTACTGCTCGCTCCAGCCCTCCGCGCGGACCGACGTGACCCGGCCGCGGACGTCGAGGGCGAACCAGCGCGAGCCGGACGTCTGGTCGTCGATCCGGGCGGGCAGCCCGTCGGGGCGGTAGTGGTAGCGCCGGTCGCGGCCCAGTTCGCCGGACGCGCCCTGCACGGCCTGGCCGGAAAGCTGCCCGGCCGGGTCCCAGGAGCGCAGGATCGCCGCGCCCTTGCCGAACGTGCGGCGGACCTCGCGGCCTGCCGGGTCGTACTCGAAGCGCGTGGTCCGGCCCGAGGTGTGCATCGCGGCGAGTTCGCCTGCTTCGCTGTACTCCCAAACGCTTTCCGCCCCGGACGGAGTCCGCCGCCGGACCAGGTTGCCCGCGCTGTCGTATTCGGAACGGAGAGTGCGCCCGTTGACTGTCTCGGCGATCACGCGACCGGCCGCGTCCCGCGTGTACTCGACGCGGGTGGTGCCGTCGTCGACGGCGGCGAGCTGGCCGAGGACGTCGTGCTCGAACCGGGTGCGCACGGTCCCGGACGGCCCTTCGACGACCTCCTCCACGAGGTTGCCGCGCAGGTCGCGGCTCATGGTCACGACGTCGCCGGACTGGCTGCGGATCTCGGTGAGCTCGCCGGCCGCGTTGTAGCGGTAGGTCGAGGACGCGCCGCCGAAATCGGTCTCGCGGACGAGGTTTCCGGCCGGGTCGTACTCGTAGCGCCAGACCTGGCCGTGTTCGTTGGTGACGCCGGTCAGCCGCAGTTCGGTGTCGTAGGAGTATTCGAGCCGGGTGCCGTCGGGCCGGATCTCGGCGGAGATCAGGTCGAAGTGGGTCACTTCCTGCTGGGTGATCGCGGACGAGGCGTCGGCGTGCAGGCGGTTGTTGCCCTCGCCGTCGTAATGCCATTCGTCGGTCGACCCGTCCGCGCGGCGGTGCCAGGCGAGCGAACCGTTGACGGTGTAGCCGAATTCCTCGACCGCGCCGGTCGGGTCGACGGTGGAGGAGAGCCTGCCGAAACAGTCGTAGCGGTACGCGGTCGTCGCGCCGTGCGGGTCGGTCACCGTGATCGGGTTGCCCGCGTCGTCGGACACCACGGTCAGCTTCACGCCCGCCGGATCGGTGACCGACGCGAGGTGGCCCCACTCGTCGTAGGTGTAGACGGTGGCGCCGCCGCCGGGTTCGACGAACCGGGTCACGTTGCCGCGTTCGTCGTATTCCCAACGGGTTTCGACGCCCGGAGCCTCGACCAGATGCACTGGTTGGCCGAATTCGTTGCGTTCGACGGACCATTCTGTGCCGTCGGGCCGGTGCATGCCGATCAGGTTGTTCAGCTCGTCGTAGCGGTAGCGCTGGGTCCGGCCGAGTTCGTCGGTCTCGCTGAGCAGCCGGTCGTTGGCGTCCCATTCGTAGCTGCGCGAGGCGCCGAGCGCGTTGACCTCGCGCAGCAGCTGGCCGGATTCGTTGAGGTGGAAGGCGGTGCGGTGGCCGAGCGAATCGACGACGTGGGTGACCAGGTTGACCAGGTCGTACTCCATCGTGACGGTGAGACAGTCGCCGGAGCCCTCGGTGCGCACCACCCGGCCGGTTTCGTCGTAGTGGAAGCGGTACCACTCGCCGTTGCGGTCGGACCACGTCTCGATCCGGCCTGACCGGTCGTAGCCGTACCGGAACGGGAGCCCGGATTCGTTGGTGACCTCGGTGAGATTGCCGTCGACGTAGCCGTAGCGGACCAGTTGCACCTCGGTGCCGTCGCCGGTGACCGTCGAGAGCCCGGTGACGAGCCCGTCCTCGGTGGCGATGTTGATCCGGTAGCCGCCGCTGTGCCGGATCGCGACCGGCGTGCCGCGCGGGTCGCGCTCGAAGTAGATGTGCTCGTCGTTGCGGTCGGCGATCGAGCGGATCGGCCGGATCTGCTGGCTGCCGCGCTCGAAGGTGAGGATCCGCTGCCGCTCCCGGTCTTCGAGGACGAACCCGCCGCCGGGCTCCTGGGCGAGAAACCGCGCCGGCCCGTGCTCGGCGGCCACCCACTCGTCGCCGTGCGGACGCGGGAAGACCTGGACGATCCCGTCGGAACCGGCGAACCACACCTGGTCGTCGTACACCTCGACGCGTTCGTCCAAAGTGGACACCCAGGCCCCGCCGAGCCAGCCGCCCGCGCGGAACGCGGAGAAGTGCGCGCGCTCGAAGACCATCGGCAGCGCGCTGCGGAACACCGCGTCGGTCTCGGTCATCACCATCTGCCCGCTCGCGACGTCGATCGGGTCGCCGGTGGTGCAGATGTTTTCGACAGTGCGCGAGTTCTCGCCCTGTTTGTCCAGCGACCTGGTGTTGCCCTGTCCGCCGCGGGCCCCGGACGCCGACGTGTGGCCGTCCAGTCCGCCCCTGACCCCGTTCGGCCCGTCGGGTCCCGGCTCAGGCTTGTCCGTCTGGTGCTGGCCGCCGCCGTGCTCGCCGGACGGGTGAGTGTTCCCGCTGTGGTCGCCGGACGTCGTGGTGCTCTCGTCTTTGGTGCTGGACTTGGGTTTCTCGGACTTGACGTTGATGTCCTTGGGCGTGTGCGTCGGCGCGCCTTTGCCGCTCTTGAGCCCCTTCAACGCCTTGCCCGCGTCGCCGAACAGCGTCCCGGCCTTCTTCAGCAGCGGGATCAGCGCCTTGAGCGCCTTGACCAGCTTCGTCGTCACCTGCGTGATCTTCGAAGCGGTCTTCGCCACCGCCGACACGACCTGCGGCACCACCCAGGCCATCCCGATCCCGAGCGTGAACAGCACCTGCAACGCCCACGAGATCAGGTGCCCGACCAGGTCCGCGATCGTGTCGCGCACCAACGAGCGGACCGCCGCCACGATCTCACCCGCGGTCTTGACCCCGCTCGCCGCGCCCTCGCTGCCCTTCTGCGCACTGCCGATCAGCGCGGAGGTGTCCTCGGCCTTTTTGCGGTACGTGTCGGCCGCTTCGCCTTGCCAGTCTTGGAGATCCTTCTTGACCAGCTCGGTCAGCTCGGCCGAAACGCTCTCGAGTTCTTTGGCGACATTGGTCCAGGTCTCCGCCTGCGAATGGATCTCGTCCGCCTTGCCGGTGAGCGCGTCGAGGGCCTCCTTGAGCGGCCCGACATGCTCCATCAGCCACCCGACCCCCGCGGCGAAAATCGCGCCGAACGGATCCATCACCGCGGTGAGCACATCGAGCGCGGTCCCCACCGCTCCGATCGCGACAGCCGCCCAGTTCTTGCTCTCGATCGCGGTCTTGAGGCCGGTCGCGTCCTCCAGCAGAGGAATCCCGGACATCGCGGTCGTGGAGTCCTTCACCGGCGCGATCAACGGGTTGGTCATCGGTTGTCCCATTTCCTGGTACGCACGGGCATGACGAACGAGCGGAGCCTGATCCGCCAATCCGCCGAGGCTATCGGCTGGGCGCCCCCGGTGCTGGCGGGCCGCGGCGGTGATGCCTGAAGTCCCGGAACCCTTGCCCGAACACACTCGCCTGCTCCGGGTCGCCTTTCGGCACTTTTGCCCGTCTCCGCGCCGTCGACTGTCCTTTGTGGCCACTTCGGTAAACCGCATGCGCCCCCGCGGGCTGGTGTGCTGAACTGCCAGCGGTTTGATTTCGTCGCCGAGCCGCTGGAGGAATGGTGCCCGAACTCGTGATCCGCCCCGCGACCCCGGAAGACGCGTCCGGCATAGCGGCGGTCCACGTAGGCTCCTGGCAAGCGGCCTACGCGGGCTTGCTGCCGGACGAGTTCCTGTCCGGCCTGTCGATCGAGCCGCGGGAACAGTTCTGGGCTTCGAACCTGGCGGACACCTCCCGCCGGCACACCGTCCTGACGGCCAGCACCGCCGAGTCGATCACCGGTTTCGCGGTCTTCGGCCCCAGCCGCGACGACGACGCCACTCCGCAGACCGGCGAGCTGTCGTCGATCTACCTCCTGCCGTCAGAGTGGGGCCGGGGGCTGGGACGAGCGCTGCACGAGGAGTGCGTACGGGGCCTGTCGACCCAATTCGAGACGGCGACGCTGTGGGTGCTGTCGACGAACACCCGGGCGCGGACGTTCTATGAACGAGCCGGGTGGGTCATGGACGGAAAGACCAAGGTAGAGACGATGTCCGACGGCGCGGTGACCTTGGAGGAGGTCCGGTACCGGTTGCCGTTGGAGGGTTAGGCTTCGTGGCTTCCGTTCGTCCCTGCTTTCTCTCGTTCGCTACTGCTCGCCCTAGCCCGCCCCGATAGCTTCTCTCCGTCACCAAATTGCTGCCACGTCAGCGCCGTCCACCGCCGATCGCTCGCATCGGCCACTGGCAGACGGCCCGGGACCGGTTCCCGCCGCTGCCGTCATTGCGCTCTTAGACCCGCAGTTTGCCGCTGAGCGGCGACTACCTGCTCAACCTAGCCCCGTCCGGGCATTCGCCGTTTTGCGGCGAGGGCCAAGCTGACTCGTCCTCCAGTTCTGCACTGCTGTCGCCGTTTGATGGCGAACACCAGGCCAGCTCGTCTGCGGTTTTGTTCCATTGCCACCGTCTTGGCGGCGAGGTCCCGGCCAGCTCATCTGCCAGCCTCGCTTCGTCGCCGTCGCCGTCGCCGTCGCCGTCGCCGTCGCCGTCGCCGTCGCCGTCGCCGTCGCCGTCGCCGTTGCCGTTGCCGTCGCCGTTGCCGTCGCCGTCGCCGTGGCGCGGCGAGGGCCAAGCCAGCTCACTTGACCACCCCCGCTCCACCCATCGCCATTTTCCGGCAACAAGCCCCTCGCCCCAGCCGTGAATCAACCCCCGTCGCCACTCCCCGGCAACCGCCTGCCCAACACCCCCGCCCGAGCCGCCGCAGCCCCCGCCTCCGCCGCGACCCCAGCCGTCTCCTCCGACACCGGCTCCCGCGACACGAACAACCGGTAGAACACCGGCCCGCACACCGTCCGCGTCACCTCATCCGGATCGGTGTTAGCCGGCACCTCCCCGCGCGCGACCGCCCGCTCCACGATCACCGCTGCTCGGGCGTGCCGGTCCTGGTAAAACTCGCGCAGCGCTCCAGCCGCCTGTTCGGAGTGGAATGCCGCCAGCACCGCGGCCGTCGGCAGCTCCCGTTGCCCCGGAGCGGTCAACGCGCGCACCACCTCCAACGCCATTTGCCGCAAATCGGCGACAAGCGAACCGGTGTCCGCCGGGCTCCACGGTTCGTCCGCGCCGAACCTCAACGCCGCGGCGACCAGTCCTTCGCGCGATTCCCATCGCCGATAAACCGTCGTCTTGTGCACGCCCGACCGCTCGGCGACCGCCTCGACCGTCAGCTCGGTGAACCCGACCTCCGCCAGCAGATCGAGCGTTGCCCGCAAAACGGCGACGCGCGTGCGTTCGGTACGCCCGCCCGGCCGGCTGGTCCCCGGTAACTCGGTTGCCAATCGCTACCCCTGTTGCATTAGTGTTCTCAGTATGACACCGCTGAGCACCCGTTCGCCGCTGGACGGCGACGTCGCCTCGATCACCGACCTGATCGGCGACGCGCGCATCGTCGCGATCGGCGAGAACAACCACCACATCCGCGAGTTCGGCGAACTCCGCGCCCGGTTGCTCCGCCGGCTCGTCGAGGACCACGGGTTCACGGTGCTCGGCTTCGAATCGGGATTCGCCGAGGGCGATCTGGTGCAGCAGTGGCTGAGCGATGGTCCCGGCGATGTCGCCGATATCGGGCGAGAGGGATTCACCTTCTCCCTCGGCGAGTCGGCCGAAGTGCACGAAATGCTGACCTGGATGCGCAGCCACGGCGGCGTCCGCTTCTCCGGACTCGACCTGCCCAGCTCGGCCGGTTCGCCGCAACCCGCGTTGCGGATTGTCCGCACCTTCGTGGCGGAAGTCGATCCGGAGGTGCTCCCGCTGGTCGACGCCGCGATCACCGCGTCCGAGCCGTACTCGGCGGTCAGCAGCGCGGCCGCGCCTGGCCAGTATGCGGCACTGACCCCTGCCGACCGGGACGCAGCGACGGCTGCATTGACGACTCTCGTAGCGCACCTTCGTTCCCTGTCGCCAGTTTATCGGCAACGGAGCGAGCCGACCCGCTACGCCATCGCCGAACATCACGCGATCGGCGCACTTCGCGTCGACACATACCTGCGCGAACTCAGCGCGATGATGGCGGGAACAGCACCGTCGCTCCAGGGGTCGTCTCGCGACACGTACATGGCCGCCACCGTGAAGCTGCTTCGCCAGCTGCACGGCGAAGGCGAGAAGATCGTGGTGATGGTCCACAACGGACACCTGCAGCGAGTGCCCTTCGCCGCACTGCCGACCATGACGTTCCCTTCCGCCGGCACGCACCTCGCCGCAGAGTTCGGTGACGACTACTTCGCTCTCGGCCTGACCGCAGGCACCGGCACGACCACCGGCCTCGAACCGGACGAGACCGAGCGTCTCGGGTTCCGTGTCTACGAGCAGAAACTTGAGCCACCAGCCGAGGGCAGCGTCGAAGCGGCTTTGGCCGGTTCGGATCCGTGCGTGGTCGATTTGCGGCAAGACCGAGCACAGGGCCTGACCGGACCGTCGAGCCTGCGGCACGCGCACATGTTCACGAAGGTTGACGTCGCGCAAGCCTTCGACGCGCTGGTCTACCTGCCGACGATGTCGGTGAGCGCGCACGTCCCAGCCGCGAAGTAGCCGCCGGTCGGTCAGCGGCTCGCCACCCAGCGGCGAATCTCGCTGGTCGATCGGCGGCTCGCCGCCCAGTGGCGAAACTCGCTGGTCGATCGGCGGCTCGCCACTGAGCGGCGAAACCCGCTGGTCGGTCAGCGGCTCGCCACTGAACGGCGAAACCCGCTGCTCGGTCAGCGACTAGCCATCCAGTGGCGAAATCCGTCGGTCTGCCAACGCTTGGCCGCGCAATGGCGAAGCCTGTCGTTCTGCCAACAGTTGGCCGCCTGGCGGTGAAACCCGTCGGTCTGTCAGCGGTTGGCCATCCAGCGGCCAAACCTGCCAACCGCTCAACGGATGGCCGCGCAATGGCGAACCCTGTCGGTCGCGCACCCGTTAGCCGCCCAGCGGCGAAACCTGCCAGCCGGCCAACGGGTGGCCACGCATCGGCGAACCCTGCCGGTCGGCCACCCTCTAGCCGCCAATCGGCGAAACATCGATAAGCCCTGTCCATCGTCCCCTCACCGGTCGCTTATCAGTGCGTCCGGTCGGGCGGGCACTGGACAGGGACCAGCCCATCGTGTGACGTCGAGTTGCCGCTGGATGGCGGCCGGGATACGACCGCAGGCATGCGGAACCGAGCGGCTCGTGGCCTTTTTTCGGCAACACTGACATTCCTGCTGGTCGCCGGTGTGCAACCGGCGGCGCTGGCGGCGAGCGGGACTCAGGCCAACCCGCCGAGCTGGGCGCTCGACCGGATCGACCAGCGAACCGGCCTCGACCAGAAGTACCGCTACGACTCGGACGGCTCCGGTGTCACCGTCTATGTGATCGACAGCGGCGTCGACGCCAAACACCCGGATCTGCAGGGCCGAGTCATGCCTGGCAAGGATTTCCTCACCACCGGCACGGACACGTCGGACACCAACGGCCACGGCACCCGGGTCGCGGGAATCGTTGCGGGACACAGCTACGGCGTCGCCAAAGGCGCGCAGATCTTCCCGGTCCGCGTGCTCGACAAGGCCGGCGGCGGCGCGACCGACACGATCATCGCCGGCCTGAACTGGGTCGCCCAGAACGCGCACCAGCCGGCGGTCGCGGTGCTGGGCATCGGCGGAGTGCCGAACGAGCAGCTCGACAACGCGGTCAAGGGCGTCGCCGCGGTGATGCCGATCGTGGTTCCGGCGGGGGAGGGCAGCACCGATGCCAGCCAGACCTCGCCTGCCCGAGTGCCCGACGCGCTCACCGTGGGCGCGACTGACGTCCAGGACCAGGTCGCGCCCTTCTCGAACTTCGGCACGTCTCTCGACCTGTACGCACCGGGCGTCGACATCCCCGCGCCGATCGCCGGAACCGCCGATGTCGGGACCCTGTCCGGCACCTCGATGGCAGCCGCGGTGACCGCCGGCGCGGTGGCCCTCTACCGATCGTCGCACCCGGATGCCGCGCCCCATGCGGTCAGCGAAGCAATTGTGCAGGACGCAACGCAGAACGTGGTCAAGAATGCGCCCTCCGGAACTGCGAATCGGCTCCTGTGCACACTGCCTGCGGGAACACCCTGACGGTTGCGGGACGACGGTTCGGCCAGCATCATGCATGCAGGTCGGCGTGCATGATGTCCATCACCTGGACTACGGCTCCCGCACCGCGGGACGAACCGGGTAACGTGCCTTCGATACCGATCCGAAAAGGGAAGGACCGGGCATGTTCCGCAAAGTGCTGGTGGCCAATCGCGGCGAAATCGCGATCCGGGCGTTCCGCGCAGGCTACGAACTGGGCGCGGGCACAGTGGCTGTGTTTCCGCACGAAGACCGCAACTCGCTGCACCGGCTGAAGGCCGACGAGGCTTACGAGATCGGCGAACCGGGCCATCCGGTCCGCGCCTACCTCTCGGTCGAGGAGATCGTCAAGGCCGCCAAGAAGGCGGGCGCGGACGCGGTCTATCCGGGCTATGGCTTCCTGTCGGAGAACCCCGACCTGGCCAGGGCCTGCGAAGAAGCGGGGATCACCTTCGTCGGCCCGAGCGCTGACATCCTCGAACTGACCGGCAACAAGGCGCGCGCGGTCAAGGCGGCGCGCGAGGCCGGCGTGCCGGTGCTCGGTTCGTCGCAGCCGTCCAGCAACGTCGACGAACTGGTCGCGGCGGCCGACGAACTCGGCTTCCCGGTGTTCGTCAAGGCGGTCGCCGGCGGCGGCGGTCGAGGCATGCGCCGCGTCGAGGACCCGGCTTTGCTGCGCGAGTCGATCGAGGCCGCCGCGCGCGAGGCCGAGTCCGCGTTCGGCGACCCGACCGTGTTCCTGGAGAAGGCCGTGGTCGAACCGCGGCACATCGAGGTCCAGATCCTCGCCGACGGCGCGGGCAACGTGATCCACCTCTTCGAGCGCGACTGTTCCGTGCAGCGTCGCCACCAGAAGGTCGTCGAGTTGGCCCCCGCGCCGAACCTCGACCCCGACCTGCGCGACCGCATCTGCGCCGACGCCGTGAAATTCGCCCGGCAGATCGGCTACCGCAACGCGGGCACTGTCGAATTCCTGCTGGACCGCCAGGGCAAGCACGTGTTCATCGAGATGAACCCGCGCATCCAGGTCGAGCACACGGTCACCGAAGAGGTCACCGACGTCGACCTCGTGCAGTCCCAGCTGCGGATCGCCTCCGGGGAAACTCTCGACGACCTCGGCCTGTCACAGGACAAGATCTACCTGCGCGGCGCCGCGCTCCAGTGCCGCATCACGACCGAGGATCCGGCCAACGGTTTCCGCCCGGACATCGGCATGATCAGCGCCTACCGCTCGCCGGGCGGTTCGGGCATCCGGCTCGACGGCGGGACCGCGTTCTCCGGCACCGAGATCAGCGCCCACTTCGATTCGCTGCTGGTGAAGCTCACCTGCCGCGGCCGCGATTTCCGCACCGCGGTCGGCCGGGCCCGCCGCGCGGTCGCCGAATTCCGTATCCGCGGAGTGGCGACGAACATCCCGTTCCTCCAGGCGGTGCTGGACGACCCGGACTTCCGCGAGGGCAACGTCACCACGTCGTTCATCGAGGAACGGCCGCATCTGCTGACCGCGCGCCACTCCGCCGACCGCGGCACGCGCCTGCTCACCTACCTCGCCGACCAGACGGTGAACCGGCCGAACGGCGAGCGTCCGCGCACGCCCGAGGCCGCGGCCAAGCTGCCGAAACTGCCCGCGGACCTCACTCCTCCGGACGGCTCCAAGCAGCGGCTGACCGAACTCGGCCCCGAGGGATTCGCGCGCTGGCTGAGGGAAACGCCGCAGCTCGGCGTCACGGACACCACCTTCCGCGACGCACACCAGTCGCTCCTCGCGACGCGTGTCCGGACGAAGGACCTGCTCGCCGTCGCCCCGGTCGTCGCCGCGACTGTGCCGCAGCTCCTGTCCCTGGAGTGCTGGGGCGGCGCGACGTACGACGTCGCCCTGCGCTTCCTCGCCGAGGATCCGTGGGAACGGCTGGAGCGGCTGCGCAAGGCCGTGCCGAACATCTGTCTGCAGATGCTCCTGCGAGGCCGCAACACCGTGGGCTACACGCCTTACCCGACCGAGGTCACCACGGCTTTCGTTGAAGAGGCCACCGCCACCGGCATCGACATCTTCCGCATTTTCGACGCGCTCAACGACGTCGAGCAGATGCGGCCGGCCATCGAAGCCGTCCGTGCCACCGGCACCGCCGTCGCCGAGGTCGCGCTCTGCTACACCTCCGATCTGTCCGATCCGAACGAAAAGCTCTACACGCTCGACTACTACCTCAAGCTCGCCGAGCAGATCGTCGGAGCCGGGGCGCACATCCTGGCGATCAAGGACATGGCCGGCCTGCTCCGCGCACCGGCCGCGGCTCGGCTGGTGACCGCGCTGCGCAAGGAATTCGACCTTCCGGTGCACATCCACACGCACGACACCGCCGGCGGTCAGCTTGCCACCTACCTGGCCGCCATCCAGGCCGGCGCCGACGCCGTGGACGGTGCCGTGTCCTCGATGGCGGGCACCACTTCGCAGCCGTCGCTCGGGTCGATCGTCGCGGCGACCGACCACTCGGATCGCAGCACCGGCCTCGACCTGCACGCGATCGGTGACCTGGAGCCGTACTGGGAGAGCGTCCGCAAGATTTACGCCCCGTTCGAGGCCGGTCTCGCTTCGCCCACCGGTCGCGTCTACGACCACGAGATTCCCGGCGGCCAGCTCTCCAACCTGCGCACGCAGGCGATCGCGCTGGGTCTCGGCGACCGGTTCGAGGACATCGAGGCCATGTACGCCGCGGCGGACAAGATCCTCGGCCACCTCGTGAAGGTGACGCCTTCGTCCAAAGTGGTCGGCGACCTCGCGCTGCACCTCGTCGGCGCCGGCGTCTCCCCGGCGGACTTCGAGGCGGAGCCGAACAAGTTCGACATCCCCGACTCGGTGATCGGGTTCCTGCGCGGCGAACTGGGCGACCCGCCCGGCGGCTGGCCGGAACCGTTCCGCACCAAGGCGCTCGAAGGCCGTTCGGCGGCCAAACCGGTCGCCGAACTGTCCGAAGAGGACCACAAGGAACTCGCCGACAACCGCCGCGGCGCGTTGAACCGGCTGCTGTTCCCCGGGCCCACCAAGGAATTCCTCTCGCACCGCGACGCGTACGGCGACACCAGCGTGCTCCCGAGCAAGGACTTCTTCTACGGTCTGCGCCCGGGCGAGGAGTACTCGGTCGACCTCGAACCCGGCGTCCGGCTGCTCATCGAGCTGGAAGCCATCGGCGAGGCCGACGAACGCGGCATGCGGACCGTCATGTCGACACTCAACGGACAGCTCCGGCCGATCCAGATCCGGGACCGTTCCATCGCCTCGGACATCCCGGCCACCGAAAAGGCCGAGAAGGGCAACCCGAAGCAGATCGCCGCGCCGTTCGCGGGCGTGGTGACGCTGCAGGTGGCCGAGGGCGACCAGGTGGCGGCGGGAGCGACCGTGGCGACGATCGAGGCCATGAAGATGGAAGCGTCGATCACCGCTTCGGCGGCGGGCAAAGTCGGTCGACTGGCAATCACCTCCGTTCAGCAGGTCGAGGGCGGAGACCTTCTCATCGTGCTCGAATAGCCCGCTCTCGCGCCACTTTTTACCGCACGAGGGGTCCCCTCGCTCCAAAACGGAGCGAGGGGACCCCTCGCACCATTTGTGGCTCGCCTTTTCCGGGGTGTTCGCGCTAGCGTCGATGCATGCTGATCAACGCGGTGCCGCAATGGCAGGGCGCGACCAGTCCCCGGGCAAGGGGGCTGATCGAGGGCTGCCGGGCACTTTCCGAATTGGCCGGGCACGTGCTCGGCAAACCGGTCCACCACGTGCGCCAGGAAGCAGCGACATCCGACGTCGTGACCGGAATAGCCAACCGGGCCGTGCTCACGGGCACGAACCGGCAGCTGCAGCTCGCTGCGCTCGAAGCTCCGGAAGGCCCGGTGCTCACGATCGGCGGCGACTGCGGGGTCGAGCTGGTCCCGGTCGGCGTCGCGCGTTTCCGTTACGGCGCAACGCTTGGCGTCGCGTGGTTCGACGCGCACGCGGACTTGAACACGGCGGAGTCCTCGCCGTCGGGCGCGTACCACGGCATGGTGCTGCGGTCGCTGCTCGGCGAGGGCGACAAGGATTTCGCCGCGAGCCCGGCGCTCGAACGCGGGCGGGCGGTGCTGTTCGGCACCCGTTCGCTCGATTCCGCGGAAGAGGAAGCCATTGCCCGCGGCCTCGCAGTGCGCTCCGACGATGTCGCCGGGGCGCTGAGCGCCGCAGGAGCCGAGCGCGTTTATCTGCATGTGGATTTGGACATTCTCGATCCCGAAGAGTTCCCCGGAGTGAATTATCCGGAGCCCGGAGGGATCACGATTGCCGAATTGGCGGAAGCGATCGACGGACTTTCCGGAATGGAGGTCGTCGGTGCGGGCATCACGGAATGCGTCGGCACGGAAGTCGCCGCGCTGGAACCCGTGCTGGCCGCGGTGGGGAGGGTGCTGATGGAGGGCTGAACCTCCGCATCGAGGCGGTGAGATCCGCGCCTCGTCCGGTGAGTGGACCACGGGAACGCACGGGCAAGAAGGAGGTGCCCGAGACCGTGCGGAAGACGGTTCACAGAACGGCGAAAACCGCGCCGGCCGGACGAATGCCCGGATTCACTGCGACGGTGCGTCCAGGCTCGCCAAAGCCACGCGCACGGCGTTGACGGCTTCGTCCGGCGCGACCCCGAGTTCCCGGCTGTGCCGGGCGTATTCGGCGGCCGCGTTGCGAAGCAGCGTGCCGGGATCCGGTCGTTCGGCCGGGCCGGTCACGACGGTTCCGCGTGCTCGTGCGGTGGTGACCCAACCGGTGGCCTCAAGCTCGCGGTACACGCGGGCGACGGTCCCGGAGGCGAGCCCGAGGTCCCTCGAGAGCTGACGGATCGGCGGCAGGCGGGCGTCCCTGGCCAGGGAGCCGGTCGTGATCGCGCGGACGATTTGGTCGTGCACCTGACGCCAGGGCGGAACTCCGCTTTCGGCGTCGACGACTACTCGCAGCGGCATCTACCGCGCTGCCGTGGTTGTCGCGCGCTGCTTCGGCGGCGGGCCGACGATCGCGAGGAACGCGGCAACGGTGACCACGAACGCGAGCAACGTGGCGAGGTTCCCGATCGTCGTCCAGCCGAGTGTGGCAGCTGTTCCGGTGCCGAGCCCGAGAGCGACACGGGCGCTGCGAACGCGCAGTGCCAGGTCGACTTCCGGGTCGCCGGCGGCCGGACGCCGCACTGCGAGGAGCACGATGATCCACGACACCGCGGCCGCGCCGACGGTCACCGCGAGCGGGCCCCATTGCCGCAAAACGGCGAGATGCACGACGGCGGCGACGGTGGCCAGCCCGGAGACGATGACCGTCCACAACGGAGCGAAATCGAGCACGCCGCGCGGTGCGAGCACGGCTTCCCTGCGGGGTCCCCTCGTGGGTCGCTGCGCGAGTATTTCGGCGGCCAGGCCGCCGAGCAGCACCACGAACACCAGCGAGTTCGCGTTCCGTTCGCCGACGAGATCCGTCGCGCCCGGGATGAGCGGGAGGCCGAGGAACAGCCACGGATACCAGAATCGCCGACGGCGCAGGTAGCGCACGGCCACCGACACCTGGTCGGCGGCCGGGTTCCGCACGCCCCATTTCGCGAGCAGCCGAGCGCCCTGCTTCTCGCCTGGCCACAACGCGACGAGGATGAGCAGGCCGAACAGGCCGGTGATGCCCGCGACGGCGAGCGCCGAGTCGAGTTGCATCGTGGACCCCTCCCTCTTGTATCAAGTACATGCTACAAGAGGGCGCTCCGCTCTGCCGTGTGACGCTCCGTGGTCGTTTTCGTTGCCCGCTGGGTCGCCGCTGAAGGCAGGCACTCTGGTTCGCCCGTTCGTACGCACGGCGTAGCGCGCCTGGCGGTGTGTTGTCGCGATGTGCCGCTCTGACCTCGTGAACTTGTCACGAACGTGACAAGAAATCGGTTTCTTCGGCGGTTCGTGACACATTTGGCGTTGGTTTTTCGATGTGCCGGGTGTCACCCCTCAATGGATGCGGGGGCTTCCGGCGGCGCTGCGGCACCGCCGGGGAACCGGGGCGGAGCGAAGGAGCTGCGATGTCGGTGGAGCGGGGACTCGATCACGCTGTGCCGCCGGCTGCGCTGCCGCGCAAACTCGCCGAGATCCTTCGGCCTGAGCTGGCGAGCCTGTCCGCCGAGATCGTCGACGAAATCCGCGCGACGATTCCCGCCTACGCGCGCCCGCTCGACGGGCCGTACGGGAGATCGATCCGCGCGGGTGTCGAGTATGCGATCACGCTGTTCGTCGCGCAGATCGCTGACCCGCGGGCGTCGAAGGAGCAGTCGCACGAGGTACACCATCGGCTCGGGCAGAACGAGATGCGGGAAGGACGGAGCCTCGACACCCTGCAGTCGGCCTATCGCGTAGGCGCGCGCGTGTCGTGGCGCCGGATCATGCGCGTCGGACGGAGGGCAGGTCTTTCCTCGGCAGTGATGTCGCAGCTGGCTGATGCCATGTTGGCGTTTATGGACGAATTGGCGTCTGTCGCGCTGGATGGCTACTTAGAGGCGAAAGCCCGTACTGCTGGCGCGTTGGACACTTGGCGGCGACGGCTGCTCGGCGTCTTGCTGGAGGTGCCGGCCGCTCCGCCGAAGGCGATTGCGGAACTGGCACAGCTCACCGGCTGGGCCGTGCCGGAACAGGCGTCGCCGATTGCCGTCCATTCGCCACTGAACGGCAGGGCTCGCCGGCACGCGACGTTGGACTCCGACGTCCTGGCGGAACTGGACTCCGCCGAACCGTGCATTGTCGTCCCTGGTGTGGTTAACGGTGCGCGGCTGGCGACTCTCCAGGCCGCACTGCCGAATTGCCGGTTGTCGGTTGGGCCGTGTGTTCCGCTGGCCAGCCTCGCCGATTCTCTGCGCTGGGCACGCCGCACATTGGTTCTCGCCGATAGGGGGCGAATCCCGGGCGAGCGGGTGCTCCGCGCGGAGGAACACCTCGCGGCGCTGCTGGTGCATTCGGATGGTGCGCTGACGGAGCTCCTTCGGGCTCGGCTGTTCGCTCCCTTGACGGACATGACCGACAAGCAGCAGGATCGCTTGCTCGAAACGCTGCGCGCGTGGCTCGACAGTCAGGGGAACGTGGTCGAGATCGCCGAACGTCTGCAAGTCCATCCGCAGACGGTGCGGTACCGCATGCGCCAATTGCAGGCGACATTTGGCGAGTTGTTGCGCGATCCGGCTGCGAGGTTCGAAATGGAGCTGGTCTTGCGCGCGGCCGCGCCCGAGAACCTGCGGGCAGAACTGCTTTGGCCAACACCGCTCAAGAGCGCGAGCGTGGTGCCGGCCAGTCGACGGCCCAGCTCGTACGAGGAGGCGAAAAGCCGCCGCTGACCAGCAGATCCCGGGCTGTTGCCGAAAAATGGCGAAACGTCGGCGAGGGCATTTCGAAGCCGAGTTGACGTGCTTCGGACCGGCCGCGGCTAGGTTGGTGGAATGCGGACTGGCTGCGGCTGAGTTGGCGGCAGCTGGTTATGTCGCTGGTTCGCCGACGGTGTGGTGGGTAGCGAGTAGCCAGGCCGGGCGAGGTTGTCGCTGGTTTGGCAGTCCAGCGTCGGATGGGCGAGCGGTCGAACCGGCGGTTGTGCGAGGTGTTGTTTGTTGGCGGCGAGGATTCGCCGTTTTGCGGCCAAAGCCGGTCAGGTCATTGTGTGTGGCGGCGTTGGCTGAAGGCGGTGTTTGTCAGTTCGGCCGGGGAGACGGGGAGCCGGCTGTGGCGGGATGGCTCGTCGTGGAGCCGGGGGTGGGCGGGGTTGTTTCTGTCCCGCTATTGAGCGTCCGTCCGGTGTTTGGCGCGGTGCTCGGTTTGGGGGTCGACCCTGGCGGGGTCGGGGGTGGCGGGCATTGGGTGTGGTTCGGCTTGGTGCATTCGCCGAAGTTCACGGCGACGACCTTGGCCTGGTTGATGTTCGTCGTGGTGGAGGCCATGCCGGTCAGCAGGGCGTTGAGCGGTTCGGCGACGCCGCAGTGGACGAACGGGGGCAACGTGAAACCGCGGTAGTCGGGGTCCGGCGCGTTGGGGTCGGTACCGACGGTGCCGCCTTGCAGTGCGTTGTACGGGCCGAAGAGGTTGAGGGAAATCGGCGAGGCGGAGACGCAGTCCGGGCCGAGGTCAAGGGGGACGCCGTTGACCGTGGCGTTGCTCATTCTGGCTATGACCTTGACGTGAGTGGTCAGGATGGTGTCGCCGGGCGGTGCGCTGAGCTGCGCGTTGAGCTCGATCAGCTTGGCGTTGTGGTAGTCGGCGGGGAGGAATTCGACTGTGGCGCTCACCGGCACGAAGCCGAAACCCAGGAAGGTCGCCGTGACCGGCTTGAAGCCGACGGACCCCGTGATCGTGCTCGGATCGTGCTGGATGCCGTTGTCGTCCAGCACAATCGTCCAGACTCCGTTGAGCAGGCCGGTCGGTTTGCTGGTGACGGTCGCGCCCACCCGGTAGATCGACGAATTGGCGACGATTTGCACCAGGTTCAGCGGCGTCACGATGGTGAACCCGCCGCTGTCCTGCGGGGCCGCTTCATCGTGCCGCGCGGCGGGCGGCGGAGTGTCCGGGTTGCCTGTGCTTGGTTTGGCGGGAGCTGGGGCGACGAGGATCGAGGCCAGCGTGGTCTTCTGGTTCGGGGCCAGGGTGCACCGGACTGGCGTAGTCTCGCTGGTGGCTTCGGGCACCGGTTTCAGGGCGATGGCCGGGGCACCGACGTCGAAGGTGACTTCGCCGGGGACGGTGATCGCCTGGTCCGGCAAGTCCGTGGTCGCGGTGAACTGGACGTCGCCGTTTTCCGGCAACGGCGTGGGGGCGATCGTGAACGGCGCGGGGATCGCGGTGCTTTTGTCGCCTTGATGTGCGGTCAGGTCCAAGGTCAAGCCGCCGCGGAGGCTGGTGGCGGGGGCCGGTGCCAGTTGGGTCGCGACGGTCCGGGGAAGCGTGAACGACGCGGTCAGGGAACGGAATTTGACCGCGGAGCCGACTGTCGCCGTCGCGGGCAGGGTGGCGGTCGTCTTGAGAGTTATCCGCTGAGGGCCGGCGGGGGCGGCGAACGGGCAGTCGAGGGCGACGTCCGCGGATGCTTGTTGTTCGCCGGACGAGGGTGGGGCGGCCGGGGGCGTCGCGTCGGTCGCGGCGGAGCTGATGCCGGTGAGGCCGCCGGTTCCGATCGACAGGACAGCGAGGATCGCGAGCGCGGCGAAGGTCGTGCGGCGGGCAGTCAGTCTGCGGAGTGCTGGCATTGAGACGCCCTCCTCGCCCGCCGGGAATCGTTCTAGGGCGAAGTTACCGGTGGGTTTACCAGGCGAGCAAGAGGAGCGGCCGCCGGGGTGGATTTCCCTTGGTGGAGAAGGGTTTTCTTATGCTCGCGGGCTAGTTCGGAGCGGTGTTTTCATCGGAATCTGACAAAGAATCCGCGCGCCCGCCGACGGCTGCGAGTATCGCCGGAAAAGTGCGGAGAAAGGGGCTGCGATGGCGACCGGATACAGACGGTGGGGCAGGGCCGCGGCAATCGTTGCCGTGGTCGTCGCGCTCGGGACGGGCGAGGTGACCGTGGCTGCGGCGAGTGAGCCGCAGTTGACGGCGGCGAACGGTGTCTACGCGTGGGGGGTGACGAACGCGATTCTCCGGACGCCGGCGACAGTGTCGTCCGGCGTGTCGGCGGTGTCGGCTGGGGGACTGGTCGCGCTGGCGCTCAAGAACGGCGCCGTGATCGCCTGGGGAGACAACAACTTCGGCGAGACTGAGGTGCCCGCGGACCTCGCGTCCGGGACGAGTCAGATCGCCGCCGGCTGGACGCACGGGCTCGGCCTCAAGGGCGGCAAGGTGTACGCGTGGGGGAACGACTGGTACGGCCAGATTGATCTTCCGGCAACGGTGTCCAGCGGCGTGACGGCGATTTCCACCAGTTCGGTGCACAGCCTCGCGTTGCTGGGGAACGGCCAAGTCGTGAGCTGGGGCAGCCGGTCGGACGTGCCGGACTTCGCGCAGTCGGGCGTCACCGCGATCTCGGCGGGCGGGGACCACAACCTCGTGCTGAAGAACGGCGGCGTGCTCGCGTGGGGCAACAACACGTACGGCCAGGCAACGGTTCCGGCGGCGGCGCAATCCGGGGTGACGGCGATTTCGACCGGGTTCGAGCACAGTCTCGCGCTCAAAAACGGCGGCGTGCTCGCGTGGGGGCGCGACAATGTCGGCCAGACTGACGTGCCGCCGGCGGCGACGAGCGGGGTGGTCGCGATCGACGCGGGATGGAACCACAATCTCGCGTTCAAGGCGGACGGGTCCGTCGTCGGCTGGGGCAACAACACCTACGGCCAGGCGACCGTGCCTCGGCCGCCGATCTGCGGGCCGGTCGTCAGCGGATCCGCGGGCGACGAGTTCAGCCTGGTGGTGACGGATCGGTCGATTCCCTGCCACTGAACCGGCAACGGAGGGGCGGCACTCGGCCGCCCCTCCGCCGGAACGGGTCAGGAAATGGTGCCCGACGGGCTGAAGCTGGTGCCCGACGCGGCGGTGCACTGCATGGTCCAAGGAGTCCAGCTGCCGTCGGACGCCTTGTGGAACTCGAGCTGCGCCGACAGCGCCGTGTCGAGGCCGAACGTCACCGTGCCGGGGCTGGCGGGCGCGGTGTAGGTCGGGATCGACGACGTCGACGTCTGGGCGATGTTCACCGTGATCGGGCCGCCCGCCGGGTAAATCTGTTCCGGGATCTGCAGGCCGGAGGCGTCCGACGGGGAGAGCGAGCCGTTGTCGACGGTGATCGGGACGTCGGCGGTGCCGCGGATTCCGTCGTATCCGGCGGCGGTGAGCAGCGCGTGGACCAGCGCGGTGATGGTCGCGGTACCGGACACGTTGGTCGGCGTGGTGGTGCCGTTGACGGGGATCGTGTCCGGGCCGTTGAACTGTGCGGTGACCGCCACGTTCTGGGCCGGGATGGCCGGGAACGTGCAGCTGTAGGTGGCTGGGCCGGCCTGGTAGGTCGCGGTGGCGGCCGAGGCCGTGCCGGCGGTCAGGACCGCGATCGCGCCTACCGCGACGCCGGTCATCACGCCCGTGGACAGTCTGCTGAGCCGGGGCATACCATTCTCCTTAGATCGGATTGCAGTTCTCGCGGCGATCCTGCGCAGTGGGGACGGAGGTTTCCGCGGATTCCGTTCCGGGACATTCGCCGGGAACGGGGATCGGCTCGGTAGGGAATCCCGGCCGCGAGCCCAAGGTTACCCGTGAGTTCAGTCGGCAACAACCCTGGTCCGCGCCTGTTTCGCGGGTTGGCCACTGGACCGATTCTTTTGTCAGCGGCAGCGTAAACAGTATCGCCGTTTCGTTCGCCGGTGACAATTTCGAGAAGTACGGGTATGCGGAAACGGAGTGCCGGAACAGTTTTCGGCACTCCGTTTCCGCGTAGTCGATCAGTTCTTGGAGGTCAAAGTCAGGGAGATCGTGTTGTCCGGTCCGGACACCAGTGCGCCCAGAGCAAGATCGGCGATGAAGCAGTTCTTGAAGTCTGGAATGGTGTAATTGCCGGTGAGGGTGATCGGCTTGGTGATGTCGACGTTCGCCGCGGCCAGGGTCAGGTCGATCGGCTTGACGGTCGTGCAGCTGCCGGGCACGGTCGGCACCGGGAAGACCGGCACGATCGGGCCCGCCCAGATGTCGCTGATCTCCATGTTCGCGGTCTCGTGGGTGGTGAGGGTGCCGTTCGCGAGGCTGCCGGTGGCGGGCGCGGTCGGGGTGACGGTGACCGTCGCCTTGATCTTGAAACCGCCCGCGAGCAGCGAAATGTGCGCGGTGGACGGCGGCAATTGCAGATTGGCGTTGAGGCCGACTGCTCCGGTTTGATCGTCGACCAGGAGATTTCCGGCGAGAGTCCCGGGGCCGAGGTCGAGGGTGCTGCCGGTCTTCTTGACGACGGTGCTGCCCGTTACCGAGTAGGAGATCGGAATGGGTATTTCGGTCGCCGACGCGGGAACGGCGGAGGCGAGGCTGACCGCGGTCGCGGCGGCCGCTGCGAGCACGCCGATTCGGGCGATCCGGGAAATGGGCATGACGGTACTCTTTCGGCGGTGAGGAAACAGAATTTCATCGGGGCGCGAG
Organism: Amycolatopsis albidoflavus; assembly: GCF_039525725.1. Classification (NCBI taxonomy): domain Bacteria; kingdom Bacillati; phylum Actinomycetota; class Actinomycetes; order Pseudonocardiales; family Pseudonocardiaceae; genus Amycolatopsis; species Amycolatopsis albidoflavus. Next base: position 166,160 of record NZ_BAAAHV010000023.1, read on the forward strand.
ATCTGTGACGTACCAGTTTCCGTCAATGCGCTGCGCGGTGACGGACAGTTGTGCGGCGGCTGTCTCCGGAGTGGCATTCCCTCTCGTGGCGGACTGGTCCAGGAAAACGAGCAACTGTGCGTGGTCATTCGTGAGTTGCTGCACGGAGGTGGCGGAGACGCGAGAGGCGAGGGTCAGACGCTGGCCCGGGGCCATGGTGCGGACTTGGGCGAAGAGCTTTTCGTAGGAATCGCGGGCGTGGCCGCGGAGCAGGGTGGCTGCGGCGTTCTCGGTGACGTCGGTTTTGTCGTAGGTGTAGGAGAAGATCTTGTTGAGAGTGAGGCTGATGGCGGAAGTGACTTCGGCGGTGGCCGGTTGATCGGTCAACGCGTGGTTCGAGGCGGCGGCGGACGCGTTGGTGGAGCGGGCTTCGACGGTGCACCAGACGCCGGCGGCGGTGAGGAGAGTAGTCAAGGTCAGGAGGAGTGCGGGGAGGCGGCGGGTGTTGGCCGGGGTGGAGAGGGCGGGATTTGCGTGAGGTGGGGAGGGAGTTGGCTCGGCGTCGGGCGGGTCGGCGGCTGAGGGCTGGGCGGGTTTGGGTTCGGAGAGGGGGGATTGGACGGGTTCGGCGGTGGGTGGTTGAGCTGGATCGGAGGTTGTTGCGCACTGCCGGGGAGTTGAGTCGGTGGGGTGCTGGGTGGGGTCCGAGGTGGTGGACGGGTGAGCGGCTGTGCTGGCTGGGTGGGCAGCGTTGGCTTCCGCGGTGGTTTGCTGGCTGGCGGCGGAGATTGGGGTGAGGTCTGCGGCGCTCGGCTGGGCGGTGCCGGTTGCGGCGGGTGTCTTGGCGGCGGAGGTTCGGGTGAGATCCGCGGCGCTCTGTTGGGACGCACCGGCTGGGGCAGGTTCCTCGGCAGAGGTTGGGGTGGGAGCTGCGGCGCTCGGCTGGGCGGTGGCTGGGGCGGGCTCATCGGCGGAGGTTGGGGTGAGGTCTGTGGTGCTCGGCTGGGCGGCACCGGTTGGAGCAGGTGTCTCGGCGGCGGAGGTTCCGGTGAGATCCGCGGCGCTTTGTTGGGACGCGCCGGCTGGGGCAGGCTCATCGGCGGAGGTAGGGGTGAGTTCCGCGGCGCTCGGCTGGGCGGTGCCGGTTGCTGCGGGTGTCTCGGCGGCCGAAGTTGTGGTGAGTTCCGCTGCGCTCGGCTGGGCGGCACTGGTTGCGGTAGGTGTCTCGCCGGTATTGGCTGCCCGCAGTCGAGCGGCAGAGGTAGAGGCGGAGGCGGAGGCGGCAGAAGCAGCAGCGACAGAAGGACGTTCGGATTCAGCCGCACCCGTTGAGGAATCAGCGGGCCGAGTGCGTGACTTCGACCAGTGCAGAGTGCGTCTCATGATCCGGCTACCCCCAACTGCTCCAGCGCGCTGAGTTTCCAGCCCGACGCTGTCCGGGTCAGGGTCGCGGCCAGGCGAGTCCGGCGGATGGGCTGGGCGGTGCCGTCCTTGGTCACCGTGATTTCCACTGACGCCAGGAGTTTCGCGGTACCGGCTTCGGCGTCCAGGTCGGCGAGTCCGGCGTCTAGGACGTGGCCGGTGGTCGCGGATCCCTCGGGTGGGACGTTGCTGGGCAGGGTTGTCTGGAGTGCGCCGGTCGTCGCGGCTTGCCAGCGGGCTAGATCCGGGTGTTGCGGGTCGAAGGTGGTGACGGTGGTGATCAAGGCGCGGCCGGCGGCGACGGCCTCGTCTCTCGTCGCGCCTGCGGTTGAGGTGGGGGCGGTCGCGGCGGCGTGCCACGACCAGGCTGACCAGGCGGCGAAAGCGGCGGCCGCGGTCAGGGCGATTCCGGCGGCCCACGTCAGGCGGGATTTGGCGGGCGAGGATGCGGTGAAGACGGCCGAGTTGTCTGCGTCGACGGGTCGGGCCGAGGTTGCGGAGTCGTCGGTGGGGGCCGAAACATCAACCTCGGCAGAGGGCAGGGCGGCCTCATCGGAAGAAGCGACTTCCGGCGACAAGCTCAGTTTCCCCGGCGCAGCCACAGCATCTCCTCCAGATCAGTCGACGTCGGAAGACCCCCGGCAAGACCTCCGGCAAGGCCCCCGGGCTTGGCCGGTTCCGGCACTCCGGGATGCGGAGCGTTCTGCGAACCGCGCACGGAAGACGGATCCCCGGCGGGCAGGGTGCAGGCGGCGGAGGTGTTGAACGGGAGCACCGGCAGTTCCTTGCTGCTGCGGTACTTCGTGCTCTCGTACCCCTTCCGGCACGGCGGTGGGTCGAAGAACGTCAAGGCCAGCGACAACTTTCCGCCGTCGGGGGTGATGGCCGACGACGTCGCGGCCACGGTTTTCGGCAGTGTCACCAGCAACTGCTCCAGGCCGTCGGTTCGGGCGCTGAAGACGTCGGCCGTCGTGAGCAGGTTGGCCATCAGGATCGGCAGGCCTGGGCTGGTGTCCCGCAGCAAACCCGTCACCTGGGAAGCGGCGGGCGGGGCAGTCGCGATCAACTTTCGCAGGTCGCCGTCCGAGGAGGCCAGTTGCGAGGCGAACAGGCGGGCGTTTCGGCTGAAGTCTCGCCACGCTGTCGAGGAGGCGGCTTGGGTTTTCAGCACCGTCGAGCCGTCGTTGATGAGGTTTACTGTCTGCGGCAGGTGGGTGGAGGCGGAGTTCGTGAAGGATCTCGCGGTGTCCATCAGCAGTTGCAGGTCTGGGCCGCTGCCTTGCAACGCGTTGTCCAGTTCGTTGACCACCGTGCGCAGGTCTTCTGTCGGGACCGACGCGGTCAGGGAGTCCACATCGGACAGGAAGGTCTGCACGGGGAGCGGCAGAGCGGTCGCGCTGCGGGGGATTACGCTGCCGTCCTCCAGGAAAGGTCCCTGGTCCGTCGACGGTTGCAGGTCGACGTATTGCTCGCCCACCGCCGAACGGTTCGCGACGATCGCGCGGGAGTTCACGGGGATCGGCGGGGCTGAGGCGTCCAGCAGCAGGTCCGCTTCCATGCCGCGGTCGGTCAGGCGCAGGGGGCCGATCCGGCCGACCGCCACGCCTCGGTAGGTGACCTCGCCGTTGGTGAAAATGCCGCCGCCTTCGGAAAGTTCCAGGCGGACGGTGTAGGTGCCGGCACCGAGAAGGCGCGCGATTCCGGCGTATTTCGCGCCGACGAAGGAAGTCGCGGCCAAGGCGACGATCACGAAGGCGATGACCTGGATCCGGATCCGTCTGGTGAGCATCAGTGGCCCCCAGAGGTGAGCGGCAGAGTCGGGAGGCCTGGCGGGACGCCTTGGCCAGGCGGAGGCAGCGGAACGCCGGGGCCGGGGACCATCGAGGCGTAGACGTTTACGTAGTCGCCCTTGATCGCGTCCAGCACGGGGTCGGTGAACGGGAACGACGGGAGGATTTCCAACGCCTTGGGCAGGTTTTGCCCGGCATCGGCCAGGCGGCGCAGGATGGGGGCGAGCGCGCGCAGGTCGGCAGCCAGGTCGTCGCGGCTTCTGTTCGTGACGTCGGTGGCCACTGTGGACAGTTGGTCTAGCGATTGCAGCATCGTCACCAGCTGCGGTCGCTGGTCGGTGAGGGTTTTCAAGCCTGGCGTCAGGTCGGTGAGGGCGTCGGCGATCTGCGAGTTGCGGTCGGCGAGCGTTGCGGACAGGCGGTTGAGGCCGTCCAGGGCGGCGGTGATGTCGCGGCGGTGGGCGTCGAGGTTGGTCATCAGCTGGTTGACCCCGCCGAGGAAGCTGCGGATCTCCTCTTCATTGCCGTCCATCGCCTTCGTCAGTTCGCGGTTGATCGTCTGCAGCTGACCGATTCCGCCGCCGTTGAGCAGCAGGGACAGTGCGCCGAAGATCTCCTCGAACTCAGGGTTGCGGTTGGTTCGCGACACCGGAATGACGGCTTTGTCGCCCAACTGCCCGGACGGGGACGCGACCGGCGCGGCCAGTTCGACGAACTTTTCGCCCAGCAGCGACGATTGCCGCAGGCGGGCGACGGCGTTCGCGGGGAGATGGACGTCGCCGTTGACGGCCAGGACGGTTTCGGCGGTCCAGCCGTCGGAACCCAGCCGGATCGACTGGACGCGGCCGACGGGGACGTCGTCCACCTTCACCGCGGCCTGCGGGACCAGGTCCAGGACATCGGCGAACTGCACGGTGATCTCGTACGGATGCGCGCCGAGGTCCGCGCCGCCGGGCAGCGGGAGGTCGTAGACGCCTCGGAAGCCGCCGGGTGCGGCGCAGCCGGCGAGCGTGCTCACCGCCAGTGCGAGGAAAAGCCGTCGTGCCTTCATCGGCCGCCTCCCGTCACGGCCACGTCCGTTGCCGGCAGCGGCAGGTACTCGAGCAGGTTCGAGCGGCCCTGCAGACGTCCGGTGGCCGGATCGACCGCGTTCAGCACGTTCTGGGCGGCCAGCGGGGCGACGTCCAGCGCTTCGGCCAGCGAGGCGCGCTGGTCGACCAGGATCTGCGTCGTCTTGGCCAGCTTGTCTACATTGGACTTGATCGCAGCCCTGTTGTCCCGGATGAAACCCTGGACAGAGGCGAGTGCGCTGGCGAGCGAGCGCAGCGCGTCGGAGAGCTCGAAGCGGTTCGCGGCGAGAGTGTCGGACACCTTGGCCAGCTGCTGGTTGACGTCCGCGACTTGATGGTCGTTCGTGGCGAGCATGGTGGTGAACTTCTGCAGCTCGTCGACCGTTCCGAACAGGTCCGAGGAGTTGCCCGCCAGCGTGCGGGCGAGGCGGGCGAAGTCGCGGACGGAGGTGTTGAACGCCTTGCCGTTGCCGTCCAGGTTCGCCGCGCCTGTCCGCAGAAGATCCGACAGCGCGCCGTTGGAGTTCGCGCCGTTCGGGCCGAGCGCTTTGCTCAGCGTGTCCAGGCTCGAGTACAGCTGGTCCAGCTCCACCGGCGTGCCCGTGCGGTCGGTGCCGATCACCGCGCCGTCGGCCAAGCGCGGGCCGCCCCGGGCGAGTTTGCCCAGCTGGACATAGCGGTCGGCGACCACGCTCGGCGCGATGACCAGCGCCGTCGTGTCGGCGGCGACCGGGATGTGCGGGTCTACCGACAAGTCGACACGGACCTGCTGGCCTTGCGGGAGAACCGCGGTGACCTCGCCGACCTTCACCCCGAGCACCCGGACGTCGGACCCGCTGTAGACACCGACGGCCCGCGAAAAGTAAGCCGTGACGCGGTATCGGCCGGATCCGGAGAACACCCACCACAGCACGCCGCAGACCACCAAGGCCATGACCAGCAGGAAGACGACGAAACGGTATGCGCGCGTGGTCATTTCGCGCATCCTCTCGGCGGGGTGCACGGATCGCGGTTCTCCGGGATGAGGCCGCACAGGTAGCTGTCGAGCCAGCGGCCGTTGCCCGCGGTGTTGTTCAGCACGCGGAAGTACGGCCCGGCGAGCTTGAGGCTCTGCGTGAGATTCGCGTCCTGCCGTTGCAGCAGGTCGGTCACCTGGTCGAGCTGCTGCAACGCCGGCGCGAGTTGCGCGGTGTTGTCCGAAACCAGGCCGGACAGTTGTTTCGCGAGCTGCTGGGTTCCGACGAGCAGCTGGTGGATCGCCTCACGGCGGTGGTCCAGTTCGGTGAGCAGCAGGTCGCCGTCCTTGACGAGTTTCTCGAAGTCGTCGTTCGAGTTGGCGAGCGTGGTGGTCAGTTTGCGCGCGTTGGCCAGCAGTTCGGCGATCTCGTTGTCGCGCGACGACACCGTTTTCGACAGCGCGCTGAGCCCGTCGAGCGCGGTGCGGACGTGTTGCGGCGAGTTGCGGAAGGTGTCGCTGATCGTGGAGAAGCTGGTCGCGAGCTGTTTCGTGTCGATCGCGCCCGCGGTGTCGGCGAGGCCGTTGAACGCGTCGGTCACGTCGTACGGGGTCACCGTGCGGTCGCGCGGGATCGGCTGGTCCGGGTTCTGTTCCGCGCGGCCGGACGGGTCGAGGGCGAGGAACTTCCGGCCCAGCAACGTTTTGATCTTGATCTGCGCCGACGTCCGGTCGCCGATCCAGGCGTTCTTGACCCGGAAGCTGACCAGCACGTGGTCGTCGTCCAGGTCCACCCGGGACACTTCGCCGACCTTGATCCCGGCGATCCGCACCTCGTCGTCCGCCTGCAGCCCGGCGGCCTCGCCGAATTCGGCCTGGTAGGTGGTGCCGCCGAGGAACGGCAGGTTGTTGTAGTTCAGCGTGCCGGTGAGGATCGCGGCCAGCACGACGCTGCCGACGACCCCCAGCACGAGCGGATTGCGCTCCCGGAACGACTTCACGCGCCACACCTCGCCGCGGTCGCCGCCACTCCGCGCGGCGGCGAAGTTTCCAGGACGGCCTTGCACAAGTAGAAGTTCATCCACGAGCCGTACGAGCCGAGCGTGCCGATGCGGTCCAGCTTCTTCGGCAGCGTGGTCAGGGCCTTGTCCACGTCGGCTTCCCCCTTGTTCAGGTTCTGGGTCAGCACGTCGAGACCGGAGATGCTGTCCTTCAGACCGGGCCGGATTTCGGTGAGCAGCCCGCTGGTGGACTGCGTCAGCTCGGCCAGGCCGGACACCGCGTCGCCGATCGCCGTGCGGTCCTCGGCGAGGCCGGACACGAGCTGGCGCAGGGTCGACACCAGCGTCGCGAGCGAATCTCCCTTGCCGTTCACGGTTTTCAGCACCGAGTTCAGGTTGCCGATCACCTCGCCGATCACACGGTCCCGGCTGGCGAGGGTGCTGGTGAGCGACCCGGTGTGCTGCAGCAGTTCGGTCACTGTGCCGCCTTCTCCTTGCAGCACTTGGACAATCTCTCCGGACAGGTTGTTGACGTCCTTGGGCGACAAAGCCTGGAAGAGCGGTTTGAAACCGTTGAACAGGTCGGTCAGGTCGAGTGCGGGGGTCGTGCGGTCGAGGGGGATTTCGCCGTCCGACGGCAACACCCCGGCGGCGGCGCGGGGGCGTTCCAGCGCGAGGTAGCGCTGGCCGACCATGTTGCGGTACTTGATCACCGCGGTCACGTTGGCGGGCACCGTGCGGCCGTTCTCGAGCGAGAAGCTGACGTGCGCGCGGTTGTGGTCGGTCACGCCGAGGTCTTCGATCTGCCCGACCTTCACCCCGGAGATCCGCACGTCGTCGCCGACATTCAACGCGGTGGCATCGAGGAAAGTCGCTCCGTAACGCTGGCTTCCGCCGACCGAACCGCCGGTGATCGACAACGCGAGAATGACTGTCGCGAGGACCGTGACCAGGATGAAGATCAGGCTTTTGACCAGGGGAGCGGCAAGGTTTCTCACTTCGCCGTCACCTCCGTTCCGCGGTAGAGCGGGCCGACGAGCACGCTGCTCCACATCGGCACGTCAGCGGTCGACATGCCCAGCGACGGCGCGATCAGCGAGGACAGGAACTGTTGCTCCTGCGGGGAATTCGCGATGCCGAGGTCGCCGGTCGACGGCGTGGTCGCCGGAGTTCCGGCGCGCGGCACGACGCCGCTCGGGTAGCAGCGCGGGCCGGTCTTTTCGGTATAGGCGGGCGCGTCCTTGCCCGGCACGTATTTCCCGCGCGACTGCGACACGGTGACCTCGACGTGCAGGCCGGGTTCCTTCGACCCAGCGCCGAGGATCCGGTCCATCGACGGTTTCATGTCGGTGAGCGCCTGTAGAGTGCAAGGGAAGCTGGGGGAGTACTTAGCGCCGATTTCGAGCGGACGGCGGCTGTCCGCGGACAACGCGATGATGTTGTTCCGGTTCTGCCGCAGGAACGTCGTGAGGTCCTGCGACGACGTCGTGACCTGCTGATACAGCGAACCGAGGTCCGCGCGCTTCGCGTCGACCGTGCCGAGGGTGACCGACGAATCGGTGAGCGCGTCGAGCAGATCGGGTGCGATGTCGCCGTACATCTGGGTGACGGTGGCGAGGTCGCGCACGTTTCGGTCCAGCTGCGGCAGGTTCGGGTTGAACCGCCGCAGATAGTCCGACGCGGTCGCCAACGTCTGGCCCAGTTGTGCGCCGCGGCCTTGCAACGCCGTCGACACCGCGGTCAGCGTGGTCGCGAGTTTCTGCGGCTGCACGGCCTTCAGCACCGGCAGCAGGTTGTCGAAGACCCGCTCCAGTTCGATCGCGTTCGCCGACCGGTCCTGCGAGATCACATCTCCGGCCTGCAGCGGCCGCCTCCGGCCAGTGTCCGGAATGGACAGTTGGACGTACCGTTCGCCGAAGAGGGTCTTGGGCACCAGCAACGCGGACACGTTGACCGGCAGCCATTTCACCTGCTCCGGGTCCAGCGCCAGCGAGATCTCCGCGCCGCCGCGGATCGCGTGCACGCTCCGGATCTCGCCGACCACGACCCCGCGCGCCTTCACCTGCCCGCCCGCGCGCAGCTGGTTGCCGACACGGTCGGCCTGCAGCGTCACCGGGACCGTGGTGGTGAAGTCCTTGTTGTAGATCTTCACCGTGAGCAGCACGAACGCCGACAGCGCCGCCAGGAACAGCACCCCGGCGGTGCGGACTCGAGTCTTGTGCCAGCGCCGGTTCATCCGGCCACCTGGACGGTCGTCGTGGCGCCCCAGATGGCGAGGCTCAGGAAGAAGTCCAGGACGCTGATCGCGACGATCGCCGTCCGCACCGCCCGCCCGACCGCGACGCCGACACCCGCCGGACCGCCGCTCGCGCGGAAGCCGTAATAGCAATGCGCGAGCACCACGACGACGCTGAAGATCAGCACTTTCCCGAACGACCACAGCACGTCGCCGGGCGGCAGGAACAGCAGGAAGTAATGGTCGTACGTCCCCGCCGATTGGCCGAAGCCCCACACTGTGACCTGCCGCGACGCGAGATACGACGACAACAGCCCCACGGCGTACAGCGGAATCACCGCGATGAATCCGGCGATCACCCGCGTGGTCACGAGATACGGCACGCTCGGGATGCCCATCACCTCGAGTGCGTCGATCTCCTCCGAGATCCGCATCGCGCCCAGTTGTGCGGTGAACCCGCAGCCGACCGTCGCCGACAACGCCAGCCCGGCCACCAGCGGCGCGATCTCGCGCGTGTTGAAGTACGCCGAAATGAACCCGGCGAACGCCGACGTGCCCACTTGGTTCAGCGCCGAATACCCTTGCAGCCCAACGACAGTCCCGGTCGCGACGGTCATCCCGACCATCACGCCGATGGTCCCGCCGATCACCGCCAGCGCGCCGCTGCCGAAGCTCACCTCGGCCAGCAGCCGGACGATCTCGCGCAGGTACCGGCGCACCGCGCGCGGCACCCAGCCGAGCGCCCGCAGGAAGAACAGGATCTGGTCGCCGAGAGTGTCGAGGAAGCCCAGCCTGCGGTCGATGGCTTCGAGCACGCGCGTCGGAGTCGGGGTGGCCATCAGCTTCCCTTCGGCGGCACGAGCTGGAGGTACACCGTGGTGAGGATCAGGTTCAGCACGAACAGCAGCAGGAACGTGATGACGACGGACTGGTTCACCGCGTCGCCCACGCCCTTCGGCCCGCCGCGCGGATTCAGCCCGCGATAGGAAGCGACGACCGCCGCGACGAACCCGAACAGCAACGCCTTGATCTCGCTGATCCACAGGTCGGGAAGCTGTGCCAGCGCGGAGAAACTCGCCAGGTACGCGCCCGGCGTGCCGCCCTGCATGATCACGTTGAAGAAGTAGCCGCCGAGCACGCCGACCACGCTGACCATGCCGTTGAGGAACACCGCCACGCCCATCGCGGCCAGCACGCGCGGCACGATCAGGCGCTGGATCGGCGAAACTCCGAGCACCTCCATCGCGTCGATTTCCTCGCGGATGGTGCGGGAGCCGAGGTCGGCGCACATCGCGCTGCCGCCCGCGCCCGCGATGAGCAGCGCGGTGACGATCGGGCTGGCCTGCTGGATGATCGCCAGCACGCTCGCCGCGCCGGTGAACGACTGCGCGCCGATCTGCGTGGTCAGCGACCCGATGTGCAGCGCGATCACCGCGCCGAACGGGATCGACACCAGCGCGGTCGGCAGGATCGACACGCTCGCGATGAACCAGAACTGCTGCACGAGTTCACGGAACTGGAACGGACGGCGGAACGTCAGCCGGACGACGTCGAGCCCCAGTGCGTAAAGCCGGCCGGTCTGGTGCAGTGCCGCGGCGCCGGGAAACGCCATCGCCCGACCTCCCAGCAATTTCCGGGCACGGCGGAATGCCCGCCGAACGCCTGTTCCGGTGCTGATCCGTTTGGAGGACCGGGTCGGAAGGAAAGCGTCGGCGGGGTTACCGTGCGGTTTCGTTACTGGTCAGTACGCTAACGAGGGCCTTGCCCGCAGACAAGAACTTGCCCCGTCCTGCGGGGTCACGGCGTCGTAACCGCCGAATTCTTGTGCGGTTGTGACAACTGCCGGGAATGCGGTTGTCAGTGCCGGAAAATAAATACCGGTGCGGCGGTTTCCGGATATTTCAGCGGGCGAGCCAGCGGTGCAGCGAAGCCGTCAGCGCCTCGGGTGCGTCGAGCTGGATCAGGTGTCCGGCCGAACGGACCAATTCCAGTCCGGCGCCCGGGATCATCCCGGCGAGCCGGTGCGCGCGGTCGACCGGGATCCAGGTGTCCTCGGCACCCCATACGACGAGTGTGGGCACGCTGATGTCGCGGTAGCGCGGCTCGATCTCGTCGGTGTACCGCTGGTCGGCCTGCGCGATCTGCCGGTAAAACGCGGCCTGACCGGCCTTGCCGAGCCACGGCGTGACAAGCATGTCGTGCGCTTCGGCGGACAACGGACGGTGGGCGGCGCCGGCGATGTACTCCCGCACGAGCGCCTCGTGCAGGTTTGGCGGCAGCTGCGCGAACACGTCCGCGTTCTCGGCCACCAGGCGGAAGAACTCCGACCCCCACGGCGCCAGCGCGACGACGTCCACCAGCGCCAGCGACCGATAAGCCGCGCCGTGCAACAAAAACGCGCGCAGACTGACCGCGCCGCCGTAATCGTGCGCCACGACGTCCGGCTCTTCGAGACCCCAATGGTCTAACAGCGCGGCGAACGTCTCGCCCTGCGCGGCAAGTGAGACGTCCTGGCCTTCAGCCATCGTGGAGCTGCCGTAACCCGGCATGTCCCAGAGGTACACGGTGAAGTCCTGCGCGAACGTCGAGGCGATCGGCTCCCACAGCTTCGAGGACCACGGCGTCCCGTGGCAGAACACGAGCGGTGGTCCCGCGCCTTGCCGGGACCACCGCACCCGCTGACTGTGCTTGCCCTGCCAGTCGAAGACCTCCATCAGCGCTTGAGGTCCGCGACGATCTCGTACGAACGCACGCGGTCCTCGTGACCGTGCACCATCGTGGTGATCATCAGCTCGTTGGCGTCGGTGTCGGCCAGCAGCTGGTCCAGTCCCTTCCGGACACTCTCCGGCCCGCCGACGATGCTCGACCCGAACCGCTCGGCGAGGAACGCGCGGTCCATCTCGGTGTACGGGTACTCGGCGGCGTCCTCCGGCGTCGGCAGCGCGATCGGGCGGCCGCGGCGGAGGCTCAGGAAGGTCAGCCCGCTCGGCCCGGCCAGGTACTCCGCGCGCTCGTCGGTCTCGGCGGCGATCACCTGCACGCCCAGCATCACGTACGGCTCGGAAAGCACCTCGGACGGACGGAAGTTCTCGCGGTACAGCCGCACCGCCGGAATCGTGTTCTCGGCCGCGAAGTGATGGGCGAAGGAGAACGGCAGCCCCAGCCGTCCGGCCAGCTGCGCGCTGAAGCCGGACGAGCCGAGCAGCCACACCGGCGGCTTGTTGCCCTCGGCGGTGATCGCGTTGACGCCGCGCGCCGCGTCCGGCTCGAAGTAGGAGATGAGCTCCATCAGGTGCTCGGGGAAGTTCTCCGCGGACAGCCCGCCCGGCCCGCGCAGCGCGAGCGCGGTGCGCTGGTCGGTGCCCGGCGCGCGGCCGATGCCCAGATCGATCCGGCCCGGGTGGAACGCCTCCAGCGTGCCGAACTGTTCGGCCACCACGAGCGGCGCGTGGTTCGGCAGCATGATCCCGCCGGAGCCGACGCGGATGCTCTCGGTGGCGTCCGCGACGTGCCCGATCAGCACCGCCGTGGCCGAGCTGGCGATGCCGGGCATGTTGTGGTGCTCGGCGAGCCAGTACCGGTGATAGCCCAGCCGCTCGGCGTTGCGGGCGAGATCGAGCGTGTTGCGCAGCGCCTCGCCGACCCCCTTCCCTTCGGAAACGGGGGAGAGGTCGAGCACGGACAGCGGCACGTCAGGCAGGGAGGTCACGTACAGCCGTAACGCGCGTGGCCGCGATTCCCTTCCCGCCTCACGCGTGCGGCAGCCAGTCCGGGTTCGAGGCGAGCACGATCAGCTGCTGCGTCGCCCGGGTGAGCGCGACGTACAGCACCCGCCGCCCGGTCGAGGACTCGGTGACCAGGTCCATGGGCTCGACCAGCACGACCGCGTCGTATTCGAGGCCCTTCGAATCGAGACTGCCGACGACCTTGAGCCGCTCGTCGGTCTGCCCGGCGAGCCAGCCTTCGACCTCTTCGACCCGGTCCATGGCGGTGATCACACCGACCGTGCCCTCGACCGCGCCGAGCAGTTCCTTCGCCGCGGACTGCGTCGCGGTGGCCAAAGCCGCCTGGTCGACCGGCCGGACCTCCGGCTCGATCCCGGTGGTGCGCACGGCCTTGGGCAGCTCGTCGGCCTGCGCGTGGCCGGCCACGACCTTCGCCGCCAGGTCGAAGATCTCCGCCGAGTTCCGGTAGTTCGTGCGCAGCGTGAAGCGCCGTCGCGTGGTCTTCACGCCGAACGCCTGGTCGCGCGCCTGCGCCGCCTCGTCCGGATCCGGCCACGAACTCTGCACCGGGTCGCCCACGACCGTCCAGCTCGCGTACTTGCCGCGCCGGCCGACCATCCGCCACTGCATCGGCGAAAGGTCCTGCGATTCGTCGACGACCACGTGCGAGTACTCGTCGTAGTGCTCCGGGCGGTGCGGCGCGCCCCCGGAACTGCCGCGCTCCGGGGCCACCTCGACCACGGTCTGGCGACGGCGGCGCTTCGGCTCCGGTCCGACCAGCACGCGCAGCTCGTCCAGCAGCGCGACGTCGGCCACCGACCAGCCGCGCGAACGGTCCGCGAAATCGGCCGCCAGCAGGCTGATCTCGTTCCGGTTCAGAATGCCCTTCGACGCCGCGGCGAGCCGCTTCTCGGCACCGAGCCACTTGAGCACCTGCGCCGGGTACAGCGTCGGCCACCACACCACGAGGAAACGGTGGAAGTCGATGCGCTCGCCGAGATCGTTGATCAGCTCCGCGCGGTCGATCTCCTTGCCGTCCGCCTTCGCGTACTCCTCAGCCTTGTCCGCGAGCGCGCCCAGAAGCAGCTCTGCCACGCGTACGCGCGACCGGTTCGGCGGCGCGCCCTGCGTGTGCGCCTTACGCCGTACCTTCTCCAACTCGCGCGCGGTGAGCTTCAGGACTTCGCCGCGGTACACGATCTTCAGCTCTGTCGGCGCTTCGGGCGGGGTGTCGCGCAACGCGCGCAGAAGCACCTTTCGGATCCGCAGCGAACCCTTGATCGCGGCCAGCGCGGCTGTGTCCTGTCGAGTCGCTTCGAGACCGTCGAGCACTTCGCCGAGCGCGCGCAGCTCTACGTTCGTTTCGCCCATCGACGGCAACACGCGCGAGATGTACGTGGTGAAGACGCCCGACGGACCGATGACCAGTACGCCCGCGCCGCCGAGCTGACGGCGGTGCCGGTACAGCAGGTACGCCGCGCGGTGCAGTGCGACCGCCGTCTTGCCGGTGCCCGGGCCTCCGGTGATCTCGGTGACCCCGCGCCACGGCGCGCGGATGACCTCGTCCTGTTCCTTTTGGATCGTGGCGACGATGTCGCGCATCTTCTCGCCGCGCGAGCGGCCGAGCGCGGCCATCAGCGCGCCTTCGCCGACGATCTGCATGTCCTCGGGCACGGCGTCGGCGATCAGCACGTCGTCGTCCACGTCCAGCACCGTCTGGCCGGAGCAGCGGATGACGCGGCGGCGCACGACGTCCATCGGCTCTTCGGCGGTGGCCTGGTAGAACGCGGCGGCGGCGGGCGCGCGCCAGTCGGTGACCAGGTTGTCGAACTCGGTGTCGCGGATGCCGAGGCGGCCCACGTAGATGTGCTCGCGGTCGAGGTGGTCGAGCCTGCCGAAGACCAGGCCCTCGTACTCGGCGTCGAGCGTCTGCAGGGTCTGGTTCGCGTGGTAGACCATCATGTCGCGTTCGAACAGCATCGACGCCTGCTCGAAGATCGCTTCGCGCTGGGCGCCTTGGCCGAGCTCGTAGCCCTTGGCCCGCATCGCCTCGGCCTGGGTCCGCAGCTCGGCGAGCCGCGTGTAGACCCGGTCGACGTGTGCCTGCTCGACGGCGATCTCAGCCCGTCTCACCCGGGGTTCCGACACGCAACGCTCCCTTGAACACCATGACTTCGCCTCTGGAGGGCGAAGAACGACTCTACGCGCCCGCGCGCGCGGGTTCGGCAAGTCCTGCCCAACGCCACATCGCGACCTTGGGCGAAGATGGCCGGGTGACGAGGATCGTGGCGGGGAAGGCGGGCGGGCGGCGGCTGAAGGTGCCGCCCAAGGGCACCCGCCCGACGTCGGAGCGGGTGCGGGAAGCGCTGTTCAACGCCCTCGAAGTGGCCGGTGAGCTGGACGGTGCCCGCGTGCTCGACCTCTACGCCGGCTCAGGCGCGCTCGGTCTCGAAGCGCTCTCGCGGGGTGCTGCGGAGGCGTGGTTCGTTGAGGCCGACCGTCGGGCGGTCGAGGTGCTTCGCGGCAACGTCGCCGAACTGCGGCTAGGCGGCACTGTGCGCGCGGGCCAGGTCGAGACTGTTGTCGCTGCTCCTTCTTCGGTGCAGTTCGATGTGGTGCTCGCAGACCCGCCGTACGCGGTTGACGCTGCTTCGCTGGGCACTGTGCTCGCTTCGCTGCACAGTGGTGGCTGGCTCGCGGACGGCGCGTTGACGGTGATTGAACGGGCTGCGCGCGACGGTGCTCCGGACTGGCCGTCGACGTTTAAGCCGCTTCGCGACAAGCGCTATGGAGACACGGCGTTGTACTGGGCTGAGTACGACAGCTCATCTGAGGTGTGACGCAGTCGTCACGAGTGCGCGCGCGACCGCGTGGCTTGATAGCGTCCGCGCCATGCGGCGTGCGGTCTGTCCCGGTTCTTACGATCCGGCCACCAACGGACATCTCGACATCATCGAGCGTGCTTCGGCGCTCTTCGACGAGGTTGTCGTCGCGGTGGGGGTGAACAAGAGCAAGAAGGGCCTCTTCAGCGTCGAGGAACGCATGGAGATCCTGCGCGAGATCACCGCGAAGCTGCCGAACGTACGCGTCGATTCGTGGCAGGGCCTGCTCGTGGACTACTGCCGCGACAACGACATCGCCGCGGTCGCGAAGGGCCTTCGCTCGGTCAGCGACTTCGACTACGAGCTGCAGATGGCCCAGATGAACCGCGAGCTCACCGGCCTCGAAACGCTGCTGATGGCCAACAACCCGGCGTACGGCTTCGTGTCCAGCTCGCTGGTCAAGGAGATCGCGGCGCTCGGCGGCGACATCGAGAACCTGGTGCCGCCGGTGGTGTACGAACGCCTCGTCGCGGTCTACGCCAAACAGGACTGAGCAGCTCGGGACTGAGCACCGCCTCCGGCCGAAACGCCAGCCCGGCGGCCGATTTAGCCTGAACGGATTACAGCCTTCGTCGGGACTTCGGCCGCGGCCTGAAGCTGTTCACCTCACGTCATTCTGCGGACTACCCGACCGGGTTACCGTCCGAAAATGACCAACAACCGCAGCCGCATAGTCGGTGTCCTTTTCGCACTGCTGGTCGGTTTCCTGGGGTTTGGCACGGCCGCGGAGGCCGTTCCGATGTCCCCGGCGGCGCCGGCGTCCGTGCAGCCGAAGCAGAACTCCTGTGGGGATCTGTCCGGGTTCACGCACGTCAAGCTGTCCGCGCTGCCCGCGCAGGCGACTGACACCTACAAGCTCATCCAGACGAACGGCCCGTTCCCGTACCCGAAGAACGACGGCGTCGTGTTCACCAACCGCGAGGGGATCCTGCCCTCCTGCGCGTCGAGCTACTACCACGAGTACACCGTGCCCACGCCCGGTTCGAGCAACCGCGGCACCCGCCGGATCGTGACCGGCCAGGGCGGCGAGTACTTCTACACCGGCGACCACTACCAGTCCTTCCAGGTCATCGACATCGACGGCGGCAGCACGCCCGCCAAGTGCGGCGACCTGTCGAAGCTGAGCCCGGTCGGCTACTCGACGCTGTCGGACGAGGCCAAGAAGGTCGTCGACGGCGTGCGCGCGGGCACCCTCAGCGACGGCACGACCTACCAGAACCGCGAGGGCGTCCTGCCCGCGTGCGACGCCGGCTACTACACGCTGTACGACGTCGGCTCGGAGGACCGGGTGATCTCCGGCGACGGCGGCGAACTCGTCTACACGCCGGACCACTACGCCACCTTCCAGAAGATCGATCTGAACGGCTGATCGCGGCGCGGCGGGGCGGTCTCACCGGCGGGCGAGGCCGCCCCTTCCCCTGCGTGCCAGGACACGCCCGGTCGGGTGCTCGTTCACCGGTTCAGGCTGCGAAGCGGGCAGACTGGAAGCCAGTGATCGGGGAAACTGCTTGAGGGAGTGGCCGTGTACCGGGTTTTCGAGGCACTCGACGAGCTCGTCACGATCGTCGAAGAGGCCCGTGGGGTTCCCATGACGTCCAGCTGCGTGGTGCCCCGCGGCGACGTCCTCGAGCTGCTCGACGACGTCCGCGACGCGCTTCCCGGCGAAGTGGACGACGCGCAGGACGTGCTCGACAAACGCGACGATCTGCTGCTGGCCGCGCGCAAGGAGGCGGGGGAGACCGTCGCCGGCGCGAACGAGGAAGCCGAGCGGACGGTGTCGGACGCCACGTCCGAGGCCGAGCGCATCCTCGCCGACGCGCGCGCCCGCGCGGAGCAGATGCTGGGCGACGCGCACAACGAGGCCGAGCGCATGGTCGCGGGCGGGCAGGCCGAGTACCAGAACCTCACCGAACGGTCCCGCGCCGAATCCGAGCGGATGATCCAGGCCGGCCGCGACGCCTACGACCGCGCGATCGAGGACGCCCGCGCCGAACAGGCCCGGCTCGTCTCGCAGACCGAGGTCGTGCAGGCCGCGCACGCCGAATCCGCGCGCATCGTCGACGAGGCGCACGCCGAGGCCGACCGCCAGCGCGCCGACTGCGACGCGTACGTGGACGGCAAGCTGGCCGAGTTCTCCGAACTGCTGGCCACCACGCTGCGCACCGTCGATTCGGGCCGCAACCACCTGCGCTCGCCCTCGACCGGCCACGGCGGCGGCCGCTCGACGCTGTACGACTACCAGGTCTGACCAGGCTCCTCGCGGGTGTTCCGGCCGGTGAGGACGGATGCCGAGGCTCTCGGCGGGCGAGCGCCCCAATGAGGTTTTCTCAGTGGTGCGGTGTGGCGGGTTCGCGTTGTAGCGATGGCTGGCCAGGGGATGCGGAGCACCGCCGGGCCGTGTGGCTCCGTTCCTGGCGAAAGTCCGTGAGGGGAACCCTGAGGGACTCTGAGTCCCTCAGGGTTCCCCTCACGGACCTCGGCATCGCGCGTCAGGTCAGTCGCGCGACGCGGGAACCCCGCGCAAACCGGGGTCTCCCTGCGGGGCTGCGCGGTGGCATGCGGCGCGGGGCGGCTGGCAGCTGCGGCGATGCGGCCGACCCACGCCACGCCGCTCTCCGCTCCCGCAAACGTCCTTCACAGACCTCTCAAGGCCCACTACTGAGAAAACCCCAATGTGGCATTGGGTGCGTCAGACGCACCCAATGTGGCGTTCGGTGCGTCGCATGCACCCAATGCCACATTGGGGCGCGTGGCTGCCGCGCGCCCGGCGCTCGCCAGGTCCGGCCGCCTCCAACGAGGTTGCGGGGCCTGCGTACGCTGGTAGGCGATGTCCGAAAACCCTGCCCAGAACCCCCGCCCCGCGCAGCTCGACGACCGCAGTCCGTGGGTGGTCGACACCCGTGAGCTCGGCCGCCGCGCGGGACTCAGCCGGGAGTTGCGCCGCACCGCGCCCGTGCCGGCCGCGCTCGGCGTCCCCGGCGTGCTCGAAATCCGCGAAGGCGAGCCCGTCGAGCTCGACCTGATGCTCGAATCCGTCGTCGAAGGCGTCCTCGTCACCGGCACCGCCACGGCAGTGGCCGCCGGCGAGTGCTCGCGCTGCCTCGACCCGGTCACCGAGCACATCGAAGTCGATCTCACCGAGCTGTTCGCCTACCCGGGATCGGCCACCGAGGAGACCACCGACGAGGACGAGATCCCTCGCCTGATCGACGACCGGATCGACCTCGAGCCGACCGTCCGCGACGCCGTGGTGCTGGCGCTTCCGCTCGCCCCGCTGTGCCGCGAGGACTGCCCGGGACTGTGCATCGAATGCGGCGTCAAGTGGGCCGATCTCGAGCCCGGACACGGGCATGAGAAGATAGACCCTCGGTGGGCCGCGCTGGTCGAGCGATTCGACGAGAACGCGGGCGAAAAGCCTGCGCACGGCTCCGGAGAGCAAGCCTGACGAGCGTCCAGCTCGATCCGGGAGAAGTAAGTTCGCTCGCATCCGCGAGCAGACCGTTTGAAGGAGATCTACTCGTGGCCGTCCCGAAGCGGAAGATGTCGCGATCCAACACGCGCTCCCGCCGCAGCCAGTGGAAGGCGGCTCCGGTTCAGCTGGTGCCCTGCTCCAACCGCGCCTGCCGCCAGCCGAAAATCCAGCACGTCGCTTGCCCGGCTTGCGGCCAGCACAACGGCCGCCAGGTCGTCGAGCCCGCCTGAGCGGGCAGCCGACCATGGGGGGTAAGCCCGTCGGAGGACCCGCGGCCGAACCCGCATCGTTGCTCGAGGCGCTCGGGGTCGTTCTCGACCCCGAGCTGCTCCGTCTTTCGCTCACGCACCGCTCGTACGCGTACGAGCACGGCGGCCTGCCGCCGAACGAGCGACTGGAGTTCCTCGGAGACGCGGTGCTCGGCCTCGTCGTCACCGACCACCTCTACACCACCCACCCCGACCTGCCCGAGGGCCAGCTCGCGAAGCTGCGCGCCAGCGTCGTCAACATGCACGCGCTGGCAGGCGTCGCACGCGGGCTCGGCGAGGGCGGGCTCGGGGCGCATCTGCTGCTGGGCAAGGGCGAAGAGCTCACCGGCGGCCGGGACAAGGCGAGCATCCTCGCCGACGGTCTCGAAGCCGTCATCGGCGCCACGTACCTCGCGCACGGCATCGAGGTCGCGCGCAAGCTGGTGCACCACCTCTTCGACGGGTTGCTGGCCGAGGCCCCGCTGCGCGGGGCAGGCCTCGACTGGAAGACCAGCCTGCAGGAGCTGACCGCCTCCGGGGGACTCGGCGTGCCCGAGTACCGCGTCGAGGACAGCGGTCCCGACCACCGCAAGGAATTCACCGCCACCGTGCTGGTAGCGGGCCGCGCGCTGGGCGAAGGCAACGGCACCACGAAGAAGGAAGCCGAGCAGAAGGCCGCGGAGACCGCCTGGCGGGCTCTGTCGGAGGAACTCGGCACGGGCGACGACGCGAGCTGAGTCGTTTTTCTTCCCGGGGCCGGCCGACTCGATGTCGGCCGGCCCCGTTTTTTCGTTGCCAGGGCACGGGCCCTCCGTTTTTTGTCGGGGGCGCCGGGCAGAATGAGCGCATGCCCGAACTACCCGAGGTCGAGGTCGTCCGCGCCGGCCTCGAAGCGCACGTCGCCGGCCGTACTGTCCGCGCCGTCGAGGTGCTGCACGACCGCGCCATCCGGCGGCACGCGCAAGGAGCCGCCGACTTCACCGGACGGCTCGCCGGCGTCACGATCGAGGCCGCCCGGCGGCGCGGCAAATACCTGTGGCTGGAACTGTCCGACGGCGAGGCGGTGCTGGCGCATCTCGGCATGAGCGGCCAGATGCTGGTGCAAGCCGAGGACGTGCCGGACGAGAAACACCTGCGCGTCCGCGTCCGGTTCGCCGACGACGGGCCGGAACTGCGTTTCGTCGACCAGCGCACGTTCGGCGGCCTGGCCCTGGACGAACTGGTCGAGGTCGACGGCGACAACCTGCCCGGCACCATCGCGCACATCGCCCGGGATCCGATGGATCCGAAGTTCGACCCGGAGGCCGCCGTGCGCGCGTTGCGTTCTCGGCGGACCGAGGTGAAACGCGCGCTGCTCGATCAGACGCTGGTGTCCGGGGTGGGCAACATCTATGCCGACGAGGCGTTGTGGCGCTCCAAACTGCATTGGTCGCGGCCGACCGAGAAACTCACTGCCGCACAAGGGCGAACGCTGGTGTCCGCGGCCAGTGACGTGATGTCGGCCGCGCTGCTGGCGGGAGGGACGTCGTTTGACGCGCTTTATGTGAACGTGAACGGACAGTCGGGGTATTTCGAGCGCTCGCTCGACGCGTACGGCCAGGAAGGAATGCCGTGCCGCCGATGCGGTTCGGCGATCCGGCGGGAGCCGTTCATGAACCGGTCGTCGTTTTCGTGTCCCAAGTGTCAGCGACGGGCTCGGGTGGCTTAGCCGCACGGGACGGTCGCCCGGCGCGGACGTTTGGGTGGGTGTGGCGATCGCAGGCCGCGCGTTGCTGGGAGACGCTGGTCTTGTGGCTAGTTGCGGCTCGGACACGCAGATCGCGCAGTGGCGTGACGCGCGGTGGATCGGCGGCGAGGCTGGGGCTGGGCCGTTAGTTGTGGCTGCGGCCGGGCGAGAACTGAGCCGCGCGACTCGCGGTGGACCGGCGACGGGGCTGGGTTGGGCGGTCAGTTGTGGCTGCGGTCGGGCGAGAACGGGAGATCGCTGAGCGGCGCGACTGACAGGTGATGAGGCCCGAACCGTGCGAACCAGCGGCCTTTCCTTCCACGTCACAGACACTGGACCGCGAAAAGCTCACAGGCACTGGGCAGCGAAAAGCCTTGTGCAGCCGGAACATCGGCGAGTTCAGGCTCGCCCCGTCTCCTCGCGGGCGAAGAGTGGTTCCGCCGCTTCCAGCCGCGGTGCCGAGATGCCTGAGCGTCGTGCTTCGGCCAGCGTGTCTCGGCAGACCTCGCGCGGCTCCTGCGCGTCGGGGTTGTTGTGTGCCGCGAAACTCGCGCGCACGGGTGCGACGTGAGCGGTCAGCCAGGCCAGCACGGGGGCCGTCAGCCAGGTGGGTGCTCGGAACAGCAGCAGGCCGCCCCGGTGTCGTCGCAGGTCGATGCCGCGCGTTTCGAGGAGCGGCACGAGTTCGCGCCCGGCCAGCAGGCCCTCGCGCACGTCGCGCGTCGACCCGGCCAGGTCGGACAGGGAACCCAGCCGCAGGCCTTGGGAGAACAGGCCCGCGTCCGACACGAAATGGACCCACAGCCAGCCGCGGAAGTCGGGCCGTTCTTTGATCCGGAGCCCGGCTTCGCGAAACGCTTGGCGCACAGCCAGTTCCCGGTCGGTCGGGGGCTGGCCGAGAGTGCCGAAGACGACTGATCGCAGCAGGAATCCGCGGAGCACGCCGTCCGCGTCGAAACCGCCGCCGCCTTGGGGAAAGCCCCAGGCGACCTGGTCGGCCGGGAGTGCGCCGATCGCGTCCAGCGGCTCTGCCCAGACGTTGCCGAAGATCAACACCGTGGCCTGGCCGACGCGCGGGGCCAGGAAGGCCGTCGCCTCCGCGAGGCGGTGGTGCCCCACGCTGAGCACGATCAGGTCGAAGTCGTGGTCCGGCTCGAGTTGCTCGCGGAGGCGTACCGGCCACTTCTCGACGCGCTGCCGACGCCGCGTATCGAACAGGTCGAGGTCGACGGTGTCCCCGTACTGCGCCGCGCGGCCTGGCCGGACGTAGAACTCGACGTCGTGTCCCGCTCGTTGCAGGGTCCAGCCGTAGATGGTGGCGATCACGCCTCGGCCGAACATCAGGATCTTCACGCCGCACCTCGCGGGGTAGCATTCGATGTGGAGACGATCTCCACTTTCCAAAATATGGAGACAGTCTCCACTTGTCAACGCGAGGGAGCCCATGACCGCCGACAAGCCGCTGCGGGCCGATGCCCGGCGCAACCGCGATGTCCTGATCGCCAAGGCGCGAGAGATCTTCGACGCCGGAGAGTTCTTCGACCTGCGTTTCGACGACTTCGCGCGGCTCGCCGGAGTGGGCACCGGCACTTTGTACCGGCATTTCCCCACCCGGGAGGCGCTGGCCGAGGCGGTCTACCACGGGGAAGTCGCCGCGCTGTGCGAACGCGCCCGCGAGCTGCAGGTCACGCTGCCCGCGGCGGAGGCTTTGGCGACCTTCCTGCGCGGCATGGTCGACCACATCGACGCCCACGAAGGCCTTGCCCGGACGCTCGCCACGCTCATGTCCGAGGGCTCGGGCGACCTCGCCGAGGGCAGTCAGGCGCTGGAACAGGCTGTCGCCGACCTGGTGGCCGCCGCCGTGCGAGAGGGCACCGTCCGCGACGACGTGGATTCCGGTGCCGTGATGATGGTGCTGCACGGCATCGGCGCGGCCCATGACCGCCCCAATTGGCGGGCCGAGGCGGACGATGTCATCACCCTCGTGCTGGAAGGGTTGCTCCGCCCGCAGTGACGCGGTGCCCGGCACGCCTGTGAACTTTCAGGATGTGTGAGGGCGTGAACCAACCGTTGCGGGGTTGGCGGCGGAGGAAGGCTGCGAGGCCGCGTGAAGGCGAGTGAAAACCAAGCCAGCAACGGCAATCGCCGCCGCGAGCCAAGCGAACCAATCACCGAATCGCGTGTGGAACGTCTGACCGGGGCCTGCCGGAACATCGGCAACGACCGTCGTGAACGGGGCCGGTCCTCCGGTGCGGGCTTCGCCGAGGACGCGGCCGTAGCCATCGGACAGCATCAGGCTTCCGTTCGCGTCGGAGAGCGCGATCGACTGTCCACTTTCGACACCGCGAAGCAGTGCGTTGCGGGTGTGCTGCCAGCCGCCCTCGTTGTTGTTGCCCGGCGGGACCGCCAGTTCCGCCGGGATCGCGAGGATCCGCGAACCGGCGGCGGCGTAGTCGCGGCTGGGGGAGGCGAACGTCGTGTCGCCGCAGATCACCGGCCCGGTCGGGACCTCGGTGCCGGGCACGAACACCAGATCCCGGCCCGGCGGGCTCACCAGGTCGTGGTGCTTCAGGTACCGAGCGGGTGCGGCACCGTCGGCGGGGAAGGCCAGCGCGTAGTCGTAGTTGTGCTTGCCCGGCCGGTCGTAGTACTCGAAGCCGACCACGATCGCCGCGCCCCGGGCCTTGGCCGCGCGCCGCATCGGCTCCACCAACGCCGCTGGCCATTCCTCCTCGGCGCTGAAAGCGGCTTCTGGCAATACAATGAGCCGCACGCCGTCCGGCATGGCTGAGATCTGCTGGATGTAGTCCTGCACCAGGGCGCGTCCTTGAGCAGTGCCAAGCGCGGGACCCCAGTGATAGCCGGCATTTTGCGTGAGAGCGGCCATTCGCACCGACGGACCGCCCGCGCCGGAAAGCCGTAATGCGCCGCCGCCGAGCGACAAAACCACGATGATCGCGGCGACAATGCCAATGCGCAGCCGCGAAGCTCCGGGCGCGCACATCGCGGCGACCGCGAAAGCGGGCAGCAGCACCAGGAATTCGACGCCCCACATTCCCGCCCACGAAGCGGTTTGCAGCACGAGCGGGGCGTCGCCCTGGTCGTTGGCGAGGGAACCCATCATCCCCATGGGGTTCAGCGTCGCGATCAGGTACAAGAGGCCGGTCCACGCCGCCGGGGCGGCCAGGCTGGCCAGCAGCGTCCGGTGTCGGCGCACCAAGGCCCAGAACAGCCATACCGCGAACGTGAACACCAGCGACATCCCGACATCGATGGTGGCGCCGAACGGCCACAACGGTTCGTCGCCGGAATGTGCTTGGTAGGCCCACATATTCGCGGTGCCGAGCAGGAACGCGCCGAACGCGGTGCTCACCGTGGTCCAGCCGCCGGCGCGAGTCGCCAGCAGCAGTACGGGAAACGGCGCGAGCCAAGTCAGCGCGGCGATCGGCGCGAGCCCGGTGCCGAAGTAGAAGAGCGCCGCCGAAGACAGCAGCGCGGCCGGGGCGTGCCAGCGGGCATTACGTGCTGAGGCCATCGAAGATCCTCCGGGAAGTACGCCGGCACAGCGCGCGGAACTCGGGTTCCGCGGCCCCCATTCGGCCGGCGAGGTAGTGCAGGACCATGCCTTGCGTCTGCGTGCTGACGGTCAGCGCGGCTTCCAGCGGATCGTCGTCGCGCAGCACGCCTTCGCGGATGCCTTCTTCGATCAGCCGGACCAGCGCGGTGAACGGCGGCGAGCCGGGTTCGCGGAAACTGTCCGGATATATCCGGGCCTGCGCCCAGCTGTCGGCCATCAGGAAGCGGTACAGATGCGGCTGGCCGAGCGCGAAGTCCAGGAACCGGTCCAGCAGCGCGTCGAAGCGGTCGAGCCATTCTCCGCCCGGTGCCGGGTCTTTCCACGCCGCGCCCAATTCCCGGCCGGTGGCGTCGGCGACCGCGCGCAGCAGGACCTCGCGGTTCTCGTAGTGCCGGTAGATCGCCATCGCGGTGACTCCGGCGGCTTCGGCGACGCGGCGCATGCTGACCGCCGCCGCGCCCTCGGCGGCGATGATCTCGCGCGCCGCCGCGGCGAGCCGTTCGGCGGTCGGGATCTCGGCCATGTCTACACTGTAGACCACGAGGTCTACGCTGTATACCTGACCGTTCGTCTCCCGCTGAACCGGCCGAATGGGCAGCGATACCGCCGGACGGCCGCTCGCCGCGCACACTACTGCGCTATGCGTGGTAGCTTCTCTCGCGCAGGACCGGGAAGGAACGCGGTGGAGATCAGTCAGCTGCTCAAGGGAGTGCTGGACCTGGCGGTCCTCGCGGTGCTGCGCGACGACGACGGGTACGGCTACGACGTGCTGCGAAGACTTCGCGTCGCCGGCCTGGCGGAGGTCGGGGACGCCTCGGTGTACGGCACGCTGCGGCGGCTGTACAAAGCGGGATTGCTGACGTCGTACGTGGTTCCGAGCGAAGAGGGCCCGCACCGCAAGTACTACAGCTTGAACGACCGGGGCCGGGCGCGGCTCGCCGAATCGGCGCGTACGTGGACCAGCTTCGCGTCCATTATGGACAGTTTGGTGAATGAGCGGGCCTGACCGCGCGGACAGGCGAAACCGCGGGCACGAATCGGGGAGAGGCAGCATGAGCACGGACAAGCCGACGGCCGCGCGGACGTACCTGTCGAGGGTGCGCACCGCGCTCGCGGACCTGCCCGCGAACGAGATCGAGGAACTGCTCGAGGACGTCCGGCCGCAGCTGGCCGAAATGGAGTCGGAAGCGGGCGCGACGGCACGGGTCGAGGACCTCGTCGCGCGGCTCGGCACTCCGGAGAGCTACGCGGCCGAGCTGCGGGCGTCCGGCGGCTACCCGCCCGCTCCGGCGGTTCCGGAAGCCGCGACCGAGGTCCTGCCGACAGCGAAGGCGGGCCGGGTCGGACCGCGGCTTGCCTTGTGGGGCTTGATGTTCTGCGCGGCGGGGACGGCGCTGATCGCGTTCTACACCGCGGTGCGCTTCAATGCCGCGGCGCTGGCCGGGATGATCTTGCTGGCCCCGGTGTTCGCGGTGAGCGTGGCGTTCCTGCTGCTGCGCGGGCTCGACGCGATGCGGGAGCTGCCGGAGGTGGTCCGCGCGCGGGCGATGGTGAAGTCGATGCGGGAGGACCGGTCGGCCGACCGCGCGCTCACGTACCTCAATTCGCTGAAGCCGGCGTGGTGGGTCGTCTGCGGGTTCGCGCTGCTGGCGTTCGGGCTGCTGCTGATGATCCGGGACCTGCACGCGGTCCTGCTGCTGCCGGTGCTGCTCGTCGGCGCGGGCCTGGTGATGTGGGCGGGCCCGCGGATCAAGGTCGACGGCCGGATGCTGTGGATCGCGGTGCCGGTGTCGGCGTTCGTGGTGGGCAGCGCGTTCGGCGGCCTCGGCGCGGCGGTCAACCTCGTCCGGGACCGCACCTACTCGTCGAGTTCCACCCCGTCGTACGCCTCCTCGATGTACCAGGACGTCCACGGCAACGAGTCGCTGCGCTACGGCCAGCACGAACTGACCAATCTGTATGCCTTCGACGCGAACGGCAAACCGCTGGAGAACGTCTATCTCTACGACGACCGCGGACGTCCGCTCACGATCACCCGCTACGGCTGCGAGAAGGACACCGGCACGAGCCAGATGACCGGAGAGGACAACCAGTTCCCGCGCCCGAAGGTCACCCTGGGAACGCAGGACGACCGCGGGAACGTCAACGGCTACAACGGTTATCGCAGCTACTGCCGGGAGGACGCAGGGGTGCCGTTCGCGGCGGTGATCCCGAAGGCTCCGGCGACATCCGGGGCGCCGGTTCCGCCGAGCAGCTCGACGAAGGCCGCTCCGCCGACGAGGTAAGGGGCGTCGGGGCGGGTGGTTCGTGAGTGGTGAGGCCGGTGAGAACCGGCATAGGCGCGCACGAGACCCGACCAGCACGGCAGCCCGCCCTCTCGGCAAGGCCCGCAACGCGAAACCGGGCGCCCAAGGCCGCGAACGGCCAGGGCGCCCGGGAGGCGAGTCGCCGGAACTCAGTGGTTGAACGCCGAGCGTGCGGCCAGGTCCGCCAGCAGCTGGCGGCCCTTCTCGGCGTTGCGCGGCTGCGACAGCACGTCGTAGCGCTGGGCGACGAGCTGGCTCTGCGAGATGAACCCGCGCTTGTTGCGGTTCGCCGCGTACCCCAGCGCGCCGAAGGCCACGTTGAACACGACACCCGCGGCGAGGCCGAGCACGATCGACAGCAGCCCGGCGGCCGGGTTGAGCATGCTCAGCACCAGGCCCAGGAACAGGCCGAACACCGCGCCGGACATGGCCGCGCTGCTGAGCATCCGGCTCCAGCTCATCTTGCCCGCGATGCGCTCCACGAGCATCGGCTGGACGCCGACGATGGTGACGTCGGCGACGGGGAAGTCAGCGTGCGCGAGGTGGTCGACGGCCTGCTGGGCCTGCTCGTAGGACTCGTACGACCCGATCGGCCACCCGGTGGGCAGCGTCGGGAGCTGCGGCCGCGCCTGCTGCTGGCTGAACGTGGTCTGCGTGAATGCTTCAGTCATCCCTCTCACCTCTCTTGCCCGGTCCAACGCACGAGGCGGCGGATTTGGTCCCGGACGCACCCGATTCACAGTATCTTCTCAGCCGGGCAACCCGGACATAGCAGGCGCCGCGCGGGTGAGCCCCGCGGAACCCGCGTTTAAAGGTCTAAGAAAATGCCTTTCAGTGGATTGACCCTGGCAGGATGGCCCGGTAAGAAGAAGCCGCAAAGGACCTGATCCGAACCTTTGGGGCGATGCGATGGCGGCCAGGCGAGGAATGCTCACGCTCGAAGATCTCCGCGAACGGGTGACGGCGGGCACCATCGACACGGTGCTCGTCGCCCTCACCGACATGCAGGGGCGGCTCCAGGGCAAGCGCTGTTCGGCGGAGTACTTCCTCGAAGAGGTGGTGGGCCACGCCACCGAGGCGTGCAACTACCTGCTCGCGGTGGACGTCGACATGAACACCGTCGACGGCTACGACATCTCGTCCTGGCAGAGCGGCTACGGCGACTTCGTGCTCCGGCCGGATTTCGCGACGCTGCGGGAGATTCCGTGGCAGGAGGGCACCGCGCTGGTGCTCGCGGACGTCGAGCGCGTGCAGGGCGGCCCGGTTTCCGTTTCGCCGCGCCAGGTGTTGCGCCGCCAGCTCGACCGGCTCGCCGAGCACGACCTGAAGGCCTACGTGGGCACCGAACTCGAGTTCATCGTGTTCGACGACTCCTACGAGACCGCGTGGGACAAGCGGTATCACGGCCTCACCCCGTCCAATCAGTACAACGTCGACTACTCCATGCTCGGCACCGCGCGCATCGAGCCGCTGCTGCGCCGGATCCGCAACGGAATGGCGGGCGCGGGCCTGTATCCGGAGTCGGCGAAGGGCGAGTGCAACCCGGGTCAGCACGAGATCGCCTTCCGCTACGCCGAAGCGCTCGCGACGTGCGACAACCACGGCATCTACAAGAACGGTGCGAAGGAGATCGCCGCGCAGGAGGGCAAGAGCCTCACGTTCATGGCGAAGTACAACGAACGCGAGGGCAACTCCTGCCACATCCACCTGAGCCTTCGCGGCAAGTCCGGCGAAGCGGTGCTTCCCGGCGACGGCGACCACGGCTTCTCGAAGCTGATGCAGCACTTCCTCGCCGGACAGCTGGAAGCCTTGCGCGAGCTGACGTACTTCTTCGCTCCGAACATCAACTCGTACAAGCGTTACGTCCCTGGCAGCTTCGCGCCGACAGCGATCGCGTGGGGAACGGACAACCGTACGTGCGCGTTGCGCGTCGTCGGGCACGGTGACGGGTTGCGCGTCGAGAACCGCGTACCCGGCGGAGACGTGAACCCGTACCTCGCAGTCGCCGCGATGATCGCTGCTGGACTGCACGGCATCGAGAACGAGCTGCCGTTGGAGCCTGAGTTCGTAGGCAACGCGTACGCGTCCGACAAGCCCACTGTGCCCGTCACACTTGCTGAAGCCGCTGAAGTCCTCGAAGGCAGCCGTATCGCGCGAGATGCCTTCGGCACCGATGTAGTCGACCATTACCTCAACGCCGCGCGGATCGAGCGCGAAGCGTACGAGCGAGCTGTGACCGATTGGGAGCGCATCCGTGGTTTCGAACGACTCTGACCCACCCGTCATCGGGCTCAGCACCTATTCGGAACAGGCGAAGTTCCTGGCCTGGGACACCGAAGCGACGCTGTTGCACCGGGTATACGCGGACTGCGTGGTCAAGGCGGGCGGGATCCCGGTGCTGCTGCCGCCGGTCACGAACCAGTACGCCAGCCTGATCGGGCGCATCGACGGCCTGGTCCTCACCGGTGGTGCGGACGTCGAACCCAGCCGTTACGGCCAGGAGCCGCACGAGAAGACGTACATCCGTCCGGAGCGCGACGCATTCGAGTTCGGCCTGTTCGAGGCGGCGCGCGCGGCCGGAAAGCCGGTGCTCGGGGTGTGCCGCGGGCTGCAGGTGATGAGCGTCGCGCTCGGCGGCACGCTCTCGCAGCACCTGCCGGAAACCCTCAGCGACGCGACGCATCAGCCCGCTCCGGCGACGTTCGGCACCAGCACCGTCAGCCTGGTCGACGGCACGCGGGCGGCGGCGATTCTGGGCCAGGAAACAAAAGTCCAGTGTTACCACCATCAGGCGATTGACCGGCTCGGCTCCGGTTTGATCGCGTCCGGCCACGCGGCGGACGGGACGGTCGAGGCCGCGGAGGCGCCGGGGGAGTTCGTGCTCGGCGTGCAGTGGCATCCGGAGCAGGACGGCGACGACGTCCGGCTGTTCGCCGCGCTGGTGAACGCCGCGCAGGAGGGGAAATGACGACGTTCGAGGTGCGCAACCCCGCGACCGCGGAAGTGGTGCGCCAGGTCGAGCTGACCACCGAGGCGGAGACCGACGCCGCGATCGCCCGCGCGCACGCCGCGTTCCCGGCCTGGCGGGCGGTCGCCCCGGGCGATCGGGCGAGGCTGCTGCGCCGGTTCGCGGACGCGGTCGACGCCGACCTGGAGAACCTCGCCCGGCTGGAGGTCGAGAACTCCGGGCACACGATCGGCAACGCCCGCTGGGAAGCGGGCAACGTGCGCGACCTGCTCGAATACTCCGCCGGCGCGCCGGAACGGCTGCTGGGCAAGCAGATCCCGGTCGACGGCGGCGTCAACGTGACCTTCCAGGAGCCGCTGGGCGTGGTCGGCGTGATCGTGCCGTGGAACTTCCCGATGCCGATCGCGGGCTGGGGCTTCGCGCCGGCGCTCGCGGCGGGCAACACGGTCGTGCTCAAACCGGCCGAGCTGACCCCGCTCACCGCGTTGTGGCTGGCCGAACTCGCCCGCGAGGCGGGCCTCCCCGAAGACGTCTTCCAGGTGCTTCCGGGCAAGGGATCCGTTGTCGGTCAACGGTTTGTCACGCATCCGGCAGTGCGCAAGGTCGTGTTCACCGGCTCCACCGAGGTCGGCAAGCAGATCATGGCCGGCTGCGCGGCGCAGGTGAAGCGGGTGACGCTGGAGCTGGGCGGCAAGAACGCCAACATCGTGTTCGCCGACGCCGACCTGGAGAAGGCCGCGGCGACCGCGCCGTACGGGGTGTTCGACAACGCCGGTCAGGATTGCTGCGCGCGGTCGCTGATTCTGGTGCAGGACAACGTTTACGACCGGT
Source organism: Amycolatopsis albidoflavus (assembly GCF_039525725.1). NCBI lineage: Bacteria > Bacillati > Actinomycetota > Actinomycetes > Pseudonocardiales > Pseudonocardiaceae > Amycolatopsis > Amycolatopsis albidoflavus. The sequence continues at coordinate 196,348 of NZ_BAAAHV010000023.1, forward strand.
TCCTCGAACTGCTGGAACCCGCGGTGCAGGGCGTGGTCGTCGGCGATCCCGGCGACGAGGCGACCGAGATGGGCCCGCTGATTTCCGCGGACCACCATGCCAAAGTCTCCTCCTACGTCACCGATGCGACTCCGGTCGCCTTCCGCGGCAGCGCGCCGTCCGGGCCGGGCTACTGGTTCGCGCCGACTGTGGTGCTCCCGCCGGGCTTGGACGATCCGCTGGCCCGCGACGAGATCTTCGGCCCGGTCGTCGCGGTGGTCCGCTTCCGCGACGAGGCCGAAGCCGTGCGGATGGCCAACGACACCGAATACGGCCTGTCCGGCTCGATCTGGACGCGCGACGTCGGCCGCGCTTTCCGGGTCGCGCGCGGCGTCGAATCCGGGAACCTGTCGGTGAATTCCCATTCGTCGGTCCGCTACTGGACGCCCTTCGGCGGCTTCAAGCAGTCCGGTCTCGGCCGCGAACTGGGCCCGGACGCCGCGGCCGCCTTCACCGAGACGAAGAACGTTTTCCTGAGCACCGAAAGCACGGAGGAATGAACCAGATGGTGCAGCGTTTTGACGGCCGCGTCGCGGTGATCACCGGCGGCGCGAGCGGCATCGGCCTCGCCACCGCCAAACGGCTGGCGAGCGAAGGCGCGAAGGTGGTGATCGGCGACGTCACGCCGGAGCAGGGCAAGGCGGCCGCCGACGCCGTGGGCGGGGCCTTCGTCCAGGTCGACGTCACCGACGCTGACCAGGTCGAGGCGCTTTTCCAGACGACGGTCGACGAGTTCGGCGCGGTCGACGTCGCCTTCAACAACGCGGGCATCTCGCCGCCGGAAGACGATTCGATCCTCACCACCGGCATCGAAGCCTGGGAGAAGGTGCAGCGGGTCAACCTGACCTCGGTGTACCTGTGCTGCAAGGCGGTGCTGCCGCACATGCAGCGGCAGGGCCGCGGTTCGATCGTGAACACCGCGTCGTTCGTGGCCGTGATGGGGGCCGCGACGTCGCAGATTTCGTACACCGCTTCGAAGGGCGGCGTGCTCGCCATGACGCGCGAGCTGGGCGTGCAGTTCGCGCGCGAGAACATCCGGGTCAACGCGCTGTGCCCGGGGCCGGTCAACACACCGCTGCTGAAGGAACTCTTCGCTAAAGACCCGGAACGCGCGGCCCGGCGTCTAGTGCACGTTCCCGTCGGCCGCTTCGCCGAGCCCGAGGAGATCGCCGCCGCGGTGGCCTTCCTGGCGAGCGACGACGCCAGCTTCATCACCGCCGCCCAATTCCTCGTCGACGGCGGCATCTCGGGCGCCTATGTAACCCCGCTGTGACTGTCCGTGAAGGGCTCCTTGAGGGAATCTGATTCCCTCAAGGAGCCCTTCACGGACCTTTGGCAAGGGGGTGTGGCGTAGGCCTGGCGCGGTAGACTGGCGGGCGAACCACCAGGTAGGGTGCGTTCCACCTGCAGCACCCACAACTGAACACAGGGCCGTTCGAGCCGGAGCGGGAGAGTCCCATGCGAGCAGTGGGACACCGAAGGAGCAAACTCCCCGGAATCTCTCAGGTAACCGCTACCGCTTTTGGCGAGGCCACTCTGGAAAGCAGGCGCACCCGCGCCTCACCCAAGGTGAAAGCCGCGTCGAGCGCGGTGAAACTCTCAGGTGCCCATGACAGAGGGGGAGTTCCCAGTGCACCGCCGCGCCCGGTGCCCGTCCCGAGGAGCTCCCATCACCTCCACCCCCTTCGACACCCGCCACATCGGTCCCGGCGAGGCCGAGCGGGCGAAGATGCTCGCCGAATGCGGTTACGGAAGCCTGGACGCGCTCGTGGAAGCGGCGGTGCCGACCGCCATCCGCACCGCGGGCGACCTGGCGCTGCCGGAGCCGGCGTCCGAGGAAGAGGCCACCGCTGAGCTGCGCGCGCTCGCCGCGCGCAACCGGCCGATGACGCAGATGATCGGCCTCGGGTACTCCGACACCGTCACCCCCGGCGTGATCCGCCGCAACGTGCTCGAGAACCCGGCCTGGTACACCGCGTACACGCCGTACCAGCCGGAGATCTCGCAGGGCCGGCTCGAAGCGCTGCTGAACTTCCAGACCGCGGTGTCCGACCTGACCGGGCTGGCGATCGCCAACGCCTCGATGCTCGACGAGTCCACCGCCGTCGCCGAGGCGATGACGCTGATGCGCCGCGCGTCGAAGTCGAAGTCCAATGTGGTCGTTCTCGACTCCGAATGCCTTCCGCAGACCGTCGAGGTCGTGCGGACGCGCGCCGCCGGTCTCGGCATCGATGTGCAGGTGCGCGACCTGCTCACCGGTCTGCCCGAGGAGTTCTTCGGCGTCGTCGTGCAGTACCCCGGCGCGTCCGGCGTGCTGCGCGGCCGCGGTTTCTACCACGCGGTTTCCGAAGCGGCGAAGGCCGCGGGCGCGCTGTACACGGTCGCTGCCGACCTGCTCGCGCTCACCTTGATCGCCGCGCCCGGCGAGTTCGGCGCGGACGTCGCCGTCGGTTCTACGCAGCGCTTCGGCGTGCCGCTGGGCTACGGCGGTCCGCACGCCGGGTACATGGCGGTGCGCGCCGGCCTGGAGCGGTCGCTGCCCGGCCGTCTCGTGGGCGTGTCCGTGGACGCGGACGGGAACACTGCGTACCGCCTCGCGCTGCAGACGCGCGAGCAGCACATCCGTCGCGAGAAGGCGACCTCCAACATCTGTACCGCGCAGGTGCTGCCCGCAGTGCTTGCCGCGATGTACGCGGTCTACCACGGTCCCGAGGGGCTGAAGGCGATCGCGACGCGGGTTCACGAACTCGCGGCCGGTCTCGCGAACGCGCTGCGCGCCGGTGGCGTCGAAGTCGCTCACGAGGCCTTCTTCGACACTGTCGTCGCGAAGGTGCCTGGCCGCGCCGCTGAAGTGCACGCGGCTGCGCGCGAGGCGGGGATCAACCTCGGCCACATCGACGCCGACCACGTCCGCATCGCCTCCGACGAGGTCACGCGTCCCGACACGCTCGCGAAGGTGCTTCGCGCCTTCGGCGTCGACGGTGGGTGGGAAGCCGCGCAGGCGCTCCCGAACGGCCTCGCCCGCGAGAGCGGCTACCTGACGCACGAGGTGTTCAGCTCGCACCGGTCCGAGACGTCGATGCTGCGCTACCTCCGCCGTCTCGCCGACCAGGACTTCGCGCTCGACCGCGGCATGATCCCGCTCGGCTCGTGCACGATGAAGCTCAACGCCACCACCGAAATGGAGCCGATCAGCTGGCGCGAGTTCGCGGGCATCCACCCGTTCGCGCCTGCCGAGGACGCCGAGGGCTACCACGAGCTGGTCCGCCAGCTGTCCGGCTGGCTGGCCGAGGTCACCGGCTACGACCAGGTGTCGCTGCAGCCGAACGCGGGCAGCCAGGGCGAGCTCGCCGGGCTGCTGGCCATCCGCGCCTACCACCAGGCGAACGGCCAGCCCGAGCGCGACGTCTGCCTGATCCCGTCGTCCGCGCACGGCACCAACGCCGCGTCCGCGGTGCTCGCCGGGATGCGCGTCGTCGTGGTCAAGTGCACCGACGAGGGCAACGTCGACCTCGAAGACCTGCAGTCCAAAGTGGACAGCCACAGCGCCGACCTCGCCGCGATCATGGTCACCTACCCGTCCACGCACGGCGTCTACGAGCACGGCATCGAGCGGCTCGCCAAGATCGTGCACGACGGCGGCGGCCAGGTGTACGTCGACGGCGCGAACCTCAACGCCCTGCTGGGCCTGGCGAAGCCGGGCGAGTTCGGCGGCGACGTCTCGCACCTGAACCTGCACAAGACGTTCTGCATCCCGCACGGCGGCGGCGGTCCCGGCGTCGGCCCGGTCGCGGCCCGCGAACACCTCGCGCCGTACCTGCCGAACCACCCGCTGCTCGCGCAGGCCGGCCCGGACACCGGCGTCGGCCCGATCAGCGGCGCGCCCTACGGCTCGGCGTCGATCCTGCCGATCTCCTGGGCCTACGTCCGGATGATGGGCGCGCCCGGGCTCACCGAGGCCACCAAGGTCGCGGTGCTCGCGGCCAACTACATCGCCGCCCGGCTCGCGCCGCACTACCCGGTGCTCTACACCGGCCAGGACGGCCTGGTCGCGCACGAGTGCATCCTCGACCTGCGCGGCATCACCAAGGAAACCGGCGTGACCGTGGACGACGTCGCGAAGCGGCTCATCGACTACGGCTTCCACGCGCCGACCATGTCCTTCCCGGTCGCGGGCACGCTCATGGTCGAGCCGACCGAGAGCGAGGACCTCGCCGAGATCGACCGGTTCTGCGAGGCGATGATCGCCATCCGGCACGAGATCGACGAGGTCGCGGCCGGCCGCTGGACCGCCGAGACGAGCCCGCTGCGCGGCGCGCCGCACACCGCTTCGTCGGTCATCGGCGAGTGGACCGCGGACTACGACCGCGAACTGGCGGCGTACCCGGTCGGCGTGGCGCGCAAGACCAAGTACTGGCCGCCGGTGCGGCGGATCGACGGCGCGCGCGGCGACCGCAACCTCGTCTGCTCCTGCCCGCCCCTCGACGCGTACGACGCGTGAGCGTGTCCTCCGCTCGCGACAACGAAAGGCTTCCTGTGACGGAAACCCCCCTGCACCAGGTCCACCAGGACCTCGGCGCGCTGTTCACCGATTTCGCCGGCTGGTCGATGCCGGTGCGCTACGCCAGCGAACTGGCCGAGCACAAGGCCGTGCGCGAGGCGGCCGGGCTGTTCGACCTGTCGCACATGGCCGAGATCCACGTCCGCGGCGCGCAGGCCGCCGACGTACTCGACTACGCGCTGGTCGGCAACCTGACCGGGGTGAAGCCGGGCCGCGCCCGCTACACGATGATCTGCGACGCCGACGGCGGCGTGCTGGACGACCTGGTCGTCTACCGGCTCGCCGACGAGGAGTACCTGGTCGTGGCCAACGCGGGCAACGCGACCGTGGTCGCGGACGCACTGGCCGAGCGCGTCGCCGGGTTCGACGCGGTGGTGGAGAACCGGTCCGCGGACACCGCGCTGATCGCGGTGCAGGGTCCGAAGGCGGTCGACGTGCTCGCCGCGGTGACCGACGCGGACCTCGCTTCGCTGAAGTACTACGCGAGCGTGCCCGCCGTCGTGAAGGGCCACGAGGTCCTGCTGGCCCGCACCGGTTACACCGGCGAGGACGGCTTCGAGCTGTTCGTGCCCGCGGCCGAGGCTCCGGCCTTGTGGGCGCTGCTGACCGAGGCCGGTCAGGAGCACGGCCTGGTCCCGTGTGGACTCGCGTGCCGCGACACGCTGCGCCTGGAAGCCGGAATGCCGTTGTACGGCAACGAACTCAGCCGCGAGCTGAACCCGTTCGCCGCCGGACTCGGGCGGGTCGTGAAGTTCGAGAAGCCGGGCGACTTCGTGGGCCGCGCGGCCCTGGAGGAGCTGAAGAAGGCCGACGTCCCGCGGGTGCGGGTCGGCCTGCGCGGCACCGGCCGCCGCGCCCCGCGGCACGGGTACGCCGTGCTGTCCGGGGATGCCACTATCGGGGAGATCACCAGCGGCGCGCTGTCGCCGACGCTGGGCTACCCGATCGCCATGGCGTATGTAGACCGGGAGCACGCCGAGCCCGGCACCGCGCTGTCCGTCGACATCCGGGGCCGCGTCGAGCCGGTCGAGGTCGTCGCCCTGCCCTTCTACTCCCGAGCCTGAGAGGCCTGTCGAACAATGAGCATCCCCCAGAACCTGTCCTACACGAAGGAACACGAGTGGCTGTCGGTCTCCGACGGCGTCGCGACGGTGGGCATCACCGCGTTCGCGGCGGGCTCGCTCGGCGACATCGTGTTCGTGCAGCTGCCCGGCGTCGGCGACACCGTCACCGCGGGCGAGGTGTTCGGCGAGGTCGAGTCGACGAAATCGGTCAGCGAGCTGTACTCGCCGGTCAGCGGCGAGGTGGTGGCGGTGAACGAGGCCACATCGGACACCCCCGAGGTCATCAACTCCGACCCCTACACCGAAGGATGGCTGCTGCAGGTGCGGCTCTCGGGCGACGTCCCGGAGCTGCTCGACGCGTCCGCGTACGCCGAGCTGACCCAGGAGAACTGATGACCGCCTCGTTCGACGCCCGCCTGTCCGAGGTCGACCCCGAGGTCGCCGCCGCGGTGGCCGCGGAGCTGGACCGCCAGCAGTCGACGCTCGAGATGATCGCCTCGGAGAACTTCGCGCCGGTCGGCGTGCTCGAGGCGCAGGGTTCGGTGCTGACCAACAAGTACGCCGAGGGCTACCCGGGCCGCCGCTACTACGGCGGCTGCGAGCACGTCGACGTCGTCGAGCAGCTCGCGATCGACCGGGCCAAGGCGCTCTTCGGCGCGGAGCACGCGAACGTGCAGCCGCACTCGGGCGCGCAGGCCAACGCGGCGGCGATGTTCGCGGTGCTGAAGCCGGGCGACACCATCCTCGGCCTCGACCTCGCGCACGGCGGCCACCTGACGCACGGGATGAAGATCAACTTCTCCGGCAAGCTGTACAACGTGGTCGCCTACCACGTCGACAAGGAGACCGGGATCGTCGACGTCGCCGAGATCGAGCGGCTGGCGGTCGAGCACAAGCCGAAGCTGATCGTCGCCGGCTGGTCGGCCTACCCGCGCCAGCTCGACTTCGCCGAGTTCCGCCGGATCGCCGACCTGGTCGACGCCAAGCTGATGGTCGACATGGCGCACTTCGCCGGCCTCGTGGCCGCCGGCCTGCACCCGTCGCCGGTGCCGCACGCCGACATCGTCACGACCACCACGCACAAGACCCTCGGCGGTCCGCGCGGCGGTCTGATCCTCTCGCGCCAGGAGCTGGCGAAGAAGATCAACTCGGCGGTGTTCCCCGGTCAGCAGGGCGGTCCGCTGGAGCACGTGATCGCGGCCAAGGCCGTGGCGCTGAAGATCGCCGCGACCGACGCGTTCCGCGAGCGCCAGGAGCGCACCCTGGAAGGCTCGAAGATCCTCGCCGACCGGCTGTCGCGCACCGACTGCGCCGAGGCGGGCGTCCGCGTCCTCACCGGCGGCACGGACGTGCACCTGGTGCTCGTCGACCTGGTGAACTCCCAGCTCAACGGCCAGGAGGCGGAGGACCGGCTGCACTCGGTCGGGATCACCGTCAACCGCAACGCCGTGCCGTTCGACCCGCGTCCGCCGATGGTGACGTCGGGGCTGCGGATCGGCACGCCGGCGCTGGCCACCCGCGGTTTCGGCGCCGACGACTTCACCGAGGTCGCCGACATCATCGCGGAGACGCTGAAGCCGGACTTCGACGAGGCCGCGCAGCAGGCGCTGCGGGGTCGCGTGGAGCTGCTGGCCAAGAAGCACCCGCTGTACGCGGACCTGAGCCGATGAGCGCGCAGCCCGAGGGGCGGAAGTTGTTGCGGCTTGAGGTGCGCAACAGCGAGACGCCGATCGAGAAGAAACCGTCGTGGATCAAGACACGCGTGCGGATGGGTCCGGAGTTCACCGAGCTGAAGGGCTTGGTGAAGCGCGAGGGTCTGCACACGGTTTGTGAAGAGGCTGGTTGTCCCAACATTTACGAATGCTGGGAAGACCGTGAGGCTACGTTCCTGATAGGTGGTGACCAGTGCACTCGGCGGTGCGATTTCTGCCAGATCGACACGGGCAAGCCTGCTGCTCTGGATCGCACTGAGCCGCGGAAGGTCGCGGAGTCGGTGCAGGCCATGGGTTTGCGGTACTCGACGATCACCGGTGTCGCGCGCGACGACCTGGCTGACGGTGGTGCGTGGCTGTACGCGGAGACCGTGCGTCAGATTCACGCGTTGAACCCGGGCACCGGTGTTGAGCTGCTGATCCCGGACTTCAACGCGGAGCCGGATCAGTTGGCTGAGGTGTTCGGGTCGCGTCCGGAGGTGCTGGCGCACAACGTGGAGACGGTGCCGCGGATCTTCAAGCGGATCCGCCCCGGGTTCCGCTACGCCCGCTCGCTGGACGTGATCACGCAGGCCCGCGCGGCGGGTTTGGTGACGAAGTCGAACCTGATCCTCGGGATGGGCGAAACCCCCGACGAGGTCAGTGTCGCGTTGCAGGAGCTCTTCGACGCGGGCTGCGAGATCATCACGATCACCCAGTACCTGCGGCCGTCCGCGCGGCACCACCCGGTCGACCGCTGGGTCAAGCCGGAGGAGTTCGTGGAGCACGCGAAAACCGCTGAGGCTATTGGGTTCCCTGGTGTGATGGCGGGGCCGCTGGTGCGGTCGTCGTATCGCGCGGGCCGGTTGTACGCGCAGACCAAGGCCCACCGCGGCGAGGAATTGCCGGAGAACCTCGCTCACCTGACCGCCGAAGGACCGGCGGCGCAAGAAGCCAGCAGCGTGCTGGCGAGGAACTAAGAGAAGGGGCGGATCAATGGCGATCAGCGTCTTCGACCTGTTTTCGATCGGCATCGGGCCGTCGAGTTCGCACACGGTCGGCCCGATGCGGGCGGCCAAGACCTTTGTGGACGGTCTGGTCGAGGACGGCGTGCTGGAGACGGTCGCGCGGGTGCAGGCCGAGTTGTTCGGCTCGCTCGGCGCGACCGGTTTCGGGCACGGCAGCGACAAGGCGGTGCTGCTCGGGCTGTCCGGGGAACTGCCGGAGGCGATCGACACCGACACGGTGCCCGCGAAGGTGGCGGCGATCCGGGATTCCGGGCGGCTGGCTGTCGGCGGGACGCACCCGGTGGCGTTCGTCGAGGACACTGACCTGACGATGCACCGGCGGAAGTCGCTGCCCGCGCATCCGAACGGGATGGTGTTCCGGGCGTTCGCCGCGGACGGTTCTTTGGTGCGGGAACGGACGTATTACTCCGTGGGCGGCGGGTTCGTGCGGGACGAGTCGTACGAGACCGACACGGTTTTCGTCGAGGATTCCACGCCGGTGCCTTATCCGTTCCGCACCGGTGCGGATTTGCTGAAGCATTGCGCGGACAGCGGGTTGCCCGTCAGCGAGATCATGCTGCAGAACGAGCTTTCCTGGCGCAGTCGCGAGGAGGTCCGGGCCGGGCTGCTGGAAATCTGGCAGGTGATGGTCGAGTGCGTGCGGAACGGGTACACGCACGAGGGCGTGTTGCCTGGCGGGCTGAAGGTGCCTCGGCGGGCCAAGTCGTTGCACGACAAGCTGCTTGCTGAAGACGGCGCTGATGACCCGTTGTACGCGATGGACTGGGTCAGTCTTTACGCGCTGGCGGTCAACGAAGAAAACGCCGCGGGCGGCCGTGTGGTCACTGCTCCCACCAACGGTGCGGCGGGGATCATTCCGGCGGTTTTGCACTACTACCAACGGTTTGTGCGCGGTTCGTCGGACGACGGCATCGTCACCTTCCTGCTCACCGCTGGGGCTATCGGGTCGATTCTCAAGCAGACCGGGTCTATTTCCGGTGCTGAGGTCGGATGCCAGGGCGAGGTCGGGTCGGCTTCGGCGATGGCGGCCGCCGGGTTGACCGAGGTGCTGGGCGGGTCGCCGGCGCAGGTGGAGAACGCCGCTGAGATCGGGGTCGAGCATCATCTCGGGCTCACCTGCGATCCGGTGGGCGGGCTGGTGCAGATTCCGTGCATCGAGCGGAATGCCGTGGGTGCGTCCAAGGCTATTCACGCCGCGCGGATGGCGATGCGCGGCGACGGCAGCCATGTGGTGACGCTGGACAAGGCGATCAAGACCATGCGCGAGACCGGCGCGGACATGTCGGTGAAGTACAAGGAGACCGCGCGCGGCGGGCTCGCCGTGAACGTCATCGAGTGCTGATTTTCGTTCCGTGAAGGGCTCCTTGAGGGAATCACATTCCTTCAAGGAGCCCTTCACGGCGTTTCGGAGTGGCGAGGCGCAGTCCCAGTTCCATGAGCCACCAGCCGAGCCGTTGCCGGGCGGGCGCTCTGAGCGCGGGGAAGCGGACGGCGGCCGCGAGCAAGTCGTCGTGGCGGTCGGCGGCGAATTCGGTCAGGAACGGGTGCATCAGGATTCCCCCTGGTCTTCGGATGTGACGGTCGCGTGCGGGAACGCCGCCCACTGCGCGATCACCGTTTCGTCGCCCGGACAGGCCGGACGGCGGTAGCGTTCGATCACCGCTTCTATCTCTTCGATCAGCCGCTGGGATTCGCCCGGCGTGAGCGGCATCCGGGTGCTGCTCAGCGTCGAGCTGTCCTGCCATTCGTCCGCCCAGCGCGGCAGTTCCGAGACGAACCGCGCTTGCTCGCGATAGCGGATGTCCACGTGCTGGTGCAGGAAAGCCATCAGCGGTCCGGCCATCTGCGGGTCGTCGACGAAATCGGCCGCGCGCATCCGGGTCGATTCCTGCGCCGCCTTCCACCAGCGTTCGCGCTTCGAGCCGCGGCTGGTGTCTTCCGCGACCAGTCCGGCGTCCGCGAGCTGGCGCAGGTGCCACGACGTGGTGCCGGAGCTTTCTCCGACGCGTTTGCCGAGCCCGGTCGCGGTGGCCGGGCCGTCGACGGTGAGCAGGTCGAGCAGCTCCATCCGCAGCGGATGCGCCAGCGCACGGAGGGTGCGGGCGTCGATCTGGCGGGCACGGCGTTCGTCGGGCATGTCCCCACCCTAGACCGCAGAGGGAACTTTGCAAAGAGTTCTCTGCAATCGGGCAGCATAGAATCGGACAGGTGGAGTCGACCTCGGTGGTGAGCGCGAACGCGGCCCTGTTCCGGCCGGTGCGTGCCGGGAACGCCTTCGAGGAGACCGTCGAGCGGCTGTTGCAGGCGATCCGGCTCGGCGTCGTCGGCGCGGGGGACCGGTTGCCCTCCGAACGCGAGCTGGCCGAGCGGCTCGGGGTGAGCCGGGTGACGCTGCGGGAGGCGATTCGCGCGCTGGCCGACGCGGGGTACGTCGAGTCGCGGCGCGGGCGGTACGGCGGCACGTTCGTGAACGAGAAACTGCCGGACCCGGCGGAACGCGCGGTCGGCGAGGTGGACGCGGCGGGGCTGGAGGACGCGCTCTGCCTGCGGCATGTGCTGGAGACCGGCGCGGCGGAGGCGGCCGCGGCGCGGACGTTGAGCCCGGCTGATCGGCAGCATCTCACCGGCACGCTCGCGGAGGCGTCGGCGGCCGGTCTCGCCGATTACCGGCGCAAGGATTCGCGGCTGCACCTGGCGATCGCCGAGGTCACCGCGTCCGCGTCGCTCACCAGCACGGTCGCCGACGCGCGCACGCGGGTCAACCAGCTGCTCGACCGGATTCCGCTCCTCGAACCCAATTTGGAGCACTCGAACGCGCAGCACGAGGCGATCGTCGACGCGATCCTCGCCGGAGATCCGGTGGCCGCGCGGCAGGCGATGGCGGAGCACATCGAGGGCACCGCGTCGTTGCTGCGCGCGTTCCTCTCGTGATCAATTCACGGAACCGGCAGAACCTTGTGACCGGTTCAGTCGTCCTTCATTCGTGGAGTCAGCCCCGGAGAGTGACCAATCCGCTGGTGTCCGTCGCCAGTGGCGCCGCATCCGCAAGGGTGCCTACTACCTGACCGGGTTCGCGGTCGGCGTGCCGCTGATCGCGTTCTGGATCGCCTACCTGCTGCTGGACGTCCGCAGCCCGCAGGACGTCCTCGCGTCGCTCGGCAAAACCGTCACGCTGAAGTACTCCGACGGCAGCGAACTGCTGCGCATCGTGCCCCCGGGCGGCGACCGGCGGTTCGTGCCGTTCGACCAGATCCCGCAGAAACTGCGCGACGCCATCGTCGCGACTGAGGATCCGACCTTCTGGGCCAACTCCGGCTTCGACCCGACCGGGATCGGCCGCGCGTTCCTGACCGGCGTCGGCGGCGGGTCCGGGATCACCCAGCAGTACATCAAGAAATCGACCGGCGACGAGGATTCGACGCTGTCGCGGAAAATGCAGGAACTCGTGCTCGCCACGAAAATCACCCAGCAGCAGAGCAAAGAACAGATCTTCGAGAGCTACGTCAACATCATTTCCTTCGGCCGCAACACGTTCGGCCCGGCGGCGGCGATGAACGCGTTCTTCGGCCGCCCGCTCGACAACAGCATCACCTGGAGCGAAGCCGCCTTCCTGGCCGGGATGATCCAGTCGCCGTCGGTGCACGACCCGGCGGTCTCCGGCGACGAGCACGCGGCGAAACGCTGGCGCTACGTCCGCGACAAGCTGGTCGAACGCGGTTACGTGAAGAACGCCGACGGGATGGCCTATCCGGGCGCGGAGATCAAGCCGCCCGCGGAAACGCGAGTGAGCCTGAATTACGACCAGTACCATCTCAAACAGCGAGTGCTCGCGGAATTGGAGACGGCCGGTTTCTCGATTTCCCGGTTGCAGCAGGGGAATCTGACCGTCCAAACCACGCTCGACCCAGGGCTGCAGAACGCCGCGCACGCCGCGCTGGGCGACCGGTTGAGGGGCGAACCGGCGGAGTTCCGCGGCGCTTTGGTGGCGGTCGATCCGACGAACGGCGCGGTGCGCGCGTACGACGGCGGCAACAACGGCGTCCGGGATTATGCGGCGACCGGGCACGCGCTCGGCTCCGCTTTTTACCCGTTCACCGCGGCGGCCGCCTTGAAGAACGGCATGTCGCTGGAGGAGAAAGTAGCTGCTCCCAAGGAGATCCAGTATCTCGGCGAGAAGTTCGACTATCCGCCGAAGTGCCCGCAACCCTGCACCCTGCGCAGCGCGTTGACCTCAGGCGCGGACACGCCGTTCATCACGGTGTCCAAGAAGATCGGCGTCGACGAGGTGAGCGCGGCGGCGCGTTCGGCGGGGATTCCGGACGAGGTGGACGGCACGCCGACCATGCGCGAACAGGACGGAGCCACGATCGGCTCGGGCATCGTCGTCGGCCGGTATCCGATGCGGCCGCTCGACGTGGCCGGGGCGTACGCGACCTACGCCGCCAACGGGATGCACGCGGCGGCGCACCTCGTGGACAAGGTGCTCGACCGGTCCGGGAAAGTCGTGTGGCAGCACGAAAACCAGCCGGTTTCAGCGGTCCCGGCGGAGGTGGCACAGGACGTGACGTCGGCGTTGCGCACGACGCTGCCGGACGGTCGCGCGGCGGCCTTGCGCACGGGCGAGTTCGAGCGCGGCAATTCGCGGGACAACCAGGACGCCTGGGCGGTCGGCTACACGCCGCAACTGGCGACGGCGGTGTGGCTCGGCTCCGACGACGACCGCAAGCTGCTCGACGCGGAGGGCAAGAAGGTGACGGGTTCGTCGATCCCGGCGGAGGTATGGCGGTCGTTCATGGCCCGCCGCTGAAGCCGAGGTCAGGCGGCCCGGCGGCTGACCTTCGGAATCACCATCGGGCTCCCGCTCTCCGGGCATTCCATCACCCGGCACGGCAGCTCGAAGATCCGCTCGACGTTCTCCGCCGTCACGACCTCCTCCGGCGTCCCGGTGGCCAGCACCTTCCCGTCGCGCATCGCGATCAGGTGCGTCGCGTACCGGGCCGCGTGGTTGAGATCGTGCAGCACCGCGACCAGCGTGCGGCCCTGCTCGCTGTGCAGCGTCGCGCAGAGGTCGAGGATGTCGAGTTGGTGCGCGATGTCCAGGTACGTCGTCGGCTCGTCGAGCAGCAGCAGATCGGTCTGCTGGGCGAGCGCCATCGCCATCCAGACGCGCTGGCGCTGTCCGCCGGACAACTCGTCCACCATCCGCTCGGCGAGGTCGTCGACGCCGGTCGCGCGCATCGAATCGGCGACCACCGTCGCGTCGTCACGGGACCATTGGCGCAGCAGTTTCTGGTGCGGGTACCGGCCGCGCGCGACGAGGTCGGCCACCGTGATCCCGTCCGGCGCGATGGAGCTTTGCGGCAGCAGCCCGAGCCGGCGCGCGACCTCCTTCGCGCCGTAGCTGGTGATCACCTCGCCGTCGAGGTAGACCGAGCCCGCGCGCGGCTTCAGCATGCGGGCGAGCGCGCGCAGCAGGGTCGTCTTGCCGCAGGCGTTGGGGCCGACGATGACCGTGAACGACTTGTCCGGGATGACCACGCCGAGCCGTTCGGCGACCGTGCGGCCGTCGTAGGCCAGGGTCAGGTCCTCGGCGTGCAGTCGGGTGTCTTCGCTCGTCCATGCCACACAGGTAAGGCTAACCTAGTGACCCCCGTTCGGGGAGTTCCGTGGGTCGCATTAGCCGTACGTGACCGGCCGGTGCCATGATGCGTCCGGGAGAATCCCGGCAGAGCGAGGGTGGGATGGACGACTACCGCGTCGTCGCGGACGAACTCGCCGCCGACATCGAAGCCGGCCGGCTGCGCCCCGGCGACCGGCTGCCGCCGCAGCGCCGCTTCGCGCGAGACCGCGGCATCGCCGGCTCCACCGCGGCCCGCGTGTACGGCGAACTCGTCCGGCGCGGCCTGGCGATCGGCGAGGTCGGCCGGGGCACTTTCGTGCGCGCGGCGAAGCCCGGACCGGAGCCGGCGCTGTCCGAACCCGGCGAAGCGCGGGTGGACCTCGAACTCAATTTCGCTGTGCTGCCAAGCCAATCGGCCAAACTCGCCCAAGCGCTCGAACCCGTGCTGCGCGCGGACGTCTTCACCGACGCCCTGCATCCGCTCGGCGCGGCCGCCACCAAAGCGGTCCGCGAGGCGGCCGTCACGATGCTCGCCCGGGGAGCTTGGAAGCCGGACCCGGACCAGGTGCTGGTCGCGGGCAACGGACGGCAGGGCATCGCGGCCGCACTCGCCGCCTTCGTGCCGACCGGCGAGCGGCTGGCGGTCGAATCCCTGACGTACCCGGTGGTCAAGGCCGCGGCGACCCGGCTCGGCCTCGAACTGGTGCCGATCGAAACCGACGCGCACGGCCTGGTCCCGGCCGCGCTCGCGGCGAGCGCTCCGGTGCGGGCGCTGTACGTCCAGCCGACCCTGCACAATCCGCTCGGCACCACGATGCCGCCGCAGCGCCGCGCCGAACTGGCCGCGACCGTCCGCGGGCTGGACCTGCCGGTGATCGAGGACGGCATCTACACCTTCCTCCGCCCGGACACCGAACCTCTCGCCGCGCTGATGCCCGAGCGGACGGTTTTCGTGGACAGCCTGTCGAAACGCGTCGCGCCCGGGCTCACCGCCGGCTTCCTCGTGGTCCCGCCGGCGTGGGTCGCGCGGCTGGCGAGCGCGATCCGATCAGGCGGCTGGGCGGCGTCGCGATTCTCCGTGGAAGCAGCGCGACGGTGGATCACCGGCGGCGTGCTCGCGGAGGTCGAAGCGGCGAAGCGCGCGGACGCCGGGGCACGGGCGAGGATCGTCGCCCACACGCTGGCGGGCTTCCAGGTGTACGGCGACGCCGCGGCTTACCACCGGTGGTGGGTGCTGCCGGAGCAGTGGCGGGCCGAGACTTTCGTGGCCGCCGCCGCGCGCCGGGGGATCGCGTTGTCCCCGGCGGCGGCGTTTTCGGTGGTGCCGGGGCACGCGCCGAACGCGGTGCGGATCGCGGTGTCCGCGCCTGCGGAGGAGACGTTGGGAAGTGCGTTGGAGGTGCTGGCGTCGCTGGCGAGGGGCGTGCCGGAGGACGCGTTGGTGGAGTAGCGGGTCGTGAGTGGCAATGCCGGTTAGAACCGGC
>NZ_BAAAHV010000023.1:211854-433204 GCF_039525725.1 Amycolatopsis albidoflavus
ACGCCGCTAAGCCTTCCGCCGCCAGATCAGCCGCGTGAGCGTCCCCGCCACTGCCGCCGGAGCAGGCTGCCGTGGCCGTTTCTTGGCTTCTGGCGCGGATTCCGGCATCACTCGGTACACGAGATGCGCCGCGAACCGCGCGAGGTCCGGCGTCGCCAGCGAGGCCAGTTCCGCGGCCCGGCCCTCGGGCAGGCTCAGGATCTGCGGCCGCCGCTCGATCGCCTTCACCACCAGCGCCGCGGCGCGCTCCGGCGAACTCGCGGGCAGCCCGCGGTACGACCCGGTCGGCGCGATCATGTCCGTGCGCACCAACGGCATCCGGACCGACGAGAACGTCACGCCGTCGGACAGCGTCTCGCGGCCGGCGGTCAGGCTGAACTCCTCGAGCGCCGCTTTTGAAGCCAGATAAGCGGAAAAGCGCGGGGTGTCGGTCTGCAGGCCCTGCGTGGTGACGTTCACGACGTGGCCGTACCGGCGTTCGGTCATCGACGGCAGCAGGCCGAGGATCAGCCGCACCGGGCCGAAGTAGTTGATGGCCATGGTGCGTTCGTAGTCGTGGAACCGCTCCGTCGACAGTTGCACCGAGCGTCGGATGGACCGTCCGGCGTTGTTCACCAAGACGTCGACCGCGCCGTGGTCGGCGAGGACGGCCTTCACGAGACCGTCAACCGCGTCGCCGTCGGTGAGGTCGCATGGGTACGTCGATGCTTCGCCGCCAGCCGCGGTGATTTCGCTACGCACGTCTTCGAGTTCTTCGACGCGCCGCGCGACGAGAAGCACCTTCGCCCCGCGACGCGCGACAGCAAGCGCTGAAGCACGGCCGATGCCGGACGAAGCTCCGGTAATGAGGACAACGCGTCCTTCGAGCCCTGGACGGCGAGCGTGGTCTGGGTCGAGGTGCGCGCGCCAGTACCGGTACAGCGGTTCGGCGTAGTCGCGAAGCTCGGGAAGGTGGACACCGCTGCCGTACAGCTCCGAAGTAGTGCGCGAGGTGTCGAACTCCACCTCCATGTTCAGGTGGGGGAGTACTTCGAGCGGAATTCCCAGCTCGGTCAACACTGCTGCGCGCGTCGCACGTCCAGTCGGCAGGCGGTCCACAGCGGTCGCGAGACGGGACGCTGTTGTGCGAAGCAGACCAGACGGCACAGTCCTGCGTACGCGTGGCGCTCCGGCGACACGGGCGAAGGCGTTGTAGACCTTGTGCAGCTTCTGCGGTCGCGGCGAAGCGAGGTGATACGTACTGCCTGAAGGCGCTTCGCGGTGCATGAGGCTTTCCATCGCGGCGACGACATAGTCGACCGGGACGAGGTTGGTAGCCCCGAAGTCGGGCGCGACGAGCGGAAGCTGCTTCGGCAGCGCAGCGAGACGCGAGATGGCGGGCAGGAAGTAGTACGGACCGTCGATCTTGTCCATCTCGCCGGTGCGCGAATCGCCGACGACCGCCGAGGGCCGGTAGACGCGGAACGGCACGTCGGACTGTTCGCGGACCAGCTTCTCGGCCTCGAACTTCGTGGCGTGGTACGGAGAACTGAAGGACTGGCCGAGGTCGAAGTCGGCTTCGGTGAACCGGCCGGCGTGATCGCCCGCGACGGCGATGGACGAAACGTGGTGCAGCAGTCCCGCTCCGGCGGCTGCGGCGAAGGCGATCAGGTTCCGGGTGCCCTCGACGTTCGCGGCCCGGTTGGCCGCGTCGTCGGCGGTGAAGTCGTAGATCGCGCCGAGGTGGACGACGTGATCGATCCCGCCGGCCCCGTCGTAGCCGGCCGGGTCGAGGCCGAGCAGCGGTTCGGTGAGGTCGCCGACGGCGGGGACCAGGCGGTCGGCATGCGGCCAGTCCCGCGCTATCTCGGCGAGGCGGTCGCGCGAGGTGTTGCGGACGAGCACGTGGACGGCGGTCGTGTCCCGCCGTGCGAGCAACCGGGCGACCAGGCGCTTCCCGAGGAAGCCCGTCGCGCCCGTGACGAAGTAGGTGGTCATGGCCGGCACCTTTCGGGGTCTGCGGGTGCCGACTCTACCTACTCATGAGTAGGAACGGTAGTTGTCAGTCGGTTCCGGTGCGTCGCGCCGACGTCGCGGTGGCCACCACGGCGTCGCGCAGGGCCGCGCGCAGCCGCCCGACCTCCAGCGGCCCCAGCACCGCCGCCTCTCCCGGCGGCGCGACCAGCACGACCTTGTCGTCACTGCTCACGAACACCGTCACGTCCCGGCGCCTGCCCGCCAGGTCCCGGCAGCCGACCGTCCACTCGTTCCGCACCGCACTGTCGTCCCGCGCTGTCACGACCCTCGCCCTCCGATCACGTAGCACCCGTGTCCTTCGTGCGGGGGTGTGACCGGGCCCTCGGGGGCGGCTTACGCCGGTTCACCCGAATTGCCTACTGGCCGGTTTTCCACGGGGTGTGACCGGCCGGATACCGGAGTAGCGTCGGCCACCGCACGCCGCGGGCACTCAGGAGGACGGATGTCGGAACCTCGGAAAATCGTCGTCGTCGGATCCGGACTGGCCGGGGCCACCGCGGCCGCGACAGTCCGAGAACGCGGTTTCGACGGCGACGTCCTGCTGCTCGGAGCGGACACGCACCGGCCGTACGAGCTGCCGCCGCTGTCGAAAGCCGTCCTGCTCGGCAACGCCGACGAACCAGACTGGGTGCGCGACGAGGGCTACTGGGACGAGCACGACATCCGGCTGCTCTCCGGCACCACCGCGACCCGAGTCGAACTGGGCGCACGTCTGGTCCTAGACGACGCTGGCGACGAACACCGCTACGACCGTCTTGTCCTAGCGACCGGCTCGCGCCCGCGGACATTGAAGGTGCCCGGAGGCGACCTGCCGGGCCTCTACACGCTTCGCACTCTCGATGACGCACTGAGGCTGCGCGCGGCCTTCGAAGCAGCGAAGCGAGTACTGATCGTCGGAGCGGGCTGGATCGGCACCGAAGCCGCCGCTGCCGCGCGTACGCACGGTGCCGAGGTGACTGTGGTCGCTCCGGAGAATCTGCCGCTCGCCAATGTCCTCGGCGACGAAGTTGCCCGGGCGTTCTACCGTCTGCACGAAGAACACGGCGTGCAGTGGCGTCTCGGCGAAGGCGTCGCAGGGATCACCGGTGACACGGCAGCGACCGGCGTCCGGCTGTCGAACGGCGAAGAGCTGTACGCCGACGTTGTGCTTATCGCGGTCGGTGCCGCCCCTCGCGTCGAGCTGGCGCACGCCGCCGGACTGGAGCTGGCAGACGACGGCGGCGTCGACGTCGATGCGGGCCTGCGTACAGCGGCACCTGACGTCTACGCGATCGGCGACATCGCCTCAGAGTTCCATCCGCGCTACGGCCGCCGCGTACGCGTCGAGCACTGGGCGACAGCGCGTACGCAGGGCGAGCACGTGGCGGCGAACCTCTTTGGCGCGAACGAGCCGTACTTGAACAGCCCGTACTTCTTCTCCGACCAATACGACCCGGACCGCGGCGGCCCCGCGATCGGCTGCGAGTACCGCGGCCTGCCCGTCTTGGACCGGGACCGCGTCGTCGTGCGCGGCGACCTCGAGGCTTACGACTTCACCGCGTTCTGGGTGACGCCGGGCGGCGAGGTTTCGGCCGCGATGAACGTGAACCAGTGGGACGACGGCGACGCGCTGCAGAAACTGGTCGACGAACGCATCGCGGTCACCGACGACCAGCTGCGGAGCGGGAATCTCGCCGACTTGGGCTGACCGTCAGCGTCGCGAACGACAGCAAGGCGAGCACCCCGAAACCGGCCATCGTGGCGGTCATCGGCACCGCCGTGCCAGAACCGCCGAGCCCGACCAGCGGCGTCGCGATCCCGCCGATCGCGAACTGCAGCACGCCCAGCAGCGCGGACGCCGAACCCGCCGTGCGCGCGTGCCCGGCGAGGGCGAGCGAGCTGGCGTTCGGACTGATGATTCCGATGCAGGACACCATGAGCAGCAACGGAATCAGCAACGCTGGCAACGGGAGCCGCAGAACGGCTGCCGCGAGGGTGATGAGGCCGGAAATCGTCGACACGGTCAGCCCCGCGCGCAGCAGCGTCCGCTCCGGGAGCCGTCCGACGAGCCACCCGTTGAGCTGCCCGGCGAGCACGATGCCGACGCCGTTGAGCCCGAACACGACGCTGTACTCCTGCGGGCTCAGGCGGTAAACGTCCTGCAGCGCGAACGACGAACCCGAGATGTACGCGAACAGCGCGGCGAAATTCAGCCCCGCGGTGAGCGCGTAGCCGAGAAACGTGCGGTCGGTGAGGAGCCGTCCGTACGTGCGAAGCACCCCGCCCAGCCGCGCCGGATGCCGACGCTCGACCGGCAGTGGTTCCGGAAGCGCGAACGCGACCGCGCCGAGCAGCAGCGCACCGAACCCGGTGAGGACGACGAACACGCCGCGCCAGGACGTGAACGTGAGCAACTGCCCGCCGAGCACCGGAGCGAGAATCGGCGCGAGCCCGTTGACGAGCAGGAGCAGCGAGAAGAACTTCGTCATCGCGGTGCCGGTGTAGAGATCGCGAACGGCCGCGCGGGCGATCACGATCCCCGCCGCCGCGCCGAGCGCCTGAACGCTCCGCGCGGCGATCAGCAATTCCACGCCCGGACTCGCCGCCGCCGCGACCGACCCGGCGATGTACAGCCCGAGCCCGACCAGCAACGGCGGCCGCCGCCCGAAGGAATCCGACAACGGCCCGGCGATGATCTGCCCTACCGCGAGCCCGACGACGAACGCGGTGAGCGTCAACTGGACGGTGGTGTCGGAGGCCTGGAAATCGCCCGCCATCCGGGGGAGGGCGGGGAGGTACATGTCGATGGAGAGGGGTCCGAAGGCGGAGAGGCCGCCGAGGATGAGGAGACGTCGGATCTTGCCTTGACCGGGGTGCTCGGGGAGGGTGGCGGTGTGTTCGACGTGCTCCGTGCTGGGCCGGGCCGCGGTGGAGTGATCGGCTGCGGAATGCTCCGGCGTGGTGCGGCTTGCGGTGGAGTGATCCGCCGCAGGGTGATCGGGCGCGGAGTGTTCAGGCGCAGAGTGATCCGCTGCGGAGTGATCCGCCGCGGAATGATCAAGAGCTGCCTGTTTGGCCGCCGAATAATCCGCAGCGGAACTCTTCGTCGCGAGCAGCCACGCGCCGTCCGGCAACGGCACTGCCCGCTCAGCGGCACACCACTCGTCGTCCGCGCTGATCTCCGGGGCGCCAACCGCGCCGGGACTGTCCCGGCGATCTCGCCGAGTCTCGTCGCCGGTCTTGTGCGCCTCGTCCTTGTCGCTGATGCCCTGCCGACCCGGTGCGTCGAGGAGGTTTCGATGCCCGCGCGGCTTTTCGCCGCCGGTCTCTTGCACCCCGCTCTCATCGCCGACGCCCCGCCCGCCCGCCGGGTCGGGGCTGTCTCCGTGCCCGAGCGGTTTTTCGCTGCCGGTCTCGCGCATCTCGTCCTTGTAGCCGATGCCCTGCCGACCCGCCGGGCCGGGGCGGTCTCGGCGCCCGGGCGGGTTTTCGCTGCCGGTCCCGCGCACCCCGTTCTCGCCACCGACGCCCCGCCCACCCGCCGCGTCGGAGCTGTCTCGGGAACCGCGCCCCTCCGCTTCCCCAGATCCGCCGCTGCCCGCCCTCAACTCGCCGCCTTCCCCTCCGCCGTGAGAAGCCGAACCCCCAGCCGTCCGCCGCCGCGGTCCAGTCGCGTCATCCGGTTCCATCCGCGCCGCACCGTCTTCCTCGTCCTGGCGGGACGTCCCCGCCAGGACGAGTGTCCGTTATCCACCTGGCAGCCCGGTGATCGGATCAATTTCCCGACCAAATCCCGCTTCCCTCTAGATCTGCCGCCCACCCATGCGCTATACATCGGATGTATCGCGAAGCGGGTGTCGAGAGAGGGGTTCGTCCGTGCGGTTTGTGCGTCTCGGGGCAGCGGGGGCTGAGCGTCCGTTCGTCCGTGCCGGTGACGGCACCCTCCACGACCTCTCCGGGGTCACGCCGGACATCGACGGCGCGTTCCTCGCCGGCAATGGGCCGGCGAAGGCCTCGCGGGCGCTCGCGGCCGGGGAACTGCCGGTCGTCGACGGGGCCGGGCTGCGGGTCGGCGCGCCGATCGCCGCGCCGGGCAAGATCGTCTGCATCGGCATGAATTACCGCCGTCACGCCGAGGAAACCGGCGCGGCCGTGCCGACCGAACCGGTGCTGTTCATGAAGGCTCCCGACGTGATGGTCGGACCGTTCGACGAGGTGCTCGTCCCGCGCGGTTCCACGGCTACCGACTGGGAGGTCGAACTCGGCGTCGTCATCGGGAAAACCGCGCGCTATCTGGAAAGTGCGGACGAGGCGCTGGCGCACGTCGCCGGATATGTCGTGTCCAACGACGTCTCCGAGCGCGATTTCCAGCTGAACCGCGGCGGCCAGTGGGACAAGGGCAAGAACTGCGAGACCTTCAACCCGCTCGGCCCGGAGCTGGTCACCGCCGACGAGATCCCCGACCCGCAGGCGCTCGGCCTGCGCACCTGGGTCAACGGCGAGAAGGTGCAGGATTCGTCCACAAAGGACATGGTGTTCGGCGTCGCCGAGATCATCCATTACCTGAGCCAGTTCATGGTGCTGCGCCCCGGCGACCTGATCAACACCGGCACCCCCGAAGGCGTCGCGCTCGGGCAGCCCGAGCCGAAGCCGTACCTGCGCGCGGGCGACGTCGTCGAGTTGGAAATCGACGGCCTCGGCAAGCAGCGCCAGACCTTCGGGCAGGCCTGACATGGCGAAAATCGTGGCCATGGAGGTCCGGGACGTCCGGTTCCCGACGTCGCGCGACCTCGACGGTTCGGACGCGATGAACCCGGATCCCGACTATTCGGCGGCTTACGTCGAATTGCACACCGACGCCGGACCGGACGGCTACGGTCTCGCGTTCACCATCGGCCGCGGCAACGACGTGCAGGCCGCCGCGATCCGCGCGCTCGCACCGCATGTGGTCGGTCGCGACGTGCCGGAGGACGCGGAAGCGCTCGGCGCGCTGTCGCGGGATTTGGTCGGCGACTCGCAATTTCGTTGGCTGGGGCCGGAAAAAGGCGTCGCGCACATGGCGATCGGCGCGATCGTCAACGCCGCGTGGGACCTCGCCGCACGCCGTGCCGGACTGCCGTTGTGGAAGTTCGCGTCGCGGATGACGCCGGAAGAGCTGGTGTCCCTTGTGGACTTCCGGTATCTCTCGGACGCGCTCACCGAACAAGAAGCGCTCGACATTTTGCGCGCTGCTGAATCCGGGAAAGCCGAACGGATCGCCAAGCTGGAGGCTGACGGCTATCGCGCGTACAGCACGTCGGCGGGCTGGCTCGGCTACTCCGACGCGAAACTGGTGCGGCTGGCCGAACAAGCTGTCGCCGACGGGTTTGAGATGATCAAACTGAAGGTCGGCGGGAATCTCGAGGACGATGTCCGGCGGATGAAACTGGCCCGCGAGACCGTCGGGGCGGACATCCGGATCGCCGTCGACGCGAACCAGCGCTGGGATGTCGCGACAGCAGTGTCGTGGATGACCGCTCTGGCACCGTTCGATCCATATTGGATTGAAGAACCGACCTCGCCGGACGACGTCCTCGGCCACGCGGCCATCGCGAAGGCGCTCGCACCCATCAAGGTCGCCACCGGTGAGCATGTCCAAAACCGCGTGGTGTTCAAGCAATTGCTGCAGGCTGGTGCGATCGACGTGCTCCAGTTGGACGCCGCGCGCGTCGGCGGAGTGAACGAGAATCTTGCGATCCTGTTGCTGGCAGCGAAATTCGGTGTTCCGGTGTGTCCGCACGCCGGTGGTGTCGGGCTGTGCGAGCTGGTGCGGCATCTGTCCATGTTCGACTTCGTGGCAGTGTCCGGTTCGGACGAAGACCGCAGCATCGAATGGGTCGACCACCTGCACGACCACTTCACCGATCCGGCCGTCGTGCGCGACGGCCGCTACCTCGCCCCGACCTTGCCGGGCTTTTCCGCGCGCATGCACGACGCTACGCTGCGCCGGTTCAGCTTCCCGGACGGTCCTGAATGGACGGAGAACGCGCAGTGAGCGAATTCGACGGCCTGGTCGCCGCGGTCACCGGCGGCGCGTCGGGAATCGGCCTGGCCACGGCGAACCTGCTGGCCCAGCGCGGCGCGCAGGTGGCGGTGCTCGACCTCAAGACCGACGAGGTTCCCGAGCCGCTGACCGGATTCCGCTGCGACGTGACGTCCGACGCCGAGGTTCGCGCCGCTGTCGACGCGGTGGTCGAACGCTTCGGCCGGCTCGACATCCTGATCAACAACGCGGGAATCGGCGCGCAGGGCGATGTCACCGCGAACGACGACAATGAATGGCACCGCGCGTACGACGTGAACGTGGTCGGCATGGTGCGCACGGCCCGGGCTGCCTTGCCGCATTTGAAAAACTCGCCTGCGGCGGCGGTCGTGAACACCTGCTCGATCGCCGCGTGGGCCGGATTGCCCGCGCGGGCCCTGTACTCGGCCACGAAAGGCGCGGTGCTGTCGCTGACCCTCGCGATGGCCACCGACCACCTGCCGGACCGGATCCGCGTCAACTGCGTGTGCCCCGGCACCGCGGACACCCCGTGGGTCGGCAGGCTGCTCGACACCGCCGCGGACCCGTCGGCCGAGCGGGAGGCGCTCGCCGCCCGCCAGCCGATGGGGCGGCTGGTGACCGCGGACGAGGTCGCGAACGCGATCGCGTACCTGGCCAGCCCGCTTTCGGCATCGACTACCGGCACCGCGCTCGCGGTGGACGGCGGCATGTACGGCCTGCGCCCGCGCGGACCCGTGCAGAACTGATCTGCTCAGCCAAGAAGGCCTGTCATCAAGGAGGATGCGGTGCGTACGAAGGTGATCCGGCTGGCCGCCGCGGTGGCCGCCTGCGGTTTGGTGCTCGGTGCGTGCGGGTCCACTAAGGACAAACCGGCGGCCGCGGCGGGCGGCGGCGGCACCGGCAAGGTCGGGGCGACGCTGCCCCTGCTGACCTCGCCGTTCTGGCAGGCCTACAACAAATACGTGCCGCAGATGGCGAAAGAGCAAGGGCTCGACGCGCTGCCCACGGTGAACGCCGACAGCGATCCGGCGAAGCTCATCACCGACATCGGCACGCTGCTCAACCAGGGTGTCAAGGGGCTCGTCGTCACGCCGCTCGACTCGGCCGCCGTCGTCGCCGGGTTGAAGCAGGCGGAAAACAAGGGCGTCCCGGTGGTCGCGGTGGACGTCGCGCCGGAGAGCGGCAAGGTCGCGATGGTGGTCCGCGCGGACAACAAGGCGTACGGAACCAAGGCGTGCGACGAAATCGGCAAGCGCGTGAAGAGCGGCAAGGTCGTTCAGGTGATGGGCGACCTGGCGTCGGTCAACGGCCGCGACCGGTCGGCGGCGTTCCGCGAGTGCATGAAGCAGAAGTACCCGGACGTCAAGGTGCTCGAGGTCGCTGCCGAATGGAAGGCGGACAAGGCTTCGTCCGGTTTGGACAGTCTGCTGACCGCGAACCCGGACATCAAGGGCGTCTACATGCAGGCGGGCGGCGTTTACCTCGCGCCGACCGAGCAGGCGCTCAAGCGCAAGAACCTGTTCTTCCCGGTCGGCGATCCGAAGCACGTGGTGCTGGTGAGCAACGACGGCATCCCGCAGGAACTCACCGCGATCCGCAACGGCGAACTCGACGCGACCGTTTCGCAGCCTGCGGACGCCTACGCCAAGTACGGCATGTACTGGCTGAAGAAGGCGATGGCGGGCGAGACGTTCAAGCCAGGCCCGACCGACCACGACTCCACGATCGTCGAGATCAGCCCCGGCATCCTGGAAGACCAGCTGCCCGCGCCGGTCGTGACCAAGGACAACGTGGACGACAAAGCGTTGTGGGGTAACAACCTGTGAGCGCGCCGGTAGTGCAGGCGGACGGCGTCGGGAAGCGGTACGGGCCAACCGTGGCGCTGCACGACGTCAGCCTCACCGTGCGGCCCGGCGAGTCACACGCACTCGTCGGCCGCAACGGGGCGGGCAAGTCCACCCTGGTGTCCATCCTCACTGGACTGTCCGAAACGGACACCGGCAGTGTTTCCTTCGGCGGCGTCCGTGCTCCTTCGCTGTCCAAACAGGACGACTGGAAGGCGCACGTGGCGTGCGTGTATCAGCACGCGATGGTGGTGCCGCAGCTGACGGTCGCGGAGAATCTTTTCCTGAACCGGCAGGCGCAGGGCGGATTCTCGATCGGCTGGAAGAAGCTGCGTCGTCAGGCGCGAGAGCTGCTGGACTCCTGGGACGTCCGGGTCGATGTGGACACTCCGGCTGGCGATCTGTCCGTTGAGGACCGTCAGTTCGTCGAAATCGCTCGTGCGTTGAGTTACGGCGCTCGGTTCATCGTGCTGGACGAACCGACCGCGCAGCTGGACAGCCAAGCCATCGAGCGGCTTTTCGACCGCATGCGGCAAATGCAGGAGAACGGCGTCACCTTCCTGTTCATCTCGCATCACCTGCACGAGGTTTACGAGGTGTGCCAAGCGGTTACCGTCCTGCGCGACGCCCGGCACGTGCTCACCGCGCCCGTCTCAGAGGTCAGCCGCGCGGCGCTGGTCGACGCGATGACGGGGGAGCAAGGCGGCCTCGCCGTGCGCGACGCTGCCACCCGCGACCCGCTGGCGGTGGACGCCGAAGAGGTGCTCACCGTCGATGATCTGTCCGGCGACGGTTTCCATGACGTCTCGCTTCGGGTCCATCGCGGCGAGGTGGTCGGCCTCGCTGGCAGCAACGCGAGCGGCAAACACCAGGTCGCCGAGACGGTCTACGGCCTGCGTGCACCCACTTCAGGAACTATTGCGGTAGACGGAAAACGCTTGCCAGCCGGTGATATCCCCGCTGCCCTGCGCGCAGGAATCGGCTGTGTTCCAAGGGATCGGCATCACGAAGGTCTCGTGCTGGAACATTCCATTATGGACAACGCGACCCTGTCCGTGCTCGACCGGATGGGCCGCGGCGGCCTGGCGTCCCCGAAGGTCCGCCGCGAACGCGGAGCACGCGCTTTGAGCGATTACGACATCGTGGCCGCCAGTCCGGACCAGCCAGTTTCGGACCTGTCCGGCGGAAATCAGCAAAAAGTAGTGCTCGCCAGGGCACTGGAGAGCGACCCGCGCGTGGTGGTGCTGATCAATCCCACCGCGGGAGTGGATGTGAAGTCGAAGGAGGCCCTGCTCGCGGTCGTGGACCGGGTGCGGGCCGAGGGGAAGGCGGTGCTGCTCGTGAGCGACGAGCTGGACGATCTGCGCCTGGCCGACCGGGTGCTGGTGCTGCGCGCCGGCGGGGTGGCCGCCGTCCATCAGGCCGGCTGGTCCGACGGGGATCTGGTGGCGGATATCGAAGGAGTCGGGCTCCATGACTGACCTGATGAGCGACCCGCAGACGGCGCTGCCCGCGGTGCGCGCGAAGCGCCGGAAGTCGGCGTGGCTGCGAGAACTGGCGCTGCTGCCCGCGCTCGTGGTGGTGTTCGTGATCGGCGGGCTGATCAGCGACACGTTCTTCACCTTCGACAACATCATCAGCATCCTCTCCGCGGCGGCCGCGCTGTCGCTGGTCGTGCTGGGCGAGTCGCTGGTGCTGCTGACCGGCAAGTTCGACCTGTCGCTGGAATCCACGATGGGCATCGCTCCCGCGATCGGCGCGATGCTGGTCATCCCGGCGGCGTCCTCCGGCTTCGGCACCGAATGGCCCTCGGTGCTCGGCCTGGTGGCGATCCCCGTGGTGGGCGCGTTGATCGGTTTCGTGAACGGCTTCCTGATCGTGAAGCTGAAGCTGAACGCGTTCATCGTGACGCTGGCGATGCTGACTGTCCTGCGCGGAACCCAGATCGGCACGACGAACGGCAAGACGCTTTTCGACCAGCTGGACGCCTTCACCGCCTTGGCGACGACGACGTTCGCCGGACTGCCCATGTCGGTGTGGCTCGCGGCGGTGCTGTTCGTGGTCTTCGGGCTGGGCCTGCGCTACCACCGAGTCGGCCGCTCACTGTACGCAATCGGCGGCAACCGGGAAGCGGCACGGGCCGCGGGCATCCGGGTGGACCGGATCTCGTGGGCGGTGTTCGTGGTAGCAGGCGTGCTGGCGGCCATCGGCGGCCTCGCGTACACGGGCTACGTCGGCGCTCTCGGCGCCGACCAGGGTGACGGCCTGATCCTGCAGGTGTTCGCCGCCGCGGTAATCGGCGGTGTCTCCCTGGACGGCGGCCGAGGGACCTTGGTCGGGGCGCTGACCGGCGTGCTGTTGCTGCAGTCGGTGGACAGTCTGCTGCGCATCGCCCAGGTCCCGGCGGAATGGCTGAAGGCGATTTACGGCGGGATCATCCTGATCGCGTTGATCATCAGCCGGTATGCCGGCGGAAAGCCCCAGACCTGATCGGCGGAGGTTCGGTGATCATCCGACCTTCTCGGCTTGTCGGCCTGGCGGGTGGCTTGGTGGGCGGCGTGGTGGTTGGCCTGGCGGGTGGCTTGGTGGGTGGTGTGGTGGCTGGCTTGGTGGGTGGTGTGGTGGCTGGCCGGGCTGGCGGCTTGGTGGGCGGTGTGGTGGTTGGCCTGGCGGGTGGCTTGGTGGGCGGTTTGGTCGCTGGCCGGGCTGGCGGCTTGTGGGGCGGCAACCGGGCGGGTTGTCCGATCGGCAGCCCGTGGAGCGGTCCGGCGAGCGGCCGGTTGGCAGATGCTGTAGGCGACCCGACGGCTGGCTCATCGAGGCGATCCGTGAAGGGGCACTTCACCGCACAAGGGTCGGAGCCGATGAAGGGACCCCTCGTCCCGCCGGTCAGTGAACGAGGCCCCACTGCGTCAGCCGAGCGCGCGCGATGGGTCCGTTCGCGCTTCCCGGTTTGGTGCCAGACGATCCCCGTCCTGCACCATGCGCGAAAGTCCGCGTCGCACCGGCCGGGCGTGCGTGGTGGGTCCATCCGCTTCGCCCGTTATGGTGTGAAGGGTCCCGTCACTCCTGTCGTGCAGGAGCGAAAGTCCCCTTCACTCCAACCAAACGCGAGCGAAGTGCCCCCTCTCTCCCATCGACAAGGAGCGAAGGGACCCGTCACCACAACGCGCCGCGTAGAAGCCGCCGCCGGTTCCGTTCGGTCAAGAACCAGCGCCCTTGCGGTCTGGCGAGGATCCGAATCTGTGCCTGTTCGGTCAGGAACCGACGCCGTGGCTGTTCGGTCGGGAACTGCCGCGCTGCCTGTCTGGTCAGGAAGCGGCGGGCTCGGCGTCATCGCCGGCCGCGGCGTCCTCGACCAGGGTGCTGCGCAGCCACTGCTCCACTCCGGCCACGTGCACCGTCGCCCACGAGCGGGCCAGTTCTGGTTCGCGGGCGGCGATCGCGTCGTAGATCGCGGCGTGTTGTTCTCGGGTCCGGGCCACCGCGCCTTCCTGGGTGAGGCCGCGCCAGATGCGGGCTCGCGCTGTCGGGCCGGAGAGGCTTTCGAGCAGCGAGCACAGCACCGGGTTGCCCGAGCCGTCCGCGATTTTGCGGTGGAACTGCAGATCGTTGGCCACCAGCGCCTCGACGGTCGGCGAGTCCTCCAGTTCGCCGAGCAGCGCGCCGAGCTCGGCGACGTCCTCGTCGCGCATGTGCAGCGCCGCCATCGCCGTCGCCGCGGGCTCCAGAATCCGCCGCACGGCAAGGAAATCGAGCACGGTGTCGTCGCGGTGGAAATCGACGACGAAGGTCATCGCGTCGAGCAGCAGGTTCGGCTCCAGGCTGGTGACGTACGTGCCGTCGCCCTGGCGCACGTCCAGCACCCGGATCAGGCACAGCGCCTTCACCGCTTCCCGCAGCGAACTGCGGGACAGCCCCAGCCGCTGCGCCAGCTCGGCCTCCTTGGGGAGCCGGTCGCCCGGGGCCAGCTCGCCCGAAATGATCATGTCCTTGATCTTGTCGATCGCGACATCGGTGACGGGCATCGGGACCGCCCTCCCTGCAGAGACCTCGGATGTTTACCCCCTACAGCGTGCCACGACTCCCGTCAGGAGGAACGATGACCCACGGCCCGGCGCCGCAAACGGTCGCATTGCGCACCCGGCTCAAGCCCGGAATGGAGAAAACCTACGAGGAGGTGCACGCGGTGATCCCGCAGGATCTGGACGCCGCGTTGCGCCGCGCCGGGGTGCGCTCGTGGCGGATCTGGCGCGACGGGCTCGACCTGTTCCACTTCGTCGAGGTGGACGATTTCGAGCAGATGCGTGCGAAACTCGCCGACGACCCGGCCGACATCGCGTGGCAGAAGCGGATCAACCAGCTCCTCGACCTCGACCATTCCGACGTCGCGCACAGCCTCGGGCTGGTGTGGCAACTCCCGGCGGAGGGGTGACCGTGGACCTTCCCCCGCTGGGACTCGGCGGCGCGCAGCTGGGCAACCTCTACCACGCGGTACCGGACGAAACCGCCGCGGCGAGCGTGCGGCGGGCGTGGGACGAGGGGATTCGCTACTTCGACACTGCGCCGCACTACGGGCTCGGACTGTCCGAACGCCGGCTCGGCGCTGTGCTGGCGGCGTATCCGCGCGCCGAGTACGTCCTGTCCACGAAAGTGGGACGGGTGCTGGAGCCGCGCGCGGTGGCCCCCGGCGAACGCGACGACCAGGGCTTCGACGTCCCCGGGACTTACCGCCGCCGCTGGGATTTCAGTCGCGACGGGGTGTTGCGTTCGCTGGAGTCGAGCCTGGAACGACTGGGTCTCGACCGCATCGATCTGGTGTACGTGCACGATCCGGACGATCATTTCGAGGAAGCGGTTTCTGGTGCGTTCCCGGCATTGCTGGAGCTACGGGAGCAGGGAGTCGTGGGTGCGATCGGGGCCGGGATGAACCAGGCGCCGATGCTGGCGGAATTCGTGCGCCGGTTCGATCTCGACCATGTTCTGATGGCCGGTCGCTACACCCTCCTGAACCAGCCGGCGTTGGATGAGTTGTTGCCGCTGTGCGTCGAACGCGGCGTCGGCGTTGTGGCCGGCGGAGTGTTCAATGGCGGAATTCTCGCCACCGAACAACCCGGCACCATTTACGATTACACGGCCGCGCCTGCGGATCTCGTTGAGAAAGCGCAGAAAATTGCGGAAATCTGCGCACGGCACGGTGTTTCGCTGCCGGAGGCCGCGCTCGCATTGCCGCGCACGCACCCTGCGGTGGTGTCGGTGGTCGTCGGCGCGCACGATGCCGAGCAGGTGTCGCTGAACGTTCGCCGCGCAGCGGCGAATATCCCGGCCGTACTGTGGGACGACCTCGCCGACGCTGGCTTGTTGCGGTCGGCCGCCCGCCCCGTCGCGTCCGGAGGAGCCCAGTGATCGATTCGCACCACCACCTGTGGGATCCGGCGCGCCGCGAGTGCCCGTGGATGTCCGGCGAAGCGCTGGCTCCGATCCGCAAGCCGTACACAGTCGACGACCTGCGCGCAGTGACCACGGCGGCCGGCGTCCACGCCACTGTGCTGGTGCAGACCGTTTCGGACGAGGCGGAAACCGAGGAGTTCCTCGCCACGGCCGCGGCCGAGCCGCTGGTGGCAGGCGTGGTCGGCTGGGTCGACCTCGCCGCCCCGGACGTGTCCGACCGGCTC
The DNA here is from genome assembly GCF_039525725.1 of Amycolatopsis albidoflavus. Classification (NCBI taxonomy): domain Bacteria; kingdom Bacillati; phylum Actinomycetota; class Actinomycetes; order Pseudonocardiales; family Pseudonocardiaceae; genus Amycolatopsis; species Amycolatopsis albidoflavus. The sequence continues at coordinate 227,412 of NZ_BAAAHV010000023.1, forward strand.
GCCCGGCTGCGCGAACTGGGCCCGCTGGTCGGCATCCGGCACCAGGTCGAGGACGAACCGGACCCGGATTGGCTGCTGCGTCCGGAAATCCTGCGCGGCCTGACCGCGGTCGGCGCCGCTGGCCTGGTCTACGACCTGCTCGTGGCACCGGCGCAGCTCGCCGCCGCCCGGCAGGTCGCCGAACGCTTGCCGGATCTGCGACTGGTCCTCGACCACGCCGCGAAACCGGGCATCGCAGCCGGCGAATGGCAGCCGTGGGCAGACGGCGTCGCATCGCTGGCCGCGCACGAGAACGTGCACTGCAAGCTGTCCGGCTTGGTGACAGAAGCCGACTGGCACGAATGGCAGGTTGGCCACCTGCGCCGCTACGCAGACCACGTTTTCGAGTCGTTCGGCGCGAACCGGGTCATGTTCGGCTCCGACTGGCCAGTGTGCGAACTGGCCGCAGCGTACGAAGTCGTACTGGACGCGGCAGTGTCGCTGACCGGAATGCTGAGCGACCCAGAACGGCTGGACGTCTTCGAGCACACGGCGGCACGCGTTTATGAATTGAGCTGAGAGATGCGGCGGGCTAAATCCAGAGTGCCGCGCGGAGCAGAGCCTGTCGACCTATTCAGCGGCCCGCGCCGGTGTTCCAGCCGTTCGAGTGACGAAACCGGCTCAGAAGTCCTGGCCCTGCACCATCTCGCGGAGCTTGGACAGCGCGCGGTGCTGCGTCACGCGGACGTTGCCGGCCGAAATGCCCAGCGTCTCAGCGGTCTCGTTCGCGCTCAGGCCGACGACGATGCGCAGCGCCAGGATCTCCTGCTGCAGCGGGGCGAGGCGGGTGAGCAGCTCCTGCAGACGGCTGCCGAGGTCGAGGCGCAGCGCGTGCGATTCCGGCTCGTTGCCGCCGGCGAGCGGGTGTTCGGGCAGTTCGGGAACCGGCTCGGAACGGTCGCGCGCGACGGCCCGGTAGGCGTCCGCGACCTTGTTGGCCGCGATCGCGTGCACGAGGTAAAGGAACGAGCCGCCGCGGTCCTGATAATCGGGAAGGGCCTTGAGAACGGCCATGCAGACGTCCTGCGCGACGTCGTCGGCGGCGAGGTAAGAGAGGTCGCGGCCGCCCATCCGGGCCCGGCAGTAACGGGCGACGACAGGGCGGAGCACGTGCAGCAAATCGGCGATCGCGGCTTGATCGCCCTGACCCGCGGCGCGTACGAGCGGGTCGAGGTCTTCCTTGGTCAGGCGTCCACCGGACCGGGGCAGCGTCGCAGGGCTCACGTAGCCCGCGACGCCGGACACCGCAGTACGGGACGTCTTCGACGGTGCTGTCATGGTCGTCTCCCCGGCAACCCTGCGACCGTCGCTGTCTTGGGGTCAACACTCTGTGATGTTGCGGTCGCAAGTACTCCAATCGAACGGGGGGAGCACTGCGATCGTTGCGACGCTCCGTAACCTTAAGCGGCCGGAGGCCGACCGTCCACATTTCAACTACGAATACCCCGTTAGCAGCAGTGGTCTTGACACAAACGAGACCAGCCGACGCACAGTACGAATCCGGCCTCGCAGCATGTGCGGATGTCCGATTTGATGCGTCACGAAGAGTGATAGCCGGGTAGCGCAACAGAGAGTGGTCGCACTGCGGGTAGAACGGGTTCCACTACCGTTGGTGATCTTGTGGCGCGTCCGTTCGCCGTGTCCTGGCGAAAACCCACCAGCGCAGAACCGCGAACCGGACGACCCCGCCGACGAAACTGGCCGCGAGAAGCGCGGCCGTTTGCTGCCCGGCGGAGGGCTGCGCGACGACGGCGTCGAGGGCCGCGAGAACGGCCGATCCGTAGCCGGCGTAGAAGGCGAAAGTGACGAGATCCTGAAGGTGCCGCTTGCCCGCGCGGCTGCTCCGTTCGGCGAACGTGACGCGTCGGTGGAACTCGGTGTTGCCGACTGTCGTGATCGCGAGCGCGGCGAGATTCGCCCATTGCGCGCCGATTTCCAGGCGGAATGCGAGGAAGAGAACGGCCTGCAGCCCGGTGGTGACGACACCGGCGGCCAGATACCAAGCAGCATGGCCACCGATCTCACGGCGACGGGCGGTGCGGTCGGCGGAGCGGTTTGGCCGATTATCGGCGACGGCCGGAGGCGCGGAATGCGCTGTGGAGACGGCGCCCGAATTCGGGTGCGGTCGGTCCGCGTTAGCTTCGGTTGCTAGATCCGCTGTGGGCCGTGGTGGACGGCTAGCTACAGCGGAGATGTCGCTAGCGGGTTCTGGCGGACGCGGGTCGGCGTCGCCAGTTGCCGCCTGGTGGTGAGTGCCGTTCGGATTAGCCGCTGGGTGGCGACTGGTGGGTTGCCAGGTGGCGACCGGGTGTCGTGGTTCGTCGGTAGCGTTTGTCGCTTCGCGGAGAGCGTTGGCCGTTGAGTGGCGACGGGCGTTTTCCCCGCGGCGGTCGACGTCGGAGTCCGGTGCGGCGCGGTGATCGTCGAGTGCGGCTGGGTAGAGCTGCTCGGCGGCTTCATCGAGGATCGAGGAGCGGCCCGAAGGCTCGTCGAGCGCGCGGTATTCCGGCATGGCGTCGATCGCGACGTCGCCGAGCGGGTCCTTGCCGGCGGCGTCCGGGCCGGGTTTGCGCCGGGGGCGGAGTCCGATCCGGCCGCGCGGCATCCACCTGGTGGTGGTCATAGTTCTGACGCTAGCTCCGCTCAGCCCGCTGACGCCCTGGCAGACCGCAGGAACCACTGTGATTCCGGCGACAGCCGTTTGGCCCGTTTCACCGGAAGGCGCCTCGGGTAGCTCACCACGAACAATCCGGACTTCCGGGAGGTGCCCGTGAGCGGTTCCGGTGACGACGCTCTCCGCGAGAGTGAAGCACCCAGCGCGGACAGTTCCCGCGTCGACCCGTTCCGTGCGCCCGCGCCCAGAGCGGCGATGCGTACTGAAAGAGGTCCTGGCGAGGTCCGGGAAAGCCAGCGTGCGGGGGAGCCGCCGGAGGTTCGGCCGCCGGTGTCCGGCGGACCGGGCGAGGAACCGGCCAACACCGGCGAGCCGGGCAGCGCGGGCGAAGCCGGGTCGAGGCCGTTCGACTCGGCCGGGGCTGGCTGGCCCGCGGATCCCAGGCCGGGCGAGCGGGTCGACCACGGGGGCTGCACGGTCGCTGACGCGATCCGGTCGGCTATGGCCCGAAGATCCTGATCTCAAACGTATTTGTGACAGGTTCCACCGTCGCGGCAGCGGTCTCGCGCTCACACTGCGCGACCGTCGTGCCGCCTTTAGCGTGAAAAACCACCCTGCAACCGACCGTGCGCATCCGACTGCGACGAAGGGAAGGCCGAAAGATGCTGACCGTTACCGAAGCCGCCGCCGAGGCGATCACCGCGCTGACCGCTGAACAAGGCACTGGCTCCGAAGAAAGCGGCCTGCGCTTCGCGCTGCAGAGCATGGAAGGCGACGGCGCCCAACTGGCGCTGTCGGTCGCCCCGGCCCCGGAGGACGGCGACCGCATCGTCGGTGCCGACGGCGGGGCGAAGGTCTTCCTCGAGCCGCAGGCAGCCGCGTTGCTCGACGACAAGGTCCTCGACGTTCAGCAGGACGACACCGGCGATGTCGCCTTCGCCGTCCTGCCCCAGCAGCAGTCCGCCTGACGGCTGCACAAGCGCCCGGCCACGGGGTTCGCGCGGCGGTGTTCGCCGGCTGATCCCGTGTGCCGTTCGCCGGTACTGCCGAAGGTCTCGCGACGTCCGGACCCGGCGAGTTGATCCATGGCCGATCCCTGGGTGGCACCGCCGTCCAAGACACGGGTTGTCCAAGACGGCTTCGTTGTTGAGCAGAAGCGCTCCTGCGGGTAATCGCGGGAGCGTTTCTGCTACTTAGCGCGCAGCCAGCCCCGCACCAGCACCGCCGCCCGTTCGCGCAGCAGCTCCGCGGCGTGGGAGCGGGCGTAGTCCAGCGACGGCGCGTGGTCGATCAGCGCGCTGCTGCCCACGACGCCCAAGCCGGCCAGCGCGTCCGCGTCCAGCTGGATCCTTCCGGCGAGCACCAGCAGCGGGATGCCCGTCCGCCCGGCGCGAGCCGCGATGCCCGCCGGAGCCTTGCCGGACAGTGATTGTTCGTCCAGCGAGCCCTCGCCGGTGATCACCAGGTCGGCACCGGTCAGTGCGGCATCAACGCCGGTCAACGCGGCGATCAGGTCGAAGCCGGACTCGACCGTCGCGCCGAACCCGGCGATCGCTCCCGCCGCGACGCCTCCGCCGGCCCCGGCTCCGGGGAGGTCGGACACGTCGGGCGTGCCAGCGTGCACAAGCGCCTTCGCCCAGTGCGACAGGGCTTCGTCGAGCGCTTGGACGTCCTCCGGCGAGGCACCCTTTTGCGGGCCGAATACGGCCGCCGCACCGTTTGCGCCAAGCAGCGGATTCGTCACATCTGTCGCGACCGCGACCGGCACACCGCCCAGCCGTTCCCGCACCGGACTCAGGTCGACGCGCGCGACCTGAGTCAGCGACCCGCCGCCGAGTCCGACTGGCGCGCCGGACGCGTCGACGACCTCGGCGCCCAGCGCGGCCAGCATCCCGGCACCGCCGTCGGTGCTCGCGGTGCCGCCGACAGTCAGCACGAGCCGCCGCGCTCCGCGGGCCAGGGCGTCGTTCAGCAACTCGCCGACGCCCCACGTGTGCGCGGCGAGCGCGACTTCCCGGCTCGGCGTCACGAACTCGATGCCGCACGCGCGCGCCGATTCGATATAGGCCGTGCCGTCGAGCAGCACGTACCGCGCCTCGACTGGTTCGTCGAGCGGGCCTCGCACCGGCAGCCGCACCATCGAGCCGCCCGCGTTCTCGAGCACCTCCAGCGTTCCTTCGCCGCCGTCGGCGACCGGGCACGCGGAGATCTCGGCGTCCGGCAACGCGTCGCGCACGCCGTGCGCGATCGCTTCCGTCACCTCGACCGCGGTCAGGCTTCCTTTGAACTTGTCCGGTGCGATCACGACCCGGGTCATCGGCCCACCTCCGTCAGCGGCTCGGCGCCGGCGAGCACCGAGACGACGTTGCGCGCGGCCAGCACCGCCATCGCCGTGCGCGTTTCCACCGTCGCCGATCCGAGGTGCGGCGTCAGCACCACGTCGTCGCGCTCCAGCAGCCGTGGCTCGACGTCCGGCTCCTTCTCGAACACGTCCAGCGCCGCGCCCGCGATCTCGCCGGCTTCGAGCGCGTCGGCCAGCGCCGACTCGTCGACCACCGGACCGCGCGTGGTGTTCACGAGGTACGCACTCGGTTTCATCGCCCGCAACGCGTTCGCGTCGACGAGGTGCCGGGTCTCGGGAGTCAGCGGACAGTGCAGCGACACGAAGTCGGAACGCCGCAGCAGTTCGTCGAAGGACACGAACTCGCCGTCGAAGTCCGGCTTCGCCGACCGTCCGGAGTAGACGACCCGCATCCCGAACGCCGCCGCCCGCTTCGCCACCGCGCGGCCGATCTGCCCGAGCCCGACGATGCCGAGCGTCTTGCCCTGCAAACCGGACCCGAGCAGGAAACCGAGGTGGAACGACCACGGCTGCCGTGCGCGCAGCAAACGTTCGCCTTCTCCGAGTCGCCGCGAGACGGCCAGCAGCAGTCCGAACGCGAGATCCGCGGTGGCGTCGGTGAGCACGCCCGGCGTGTTGGCGACCACGACCCCGCGGTCCGCCAGTGCACTGACGTCCACGTTGTCGTAGCCCACCGCGACGTTGGCGACGACCTTCAGCTCGGGGCCCGCCGCGTCCGCGACTGAGCCGTCGATCCGGTCGTGCAGCATCGACACCACCGCGGCCGATCCGGCGACGAACTTCCTCAGTTCCTCGGGCGTGAGCGGCCGGTCCTCCGGCGAGATTTCGACTTCGCCTGCCTCGCCGAGCACCTGCACGGCCTCGTCCGGGATCCAGCGGGTGACAGCGATCTTCGGCATGCCGAGCAGCCTAATGCCGACCGCGGCGCCCAGGCGAGGTTCGCGGCGCGCTCACCGCCGGACACCCGCCTGAGCTGCGACGGAGCGTCCAACCGCGACAGAACGCCGCCGAGGCGGACAGCGCCCGAATTCCGCATTGCGGTACCACGCAACGAAATTCCGGTCTGCCGCCGACTGCGCCGCTCTGCGTCGCCGCGAAACCCGTTCGCCGACTCCTAGCGCACCGTGTTGTCTTATCGCATCACCTTTTCCCTTTCGAAGCCCGCAAACCTTGCGTTGTCTTGTGCCGTCTGTCCGGACGTCCGCTTCACCCTTTGGCACTCCCGCGGGCGGCCGGACCGTGCTATGTTCATATGTAGAACTTCTGTGCGCTATGCGAACACGCTAGCACGGAACGGCGGAAGCAGGAAGATCCAGACGGAAGGGCTCGTGATGGCAAGGGTGCTGTCGCTCGGCGAGGCGATCGCCGAGCTGGTGCACGACGGAGACACCGTCGCTCTCGAGGGCTTCACGCACCTCATCCCCGTGGCGGCCGGGCACGAGATCATCCGTCAGGGCAGGCGGAACCTCACGCTCGTGCGGATGACGCCGGACATCGTCTACGACCAGCTCATCGGCGCGGGCTGCGCGAGCAAGCTGATCTTCTCGTGGGGCGGCAACCCCGGGGTCGGCTCGCTGCACCGGTTCCGCGACGCGGTGCAGCACTCGTGGCCGGCGCCGCTGGAGATCGAGGAACACAGCCACGCGGGCATGGCGAACCGTTATGTCGCAGGCGCTTCCGGGCTGCCGTTCGCCGTGCTGCGCGGCTACACCGGCACCGATCTGCCCGCGCAGACGGACACGATCAAGCCGATCACCTGCCCGTTCACCGGCGAACAGCTCACCGCGGTGCCCGCGCTGAACCCGGACGTCACGATCGTGCACGCGCAACGCGCCGACCGGGCGGGCAACGTCCAGCTGTGGGGCATCGCGGGCGTGCAGAAGGAAGCGGTGCTGGCGGCGAAGCGGTCGCTGGTCACCGTCGAAGAGGTCGTCGACGAGCTGGAGCCCCGTCCGGGCGCGCTCGTTCTTCCGTCCTGGGCGGTCACCGCGGTGGCGGAGGTGCCGCGCGGCGCGGCGCCCTCGTACGCCGCTGGGTACTACGAGCGGGACAACGCGGCGTACCAGGCGTGGGACGAGATCGGCCGGGACCGCGAGGAATTCGCCAAGTGGCTGAACGACGTGACCGGGGTGAAGGCATGAGCGAGTACACCGCTGACGAGATGATGAGCATCGCCGCGGCGCGCGCGCTCGGCGAGGGCATGTCGTGCTTCGTCGGGATCGGATTGCCGAGCACGGCGGCCAACCTGGCCCGCCGCACGCACGCCCCGAACCTCACGCTGATCTACGAATCCGGTTGTCTCGGCGCGAAACCCAGCAGGCTGCCGCTGTCGATCGGCGACGGCGAACTGGCCGATACGGCCGACGCGGTCGTCAGCGTGCCCGAGGTGTTCAACTATTGGCTGCAGCCCGGCCGGATCGACGTCGGGTTCCTCGGCGCGGCGCAGCTGGACAAGTTCGGCAACATCAACACCACGGTCATCGGATCCGACTACCACGATCCGAAGGTGCGCCTGCCCGGAGCGGGCGGGGCGCCGGAGATCGCCGCGTCCTGCAAGGAAGTGTTCGTCGTGCTTCGGCAGAGCAAGCGCACCTTTGTGGACAAGGTCGACTTCGTGACGTCGTTCGGCCACGGCACCGGGCGCGGCGACCGGGAACGGCTCGGCCTGCGCGGCGCCGGGCCGACGCTCGTGGTCACCGACCTCGGTTTGATGCGGCCCGATCCGGAAACCGCGGAGCTCACGCTCACCGAACTGCACCCCGGGATCGAGCTGGAACAGGTCGTGGAAGCGACGGGGTGGACACTGAAGGCGGCCGCGGATCTCAAGACCACTCCCGCGCCCACTGAACGCGAACTGACCCTGCTCCGTGAACTGAAGAAGGCCGGCGAATGAGCGACGCTTACGTACTCGACGCGATCCGCACTCCCTTCGGGCGCTACGGCGGCGCTCTCTCCGGGGTGCGCCCTGACGACCTGGCCGCGAGCGTCCTGCGCGCGCTGGCCGAGCGCAACGGGCTCGACCCGTCCACTGTGGACGAAGTGCTGCTCGGCGACGCCAACGGCGCGGGCGAGGACAACCGGAACGTGGCGCGGATGGCTGCGCTCCTCGCGGGCTGGCCGACGTCGGTTCCCGGTGCGACGGTGAACCGGCTGTGCGGATCCGGCGTCGAGGCGACCATGCAGGCGAGCCGAGCGATCCAGGTCGGCGACGCTTCGCTCGTGGTCGCCGGCGGCGTCGAGTCGATGAGCCGTTCGCCGCTGGTGATGCCGAAGCCGGACAAGGCTTTCCCGGCCGGCAACCAGACGCTGTACAACACGGCGCTCGGCTGGCGGATGGTCAACCCGGCGATGCCGTCGCAGTGGACCGTTTCCCTTGGCGAGTCCACCGAACTTCTCGCCGAGCGTTACGGCATCAGCCGAGACGAGCAGGACGCGTTCGCCGCGCGCAGTCACGTGAACGCCGCGCGGGCGTGGGACGAGGGCTTCTACGACGACCACGTGGTTCCGGTGGAGGGCGTCGAACTCACCCGGGACGAGGGCATCCGGCCGGACTCCACGCCCGAGAAGCTCGCGAAGCTGAAAACGGTGTTCCGCAAGGAAAACGGCACCGTCACGGCGGGCAACGCGTCGCCGCTGAACGACGGTGCGTCCGCGTTGCTGCTCGGTGACGCGGCGGCGGCCGAGCGGCTTGGCAAGACGCCGCTGGCCCGGATCGCCGGCCGCGGCGCCGCGGGAGTCGACCCGGACGTGTTCGGCATCGGCCCGGTGCGCGCGGCGGAGATCGCGCTCGAACGGGCGGGCATCGGCTGGAGCGACGTCGCCGCGGTGGAACTCAACGAGGCGTTCGCGGCGCAGTCGCTGGCCTGCCTGAAAGAATGGTCGAAGCTCGACCCGGAGATAGTCAACGTCAACGGCGGGGCCATCGCGATCGGGCATCCGCTCGGGGCGTCCGGCGGCCGGATCATCGGCGCGCTGGCGCATCAGCTCCGCCGCACCGGCGGTCGCTGGGGCCTCGCGGCGATCTGCATCGGCGTCGGCCAGGGTCTCGCAGTCGTGCTCGAGAATCGCTGAGAAAGGGGAGGCATCGTGGCCACACCGACCGACCGGCGCCTGCCGCAGTACCGGCCAGATCCGGACGGCACCCACCCGCCGCTCGACTACGCGCCGTACCGTTCCACCGCGCTGCGGCATCCGACGCAGCCGCTGGTCCTGCTGCCGCAGATGCTCACCGAGGTCACCGGTCCGCTGCTCGGCCCGGGGCGGCTCGGCGAATCCGACAACGACCTCACCCGCCAGCACGCGGGCGAGCCGCAGGGCCAGCGGATCATCGTCACCGGCAGGCTTCTCGACGGCGACGGGCGGCCGATCCGCGACTCGCTCGTGGAGATCTGGCAGGCCAACGCGGGCGGGCGCTACCGGCACACCGGCGACCGCTGGCCGTCCCCGCTCGACCCGAACTTCGACGGGCTCGGCCGCACGCTGACCGACGGCGACGGGCGCTACGAGTTCACCACCATCAAGCCCGGCGCGTACCCGTGGAAGAACCACGACAACGCGTGGCGTCCCGCGCACATCCACTTCTCGGTGTTCGGCTCGGCGTTCACCCAGCGGCTGGTCACCCAGATGTACTTTCCGGACGACCCGCTGTTCTCGCAGGACCCGATCTTCAACTCCATTCCGGACGAGAAGGCGCGGCAGCGGATGGTCTCCCGGTTCGACCTCGACCGCACCGAGGAGGAGTGGGCGCTGGCGTTCCAGTTCGACATCGTGGTGCGCGGGCGCGAACAGTCGGTGTTCGAGGACGAGGAGGAAGACGAGTGAGGCTCGAAGGCACGCCCTCGCAGACCGTCGGGCCGTACCTGTCCATCGGACTGCCCTGGGACGACGGGCCGTTCGTGGTCCCGGAAGGCACCGAAGGCGCGGTGTGGATCCGCGGCGGGGTGTACGACGGCGCGGGCAACCCGATTCCGGACGCGATGATCGAGACGTGGCAGGCGGATCCGGACGGCGGGTTCGACCACCCCGACGATCCGCGGGGCAAGCCCGGCTCATCCTTCCGCGGGTTCGGCCGGTGTCCCACCGACGTCGACGGCCAATACCGGATTCTCACCCTGCTGCCCGGAATCGTGCCGGACGCGTCCGGGGCTTCGCAGGCGCGGCACATCGACGTGTCGGTGTTCGCTCGCGGACTGCTGAACCGGGTCGTCACGCGCATTTACTTCGAGGACCAGGACAACACCGGCGACGCCGTGCTGGCCAGCGTTCCCGAGGAACGCCGGGACACGTTGCTGGCCAAGAAAGACGGCGCCGATTACCGGTTCGACGTGCGTTTGCAAGGCGAAGGCGAGACGGTCTTCTTCGCGGTCTGACCGGCCGTGTCCATTGTGGAGGTTCAAGCGTGAGCAGTGTCCGGGTGCACCGGGTCGTCGAAGGCCCGGCGACGGGTCCGGTGGTGGTGTTCTCCAACTCGATCGGCAGCGACCACCGGATGTGGGAGCCGCAGGTCGCGCCGCTGACCGAACGCGGATTCCGCGTGGTCCGGTACGACACGCGCGGCCACGGGTCGTCGCCGGTGCCGCCGGGGCCGTACGACCTGGCTGATTTGGGCGGCGACGTGCTGGGCCTGCTCGACGACCTCGGCGTCGAGCGTGCGCACTTCGTCGGCCTGTCGCTCGGCGGGATGACCGGGATGTGGCTCGGCGCGCACGCCGCGGAGCGGTTCGCGAGCCTCACGCTCTGCTGCACGTCAGCGCTGCTCGGGCCGCCCGAGATGTGGGCGGACCGCGCGCGCCTCGTGCGGGCCGAGGGCACCGGGGCGGTCGCGGAAGCCAGCGTCGGGCGCTGGGTCACGCCGGGGTACGCGCAGGCGCATCCGGACCAGGTCGTGTACCTGCGCGAGATGGTCGAGGCTCAACCCGACGAGGGGTACGCCGGATGTTGCGAGGTGATCGAGCGGATGGACCTCACCGGAGACCTGCCGAAGATCTCCGTCCCGACGCTGGTGATCGCCGGCGCCGACGACCCATCGACGCCGGCCGAGCCGCACGGGCGGGTCATCGCGGACGGAATCCCCGGTGCCCGGCTCGAGGTCGTCGCCTCCGCCGCGCATCTGGGCAGCTACGAACAGCCGGACGAATTCACCCGGCTGATCCTCGAGCGGATCACGGAGGAACAGTGACCGAAGACCGCTACGAGGAGGGCATGCGGGTGCGCCGCGAGGTGCTCGGCGACGAGCATGTCGACCGGGCGGTCGCGCGGACCACCGAGTTCAGCAAGCCGTTCCAGGAGTACATCACCGAAGCGGCGTGGGGTTCGGTCTGGACGCGCGACGGCCTCGACCGGCGGACGCGCAGCTGCATCACGCTGGCCGCGCTCGCCGCGCTGCACTGCCACGACGAGCTGGCGATGCACGTCCGCGCGGCGGTGCGGAACGGGCTCACCGCGGACGAGATCCGCGAAGTCCTGCTGCACACCGGCGTCTACGCGGGGGTGCCTGCGGCGAACACGGCGATCGGGATCGCCCAGCGCGTCCTCGCCGAGCTGGGAGAACCCACCGCCCAGCCACCGGCCGGATAAGGTTCGCCGCATGGAATCCGACGACCAGGCGGAACGCGGCGCGCACCACGTGCAGTCGCTGGAACGCGGGCTGGCGGTGATCAAGGCGTTCAGCGCCGAGGCACCGCACCCGACGCTCAGCGACGTCGCGCGCGTCACCGGACTGACCCGCGCGGCTGCTCGCCGGTTTCTGCTGACGCTCGTAGACCTCGGCTACGTCCGCACCGACGGCAAGTACTTCTCGCTTACCGCGCGCGTGCTGGAACTCGGCTACGCCTATCTGTCCAGCCTCAGCCTGGCCGAGATCTCGCAACCGCACCTGGAGCGGCTGTCGGCGCAGGTGCACGAGTCGAGTTCCGTGTCGGTGCTGGAGATCGCCGACATCGTGTACGTCGCGCGCGTCGCGGTGTCGCGGATCATGACGGTGAGCATCAGCGTCGGCACGCGGTTCCCCGCACACGCCACGTCGATGGGGCACGTGCTGCTCGCCGACATGGACCGGACCGAACTCAACGCCTACTTCGTCGTCGCCGACCTCGACCGGTTGACCCCGCACACGCTCACGCACCGCACCGCGCTCGAGGCCGAGCTGGCCAAAGTCCGGGAGCAGGGCTGGGCGATGGTCGACCAGGAACTCGAAGAAGGCCTGCGCTCGGTCGCCGCGCCGATCCGCAACCGGAAGGGACGCGCGGTCGCCGCGGTGAACATCTCGACGCACGCGAGCCGGACGCCGGTGGACGTCGTCCGGACTCAGTTCGTTCCGCCGTTGATCGAGACCGCGACTGCCATTTCGGCAGATCTCGCCACGGTCGCGCCCGGGCGAGCGGTTCGGGGCTGAGGAGCGGGGATGCCGGAACCGGTTGCCGGACTGCTGCTCGCCGCCGGGGCGGGGCGGCGGTTCGGCGGGCCCAAAGCGCTGGTCGAGTACGACGGGGAACCGCTGGTTCAGCGGGCGGTCCGGAACCTGGCCGAGGCTGGGTGCGCCTCTGTTCGAGTCGTGGTCGGTGCGTCGGCTGAGGAGGTTCGGGAGCTGCTGCCGTCGGACGTCGCTCCGGTGCTTGCCGCGCGGTGGCAGGACGGGATGGGGGAGTCGCTGAGAGCCGGGCTCGAATCGCTGACGGAGGAGCCGGCGGTGGCGGTGCTCGTGCACCTGGTCGATCTGCCGTGGGTGCCGGCGGCGGCGCTCGCGCGGATCGTCGGGGAGGCTTCCGAGGACGCGGTCGTGCGGGCTGCTTACCAGGGGATTCCTGGGCATCCGGTGTTGTTCGGGCGGCGTTGGTGGGGCGAGATCGCGGGTTCGGCGCACGGTGACCATGGAGCGCGGGATTGGTTGCGCGGACGGTCTGACGTGCGGCTTGTCGAGTGCGGTGATCTCGGCAGCGGCAGCGATGTCGATCGGCCTGGGGACCTGGCTGGGCCTGGGGCGGAGCGGCGATGAAGGTGCATGGCTGAGTTCGCGGGCGACGTTCGGCTGGGGTTCTTTGGGTTGGCGGTTTGTCTCGCCGGGACGGTGTCGACGCAGGGCTCGGCGACGGCGGGATTGGGTCGGTCTGGGCGCGGCTCTGGATCTGAGGCGAACCGGCTGACAGCTTGCGGCTGAGCAGTGCCTCTTCGCAGCCCGGGCGGCGGCGAACGGCGAACCTGGCGGTCGCAGATCTACGATCGGGGATGTGACAGAGTCCCTCGCCTCGCCCGACGCGCTCGCGGCCGCCCTCGACACCACCGGTTACCTCGCCGACGAGGGGCTGGCCACCGCGGGATTCCTCGCGACGCAGATGCAGCGTCCGCTGTTCTGCGAGGGCGAGCCGGGCACCGGGAAGACGTCGTTGGCGCTCGCGTTGGCCGAGGCGTTGCAGTGGCCGTTGGTGCGGCTTCAGTGCCACGAGGGCATCGACGCCGCGCAGGCGCTCTACGAATGGGACTTCCCGCGTCAGCTGCTGCACCTGCGCGCCCTCGAAGCGGCCGACGGCGGACGGCTCGACGCGGAAACTGCCGAGCGTTCGCTGTATACGGAGCGGTTCTTGCTCGCGAGGCCGTTGCTGCAGGCGCTCACCACGACGCCGTGTGTGCTGCTTGTGGACGAGATCGACCGTGCTGACGATGAGTTCGAGGCGTTTCTCCTGCAGTTGCTGGACGAATACACCGTCACGATTCCGGAGTACGGCGAGGTGCGCGCGGAGCAGCCGCCGCTGGTTGTGCTGACGTCCAACCGGACTCGCGAGGTGCACGACGCGCTCAAGCGCCGGTGCCTTTACCACTGGCTCGAGCATCCTGATCTTGCTCGGGAGATCAGCATCCTGCGCCGCCGGTTGCCGGGGATCGGAGAGACGCTCGCCCGGCAGATCGCCGACGCGGTGCACCGGCTGCGGGCGATGGACCTTCTCAAACCGCCGGGCGTCGCCGAATCCCTTGACTGGGCGAGGGCTTTGCTCGCGCTCCAGCGAGACGAACTGGACGCCGCGACGGCCGCGCGCACCCTCGGTGCGGTGCTGAAGTACAGCGAGGATCTCGACCGGGTGCGGGCGAAGCTGGACACGCTGTTCTCTTGAGGTTAGTCCACTGTGGACGATCAGATAATTCCGTTGCGGCGTAGTGCGGGATCGGGCATGCTTGAAGCATCACTGAATGACTTCGCCGACTTCGCTGATTTTTTGTGACTGTGACTGTGCTTGTGCCGGAAGGAGGGCTCGTGACCGACTTCGTCCGGACTGCCCTCCCGGCCGTCCGCTGAGTTCCGTTCTTTCCTGAAGGTTCCGCGCGCCCGCCCTGTGCTACCGGGGCTGGCCGCTGCGCGCAACCACGGTCCGCGCACGCTGTCCCGGAGGCGGGACGGCGTGCGCGGCCGCCCTTCGTCGGGGCCGTGGTTGGCGCGTGGTGGGGCCTTCGGGGGTTTGGTGCGTAGTGGTGCTGGGCTGAAGTGGCTCGGGAAGGTCGTGTGGGCGTGATGCTGGGCTGAAGTGGCTCGGGAAGGCCGTGCGGGCGTGATGCAGGGCTGGCCGAGCAGAGACGGCCAGGGGAGGTTCGCACCGCGGCGGCTTGGACTGTGCGACGGAGACTTGGCCTAGTGGCGCGTGATGCCTGCGGGCTTTGGCGCTGCCGGTGGCTGCCTGGTGTCGGCCGGGGTGCTCCGCGAGTCGTGACGTCTGACGGGAGCGGCGCTCGGCTGGTGCCGTCGAATCCCGGCGAGGTCGCGTGGCGTCGGGCCGAAGCTGCCTGGATGGCCTGGTGGTGCGCGACATTGCCGATCCCAGGCAACTCAGGCCGGGTGGCGGCGTTCGTCGCGGAGAGTTGCGTGGCGGGTGCGCTGACGGTGCCGTCGGGATGGGGCAGGGCTGGATGGCTTGGGAGCGCGGGGCTGTTGTCTTGCGAAGCGGCGGTCTGGAACAAGAACGGCGCGCGCCGGAACATCTGCGGGGCCGACGCGGTTCACACTGAAATGGCGGTGCGGAGGAACACTGGCGAGTTGGAGCAGCTCAAGCTGGAACCGTCGCGCGTCCGAAAAGCTTGGCTTGCCCAAGAACCTTGGCCCGCCCAAGAACCTTGGCCCGCCCAAGAACCTTGGCCCGCTCAAAAAACTTGGCCTGGCCAAGAACTTCCGCGCGACCAAAAACCTCTGCGCACCAAGATCAGTGCCGACAACCGGCGGCCCGCGGCTGAACAACCGCGACTCACGGTTGCTGAGCCGCACCAGACGCGGTGTGGGGGAGTGAAGCCGCACCAGCCGCGAAGCGGGGGAACTGAACCGCAACCCCAGTGTGCTGAATCGCGATCCGGGCCAGCTGATCGACCGCGCGCGGCCGAATCAGGAGCGGTCAGCGCATGTGCTGGACACCGGCACAAGCGGAGCAGGGCTGGAACGGCTGTCGCGGCGCGGGTTTCGGCATTGGGGTCACAATGGGGGACATGAACACCGAAGTCGCTGACCCGCTCGCTGGTTACGCGGGGTTCGCGGCGGCGTTGCGCGAGTCGGGCGTCGCCTGTGACGCGCGGCGGGTGCAGGCTTATCTGTCCGCGGTGGCGAAGGTCGATGTTGCTCGGCCGACGCAGCTCTACTGGGTCGGGCGGTTGACCCTGTGCTCCGATCCCGACGACTTGCCTCGCTACGAGGAAGCCTTCGCGCGGTGGTTTGAAGGCGACGACAGCCCTAGGACGACCGCGGGGACTCCGGTGCGGAAGCAGGCTCGGATCGCTCCGCTCATCGCGGCCGGCGGCGACGGGGACGGCACCCAGGAATCTCACGACACGCTCCGGGTCGCGGCCAGCGATCATGAGGTTCTCCGGCATCGGGATCTCGCCGAGCTCACCAAAGCCGAGCGGGCGCATTTGCGGGAGTTGCTCGCGACACTGCGACCAGTCTTGCCGCGGCGGCGGGCGGCGCGGCGGACGCCAGCGCATCGCGGTGCGCTCGATCCGGCGAGGACGCTCCGAGCCATGCTCGCGTCCGGGGGCGAGCCTGTTCGGCTGGCGCATCATCGCCGGGGGACGCGGGCGCGGAAAGTCGTGTTGCTGATCGACGTTTCCGGCTCGATGAGTCCGTACGCAGACGCGTTGCTGCGGTTCGCGCACGTTGTCGCGCGGGCGGCGCCGGTGTCGGTCGAGGTGTTTACGCTGGGTACTCGGATGACGCGGGTGTCTCGTCAGCTCAGGCAGCGCGATCCGGAGCAGGCCATGCTCGCCGCTGGCACCGCGGTGCCTGATTTCGCTGGTGGGACGCGGCTTGGGGAGACGCTCCGGGTGTTTCTCGACCGGTGGGGGCAGCGCGGGTTCGCGCGACGCGCGGTAGTCACCGTGTTCTCCGACGGGTGGGAGCGCGGCGACGTCAGCTTGCTCGCCGAACAGCTTGGCCGGCTGCGCCGTCTCGCGCACGCCGTATTCTGGGTGAATCCGCACGCAGGGCGCGAGGGTTATGCTCCGGTCCAATCCGGCATCGTGGCCGCCCTGCCGCACATCGACCGGTTGCTGGCCGGGCACAGCCTGGCGACGTTGGAACGACTCCTCGGGGAGATTGCCGATGCGTGACGTACTGGACGACGTGTACCGCCGCTGGCAGGCGGGCGAAACGGTCGGGCTCGGCACGGTGGTGGCCACGTTTTCGTCGGCGCCGCGGGCTCCGGGCGCGTCGATGATGGTCGCGCCGGACGGCACGGTCGTCGGGAGCGTGTCCGGCGGCTGCGTCGAGGGCGCGGTCTACGAGCTGGCCAACGACGTCGTCGCCGAGCGGAAGCCGGTTTTGCAGCGCTACGGCGTCAGCGACGACGACGCCTTCGCGGTCGGGCTGACCTGCGGCGGGATCATCGACATTTACGTCGAGCCGGTGGACCGCGCTTCGATGCCGGAGCTGGAGCGCGTCGTCGAGTCGGTGCGCAGCGGCGAGCCGGTCGCGGTCGTCACGATCGTGGAGCACGAGACGCCCGGACTGGTCGGCGAGCACATGATCGTGTGGCCGGATCGGGTCGAGGGGTCCCTTGGCTCGTCCCGGATGGACGATGCCGTCGCCGACGACGCGCGCGGGCTGCTCGCCGCTGGACGCACCGGGACGCTCCATTACGGACCGGACGGGCAGCGTCGCGGCGAGGGCATGGCGGTTTTCGTGAACTCCTTCGAACCGCCGCCGCGACTGCTTGTGTTCGGTGCCATCGACTTCGCTGCCGCGATGGCACGGATGGGTGCTTATCTCGGGTATCAGGTGACGGTCTGCGACGCGCGTCCGGTGTTCGCGACCAGCAGCCGGTTCCCGGAGGCGCACGACGTGGTCGTCGACTGGCCGCACCGCTACCTGAAAGCCGAGGCCGACGCGGGCCGGATCGACGCGCGGACGGCGATCGCGGTCCTGACGCACGATCCGAAGTTCGACGTGCCGCTGCTGGAGGTCGCGTTGCGGCTCGACGTCGGGTACGTCGGCGCGATGGGCTCGCGCAAGACGCACGACGACCGGTTCTCCCGGCTCCGCGAGGCGGGGATCACCGAGGGCGAGCTGGAACGTTTGTCGTCGCCGATCGGGCTCGACCTCGGTGCGCGCACGCCGGAGGAGACGGCCGTGTCGATCGCGGCGGAGATCATCGCGCTGCGCTGGAGCGGCACCGGGCGGCGGCTGGCGGCGTTGACCGGGCGGATTCACAGCTGACCGGGCGATTTCGCGGGCGCTGACCGGGCCGGGGTGCGGCAGCTGGAGCTGCGCTGGGCGAGCCGGGGCGCGGCTGGGCATTCCGGTGGCTCGCGGGCGGCGCGGACCGGATTCGGTGGCTGGTGGGTGCCGGGCGGGCTGGCCAGACACGGAGTTGAGCTGGAAACCGGGCGACGCGGCGGGTGCTGCGAGGACCAGTGCCCTGCGGGAGTCGCTGCTGGCAGGAAGTGCGGTGCCAGGGTGAGCCCGTTTGGGCCGGGTTTGGGAACCTGCTCGGCAAGCGCAAGCGGGAACAGCGCATCCCCCGCAGCCGCTAGGAAGGCACCACCTCGAACCGGCCCAGGCCGAGATATCAGGCAACCCCGCCGGGCAACCAGCACGACACACATCAGCGACGCAATCCGCCGGGAAAACCCCTTCCAGCAACGAAACCCGGTGAACCCCCGACCCGAAACCCCGCCCCGTCGGGAAGATCCGCCCACCGCCCACGGCAGCCGAAAAATCACCCGTCCGGCTTCACGCATTTGCGCATCAAAGCCATCGAAATCACCGCATCTGCGGAATCACCGAGGCGACCTGCGACATCAGGACTTGTCCACGCGCGACAGGCGTAGCACGCTCCCCTGTGAGGCCGATCACGATCGCGCCTTGGCCGTTCCCGAACCGGCCCGCCGCCTCCGCCGGGGCTGGCGGGCATTTGCACTTGGAGGCCTTTGATGCGCATCACCGTCACTGTCGACGGCACGAAATACACCGATGACGTCGAGCCGCGCACCCTGCTCGTCCACCACTTACGGGAACGCGTCGGGAAGGTGGGCACCGTCGTCGGGTGCGACACCAGCAACTGCGGCGCGTGCACCGTCCATCTCGACGGGCACAGCGTGAAATCCTGTTCCGTCCTCGCCGTGCAGGCCGACGGATGCGAGGTCACCACCATCGAGGGGCTGGCCCGCGACGGCCAGCTGCACCCGGTCCAGCAGGCGTTCCACGACAATCACGCGCTGCAGTGCGGGTTCTGCACGCCGGGCATGATCATGCAGTCCATCGACCTGCTGGCCGACAACCCGGACCCGGACGAGCAGGCCGTTCGCGAGGGGCTTGAGGGCAATCTTTGCCGCTGCACGGGTTACCAGAACATCGTGAAGGCGGTTCGCGACGCGGCGAAGCACATGAGTCCTGGTGCGGGGCCGGAAGCCGAGAAGATCGATCAGCCCAACCACGTCGGCGTGGGTGGTGAATGATGACTGCCACGATCGAGCCCGAGGTAGGAAAATCCCGGCGCCGCAAGGAAGACGAGCGGCTGATCACCGGGCGCACCCGGTGGACGGACAACATCGCGTTGCCGGGGATGCTGCATCTCGCGGTGCTGCGCAGTCCGCTGGCGCACGCGAAGATCGTTTCGATCGACACGTCGGCGGCCAAGGAAGCTGCTGGTGTCGTTGCCGTTTACACCGCCGCGGACCTCGACCCCGAGGGTGCGATCGGCATGCCGTGCGCGTGGCCGATCACGCCGGACATGGCCGCGCCGCGGCGTCCGGTGCTGGCCTCGGATCGGGTGAATTTCGCTGGCGAGGGCGTGGCCGTGGTGGTCGCGCGGTCGTCCGCGGAGGCGCATGACGCGCTCGAGGCGATCGAGGTCGAGTACGAGGACCTGCCGCCGGTCCTCGACCTGGAAGCCGCGCTCGCGGAAGACGCGCCGCTCGTGCACGAGGAGCTGGGCAGCAACAAGAACGCGTTCTGGGTCTTCGATTCGGCCGAGGCGGGCACCGGCGGCAATGTCGAGGAAGCACTGTCCTCTTCGGAGGTCGTGCTGAAGCGGCGATTCCGTCAGCAGCGCCTGGTGCCCGCGTTCATGGAGCCGCGCGCGTGCGTGGTCGACCCGACCGGCGCGCAGCTGACCATGTGGTCGGCCACCCAGGTGCCGCACATTCTGCGCGTCATGTCCGCGCTGACGCTGGGCATCCCCGAGCACAAGCTGCGCGTGATCGCCCCGGACGTCGGCGGCGGGTTCGGCGGCAAGATCGGCGTGCTGCCCGAGGAAATGATGTCCGTGCTGGTCGCGAACAAGCTCGGCAAACCGGTGAAGTGGAACGAATCCCGGTCCGAGACGATGCTCGCCGCGCACCACGGCCGCGACCAGATCCAGGACATCACGATCTCGGCGAAGGCCGACGGCACGGTCACCGGACTCAAGGTCGAACTGCTCGCCAACCTCGGCGCGTACAACGGCCTGGTCGGGCCGGGCGTGCCGATCCTCGGCGCGTTCATGTTCAACGCGATCTACAAGATCCCGGCCTACCACTTCGCCTGCACCAACGTGTTCACCACGACCACGCTCACCGACGCCTACCGCGGCGCGGGCCGTCCGGAGGCGACGTTCGCGATCGAGCGGATCATGGACGAGCTGGCCGACGAGCTGGGCATGGACCCGGTGGAGCTGCGCGAAAAGAACTGGATCAAGCACGAGGAATTCCCGTTCACCACGGTTTGCGGGCTCACCTACGACTCCGGCAACTACGAGGCCGCGACCGAGAAGGCGAAGGAGCTCTTCGGCTACGACGCGCTGCGCCGCGAGCAGAAGGAACGCCGCGAGGCGAACGATCCGGTGCAGCTCGGCATCGGGATTTCGACGTTCACCGAGATGTGCGGGCTCGCGCCGTCGCGGGTGCTGGGGTCGCTCGATTACGGCGCTGGCGGCTGGGAATACGCGTCGCTGCGGATGTTGCCGACCGGCAAGGTCGAGGTCACGACGGGTGCGTCCGCGCACGGCCAGGGGCACGAGACGGCGTGGAGCCAGATCGTCGCCGACCAGCTGGGTGTGTCGTTTGAGGACGTCGAAGTGCTGCACGGCGACACGCAGTCCTCGCACAAGGGCCTCGACACGTACGGTTCGCGTTCGCTGGTCGTCGGCGGTATCGCGATCGTCAAGGCCGCCGAGAAGGTGGTCGCGAAGGCGAAGCCGATCGCGGCGCATCTTCTGGAGTGTTCGGAGGACGACCTCGAGTACTCCGGCGGCAAGTTCACCGTGAAGGGCACGGATTCGTCGACGACCATCCAGGACATCGCGCTCGCGGTGTTCGCCGCGCACAACCTGCCGGACGGCGTCGAACCGTCGCTCGATTCCGACGCCACCTTCGACCCGGAGAACTTCTCCTTCCCGCACGGCACCCACCTGTGCGCGGCCGAAGTGGACACTGAAACGGGCCAGGTGAAACTGCGTTCGTACGTCTGTGTGGACGACGTCGGCAAGGTGGTCAACCCGCTGATCGTGGAAGGCCAGGTGCACGGCGGGCTCGCCCAGGGCATCGCACAGGCGTTGTTCGAGGAGGCCGTGCACGACGAGAGCGGCACGCTCACCACCGGCACGTTCGCCGATTATCTGCTGCCCTCGGCGGCCGACCTGCCGTCCTTCACCACGGACCGCACGGAAACGCCGTCGACCACGAATCCGTTGGGAGCCAAGGGAGTCGGCGAGGCGGGCACGATCGCCTCGACGCCCGCGGTGGTCAACGCGGTGGTTGACGCGGTGCGCCAGTTCGGGGTGAACGACATCGAAATGCCGCTCACTCCGATGCGCGTGTGGAACGCGGTGCGGGGCGGCGCCAGCAATGCCGGCGGACCCGGCGGCGAGGCCGGCGGCGGTCTCGGTTCGATCGACGCCTCCGGAGGTGCCCAGTGATCCCGGCTCCGTTCGACTACGTCGCTCCGTCCACGGTGGACGAAGCCGTGCAGGCGCTCGCCGCGGCGGGCGAGGACGCCAAGGTGCTGGCGGGCGGGCAAAGCCTGCTGCCGGTGCTGCGGATGCGCCTTGCCGCGCCGACCACGCTGGTCGACCTCGGGAAGATCGCCGAAATGCGCGGAGTGCGCGAGGACGGCGACGCGCTCGTGGTCGGTGCGATGACGACGCATTACGAGGTCCAGCGCGACGCGTTGATCGCCGAGCACGCCGCGTTGGTGAAGGAGGCGACCGACACTGTCGCGGATCCGCAGGTGCGCCACCGCGGCACGTTCGGCGGCGCGATCGCGCACGCGGACCCGGCGGGCGACCTGCTGGCACCGGTGCTCGCGCTGGACGGCGAGCTGGTGCTGGCCGGTCCGAACGGGCGGCGCACGGTGTCCGCGGCGGAGTTCTTCCAGGACTACTTCACCACCGCGCTGGCTCCGGACGAGCTGCTCGTCGAGGTGCGGCTGCCCAAGCACACCGGCTGGCGGGCGCACTACGAGAAGTTCAACCGGGTCGCCCAGGCCTGGTCGATGTGCGCGGTGGCGGCCACCGTGCGCACCGAGGGCGGCGTGATCGAGGAAGCCCGGGTGGCTTTGACGAACATGGGCGCGACGCCGGTCCGCGCGACTGCCGTCGAGCAGGCGTTGCTCGGCGCGCAGGCCAACGCGGACACGATCCGGGCGGCCGCCGCGCACGCGGCCGAGGGCACCAACCCGGTCGCGGACGGCAATTCCGACGTCGAATACCGGCAGCACCTCGCGCGAGTGCTGACGGGGCGTGCCGTCGCGGCGGCGGTGGGCGCCTAGTCGACCGGCCGTGAAGGACTCCTTGGGGGAATCTGAGTCCCCCAAGGAGTCCTTCACGACAACGGTGACCGGGAGACGGCCGTAAGGTGGACGGCAACGGCTCGACGCAGTGCGCAGGAGAGGAGGTCGGCCCGTGCGGCTCGACCACGAATTCACCGTCCCCGCCCCGATCGGGGAGGTCTGGCAGGCCGTCATCGACCCGGAGCGGGTCGCCCCGTGCATGCCGGGCGCCTCGCTCACCAAGGTGGAGGGCGACACCTTCGCGGGCACGGTGAAGGTCAAGCTGGGGCCGATTTCGCTGCTGTACAAGGGAACCGGCGAGTTCCTGGAGAAGGACGAGGCGGCCCGCAAGGTCGTCATCAAGGCGTCCGGCAAGGACTCGCGCGGCGGCGGCACCGCGGCCGCGACGGTCACCCTCACGCTCACCGAACGCGACGGCGGCACGCACGGCGCGGTCGCCACCGACCTGGCGATCACCGGCCGTCCGGCGCAGTTCGGGCGCGGGCTGATCTCCGAGGTGGGCGGCAAGATCCTGGACACCTTCGCGGGGAATCTCGCGGCCTCGCTGAAGACTCCGGCCGAGGAGGCTCCGGCGGCGAAGGCCGAAGAGAAGCCTGCCGAGACGGCCAAGTCCGCCGAGGAGAAGCCGGTCGCCGACGAGAAGCCGCATCTGCGGAGCGTCCCGGCGGGCGGTTCGACCGGCGAGACCGAGGCGATCGACCTGCTCGACTACGCCGGGCAGTCCGTCGCGAAGCGGCTCGCCCCGGTGGCCGCGGGCGCGGTCGTGCTGCTGATCGTGCTGGCGATCGTGCGGAAGCTGCGCCGCCGCTGACCGGCCGGGAGGTTGCCCGCTCGCTCTACTCAGAGCGTGCCCAGTGGGCAGTGAACGGGGTGGTTTTTCCCTCGGTTCGGCTAGATCCGGAGCTGACCCGCTACCCTGGGCAACTTCCGTAGGCCGAATTTCGCGTGGGGGCGCCCGTGACGCAGGCACCTGTCCCCATCGGGGTGCGCGGCGCGGTGACGGGCTGGCGCGGCTGGCCGCCGCGCTGGACGATGTGGGCGGTCGCGCGGCGGCGCTGGATCGGCTACGCGATGGCGTGCGAGGCCGTCGCCGTGGCGGTCACGGTGACGGGTCTCGCGACCGGCTTCGGCGGCCCAGTGCAGTTCAGTTCGTTCGGTGTGCTCGTCGGGCTCGGCATCGCGCAGGCTGAAATGTCGCGGCGGATCGAACGCCTGCGACGGTGGATGAGCGGCCAGACGCACATCAACGTCACCTCCGTCTGGTACCTCGCCGGCGCGTTCCTGCTTCCGCCGGCGTGGGTCGCGTTGCTGGCGTTGGTGTTGTACCTGCATCTGTGGCTGCGAGTGTGGCGACACGTGCGTACGCGGCCCGCGCATCGCTTCGCGGCGAGTACGGCGTGGGCAATGCTGTCGTGCTTCGCGGCGTCCGCGGTGTTGACCATCGGCGGTCTGGATCAAGCGGGGCTCGACACTGCGTACGGCGTCCTCGCGCTCGTGCTGGCGGCAGTCGCCTTTGAACTGGTAAACGTCGTGCTCGTAGCGACGGGCATCTACCTGTACACGAACAGCCGCTCTCCCGCGGACCTCATCGGCACCTGGGAGGACAACGCCTTCGAGATCGCGACGCTCTGTCTCGGCGGGCTCGCGGCGCTGGCGTTCGTTCATCAACCGGTGCTGGTGGTGTTCGTGCTGCCGCCGTTGTTGTTGCTGCACCGCTATCTCCTGCTGAAACAGCAGTTGCAGGTGGCGGTCGTGACCGACGAGAAGACCGGGCTGCTCAACACCGCGGGCTGGCACGAACTGGCGACCCGCGAGTTCACCCGCGCCCGCCGACGAGGGACCGGCAGCGGGTTCGCCGTATTGATGATCGATCTCGACCACTTCAAGCGCATCAACGACACGTACGGTCACCTCACCGGCGACGAGGTGCTGGCCGCGGTTGCCGTCGCGATCGAGGCTTCGGTGCGGCAAAGCGACACCGTCGGCCGGTTCGGCGGCGAGGAATTCGTGGTCCTGCTGCCCGCGACCGGGGACACGGACGTGCTCGGGATCGCCGAACGGGTGCGGATCGCGGTGGGGGAGCTGACGGTCGCGGTGGGAGGTCCGCTGCGGATCAGCGGACTCTCCGTGTCCGTCGGCGTCGCGTGCTACCCGCAGGCGGGTGCCACGCTCGACGAAGTGCTGCGCTCGGCCGATGCCGCGCTGTACCGGGCGAAAGACGGCGGCCGGAACCGCGTCGCGGTCTGAGCCGGAAATACCGGGCGCGGGCAATTGTTGAACGTTGTATGAGCACTGCGAATCACGAGACCGACGTCGTGGTGATCGGGGCCGGGCAGGCCGGGCTGTCGGCGGCGTATCACCTGCGCCGGGCCGGGTTCGCCAACGAACGCGGGTTTGTCGTGCTCGACCATGGCAAACGCGCAGGCGGCGCGTGGCAGTACCGGTGGCCGTCGCTGGTGGTCGGGAAGGTGCACGGGATCCACGACCTGCCGGGGATGGCGTTCGGGACTCCGGATCCGACGCGGCCGGCGAGCGAGGCGGTGTCGGAGTACTTCGGGCGATTCGAGAAGACGTATGACTTGCCGGTGCACCGTCCGGTCGACGTGACCGCGGTGCGGCGCGCGGGGGAGCGGCTGGTGGTCGAATCGCCCGCGGAGACGTGGGCGGCGCGCGCGGTGATCAGCGCGACGGGGACGTGGGATCGGCCGTTCTGGCCGCGCTATCCGGGCAGTTTCGCCGGACGGCAGCTGCACACGGCGGACTACCGCGGTGCTGAGGAGTTTCGTGGCCAGCGCGTGGTGGTCGTGGGCGGCGGGACGTCCGCGGTGCAGTTGCTGCTGGAGATCGGTCCTGTTGCCCGTTCGACGGTGTGGGTGACGCGGCGTCCGCCGGTGTGGCGCGAGGAGGAGTTCAGCGAGGACTGGGGACGGATGGCGGTGGCGAAGGTCGACGAGCGGGTGCGGGCCGGGCTGCCGCCGGAGAGCGTCGTGAGCGTGACGGACCTGCCGGTGACGCCGCAGGTGCTCGCCGGTCGGGCGGCGGGATATCTGGAGCGGCGGCCGATGTTCTCGCGGCTGGTTCCCGACGGGGTTGTCTGGGAAGACGGCAGTTTCGAGCCCGCGGACATGATCCTGTGGGCGACCGGGTTCCGGGCCTCGATCGATCACCTGGCGCCGCTGCATCTGCGGACGTCCGGCGGCGGGATCCGGATGGACGGGACACGCGTTGTGGCGGAGCCGCGGCTGCATCTGGTCGGGTACGGGCCGTCGGCGAGCACCGTGGGCGCGAACCGGGCCGGGCGCGCGGCGGTACAGGAAGTTCGGCGGCTGCTGCAGAGCTGAGGTCCGTGAAGGTGGCCCTCACGGACTCGCGCAAGTCCGTGAGGGCCACCTTCACGGATTCAGAGTCCCTCAGGGTTCCCTTCACGGCACTTTCGCGGGCGCGAGCAGGGCGTTCCGCTGATCGGGCGGTCTTGATCGTTTCACGTCCGTTCCGGGCTTGTCGGGAGAAACCGGGCCCGCTACTCTGCCGTTTTAGTTAGGAAACTTTCTTAACGCAATAATCGCAACGAGACGCCGCAGAACCGTAACGCCGCCGCCCTGTTCCCGTCCGGCCCGAAGGAGTGCGACGTGTCCTCGTCCCGTGTCCGAAGTCTCGCCCGGTTCGCCTTGCCGGCCGCCGCGGTGGTGTTGCTGCCGGCGGCGGTCTCGCCCGCGCGCGACGCCCATGCCGCTGCCGCCGATGTGCTGCTGTCCCAAGGGAAACCGGTCAGCACCTCGACGCTTGAGACGTCCACGCTCGGCGGCGACAACGCCGTCGACGGGAATCTCAAGACGCGCTGGGCCAGCGCGGTCAGCGCCGACGCCCAGTGGCTGCGCGTCGACCTCGGCCAGGCCGCCACGATCCACCGGGTCAAGCTGAACTGGGAAGCGGCCTACGCCAAGAAGTACCGCGTCGAGATCTCCGACGACGGCGAGAACTTCAAGCCGATCGCGACGATCACCAACGGCGACGGCGGCACCGACGACCTCACCGGATTGTCCGGGCACGGCCGCTTCCTGCGCTTCGTCGGCACCGAGCGCGCCACGAAGTACGGCTACTCCCTCTGGGAGCTTCAGGCATACGGCACTCCGGATTCGTCCGGCGACACCCAAGCGCCCACCACTCCGTCGAACCTCGCCGCGGGCGACATCGGCTCCAACAGCGTCGCGCTGACCTGGGCCGCCGCGACGGACAACGTCGGCGTCAGCGGGTACGACGTGCTCCGGGACGGCAAGTCCGTCGCCACCAGCACGTCCACGTCCTACACCGACAACGGCCTCTCGCCGGACACCGACTACACCTACACCGTCCGCGCGAAGGACGCCGCCGGCAACACCTCGCCGGCCAGCACCTCGGTCAAGGTGCACACGAAGCCGGGGACCGCGGGCAACACCTTCGTCCTCGCCGCGGCCGGCGACATCGCCGAGCAGTGCACCGCCAGCAGCTCCAGTTGCGTGCACCCGAAGACCGCGAAGCTGGTCCAGGGGATGAATCCCGCCGCGGTGATCACCATGGGCGACAACCAGTACGACGCCGAGGACACCGGCCTCACCCTGCAGAACTTCAAGGACTACTACGACAAGACCTGGGGCAAGTTCAAGAGCATCACGCACCCGATCCCGGGCAACCACGAGACCTACGACGACAACAAGCCGTTCGAGGCCTACCAGCAGTACTTCGGCAAGATCGCCACGCCGAACGGAAAGCGGTACTACAGCTGGGAAATGGGCAACTGGCACTTCATCGCGATCGACTCCAACGGCTTCGTCGACGACAAGGACGGCGGCGAGCTCCAGGACACCGACCAGATGAACTGGATCAAGCAGGACCTGGCGAAGAACACCAAGGGCTGCGTCGCGGCGTACTACCACCACCCGCGGTGGAGCTCCGGCGACCACGGCGACCAGCGCGGTTCCAAGCAGCTGTGGGACCTGTTCGCGCAGAACAAGGTCGACCTGGTCCTCAACGGCCACGACCACCACTACGAGCGGTTCAACCAGCAGGACGCGAGCGGCAAGGCGGACCCGGCCGGCCCGGTCGAGATCATCGGCGGCATGGGCGGCGCGAACCCGTACCCGGTCCACTCCGCGCACCCGACCACGGCGAAGCTGCTGAAGGACACCTTCGGCGTGCTGAAGCTGACGATGACCGACAACACCTTCTCCGAGCAGCTGATCGGTCTCGACGGCAAGGTCCAGGACAGCAGCCCGACCTACACCTGCCACAACTAGGGGCCGGCCGTGTACATCGCGACAAGCCGTAGTTCGGACGTCGCGGCGGGCACCGAGCGGAAGGCCGGCCTGCGCCGGGTGTCGGCGAACGTCGTCGCACTCGGCGCGGTCAGCCTGGTCACCGACATCTCCTCGGAGATGGTGACCGCGGTGCTCCCGCTGTATCTGGTGCTCGGCCTCGGGCTGAACCCGCTGCAGTTCGGCCTGCTCGACGGGCTTTACGCGGGAGCCACCGCTGTGGTCCGCGTGCTCGGCGGGCATCTGGCCGACCGGTGGAGAAGGCTCAAGGCGGTCGCCGGGTTCGGCTACGGCTTGTCCGCGGTGTGCAAGCTCGGCCTGGTCGCGGCCGGTTCTTCGGTCGCGGCGATCGGCGTGGTGCTCGCCGCCGACCGCACCGGCAAGGGGCTGCGCACGGCCCCGCGCGACGCGTTGATCTCGCTCAGCAGCGAGCCCGACACGCTCGGCCGGTCGTTCGGCGTGCACCGTGCGATGGACACCGTCGGCGCGTTCCTCGGGCCGCTCGTCGCGATGGCCGTGCTCGCGCTGAGCCTCGGCAGCTACACGTCGGTGTTCTTCACCAGCTTCTGCATCGCGGCGATCGCGGTCATGCTGCTGGTGTTGTTCGTCCGGGACCACAAACAGGACATCGCCGACCGGGCCGCGGTGTCCGTGCGGGCGGCGTTCGGGCTGTTGCGGGACCGAGGTTTCCGTCGCGTGGCGGTGTGGGCGGCGCTGCTCGGGTTCGTGACTCTCGGCGATTCCTTTGTGTACCTGGTGCTTCAGCGGCGCTGGGATGTCGCGGCGACGTTCTTTCCGTTGCTGCCGCTCGGCACCGCGGGGATCTATCTGGTGCTGGCCGTTCCGCTGGGCAAGCTGGCTGACCGGATCGGGCGCTGGCCGGTGTTCCTCGGCGGGCACGTCGCTCTCGTCGCCGCGCTGATCGCGCTGTGCGGGCCGGTGTCCGGATTCTGGCTCGCGGCGCTGGCTTTGGGGCTGCACGGCGTGTTCTACGCGGCTACCGACGGGGTGCTGATGGCCGCCGCCGGACCGTTGGTGCCCGCTGATCTCCGGGCGACCGGTCTCGCGGTGGTCCAAACCGGACAGGCCGCCGCTCGGATGCTTTCGTCTGTCCTCTTCGGACTCGCCTGGACGTTGTGGGATCTCCAGCCCGCGGTCCTCGCGGCGGCCGGAGCGCTCGCTGTCGTGGCGCTCGGCGCCGCTTTCGCAAGGCCGGTGCGCAAATGAAAAAGGTCCTTCTCGCTGTAGTCGGCACTGTGGTGCTCGCGGCCGCCGCGTTGGTTTACACCGTTGCCGCGCGGCCCAGTCCGGCCGAACCCGCGAAGGTGGAACATCTTTCGCTCGCGCCTGGGCAGTTGTTCTTTCGCAGCACCAAGACGGGCAACGTCGGCGTTGTTCCGCTGGCGAATCCTGGTGCCGCGCCGAAGTTCAGCGATCTGAAGTGCGACCGGTTCGCGGTGTCGGGCACGACTGGGATGTGTCTCGCGGTGCGTCCCGGCACCTTGCCTGCGGTCAGTGACTTCAGTGTCCTGGATCGGAATCTCAACACCACGCACAAGGACTATCTGCCGGGCACGCCGAGCCGAGCGCGCGTTTCGCCGGACGGGAAACGGGTGTACTGGACGCTGTTCGTCACTGGCGATTCCTATGCCGCCACTGGGTTTTCGACGCGCGCCGGCGTTTACCAGCTGGACAACGGCGAGCTGGAGAAGACGATCGAGGAACTGCCGGTCCTGGTCGACGGGAAGCGGTACTTCTCCTCAGACGTCAATTACTGGGGCATCACGTTCGCCAAGGACGGCAAGCGGTTCTTCTCGACGCTGGGCTCCAAGGGCAAGACATACCTGATCGAAGGCGACTACGACACCTACCGCGGCAAAGCGCTGCGGGAGAATGTGGAATGCCCGTCGTTGTCGCCGGACGAAACGCGGATCGCGTTCAAGAAGAAGGTCGGCGAAGGCGTCTGGCGGCTGTCCGTGCTCGACCTCAAGACGATGCGCGAGACCGCGCTCGCCGAGACCCGCAGCGTGGACGACCAGGCACTCTGGCAGGACGATCACACGATCCTCTACGGCCTGGAGAACGCCGTGTGGTCGGTGCCCGCGGACGGCTCCGGAGCCCCGCGCAAGCTGGTGGACGAAGCCGCCTCGCCTGCCGTCACCAGCTGATTCGACATCTCTTTACGCCGTATAGTACCCTCGCGTCCGACGATACTTTACGACGTAAAGAGATGAGATGGCTGAAGCTGCTCTGCATGACGGAACACGGATCGAAGTTCAGGTGCACGGGGACGGGCCGGTGCTGCTGCTCCCGGTCGATCCCCGGCCCGCCGAAGGACCGGAGGCTGAGGCGGCCCGGCAGTGGGGTGCCGATCCGGAGCTGGGCCGATCGCTGATCGAGGGATTCGCCGGGTTCCGGGTGGTGGCCTTCGACTACCAGGGGCACCGGATGGCGCATCCGGCCGACCTCGCGCCGGAGGTGGTCGCGGCCGATTTCCTGGCGGTGGCGGACTCGGCCGGGGCGGATCGGTTCTCGTATTACGGCTACTCGTGGCTGGCGTTGTCCGGGCTGCAGCTGGCGTTGCGCACGGATCGGCTGGACGCGTTGGTGATGGGCGGGTATCCGCCGCTGGACGGGCCGTATGCGGCGATGCTGGCGGTGACTCGGGCGACGCACGAGATGGCGCTTGCTGGCCCCTCGGCCGAGGCTAAAGGTGAGCCGGGGGATTGGGATTCGGTGGATGTCACGTTGTCGACGGGGCAGACGAAGCAGTTCGTGACGTTGTACGAGGCGTTGCAGGACTTCGACGATCGGGCAGTCGAGCTGTCGTGCCCGCGGTTGTGTTTCGCGGGGTCGGAGGATCGGATTGTGTACAGCGGGCGGTGGGGCGGGGTGACCGTCGACATCGCTGGGCCGTTGCTGCGCGAGCGAGCTGAGCTGGAGGCGCGTGGGTGGACCGTCGAGGTGCTTGACGGGCTGGACCACATGAGCGCGATGCAGGCGGCTGCCGTGGTGCCTTTGGTGCGGCCTTGGCTGGAGAAAGTCGTGTAGCTATTCGGCTTGCCGCAGCTCGTGTTCCAGCGCCTCCAGCTCCGCGCCGCCCGCCATCTGCCGGGTCAGCTCGGCTAGGTCGATCTCCGACTTCTCGTAGGACCCGAGCGCCGCGCCGCGCTTGAGGAGCAGGAAACGGTCGGCCACTGGGTACGCGTGGTGCGGATTATGCGTGATCAGGACGACGCCCAGGCCCCGGTCGCGGGCCTGGGCCACGTACTTCAGCACGACGCCGGCCTGCTTCACGCCCAACGCGGCCGTCGGCTCGTCCAGGATCAGCACCTTCGCGCCGAAGTGGATGGCCCGGGCGATCGCCACGCACTGCCGTTCGCCGCCGGAGAGCGTGCCGACTGGCTGTTCGACGTCGCGCAGGTCAATACCGAGGTCAGCGAGGGCTTTCTTCGTCAGTTCGCGGCCTTTGCGCCGGTCGAGGGCGCGGAACGGGCCGAAACCGACGGTCGGTTCCGAGCCGAGGAAGAAGTTGCGCCACACGCTCATCAGCGGCACCACCGCGAGATCCTGATACACCGTGGCGATTCCGCGATCCAGCGCTTCGCGGGGCGAGGAGAACCGCACCGGGGAGCCTTCGACGAGAAACTCGCCTTCGTCGTGCTGGTGCACGCCAGCGAGAATCTTGATCAAAGTGGACTTTCCCGCGCCGTTGTCGCCCAGCACGCAGGTGACTTCGCCCGCGTTGACCACTGTGGACACTTCGCGCAGCGCGACCACGGTGCCATAACGCTTGCCGACGTCCTTGACCTCGAGGAGAGCGTTCATCGCCGGACCCTTTCCGCGCGCCGCCGCAATGCGTTGTTGACCAGGACCGCCGCCAGCAGCATGATCCCGAGGAACAGCATGAACCAGTCGTTGTCCCATCCGGCGAACACGATGCCCTGGCGCGCCATGCCGAAGATCAGCGCGCCGATCGCCGCGCCCACGGCCGAGCCGAACCCGCCGGTCAGCAGGCAGCCGCCGATCACCGCCGCGATGATGTACTGGAATTCCAGCCCGATGCCCTGATTCGCCTGGACGCTCGCGAACCGCAGGATGTTGATCGAACCGACCAGCCAGCCGGCCAGCGCGGTGCCCATGAACAGCAGGATTTTGGTGCGCACCACCGGAACGCCGACCGAACGGGCGCTCGCGGCCGAACCGCCGACCGCGAAGATCCAGTTGCCGAATCGCGTCCGGAGAAGCAGCCACGCCGCCACCGCGATCGCGCCGAGCCACCAGACGATGGAGATCTGGAACGGTGTCCCGCCGATGTCCACTGTGGAGGCGAAGACGAACCCGGCGGACGCGTAGCCGTCGGTGGAACGCATGCCGGAGACCTGGACGGTGCCGGTGACCAGTCGCGTCACGCCGAGGTTCAAGCCTTGCAGGGCAAGGAAAGTGCCGAGGGTGACGATGAAGCTCGGCAGGCCGGTTTTCATCACGAGCCAGCCGTTGAACGCGCCGACTGTCAGCGCGAACACCAGCGAGACGAGCAGTGCGAGCCAGACGTTCCAGCCTGCTTGGGTGGCGAGGATCGCGGTGACCAAAGACGTCGACGCGGTCATCACGCCTGCGGACAGGTCAAATTCGCCGCCGACCATCAGGAGTGACACGGCCACCGCCATGATGCCCAGCGTCGCCGCGTCGTCCAGCCAGGTCGCGGCTCCGCTGGCGCTGAAGAACTTGTCGGTCGCGAAGGTGAAGAAGCCGAACACCACGACCGCGCCGAGCAGGGCGCCGATCTCCGGGCGCACCACCAGCCGGTCGGTCAGCCGCGGCTTCGCCAGCCGTTCGTCGAGGGTCGTCATCGGGTGCCCCTTTGCACGTACTGGCCGACCTTGTCCACTGTGGATTTGTCGACCAGGTCGGGCCCGGTGAGCACCGGTTTGCCGCCGCCGACGACGTTCGCGTTGTCCCGGTACAGCTTCAGGAACTGCACCGGGAGATAGCCCTGTTCGTACTGCTGCTGGTCGACCGCGAAGAGCACGTCGCCCGCCTTGATCGCGGCCACGAGGTCGGAGTTGAGGTCGAACGTGGCGACCTGCGCCTTCGAGTTCACCGACTTGACCGCGCTCACCGCACGGGCGGCGACCTGCGAGTTCAGCGTCAGCACCGCGTCGATCGACGAGTCGGTCTGCACCGCGCCGCGGATGCGCGACTCGGCGTCGGTCGGGTTGGAGATGTCCACCTGCAGGGTTTGGACGGTGCCGGCGAATCCGGTCTTCGCGCCGTCGCAACGCTGCGCCTGCCCGACGTTCCCGGCCTCGTGGATCACGCACAACAGCTTGTGCTTGCCGAGGTCCTTGAACTTCTTCCCGGCTTCCTGACCGGCGATCGACTCGTTCTGCCCGACGTGCGTGAGCGCGCCGTACGCCGCGCTCTTGTCCTCGCCGGAGTTGATGGTGATCACCGGGATCCCGGCGCGCACCGCGGCCTCGATGGACGGGCGCAGCGCCTCCGGATTCGCCATCGACACCACGAGCCCGCCGGTCTGCTGCGCGACCGCGTTGTCGATCAGCTTCGCCTGCGCGCCCGGATCGCCGTCCGAGGTGTATTCCACTTGCACGCCAAGGTCTTTGCCCGCTTGTTCGGCACCGTTTTTCACGACGTTCCAGAACGCGTCGCCCGCGGTGCCGTGCGTGATGACCGAAACCTTCAGCGGCCCGGACGGCGTCGGCGCGGCGGCGGGCGCGGTCGTCTTCGGCTCGGCGGCCGGACCAGTGCACGCAGTCAGCAGCAAGCCCGCGGCCAGCAGGCTCGCCACCGCGCGGCCGGAGCGGCCCGCGCGCTTCCAGCGATGGGACATCGTTGTCTCTCCTCGCTTGGTCAACCGGTGATTTTCCGCAGGTACGAGAGGCTGGCCGCGACGTCCTGGCCGGGACGGTCGATCGGGCTGTCTTCGCTCAGCGCGGTGTCCTGTTCCAGCACGTACCAGCCGTCGTAGCCCGCCTCGGCGACGGAGCGGACCATGGCTTCGATGTCCACGTCGCCCTTGCCGAGCGGCACGTAGAGACCCTTGCCGACCGCTTCGGTGTACGGCAGCTTGCCCGCTCGGACGGCTTCGGCCAGCTCGCCGCGGACGTCCTTGAGGTGCAGGTGCCCGATCCGCCGCGGATGCCGTTGCGCGAGCGCGACCGGGTCGGCGCCGCCGATCAGCAGGTGCCCGGTGTCCAGGCAGAGCTGAAGATCCGAGTCCGCGAGGAAGCGTTCGACCTCCGCCTCGGTTTCCACGTGCGTGCCGACGTGCGGGTGCAAGACCGTTCGGAGTCCGTGTTTCGCGGCCACGTCACGGATCTTGCCCGCTGTGCTGACCAAAGTGGACCATTCGGCGGCGGTGAGCGCGGGCCGTTCGTCGTAACCGTCGAGGCCGGTCGCCGCGGCCAGCACGAGCATTCCGCCGCCGCAGGCAGCGAAGAGCGCGGCCGAGTCTTCCGATTCGGCGACGGCCGCGTCCGGATTTTCGTGCAGCGGCACGGCAAGGAAGCCGCCGACGAGTTCGAGCCGGTGGCTTTCCAGGAGCGCTTTCAGTGCGGCCGGTTCGCGCGGAAGATAGCCGGGCGGGCCCAATTCCGTTGCGGTGACGCCCAGTTCGGTCATTTCGCCGAGTACGTGCGCGGCGTCGAGCACCCGGCCCCAACCGGGCACCTCGCAGACTCCCCACGAGATCGGGGCGGCGGCGACGCGGATCTTCGCGGTCATGGATCCCTCTCCGGTCGGGGGACACTCCTTGATTAGAGCGCTCTAAGCTTGTAGCGTCCGGACCGTCGCGTCAAGCGCTTCTCCGGGGAGGTTTCAGATGGGGAAGCCCACCATGGAGGACGTCGCCGCGCGTGCCGGTGTCTCCCGTGCGCTGGTGTCGCTCGTGATGCGCAACGCGCCGAACGTTTCGGCGCGGCGGCGCGCGGCCGTGGTGAAAGCGGCCGAGGAGCTGGGCTATTCGCCGCACGTGATGGCGCGGTCGCTGGCCAGCCGGACGTCGACGGTGCTCGGCGTGATGGTGAACGACCTGCGCAACGCGTTCTTCGCCGACGTCGTGGAGGGTCTGGACGCGGCTGCTCAATCGGCCGGATTCGACTTGATCCTCAACACCGGCGGGCGGATGCCTTCGCGGGAAGGCGCGGCGCTGCGGAGTCTTCTGTCGTTCCGCCCCGCCGGCGTGGTGCTGTTGTCGCCGGTGGTCCCGGCCGCTGCGATCGAAGCGGCGGCACGGCAGTGTCCAGTAGTGCTGGTATCACGGACTTCTCGTCTGTCCACTGTGGATACTGTGAACGACGACGGTGAAGCTGGCGCGGCGTTGGCCGTCGAACATCTGGTACAGCTGGGGCATCGCCGGATCGCGCACCTCGACGGCGGGGGAGCGGCCGGTGCCGCCGCGCGACGGCGAGGTTTCCGGCAGGCGATGCGGTCGCACGGGCTGGAGCCGATCGTGGTGCGCAGCGAACACACCGACACCGCGGGCGAGAAGGCCGTGCAGGAGCTGCTGTCCTTGTATTCGCCGAGGCCGACCGCGCTTCTGGCGGGCAATGACTTCAACGCTGTCGGTGCGATCTCGGCACTCGAGGAACACGGCTTGCGGGTGCCGGACGACGTTTCGGTGGTCGGCTACGACAACACGTCGCTGGCTTCCCTCCGGCACATCTCACTGACCACAGTGGACCAGCCGCGCGCGGAAATGGCCCGGCTGGCCTTTGACGCGTTATTGGAACGGGTACGGGGTGAACGCACTGAACCGGTGCGGCATCTGCTTCATCCGTCCCTGGTCGTTCGGGAGACCACGGGGCCGAACTCAGGGGAGGCACAGCGATGAGGTTGGGACTGGCAGGCGCGGGGCGGATCGGTGCCGCGCACGCGGAAACGCTCGCGGGCTTCGACGAGGTGACGTCGGTGGTCGTCGCGGATGTGGATCCTGAGCGAGCGCAGTCGGTCGCCGCTCGGCTCGGCGTCGAGGCGGTCGCGGGAATCGACTCGCTGTTCCAGGCCGGCCTGGACGGCCTGGTCATCGCGGCGGCCACGGACGCGCACCCGGAGCTGATCATCCAGGCGGTCGACGCACGAGTACCGGTGTTCTGCGAAAAGCCAGTCGCCGCGGACATCCCCGGCACGCTGGCGGTGATCGACCGGATCGCGGACTCCGACGTACCGGTGCAGATCGGCTTCCAGCGCCGGTTCGACGCGGGCTACCAGGCCGCGCGGGTCGCGGTGGAGAGCGGGGAACTGGGCTGGCTGCACAGTGTCCGGGCGACCACTTTGGACCCAGCGCCGCCGCCCGCGGCCTACATCGCGCATTCCGGCGGCCTGTTCCGGGACTGCGGGGTGCACGACTTCGACATCCTCCGCTGGGTGACCGGGCGGGAGGTCGAGGAAGTATTCGCCTTGGGGCGCAACAAAGGCGAGCAGTTCTTCGCCGACGCCGGAGACGTCGACACGGCGGCGGTCGCGATGACGCTCGACGACGGAACCCTCGCGACGGTCTCCCTGACGCGCTACAACGGCGCGGGATACGACGTGCGCTTCGAAGCCCTTGGCTCTTTGGGGAATGCCGTGGTGGGCTTGGACGACCAGGCTCCGCTGCGATCGGTGGAACCGGGCTTCGGGCCGTTGCCGGGACCGGCGTATCCCGGCTTCATGGAACGATTCCGGACGGCTTACGCCGCTGAACTGCACGCCTTCCTGGACGTGGCGGCTGGGCGCATTCCGTCGCCTGCGGGGGCGGGGGATGCGCTGGAGGCGTTCTACATCGCGGAGGCGTGCGAGGTCTCGAGGCGGGAGAACCGCCCGGTACGGGTTGCCGAGGTGCGGCGGTAGGTCAAGCTCGCGGACGAAGCAGCGTCTCCACCAACGTATCCACCAAATCCCCCGGCACCGCCGCTCCCGTCAGTGCACAGTAGACAATCGGCCCCAGCAGAGCGTCCATTGTGGCCTCCGGATCCAATACCAGGGAAATCTCGCCTGACTCAGCCGCCAGCGTCAGCATTTCGCGTTCGGCGATCTGGCGCGGTTCCAAGTAACGCTCGTGAAACCGAGCCGCCGTCCCGACATCGTGCTGCGCCTCGGCCAGGAGGGTGAGAAGGCATTTCCCCGCCGGGTCCTCGGTCAGGAAATCCGCGAAATCACGCAGGTACGCACGGATGCTCCCCGCGGTAGGGAGCTCCGTCGGCACCGGCAGGCGTTTCGCGCTGTCCTCGATCAGCGTGTCCAGCAGGATTTCGACCTTGGACGGCCACCAGCGGTAGATCGTCTGCTTCGCGACGCCGGCGCGGCGCGCGATCGCTTCCACGGTCAGCGCGCCGAAGCCGTGCTCGACCAGCAGGTCGTCGGCGGCGTGCAGGACGGCGAGGCGGGCGGCCTCGTCCCGCCGGTTGCCAGAGCGTGCCCTGCGGGGCTGGGAATTCACTGCGGGCATACCGGACACCTTACCGTGCTACTGTCTAGACGTGACGTCTCGTCTAGACAAAGGAGGGGCCATGGCCGGACGCCGGGCATTGGTGGTCGGAGCTTCGCGGGGGCTGGGATTGGTGCTGGTCACCGAATTGGACCGGCGCGGGTGGGCGGTCATCGCGACCACTCGCGACGGTGCCGCGCCGCGCGAGGGGATGCGGACCGAGCGGTTGGAGATGACCGACGACGCACAGATCGCCGCGCTGCGCGACAGAGTGGACGGTCCGCTCGATCTGCTCTTCGTGAACGCGGCGATCAACCAAGGGAATCTGCCGATCAGCGAAGTGCCGACCGAGATGTTCGCCGAAGTCATGATCACCAACGCATTGAGCCCGTTGAGAGTCCTCGAAGGACTGCACGATCTGGTCGCGCCGGGCGGCACGGTCGCGGTGATGTCGTCCGAGCAGGGCAGCATCTCGATGAACGTCGAACCCGGGTACGAGCTGTACAAGGCGAGCAAGGCCGCGCTGAACCAGCTCATGCGCAGCTACGCGACTCGCCACGAGGGCGACGGGCACACCAAACTGCTCATCGACCCCGGCCACAACCGGACGCGGCTCGGCGGGCCGGACGCGCCGTTGCTGCCTGAGGAAAGTGTTCCCGCGGTCGTCGACGTCCTGGAAGCGCAGGCAGGCGAGCCGGGGCTGCAGTTCCTCGACCGGTTCGGCAAGCCGGTTCCCTGGTAACGACTGGGCCGATCGGGTAGCGCACGGCGGCTTCGCGTGCCAAGCTGCGGGGCGTGCCTGGATCCGGAGAATCCGAGATCGTGCTGATCCCGCTCGACGAGCCGGGGCTCGAGCGGCTTCTGGAAGCCGCGGTGGCCGACGCCGAACCGACCGAGGTCATGCCGCCGGTGGAAGGTCCCGCCGGCTGGACCGAAGCCCGCCGCGAAGCGTTTCTCGCGTTTCACCGCCGACGATCCCTCAATCCGGACACCGCGATCGAGACGACGTGGGTCGTGGAGGTCGACGGCCGGGTCTGCGGGGCGGCCCGGCTGCGGCCGGTGTCCGGGCGGTCGGCGCTGGAGGTCGAAGCCGGGGTGTGGCTCGGCCGTTCGGCGCGCGGACGCGGGATCGGCCGCAAGGTGACCGCGGTGCTCCTGGACGCGGCCCGCGACGGCGGCGCGGCGAAGTTCGTCGCGACGACCACTGTGGACAACGCGGCGGCCCAGCGGCTGCTGAGCGGGGCCGGCGCGGAACTGGACGTCCGCGGCACGGAGATCGACGCACACCTCGACTTCTGACCGCTCGCCCGGCACCGCCCGCACCCCAACTGACGTCTGTGAGGGGAACCCTGAGGGACTCAGAGTCCCTCAGGGTTCCCCTCACGGATCTCCGCAGCGCCGGATCAGGTGCATCGGCCGGGAACCTCGGCGTCGCCGACCCGGAACCCGCTGCTGAAAGAACCCCAATGCGGCATTGGGTGCGCAGGACGCACCGAACGCCGCATTGGGTGCGTGGCACGCAACCAATGCCACGTTGGGTGCGTCAGATGCACCCAACGTGGCATCGGGGCGAGCGGGTCAGTCGAGTTCCAGTTCCGGCGAGTACATGTCGAACCAGTGGTGCAGGTCCAGCGCCCGGTCCATGCCGACGCGCTGCGCCTGGCTGATCGCCGCCGGATCCGTTTCCGCCGACTTCTGCAGCCACTCCCGGCCGACCATCTGGAACACCGGGTTGTCCTTCTGCGCCAAGGCTTCCTTGATCTGCTGCTGCAGCGCGATGGCGTACCCCGGGTCCTGAGTGGACGGATACGGGCTCTTCACCCGGTTCCGCACCGACGCGGGCAGCACGTGCTTCGTCGCGTGCCGCAGCAGGCTCTTTTCCCGGCCGTCGTAGGTCTTCAGCGACCACGGCGTGTTGTAGACGTATTCCACGAGCCGGTGGTCGCAGAACGGCACGCGCACTTCCAGGCCGACCGCCATCGACATCCGGTCCTTGCGGTCGAGCAGCTGCCGCACGAAACGGGTCAGGTGCAGGTGGCAGATGACCCGCATCCGGGACTCCCGCTCGGATTCGCCGTCCAGAAGGTCCACTTCGGACACCGCGGTCCGGTACTGGTCGGCGATGTAGGAATCCAAGTCGAGCTTCTTGGCGAGACCCGGTTCGAGCAGCGAACCCCGCTCGTCCATCAGGCTGTTGCGGAACGCCAGCCACGGGAAGGTGTCGGCCTTGACCGCGGCCTCGTCGTGGAACCAGCGGTACCCGCCGAACACCTCGTCGGCCGATTCGCCGGACAGCGCGACCGTCGATTCGCCGCGGATCGCCTTGAACAGCAAGTACAACGACGTGTCCATGTCGCCGAGCCCGGACGGGATGTCGCGGGCGCGCAGCACCTTGCGGCGGACCTCGGGGTCGCTCAGGTCGGCCGGGTTCAGCATCACGTCCTGGTGCGCGGAACCGACGAGCTTGGCGACGTCGCGGATATACGGCGAGTCGGGAGTGTCGCGCATCTCGTCGGGCTGGAAGTTCTCCTCCTGCCCGAAAAAGTCGACCGAGAACGTGCGCAGCTGCTCGCCTTGCTCGGCCAGCCGGGCGGCGGCGAGGCCGGTGACCGCGCTCGAGTCGAGGCCGCCCGACAGCAGCACGCAGCGCGGGACGTCGGCGACCAGCTGCCGGTGGACGATGTCGGTCATCAGCTCGCGCACGCGCTCGACCGTCGTCTCCTGGTCGTCCGTGTGCTGCTTCGCGTCAAGCTTCCAGTAGGTGCGGGTGTTGATGCCCTCGCGGGTCACGGTCACGACGGTGGCCGGGTCGACCTCGTACATGCCCTTCCACAGCGACCAGCCCGGCCGCTTGGTGAAGCCCATCAGCTCGCGCAGGCCGTCGCTGTCGACCACCTTGCGCGCCAACGGGTTCGCCAGGATCGCCTTCGGCTCGGAGCCGAACAGGACGCCGTCGCGGGTGGGGTAGTAGTAGAACGGCTTGATGCCCATCCGGTCGCGGATCATCACGAGCTTCTGGTCGCGCTCGTCCCAGATCGCGAACGCGTACATGCCGTTGAGGTGGTCCACGACCTCGGCGCCCCACTGCAGGTACCCGTGCAGCACGACCTCGGTGTCGCTGTCGGTCTCCCAGCGGTGGCCCAGTTTGGTGAGTTCTTCACGAAGTTCGGAGAAGTTGTACGCCTCGCCGCTGTAGACCATCGCGACCTCGCCGTTCGGCGTCTTGACGCTCATCGGCTGCCGGCCGCCCGGCAGGTCGATGATCGCGAGCCGGCGATGACCCAGCGCGACCGAACGGCGGACCCACGTCCCCCGGTCGTCGGGTCCTCGGCAGGCCATGGTCTCGGTCATCGCGTCCGCGATCTCCTGCTGCTGCGTGAGATCGGTGTCGTAGGAAACCCAGCCCGCGATTCCGCACATACGAGACCTCCCGGAGTTTAGTTAGTTAGTTGATACAACTATTGGTTACTCAGGTGTAACACGGACCCCCGATCTTTGTCTGCCCGAATTGCACTCTCTGTCCTTGATCCACTACCAGCTGTGCCGCAAGTCACCCACCAACTACGGACAGTTATCCACCCCCGCTGACCCGAATGGCGCTTGACGTAGTGGCGCGGGTCACCGGCCGTCAAGATCGCGTAAACGCCCCCAGGTCACCGCGTCAAGGAGGCGTCAGACGCGGGTGCTCACCCTCCGCGACGACCGCACAGTGGCACTCGACCGACGGTCACCCGGGCCGGGTGACCCTTTCTGAGAGGTGCCTCGTGGCGGATTTGCTGTACGCCCTATTGCTCATCGGCGTTTTCGCGGTGCTCGCCGGTGTCCTGCGCGGGCTGGAGAAGCTGTGAGCGGCGCGGGCACCGTGGCCAACATCGTCGGCGGACTGCTGGCGCTCGGCCTTCTCGGCTACCTGTTCGTCGCCCTCGTGAGGCCGGAGAAATTCTGAGATGAGTGACGTCGCGGCCGGCTTCCTGCAAGCCGGCGTGCTCCTGGTCGCCCTCGCGGTGGTCTACAAACCCCTCGGCGACTACCTCGCCCGCGTCTTCTCCACCGAGAAGCACCTGCGGGTCGAGAAAACCCTGTACAAGATCGTGCGGGTC
Organism: Amycolatopsis albidoflavus; assembly: GCF_039525725.1. Taxonomy (NCBI): domain Bacteria; kingdom Bacillati; phylum Actinomycetota; class Actinomycetes; order Pseudonocardiales; family Pseudonocardiaceae; genus Amycolatopsis; species Amycolatopsis albidoflavus. Next base: position 268,475 of record NZ_BAAAHV010000023.1, read on the forward strand.
GATCCGGACACCGAACAGCATTGGAAGACCTACGCCTCGGGCGTGCTCGGCTTCTCGTTCGTCTCGGTGATCCTGCTGTACCTGTTGCAGCGCCTGCAATCGATCCTGCCGTGGAACTTCGGCCGCGGCCCGGTGTCGCCCGCCGTCGCGTTCAACACCGCGGTTTCCTTCGTGACCAACACGAACTGGCAGTCCTACACGCCCGAGACGACCATGGGCCACTTCGTCCAGATGGCCGGGCTCACCGTGCAGAACTTCCTGTCCGCGGGCGTCGGCTTGGCCGTGGCGATCGCGGTGACGCGCGGGTTCATCCGCTCGCGCACGGACCGGCTCGGCAACTTCTGGGTGGACCTCACGCGCGGCACGATCCGCGTGCTGCTGCCGATGGCGTTCGTGTTCGCGCTCGTCCTCGTCGCGCTCGGCGTGGTGCAGAGCCTGCGTTCCGGAGTCGCGGTGACGAACCCGGACGGCAGCAACAGCACCATCGCGCTGGCTCCGGCGGCGAGCCAGGAAGTGATCAAGGAACTCGGCACGAACGGCGGCGGCATCTTCAACGCCAACTCCGCGCATCCGTTCGAGAACCCGAACGTCTGGACCAACGTCGTCGAGATGTTCCTGATCCTCGTGATCCCGGTCTGCCTCACCCGCGCGTTCGGGCAGTTGGTCGGCAACCGCAAGCAGGGCTACGTCCTGCTGTCGGTGATGGCCGGTCTGTGGACGGCGATGCTCGCGGTGATCTGGACGTCCGAGGCGCGCACGAACAGCCCGTCGGCGCTGGCCGCGGGGGCGAATCTCGAAGGCAAGGAACAGCGGTTCGGGATCGGCGGCACGTCGTTGTTCGCCGACACCACCACCGGCACGTCGACCGGCGCGGTCAACGGCGCGCACGACAGCCTGTCCGGCCTCGGCGGCGGGGGCACGATGCTGAACATGCTCTTCGGCGAGGTTTCGCCGGGCGGCGTCGGCACCGGGCTGTACGGGATTCTCGTCATGGCCGTGATCGCGATGTTCCTAGCCGGGCTGATGGTCGGGCGCACACCGGAGTACCTGGGCAAGAAGCTCGGCAAACGCGAGGTCACCTGCGCGGCGATCTCGATGCTGGCGATGCCCGTCGTGGTGCTGCTCGGGTCCGGCATCGCGCTGATGATCCCGGCCACGCGAGACGCGCTCGGCAACTCGGGCCCGCACGGGCTGTCGGAAGTCCTTTACGGCTACACGTCCGCGGGCAACAACAACGGCAGCGCGTTCGGCGGTCTCACCGCGACCAGCGACTGGTTTCAGGCGTCGCTTTCGGTGGCGATGCTGATCGGCCGGTTCGTGCCCATCGTCGCGGTGCTTTGCCTGGCCGGTTCGCTTGCCTCGCAGAAGAAGGTTCCCGAAACCGCGGGCACGCTGCCCACCACCGGGCCGCTGTTCGGGACGCTGCTGACCGGCACCGTCGTCCTCGTCGCGGCTCTCACGTTCATCCCGGCGCTCGCGCTGGGGCCGATTGCAGAGGCACTGGCATGACCATCACCCAGGAGCGGACTCCGGAAGAGGAGACGCAGCACCACGTCGAAAATGCCGGACGAGTCGGAGCCGGTGTCTTCAGCCCGAAGCAGCTGTGGTCGTCCATGCCGGACGCATTGCGCAAGCTGCACCCGAAGCATCAGCTCAAGAACCCGGTGATGTTCGTGGTGTGGGCCGGTTCGGTCCTGACCACCGTCTTCGCGGTCACCGACCCAAGCGTGTTCACGATCCTCATCGCGGTGTGGCTCTGGTTCACCGTCGTGTTCGCGAACCTGGCCGAAGCCGTCGCCGAGGGACGCGGCAAGGCGCAGGCGGAATCGTTGCGGCGGACCAAAAAGGAGACCGTCGCGCGGCGGCTCACCGAGGACGGCTCCGAGGAGCAGGTGCCCGGCGTGGACCTGCGTGTCGGCGATCGGGTGGTGGTCGAGGCCGGGGAGGTGATCCCCGGCGACGGCGACGTCGTCGAAGGCATTGCCACGGTGGACGAATCGGCCATCACCGGCGAGTCGGCTCCGGTGATCCGGGAGTCCGGCGGCGACCGGTCGGCGGTCACCGGGGGCACCACGGTGCTGAGCGACCGGATCGTCGTGCGGATCAGCACCAAGCCCGGCGAGTCCTTTGTGGACCGGATGATCGCGTTGGTGGAAGGCGCTTCCCGGCAGAAGACGCCGAACGAGATCGCGCTGACCATCCTGCTGTCCACGCTGACCATCATCTTCCTGCTAGCCGTCGTGGCGCTGCAGCCGATGGCGGTCTACTCCGGCAGCGAGCAGTCGGTGATCGTGCTGACCGCGCTGCTGGTCTGCCTGATCCCCACGACGATCGGCGCGCTGCTGAGCGCGATCGGCATCGCCGGGATGGACCGGCTGGTGCAGCGCAACGTCCTCGCGACTTCCGGCCGTGCGGTCGAAGCAGCCGGAGACGTCTCGACGCTGCTGCTCGACAAGACCGGCACGATCACCTTTGGCAACCGGCGCGCGACCGAACTGATCCCGGTCGGTAGCTCCACTGTGGACGACCTGGCGCGCGCGGCCCGGCTGTCCAGCCTCGCCGACGGAACGCCGGAAGGCCGCAGCATCGTCGAGCTGATCGCCGAGCAGCACGGCCTTCCCGGAGCGGCGGACGAAAGCGAGAAGCTCGCCGAGTTCGTGCCGTTCACCGCGCAGACCCGGATGAGCGGCGTCGACCTCGACGGCCGTGAGGTCCGCAAGGGCGCGACTTCGGCGGTGCGCCAGTGGGTCCGCGAACGCGGTGGCGACGTCCCGGACGAGACCGAACGCGTCGTCGACGAGATCAGCCAGCAGGGCGGAACCCCGCTGGTGGTCGCGGAAGCCGCGGGCGGGACGGCGAACGTGTGCGGCGTGATCCGGCTGTCCGACGTGGTGAAGCCGGGCATGAAGGAGCGCTTCGAGGAACTGCGCTCGATGGGCATCAAAACGGTGATGATCACCGGCGACAACCCGCTCACTGCGCGCGCGATCGCCGAGGACGCGGGCGTCGACGACTATCTCGCCGAGGCCAAGCCCGAGGACAAGATGGCGCTCATCAAGAAGGAGCAGGAGGGCGGGCGGCTCGTCGCGATGACCGGCGACGGCACGAACGACGCGCCCGCGCTCGCGCAGTCCGACGTCGGCGTGGCGATGAACACCGGGACCATGGCGGCCAAGGAGGCCGGCAACATGGTCGACCTCGACTCGAACCCGACCAAGCTGATCGAGATCGTCGGGATCGGCAAGCAGCTGCTGATCACCCGCGGCGCGCTCACCACGTTCAGCGTGGCGAACGACCTGGCGAAGTACTTCGCCATCCTGCCGGCGATGTTCACCGGCATCTTCGCCCAGCTCGGCGCGCTGAACATCATGCACCTGGCGACGCCGAAGTCGGCGATCCTGTCCGCGGTCGTCTTCAACGCGTTGATCATCGTCGCGCTGATCCCGCTCGCCCTGCGCGGCGTCCGGTACCGGCCGTCGTCGGCGTCCGCGCTGCTGCGCCGCAACCTGCTCGTCTACGGCCTCGGCGGGATCGTGAGCCCGTTCCTCGGGATCTGGGTGATCGACCTGATCGTGCGCCACATTCCAGGGATTGGCTGACATGAACGTTTTGCTCAAGCAGACCTGGGCGGGCCTGCGCCTGCTCCTCGCGATGACCGTGCTGCTCGGCATCGTCTACCCGCTGGGCGTGTGGGCGGTGTCCCGCATTCCTGGCCTCCAGGGGCACGCCGAGGGCTCGGTGGTGACGCAGAACGGCCAGGCTGTCGGCTCGTCGCTGATCGGCATCGACCCGGTGCCCGCCGACGCCGCGCACGACCCGTGGTTCCACAACCGGCCCTCCGCCGGCTCGAAGGACGTGCTCGGGCCGGGAGACCCGTCGACGTCGGGGCCGTCCAACAAGGGGCCGTACAACGAGGATCTGACCAAGGCCATCGCGCAGCGGCGGGCACTGATCGCCCAGCGCGAGGGCGTCACCCCGGCGGAGGTGCCCGCGGACGCGGTGACCGCCTCGGGCTCGGGGCTCGACCCGGCGATCAGCGTCGCGTACGCCGATCTGCAGGTGCTTCGCGTGGCCCGCAACACCGGGCTGAGCGAGGAGAAGGTGCGGCAGATGGTCGCGGACAACACCACCGGCAACGGGATCGGCGTGCCGGGCGTGAATGTGCTCCGGCTCAACCTTGCCGTGCATTCGGCCGCTCCTGGCGCACACTGAACACTGTGAGCACCTCTGACACACCCCCGAAGCCGCGCCGAGGCGAACTGCGGATCTACCTCGGTGCGGCTCCGGGCGTCGGCAAGACCTTCGCCATGCTCGGCGAAGCGCGCCGCCGCCTCGACCGCGGCACCGACGTGGTCGTCGGCCTGGTCGAGACGCACGGCCGCAAGAAGACCGCCGACCTGCTCGACGGGCTGGACGTCGTGCCGCGGCGCACGGTCAGCCACCGCGGGCATGAGTTCGCCGAAATGGACCTCGACGCGGTGCTCGCCCGCGCGCCCGAGGTCGTCGTCGTGGACGAGCTGGCGCACACGAACGTGCCCGGCGGACGGCACGAGAAACGCTGGCAGGACATCGACGAGCTGCTCGAAGCGGGCATCGACGTGCTGTCCACGGTCAACGTCCAGCACCTGCAGAGCCTCAACGACGTCGTCGAGCGGATCACCGGCGTCACCCAGCAGGAAACCGTGCCGGACGAGGTCGTGCGGCGCGCGGAGCAGCTGGAGCTCGTGGACATCACGCCGGAGGCGCTGCGGCGGCGGCTCGCGCACGGCAACGTCTACCCGGCCGAGCGCATCGACGCCGCGCTGGGCAACTACTTCCGGCCTGGCAACCTCACCGCATTGCGTGAGCTGGCGCTGCTGTGGGTGGCCGACCAGGTCGACGTCGCGCTGCAGCGGTACCGCGCTGAGCAGAAGATCACCGACACGTGGGAGACGCGCGAACGGGTGGTCGTCTCGATCACCGGCGGTCCGGAAAGCGAAACGCTGATCCGGCGAGCCAGCCGGATCGCCAACCGGGCGGGCGCGGAGCTGCAGGTCGTGCACATCCTGCGCGGCGACGGTCTCGCCGGGCTCGGGCCGACCGCGATGGCCCGCTGCCGCACTTTGGCCGAGGAGGTCGGCGCGACCTTCCATGCGGTGGTCGGCGACGACGTGCCGACAGCGTTGCTCGACTTCGCGCGCGGGGTCAACGCGACTCAGCTCGTGATCGGCACGTCGCGGCGTTCTCGGGTCGCGCGGCTTTTCGACGAGGGCATCGGCGCGACGGTGATCCAGCAGTCCGGGCCGATCGACGTGCACATGGTCACGCACTCCTACGCCGGCGGACGGCTGCGGGCGCGGCTGGGCACGAGCCCGCTGGCACCCTCGCGGCTCGTGATGGGCTGGGTGCTGAGCATCCTGCTGCCGGTCGTCGCCACCGGTCTCGGTGTGCTGCTGCGCGACGCGGTCGAGTTTTCCACCGACGTGATCCTCTTCGTGCTGTCGACGGTCATCGTCGCTTTGGTGGGCGGGCTCGGCCCGGCTCTGGTGGCGTCGATTTTCGGTGCTGGGCTGCTGAATTTCTTCTTCACGCCGCCGCTGTACACGCTGGATGTGCACAGTCCGCAGAACGTCGTGACGCTGATCGCGATGATCGTGGTGGCGGTGATGGTGGCTCTGGTCGTCGCTTCCGCCGCCCGGCGGGGTGTCGCGGCGGCTCGGGCGCGGACGGAGGCGTCGCTGCTGGCTTCGTATGCGCGGACCGTGCTGACCAATCCGAATCCGATCGAGCGGTTGCTGGAGAAGGTGCGGGAGAACTTCGGTCTCACTTCCGTGACCCTGCTGGAGAAACGCAACGGCAAGTGGGACAAGGTCGCTTTGTCCGGTGGCGAGCCTTGTGCTGATCCGGATGAGGCCGATGTGGACATTGCGGTGACCGCGGATGTGCACCTGACGCTGCGCGGTCGCGCCTTGCCCGCGGCAGACCGTCGCGTACTGGAAGCTGTTGCAGGACAAGCTTTGCTCGCCTTGCGACAACAGCGGATGGCCGCAGCCGCAGCAGCCGCCGAACGCAAAGCCGAGGCGACCGAACTGCGCACGACGCTGCTGTCCGCGGTCGGCCATGACCTGCGGACGCCGCTCACGTCCATCAAGGCCGCGATCGGCAGCCTGCGCGCGCCGGATCTGTCGCTGTCCGATGAGGACACTGAGGAACTGATGGAAGCCGTGGAACTTTCGGCGGACCGGCTCGCCGGGCTGATCGACAACCTGCTCGACTCCTCCCGGCTGGCCACCGGCGCGGTCACCCCGCACCTGCGGCCGGTCGGCTACGACGAGGTGGTCGCACACGCATTGTCCAATGTGGACAACACGCAAGGCGTCCAGGTATTCGTGGACGCCCGATTGCCTTCTGTGCAAGCGGATCCGGGCTTGCTGGAACGGGTGATCGCGAACGTCCTGGACAACGCGCTGCGGCACGGCGGCGGCGACGTTTCGGCCCGGGCGAGCGCGCATTCGGAGTTCGTGGAGCTGCGGATCGTCGACCACGGCAAAGGCCTGCGGAAGGGTGCCGCGGAATCCGCGTTCGCGCCGTTCCAGCGACTGGGCGGAGACCGCGACTCGACGCCCGGCGTGGGTCTGGGGTTGTCCGTCGCGAAGGGGTTCACCGAGGCGATGGGCGGTACGGTTCGCGCCGAGGACACTCCAGGCGGAGGGTTGACGGTGGTGATCTCGCTGCCGGCCTGTACCGGCCGGGAATTGGTGGATGCTGAATCGGCTGAGGAGGGCGTGGCGCGATGACTGCCGACCCAACGGCGACGGTGCTGGTCGTCGACGATGAACCGCAGATCGTGCGGGCGCTGCGGATCAACCTCAACGCGCGCGGGTACAAGGTGATCACCGCACACGACGGCACCGCCGCGCTGAAAGCGGTCGCCGAGACGAAGCCCGACGTGGTGGTGCTCGACCTCGGCCTGCCTGATCTCGACGGCACCGAGGTGATCGCGGGCCTGCGCGGCTGGACCACGGTGCCGATCATCGTGCTGTCCGCACGCGGCGATTCGGCGGACAAGGTGCAGGCGCTCGACGCGGGTGCCGACGATTACGTGACCAAACCGTTCGGAATGGACGAACTGCTGGCGCGATTGCGGGCCGCGGTGCGACGTTCGTCAGTGGTGGGCACGGACGGCGCGGAAGCCGTGGTGGACACCGGATCGTTCACGATCGATTTGGCGGCGAAGAAGGTGCTGCGCGAGGGCCGCGAGGTGCACCTGACGAAGACGGAATGGGGAGTGCTGGAACTGCTGGTCCGCAACCGGGGCCGGTTGGTGGCGCAGAAGCAGCTGCTGCACGAGGTGTGGGGACCGTCGTATGAGACGGAATCCCATTATCTGCGGGTGTATCTGGCGCAGCTGCGGCGGAAGCTGGAGCCGGAGCCTTCTCGGCCGCGGCATCTCTTGACGGAACCCGGCATGGGTTACCGCTTCGAGGCCTGACTTGGCCGAAAAGCCGTGAAGGGCTCCTTGAGGGAATCTGATTCCCTCAAGGAGCCCTTCACGGACTTCAGCGGGTGGTCGAACTAGTCGGGTTGGAGTCCGAAGTGGACGCGCTCGGCGACGAGGACGACGACGGCTGGCCGCCGGTGGAGCTGCTGCCCGGGGGAGGCTTCGGCGTCGAAGTGTCGGACGGCGGGGTCGTCACAGGGTCGGATGTAGTCGACGTCGGCGGCGGGCTCACCGTGTGCGAGGGCGACGTGGTGGTTCCTCCGCCCGGGTGTGTCGGAGTGTCGCTGCGATCCGAAGTCGTGCCCGGAGGCGGAACCTGCCCGCCGCCCGGTTGCCCGCCGGGCTGGCCGGCGTTCGGCGGAGGAGTGATCACGCTCGTCGTCGGCTTCCCGTCCGGACCCACGGCGACCACCGTGGTCGGCGTCGGCGGGGCGGTCTGGCCGGGCGTCGGCGAGCCGGGGACGGTCATCGGGCCGCCGGGGACGGCGTTGCCCGGGACGACGACCTGCGAGCTGCCCTGCAGCCCGCCTTGGCCACCGCCGGTGCTGTTCGTCGCGGTGTCGGTGACCGAGCCGGGGCCGGCCAGTTCGGCGACCGCGGCGAAGGCGGTCGCCACCACGAGTCCGCTGACGCCCAGGATGGCGTAGCCGGAGCGGCTCAGCCTCCCGCTCGCGCCCTTCGGCGGAGCGGTGGGGGCAGCGCTCACCGCGATCTCGGGCGACGCTGAGCTTGGTTCAGGCCCGTCGGGACGGGACATGCAGGCTCCTTAGAAGGGTCAACGCTCAAGTCGGGGGGCGGCACGGGGGAGCGGGGCTCCGGCCCCGGATGCCAGGCGGGAGGTTATCACTGCTCAGGACCCGTTCGCGCGACCGAGGGACAGGGCCGTCACGGTCCGCAGCCGGGGGCGTGCGGCAGGATGGGGCCGGTGAACGAGCAGGAATCGCCCGTCCGGCTGGCCGCCTGGGTGCACGGGCAGGTGCAAGGCGTCGGTTTTCGCTGGTGGACCCGGAGCCGGGCGCTCGAACTCGGGCTGACCGGATTCGCCAGGAACCTTCCCGACGGCCGTGTCGAGGTGGTCGCGGAGGGTAGCCAGAACAACTGTGGGCAACTGCTTGCGGCGTTGCGCTCCGGAACCTCACCCGGACGAGTGGATCAGGTAGTTGAACGCTGGACCGCTGCGAAGGGCGGGCTCGAAGGATTCCTCGAACGCTGAGCCGGGCGGGGCGGCTGCGGCTGATGGGGTGCTTGGGGTTGCCGGGGCGATCGGACCTGTGCTAGGCGCGCCCGGGCGGCCTGGCCTCCCACTGCGCCCGACGACCCCCGGGTAGCCTGTCCCGAACCGGGGGAACCGGTAGCCATCCAGTACCCGTGGCCAAGAGGGGTCGGCAGCACGTGCACCTGAAAAGCCTGACGCTCAAGGGCTTCAAGTCCTTCGCCTCGGCGACCACGCTGCGCTTCGAACCCGGCATCACCTGCGTGGTCGGCCCGAACGGCTCCGGAAAGTCGAACGTCCTCGACGCGCTGCGCTGGGTCATGGGCACCCAGGGCGCGAAGGACCTGCGCGGCGGCAAGATGGAAGACGTCATCTTCGCCGGCACCGCGGGCCGCGCGCCGCTCGGCCGCGCCGAGGTCACGCTCACCATCGACAACGCCGACGGCGCGCTGCCGATCGAGTACGCCGAGGTCTCCATCACCCGCCGGATGTTCCGCGACGGCGCGAGCGAATACGAGATCAACGGCGACCGCTGCCGCCTGATGGACGTCCAGGAACTGCTGTCGGACTCCGGCATCGGCCGCGAGATGCACGTCATCGTCGGCCAGGGCCAGCTCTCGGCGATCCTGGAATCGAAGCCCGAGGAGCGGCGCGCGTTCATCGAGGAGGCCGCCGGCGTCCTCAAGCACCGCAAGCGCAAAGAGCAGACCCTGCGCAAGCTCAACAACATGCAGGGCAACCTCGACCGGCTCACCGACCTCACCACCGAGCTGCGCCGCCAGCTGAAACCGCTGGGCAAGCAGGCCGAGATCGCGCGCAAGGCCCAGTCGGTGCAGTCCGACCTGCGCGACGCCCGGCTGCGGCTGTTCGCCGACGACCTGGTCACCCAGCGCGAATCCATCCAGCGCGACGAGGCCGACGAACGCACTGCCCGGCAGCGCCGTGCGGAAGTCGAGCAGGCGCTGGAAATCGTGTCCGCTGAGGAAACCGAGCTGGAAGCGTCGCTCGCCGAGGACGCGCCGCGACTGCAGATCGCGCAGGAGACTTGGTACAAGCTGTCGGCGCTCACCGAACGGCTGCGCGGCACCGTGCGGCTGGCGGTGGAGCGTCAGCGGCACCTTTCTTCGGACGTCTCAGCGCCGACTGGCGGCCGGGACCCGGAGGAACTGCTCGCCGAGGCCGAGCAGGCTGCGGAGCGCGAGCAGGAGCTGACCGAGGCGGTCATGGAAGCCCGCGAACTTCTCGCGGAAACCGTGCTGCGCCGGGAAGATCTCGAACAGCGAGTGCAGGCCGCGGAGCGCGCGCACTGGGCCGCGGTGCGGGCGATCGCCGACCGCCGTGAGGGCATGGCGAAGCTGACCGGTCAGGTCGAAGCGCTGCGCAGCAAGAACGGCGCGACCGCGGAAGAAGTCGACCGGTTGACGGTCGGTCTGCAGGAGGCCGCCGAGCGCGCCGAGATCGCGGTCGAGGAGCTGGAAGAAGCCAAAGCCGTTGGCGGCACGGAGGAATCCGACGACGCCGAGCTGCAGCAGCGCCACGACCGCGCGGTGGAGGCGAACAACGCCGCCAAGGCCCGCGTCGAAGAGCTGGTGAAGGCCGAGCGCGGTTCCGAGCGGGAGATCGCGTCGGAGAAGGCACGCGTCGAGGCGCTGTCGATGGGGCTCAAGCGCAAGGACGGCGCGGGTGCGCTTCTCGGTGCGTCGGCGGAATTGCCGGGCCTGCTCGGTTCGGTCGCCGCGTTGCTCACCGTGCAGCCGGGCCACGAGGTCGCGCTGGCCGCCGCGCTCGGGCCGGTGGCCGACGCGGTCGCGGTGTCCGGCGGCGAGAACGCGCTGTCCGCGCTGAAGTACTTGAAGGACACCGATTCCGGCCGCGCCGGGATCGTGCCGGTCAGCGCCGGGTCCACTGTGGACACCAGCTCGTGGCCGACGCTGCCCTACGGCGCGCGCTGGGCCCGCGAGGTCGTCAACGCGCCGGAGCAGCTGCGGCCCGCGGTCGAGAAGGCGCTGGACCGGCTCGCGCTGGTGCCGGATCTGGACGCCGCGCGGCAGCTCGTGGCCCAGCACCCGCAGGTGCGCGCGGTCACCGCTGAGGGCGATGTCTTCGGGGCCGACTGGATCGCCGGTGGTTCCGCCGCCCGCGAGAGTGTGATCGAGGTCCAGGCGGCGGTCGACGAGGCGCAGGAACGCTTGCGCACGGCCGAACGCGCGCTGGAGCAGTACTCCGCCGAGCTGGAAGGCGCGCGCGCCGAGCAGCAGTCGCGCCGCGAAGAGGTCGGCCAGGCGAAGGACGCGCTCGGCGAAGCCAAGGTGCGCAAGGCGCGTTCGTCCGAGCGGCTCAACCGGTTGCAGCAGGCGGCCCGCTCCGCGCAGGCCGAGGTCGAACGGCTCACTCAGCAGCGCGCGAAGGTCGAGCAGAGCCGCGAGCAGGCGCTGGAACAGCTGGCGGAGTTGGAAGAACGGCTCGCCGCGGTCGCCGAGCAGCCGGTCGAGGACGACCCGGACACCGCCGAGCGCGACGAGGCCGCCGAGCAGCTCGCCGTGGTACGGCAGGAAGAAGTCGAAGCACGGCTCGCGCAGCGCACCGCCGAGGAACGCGCGCGCAGCATCGCCGGGCGAGCGGAATCGTTGCGCCGTGCGGCTTACGCGGAGCAGCAGGCCCGCGAGCGCGCGGCCAAAGCTAGGGAAGCGCGCGAGCGGGGCGCGGAAATCGCGAACGCGGTCGTCAACGCCGGCGAGTTCGCCTTGGAGCGCATCGAGATCTCGGTGCAGCGCGCGGCCGCCGAACGCGACGAAGCCCAGGCACAGCGCCAAAGCCGCGAAACCGCGCTCACCGCGGTGCGCGCGAAGGTGCGCGAGCTGTCCGGCGAGCTGGAGAAGCTGACCGACGCCGTGCATCGCGACGAGGTGCTGCGCGCCGAGCAGAAGCTGCGGCTGGAAACGCTGGAAGCCAAGATCGCCGAGGACTTCGGCATCGGGCTCGCGGACCTGGTCGAGGAGTACGGCCCGAACGTGCCGGTTCCGCCGAGCGCGGGCGAGATGGCCGAGTACGAGGCGGCCAAGGAACGCGGCGAGGACGTCACGCCGCCGCCGCCGATGCCGTTCGACCGCGACACCCAGGCCCGCCGCGCCAAGCGCGCGGAGAAGGACCTGACCCTGCTGGGCAAGGTGAACCCGCTGGCGCTGGAGGAATTCGCGGCGCTGGAGGAGCGGTACAAGTTCCTCTCCACCCAGCTGGAAGACCTCAAGGACACCCGCAAGGACCTCGAGGCCGTCATCAAGCAGGTCGACGAGAAGATCCTGGAGGTCTTCGCCTCGGCCTACGCCGACGTGGCGCGCGAGTTCGAGACCGTCTTCGGCGTGCTGTTCCCCGGCGGCGAGGGCCGGATGGTGCTCACCGAGCCGAACGACCTGCTCGCCACCGGCGTGGACGTCGAGGCGCGCCCGCCGGGCAAGAAGGTCAAGCGGCTGTCGCTGCTGTCCGGCGGCGAGAAGTCGCTGGTGGCGGTCGGCATGCTGGTCGCGATCTTCCGCGCCCGCCCTTCGCCCTTCTACGTGATGGACGAGGTCGAGGCCGCGTTGGACGACACCAACATGCGCCGGCTGATCGGCCTGCTGGAGCAGCTGCGCGATTCGTCGCAGCTGATCATCATCACGCACCAGAAGCCGACCATGGAGATCGCCGACGCGCTGTACGGCGTGAGCATGCAGGGCGACGGCATCACCAAGGTGATCTCGCAGCGGCTGCGCGCCGCGGACGAGGAACCGGTCCCGGCTTCCTGAGCGGGGTTGCGCCGTCCGGGGCGATCCTGCCCGAACGGGCAGGCCTGACCGGACAGTCGTCCGAACGGCCAACTGCCGCCGTGCCCGCACGTCTTCAGGGGTGTTCGAAAGCACCACATCCTGGAGGGGATTCGACAATGCGCACCATGGTGGCCCGTACCCTGATTTCCGGTTCGATGCTCGGCGTTGCGCTGGCAGTCGCCGCGTGCGGCGGCGGTTCGCAGACCGGACAGGCCGCGGCGGTGCAGAGTTCGCTCTCCGCCGCGCCGACCGCTTCGTCGGTGGCAGCACCGAGTTCCTCGGCCACGCCCTCGCCGTCCACTCAGGCGCAGGCCCCGACGCACGCGAGCAAGCCCAAGCCGCACCCGACCCCGGCCACGCAGCAGCCCAGCGACCGCCTGCCGGGCAAGGGCGAACTCGGCAACGGCGCGGACTGCGGGCCGATCGACGGCCCCGGCGGCAAGGTCGACGTGGTGACCGAGGCGATGCCGGCCGGAACCGTCGGCTGCACCGAGGCGATCGACGTGATGTCCGACTACCTCGCCCAGGCCCCGACCAAGGCACAGGGCACCGGCCGCTTCCTCGACGTCGACGGCTGGAACTGCGGCTACGACGGCGGAAACGGCGGCAGCAAGCAGATTTTCTGCGGCAGCAAGGGTCTTTCGTTCCACGGCAAGGCCGTCTGAGCGAGGTCCGTTTCTCTCGCGCCCCGGGTACGAAAGGGTAGAAGCGGACGCGACGGGTGTCCGGGCGAGGCCCGCTGCTGGCACGGTCGATCTCGTCCGGCGGCGCGGTTGCCCCGCGCGCCGGGCTCACCTTCAAGGCAGCACTGGGAGAAAGGTTCCACAGCGATCATGCCTTCACTCGTCAAGAGACTCGCGATCGGCGGCGCCGCGGCGCTCGCGCTGGCAGTCACCGTTCCGGCCGGTCAGGCGTTCGCCACCGACCGGGTCGCCTGCAACGGCCGCACCGACTTCGTCCAGCTGCGCCTCGCGGGCGGAAACCCGTGGGACGGCAGCGATGTCGCCTGCTTCGCCAATTCCGGCGCGGTGTACGTGGATCTGGGCGGCGTCGCCCGGGTCGACTCCGGCAACAACTCGGTCACCCTGTACTGGGACGGTGGCCAGGCCAGTCTCGGCCACTGGCAGGGCGCCGACCTGAACTTCGTGCACGTGCGGCAGGTCGTCATCCACTGACGGATTTCTCGCGACGGCCCGGCTTCCCTGCGGAAACCGGGCCGTTTCGCTGACATTCGCCGCCACACTGCCGTCCCGGGTGTCACCGATTAGGGTGATCTTGGCCGATCGGCGGCTGCATCCGGGAGGACGGTGTTCATGCGGTTCACGCGCAAGATGGTTGCCGCGGCGTCGATTCTCTCGCTGGGCGTGCTGGTCTCGGCGTGCGACGGGAGCGCTGACCCGGCCGGTGCCGTCTCCTCCCCGCCGTCGGTCCCGCTCACGGTCACGTCCGCGCAGTCGAGCGCTCCGGCCGCGTCCCCGGGCAAGACCTCCAGCCCCGGCAAGTCCGCGAGCAGCGGTCCGGACACCGGCGAAACGGTCGGCCCGCCGGTCGACTGCGGCCCGATCGACGCACCGAATGGCAAGGTGGGCCTGATCGCCACCGAGACCAAGGCGGGTCGTCCTGGCTGCACTGAAGCGATCGACGTGATCACCCAGTATTTCCAGGACGCGCCCAAGAAAGCCGAGGGCACCGCGCACGTGCTGAACGTGAGCGGCTGGCGGTGCATGGCCGACACCGGCGCGCAGGGCAGCGGGCGGATCGGCTGCGACAAGGACGGCCTGGTCTTCTATACCCAGCCGTAAGCGCACTCTCGCCGGGTCCCCTCGGGAACCCGGCGAGAGAAAAGCGCTTGCTACGCGGGGGTTTCTGCGGGTTCTTCGACCTTCTCGACATTCGGGTCCACGCCGCGCCGCCGCAGCGACAGCAGGCCGCCCACGATGAGCGTGATCAGCACGCCGGCGAAGGTGTACCAGTAGGTCGCCAGCGGCACGAGCGTCTTCGTCGCCGCGCCGAAGTGGATGTGCACCTCGGTCGTCGCCTTGTCGAATTTCACGAACAGGATCAGGAACGCCATCCCGACCACCGAGCAGGCGAACGCGATCACCGCGTCGGACTGGCGGGCCTTGCGCACCAGCAGCCCGAGGAAGAACGAGCCGAGCAGCGCGCCGTAGGTGTAGCCGACGATCCCGAGGCCCTGCTGGATCACCGGGTCCTTCGAGTTCGTGAACATCGAGGCGAACACGGCGAACACCGCCGCCCAGATGAGTGTCCACATGCGACCGTGCCGGAGCAGCTTCGCGTCCTCGATCGACTTGTGCGTGAACCGCTGGTAGAGGTCGGCGATGGTGGAGGTGGACAGCGCGTTGAGCGCGGACGCGAGCGCGCCCATGGTCGAGGCGAGGATGCCGGCGATCAGCAGCCCGGCCAGGCCGACCGGCAGGTCGTTGACGATGAAGTTGGAGAACACGTCGTCGCCGGACATCTTCCCGGCCGCGACCGCGGTGGCCGTCGAGCCGGTCTTGCCGCCGGTGTAGACCCACAGCATCGCGCCGACGAGCAGGAACAGCGCGAACTGGATGAACACCACGATGGACGAGCCGATCAGCGCGCGCTGGCCGTCGCGCAGATTCCGGCACGACAGCAGCCGCCCGACGATCAGCTGGTCCGCGCCGTGCGAAGCCATCGACAGGAACGCGCCGCCGACCACCGCGCAGAGGAACGCGTACGGGTTGGTGAGCAGGTTCGACGCGAAGTCGGTGAGCTGGAACCGGCCCTGGCTCGAAGCGATCTGCGTCCAGCCGGACGGCAGCTTCGTGGACAGGAAGATCACCGCGCCGATCGCGCCGAGGATGTAGAGCGACCACTGGATGACGTCGACCCAGATCACCGACTTGATGCCGCCGACGAACGCGTAGATCACGGTGAGCAAGGTCAGCAGGACGACGATGTGCCAGTACTCGGTGTGGATGCCGTAGTGGCCGAGGATCGCCTTGATCGGGATCGCCCCGGCGAACAGCCGCAGCCCCTCGGCGAGCAGCCGGGTCACCACGAAGGTGACCGACGCGGTGCCTTGAAGGCCGCGCCCGAAGCGGCGGCCGAGGAATTCGTACGCGCTCACGTAGTTGCCGCGGAAATAGCGCGGCAGGAGCACGAACGCGGCGATCACGCGGCCGATGATGTAGCCGAAAGCCACTTCCAGGAACAGGAAGGCGCTGCCGAACACGAGCCCGGGCGTGGAGATCACGGTGAGCGTGGACGTCTCGGTGGCCACCACCGAGAGCGTGACCGCCCACCACGGCATGCTGCGCTCGCCGACGAAGTAGTCGTTCGCGGACTTCTGTCTGCGCCCGATCAGCACGCCGATGACCGGCATCGCCGCGAGGTACACGATGACGATCACCAGATCGACTGGATTCATGGGGTTCTCCTACCGTGATTGCCCGGATTCCGCGACCCGGAGCCGGGTCGCGGCGCCCCCCAGCGGGGCGGGGAGATTCAGGGGAGCCGCACCCGGCGTCAGCGCGCCGAGCAGGCGGGGACCGCTCGCGCCGGTGGCCGAGGGCAGCGTCGCCGGGACGCCGCACCAGCTCAGCCAGCCGAGCAACGCGGTCAGATAAGCCTCTTTGCCGGAGCCGGGGAGGCCGAGGTCGTCGCTGGTGCGGAGCGCGCCGTCGGGCAGGAGCCGGGCGAGCGCGGCCATCGTGGCGGGGTTCGCGACGCCGCCGCCGGACGCGACGACGGTCGCGACGCCGTGCCGCCGGCATTCCGCGGCGACCGTCGCGGCGGTCAGTTCGGTGAGCGTGGCCAGCAGATCCTCCGGGGACAACGGCGGCAGTCCGGACAGGGCCGCGTCAAGGTATCCACCGTGGAAGTGCTCCTTGCCAGTGGATTTCGGGGGAGCGGCGGCGAAATAGGGGTCGGCCAGCAGCCGGTCGAGCAGGTCTTCCCGGACTGAACCGGCGAGCGCGAGCCGTCCGTCGATGTCGGCGGACAGCTTGCCGTCGCTGACGTGCGCGGCGGCGAGATCGAGCAACGCGTTGGCCGGGCCGGTGTCGTACGCGAGCACCTTGTCGGACTGCGTGACAACGGTGATGTTCGCGATTCCGCCGAGGTTGAGCGCGGCCACCGGACGTCCGGTTTCTTCGGCGAGGCCGCGCAGCCACATCGCGTCGAGCGTGCTCGCCAGCGGCGCGCCCTGGCCGCCCGCGGTGATGTCGCGGATGCGGAGGTCGGCGATCACCGGCACTCCGGTGCGTTCGGCGATCCACGCCGGCTGGCCGAGCTGGAACGTGCCGAGGGCGACGCCGTTTTCGACCCAGTGGTAGACGGTCTGGCCGAGCGAGGCGATCACGTCCACCGGTCCGTACGCGGCGATCCCGCGCGCCGCCGCGTCCGCGAACGCCTGGCCGACCCGGGTGTCGAGGACGGTCAGCTGCCGCGCGCTGCTCGGCCGCGGCGGGAGCGCGTCGAGGAGATCTGTGCGGAGGCCGGGGGGATAAGGCACGTCGAGCTCGCCGAGCGGGGTGAGGACGACTGTCCCGTTGTCGTCGCGGATTTCGGCGACCGCGACGTCGATCCCGTCCACGGACGTGCCCGACAGCAGCCCGAGGACGCGGAAACAGTGGCCGGCGGGGGTGGTCATCCGATGTGGTCTAGTCAACGCCGAAGGGGTGGCGCAAGACGCTTCGTGGAGTCTTGGCCGAATCGGAACCGTTCGCGTTACTCGTTGGCCTCCAGGTGGGGTGTCCCGTGGCTTGTGCACGCGGATGACAGGATGGTGGCGTGTCGAGCACCTGGTTCTGGATCGTTGTCGTCGCCGTCGTCGTCCTGGTCGCCGTTCTGGTGTCCGGGCTGCTCATCGCGCGCAAGCGGCGGATCAGCATGGCCGAGCGGCGCGAGGTCGAGGAGAAGCCGAAGGGCGGCGGGTATGCCGCGAGCGGCGGGATCTCCTTCGCTTCCGGCGGGACGGCCGTCGAGGCCAAACCCGAGCCTTCGCCGGAGCCTGCTCCTTCGCCGGAGCCGGTGGTCGAGCACCCGGTGGAGGACCGCCCGGAGGTCGACGGCCAGCCCGCGGTCGGCGACGACGCCGCGGTCCCGCGAGACTCCGACCAGCGCACGGTGCGCGACGTCAAGCTCCCCGAGCCGGTCGAAGAAGAGGCCCCCGAGGCCGTCGTGCCGGGAACGGTCGAGCCGATCGAGGAGATCGAGTCTCCGGCCGGTCGCCTCGAGCGCCTGCGCGGCCGTCTGGCGAAGTCCCGCTCGGTGTTCGGGCAGAGCCTGCTGGGCCTCCTCGGCGGCGGTGACTTGGACGAAGACTCCTGGCAGGACGTAGAGGACACGCTGCTGCTGGCAGACCTCGGTGCCGCCACGACGACCCAGATCGTGGACCGCCTGCGCGACGAACTGAACCGCCGCGCGGTGCGCACGTCGGACGAGGCGCGCGAACTGCTGCACGAGGTGCTGACCGCGGCGCTGTCGACGGACGCCGAGCGAGCGGTCCGCGCGCTGCCGCACGAGGTAGACGGCAAGAAGCAGCCCGCGGTGGTCCTCGTGGCCGGCGTGAACGGCACCGGCAAGACCACGACGACCGGCAAACTCGCGCGAGTCCTGGTGGCCCAAGGCGGAACCGTCGTCCTCGGCGCGGCCGACACCTTCCGCGCCGCAGCCGCCGACCAGCTCCAGACGTGGGGCGAACGGGTTGGCGCGTCCGTCGTCCGAGGCAAGGAAGGCGCAGACCCGGCGGCGGTCGCGTTCGACGCGGTCAAGCAGGGCATCAGCGAGGGCGTGGACACGGTCCTGATCGACACCGCGGGCCGCCTGCACACGAAGACCGGCCTGATGGACGAACTCGGCAAGGTGAAGCGGGTCGTCGAGAAGCAGGCGCGGGTGGACGAGGTGCTGCTCGTACTGGACGCCACGACCGGACAGAACGGCCTCGCGCAGGCGCGGGTGTTCGGCGAGGTCATCGACGTGACGGGGATCGTCCTGACGAAGCTCGACGGCACCGCGAAGGGCGGGATCGTGTTCCAGGTCCAGCGAGAGCTGGGGGTGCCGGTGAAGCTGGTCGGATTGGGTGAAGGACCGGACGACTTGGCACCGTTCGAGCCTGGTGCGTTCGTGGACGCTTTGCTGGGCTGATTCCCCTGGCCGGGTGAATAAGGGTTAAAGCGGACATCTCTCGCAGCGCGGCCTGCCACGGTAGGCGCAGGCACAGCTGTGAGGGGTGGAATGAGCGTCGCGCTGATCTTGGTGATCGTCATCGGCGGGACGTTGCTCATGGCCGGGGCGCTCGTCTGGTTCCTGGTCTGGAACAGCCGTTCTTTCAAGCGCGACCAGGAACAGGCCATGGCCCGGCTGCGGGAGGAGATCCAGCGGCGCGGGTGGCGGTACGAGGAGCGCAACGACGCCTACTGCGCCTATTTCGACGAGGGCGATCGCTACATCGAGCGGAACGCGGTGGAGCAGGTGATGAACCCGCTCGGCCCGTACTTGAACCGGCGGGAAATCTACGAGGCTCGCCAGATCGTCACCGGGACTCATCGCGGCAGGCCGTTCCTCGCCGGGACTTTCCGGGCGCGTACGCCGTTGCAAGGCGAGAACTACACGCTGGGCGTGATCTGGGTGCGAGGCCCGGGAACCGGCCCTGCCTTGCAGATCAGCCGGGTCGCCGAGTTGTCCAGCCGGGTCAACGCGCACCTCGGGCAGGGCGACGTGCAGACCGGCGACGCCGAGTTCGACCTTCGGTACGAAGTGCGCAGCGGGAGCGCTGATTTCGCCCGCGCCGTGCTGAATCCGGTCGTCACGGCGTTCCTCAAAACCGATCCGCGCAAGTTTCGAGGGTTCACGCTGGTGGGCGGGAAGCTCGACTTCTTCGACCAGGTCAGCGATCACCGGGATCCGCGGTTTCTGCTGCCCGCCCTCGACCTGCGCTGCGACCTTCTCGACCGCATCCCGAATTCCGTCTGGCACTAGGAGAAAACCCATGTACCGCCCGATTTTTCTCGCCGCCTGTGCGCTCGTCCTCACCGGTTGTTCCGTGAGCGTGGGCGTGGGCGGGGACAAGCAGGTCTCGAAGGAGAACTTCGAAAAAGGCATCTCCGACGCGCTGCAGCAGTCCATCGGCAAGCGGCCGGACACCGTCGCCTGCCCGGGGCCGATCAAGGCCGTCGAGGGGGAGTCGATGCGCTGCGTCCTCACCGCCGGTGGACAGAAAGTCGGGCTCACGGCCAAAATCAGTGCGGTGAACGGCACCGATGTGAAGTACAACGTCCAGGTCGATCAGAAACCGATGAATTGACCCGCGTCACGCTCCGCCTGCTCGGCGAAGCAGACCGAACCAGGGTCCACGAGATCCTCTCCACGCCCGAAGTAGCGCAGTGGTGGGGCGAAGCCGACGAGGAAACCGACGGCCTGCTCTCGAAAGAGGGCGACCAACACGCCTACGCCATCGAGTACGAAGGCCAGACCGTCGGCGTGATCCAGAGCTGGGAAGAGCTCGATCACCGCTACCGGCACGCCGGAATCGATCTTGCCGTGCACCCGGACCACTACGGGCTCGGGCTCGGCGCGGAGGCGATCCGGATCCTCGCCCAGCGGCTGTTCGACCAGGGCCACCACCGGCTCACCATCGATCCGGCGGCGGCCAACGTCCGCGCGATTCACGTGTACGAGAAGCTCGGTTTCCGGCGAGTCGGGATCCTCCGCGATTACGAGCAGGGACCCGACGGGACCTGGCACGACGGGCTGTTGCTGGACCTCCTCAAGGGCGAACTCAGGTAACCGGCAGCTGCTGCGAAAGCCGGTCCGCGATCTTCTGCACCACTGGCGCGATGTGGCTCACCGCGTCCGCCGTCAGGCGTCCCGACGGGCCGGAGACCGACACCGCCGCGGGCACCGGTGCGCCGGGGATCGCGACGGCGATGCAGCGCACCCCGAGCTCCTGTTCCGCCTCGTCCAGCGCGTAACCCTGTCCGGCGATCTTCTTCAGCTCCACCGCCAGCGCGTCCGCGTCCGTGAACGTGTGCTCGGTGTACGCGGGCATGCCGGTGCGTTCCAGCAGCGACGTGACCTCGTCGGCGGGCAGTTCCGCCAGCATCGCCTTGCCCACGCCGGTGCCGTGCGGCAGCAAACGCCGGCCGACCTCGGTGAACATGCGCATCGAGTGCTTCGAGGGCACCTGTGCGACATACACCACCTCGTCGCGTTCCAGCACCGCCAGGTTCGCCGTTTCGCCGACCTCCTCGACCAGCTCCACCAGCAGCGGCCGCGCCCACGCGCCGAACTGCATGCTCGCGTTCTCGCCCAGCCGGATCAGCCGGGCGCCGAGCGCGTAGTGCCGGTTGGTGTTCTGCCGGACGTAGCCCAGCGACACCAGCGTGCGGATCAGCCGGTGGATCGTCGGCATCGGCAGCCCGGACAGGGTCGCCAGCTCCGACAGACTGGCCTCGCCGCCGGTGTCCGCCAGGTGCTCCAGCAGCTCGAACGCGCGCTGCAGGGACTGGACGCCGCCGTCTCGTCCGCTCTTCTCAGCCGCCACCAGTGGTCCTCCTCACAGACCCGATTGATGTTCCGCTATGCAGAAACTATAGTCCGTCAGGTAAAAACCGTAGGGACGTTATCCAAAGCACTACTCGGGGTGTTGCGCATGTCTGAGGTCCAGGTTCTCGGCGGGTCCGTCGAGCGTGGGGACGAGATTCTGACGCCGGAAGCCCTCGCTTTCGTAGCGGGCTTGCACGACGAGTACGCCGCGCGGCGCGACGAACTCCTCGTCGCGCGGGGCAAGCGGCGCGAGGAGGCCCGCACCACCGGCCGCCTCGATTTCCTCGCCGAGACCAAGCAGGTCCGCGAGAGCGACTGGCAGGTGGCCGGCGCCCCGGCCGCGCTGCGCGACCGCCGCGTGGAGATCACCGGTCCGACCGATCGCAAGATGACCATCAACGCCCTCAACTCCGGCGCCAAGGTGTGGCTCGCCGACTTCGAGGACGCCAACACGCCGCACTGGGCGAACGTCGTGGGCGGCCAGGTCAACCTGTCCGACGCGATCCGCGGCACGATCACGCTCGACCAGAACGGCAAGCACTACGAGCTGAAGCCGGACGTCGAGCACGCCACCATCGTGGTCCGCCCGCGCGGCTGGCACCTCGACGAGCGGAACCTGACCTTCGGCGGCCGCAAGGGCGTCGGCGCGCTGGTCGACTTCGGCCTGTACTTCTTCCACAACGCGCAAGAGCTGCTCAACCGCGGCAAGGGCCCGTACTTCTACCTGCCGAAGATGGAAAGCCACCTCGAAGCGCGGCTGTGGAACGACGTGTTCACGCACGCGGAGAAGGCGCTCGGCATCCCGCACGGCACCGTCCGCGCGACCGTGCTGATCGAGACCATCCCGGCCGCGTTCGAGATGGAAGAGATCCTCTACGAACTGCGCGAGCACGCCTCGGGCCTCAACGCGGGGCGCTGGGACTACCTGTTCAGCGTCATCAAGTACTTCCGCGACGCGGGCGAGAAGTTCGTGCTGCCGGACCGCAACTCGGTCACCATGACCGCGCCGTTCATGCGCGCCTACACCGAGCTGCTGGTGCGCACCTGCCACAAGCGCGGCGCGTTCGCGATCGGCGGCATGGCCGCGTTCATCCCGAGCAAGGACCCGGAAGCCAACAAGGGCGCCTTCGACAAGGTGCACGCCGACAAGTCGCGGGAGGCCGGGGACGGCTTCGACGGTTCGTGGGTCGCGCACCCGGGCATGGTCGCACTCTGCAAGGAAGAGTTCGACAAGGTCCTCGGCGACAACCCGAACCAGCTCGAGCGCACCCGCGACGAGGTGAGCGTGACCGCCGACCAGCTGCTGGACGTCGCCTCGACGCCGGGCAGCGCCACCGCGGCCGGTCTGCGCGCGGCGGTCGACGTCGGCATCCGCTACCTGGCCTCGTGGCTGGGCGGCAACGGCGCGGCGGCGATCCACAACCTGATGGAGGACGCCGCCACTGCCGAGATTTCGCGGTCGCAGGTGTGGCAGTGGGTCAAGAACGGCACGCAGCTGGACAACGGCGAGACGGTCACCGCGGAGCTGGTGCGCGGCGTCGTGGCCGACGTCCGGGGCGAGCTGTCGGCCGAGGTCTCCGACGATCTGCTGAAGCCCGCGGTCGAGCTGTTCGAGCAGGTCGCGCTGGCCGACGAGTTCCCGGACTTCCTGACCCTGCCGGCGTACGAGTACATCCAGTAATGGGCGGCGGACGGCTCGCCGAGGACGTCTACACCGCCGCCGACGCGCGGTTGGCCGAGGCCGACGCGCGCGTGGCGGCGCGGTATCCCGGCGAGTCTCCGGGCCGTCGTCCGGTGCACACGGTGTACGTGCCGGCGTCGCAGTACCGCACGCGCCTGGTCGCCGATTGGGGCAAACAGGCGATGCGGGTCTTCGTCGAACACGGCGACCTGCTGAACCTCGACCCGGCGGTGGCCGAGCGCGTCCGCGAGAAGCTCCTCACCGAGCCGATCGAGGACCTTCGCATCGACTTCGAGGACGGCTACGGCCATCCCGGCGACGAAGCGGAGGACGCGGCCGCGGAAGCCGCCGGGCGGACGCTCGCGACCACCGGCGGTACTCCGTTCGTCGGAATCCGGTTCAAGAGCTTCGAAGCCGCGACGCGACGACGGGGCATCCGGACGCTCGATTTGTTCCTGTCCGGCTTGCTGTCCGAGGGATCGCTGCCGGACGGATTCGTGGTGACGCTGCCGAAGGTCACCGCGGTCGAGCAGGTCGCAGTCGCCGCGGAAGTGTTGGGGCGACTGGAAACCGCGTACGGACTGGCGGACCGCGCGCTGCGCTTCGAGGTGCAGATCGAGACCGCGCAGTCGATCCTTTCGACCGATGGCACGGTCGCGGTGGCGCAGATCATCCAGGCCGCGGACGGCCGGTGCTCCGGGCTGCATTACGGGACCTACGACTACAGCGCGGGTCTCGGCATCAGCGCGGCGTACCAGAGCATGGCGCACCCCGCGGCCGACTTCGCGAAGCAGTTGATGCAGGTCGCGGCTGCCGGAACGGGCGTGCGGCTGTCCGACGGTTCGACCAACCGGCTCCCGGTGGGCGACGACCTGCCGGGCGCGTGGGCCGAGCACCTGCGCCTGGTGCGGCGGTCGCTGGAGAACGGCTTCTACCAGGGCTGGGACCTGCATCCGCACCAGTTGCCGACCCGGTACGCGGCGACGTACGCCTTCTACCGCGAGGGCGCCCCGGCGGCGGCCAAGCGGTTGCAGGACTACGCGTCGAAGACGGCCGGGGGAGTGCTGGACGAACCCGCGACGGCGGAGGCGTTGGCCCGGTATCTGCTCGGCGGTTACAACTGCGGCGCGCTGGCGGAGTCGGAGCTGTCGTTCGAACCGGCGCGGCTGGACGCGTACGCGCGGCGGCAAGCCTGAACGATCGCGAGTGCCTGCGCTACTCGGCGCAGGCACTCGCGATCGCCGCGGTGTCCCAGTAAAACGGCCGCACCTCGGCGATCCGCCCGTCCTCGATCCGGAGCGCCTGCAGGATCGGGAACTCCAGCTCCCGTCCGGTCGCCCGCGCCCGGGCCCGGACCTGGGTGAGCACCACCGACGTCGCGCCCAGGGCGAGGAACTCCTGCTCGCCGATCTCGAACGACTTCCAGATCCGGCTCATCTCGAGGAAGAACTTCTCCAGCCCGGTGTGGCCGTGCCAGTCGCCGCCGAACGGCAGTCCGCCGGCCTGGTGCAGTACGACATCCTCGGCGAAATACGGGGCCAGCGGAGCAAAAGAGGCCGAACCGGGGCCGCCCGCGGCGAAATACTCGGCTTCGGCTCGGTACATGCCGTTGAGCACGGCAGCGGGATCAGTCACGGCCGCCAGCCTGGCCGGGCTCCGACGGCTCCGCTGGCGGCAATCGGACTTCACGGTCTCCGCACGTTTTGTCGTACGCGCTCGGTAGACTTCAACCCGGTCTTTTGAGGGCGGGAAAGGAAACACGAAAGCCATGGCTGAGGAAACCGGGACGGTCGAGACGCTGGAGTTCCAGTCCGAGGCGCGCCAGCTGCTGCAGCTGATGATCCACTCGATCTATTCGAACAAGGACATCTTCCTGCGCGAGCTGGTCTCCAACGCCTCCGACGCGCTGGACAAGCTGCGGCTGGAGACGTATCGCGACAAGGACCTGCGGGCCGAGACCGACAACCTGCACATCGAGATCCTTCTCGACTCCGACGCGCGCACCCTCACCGTGCGCGACAACGGCATCGGCATGAGCCGGGACGACGTCGTCAACCTGATCGGCACCATCGCGAAATCCGGCACCGCCGACTTCCTGCGCAAGCTGAAGGAGTCGAAAGAGTCCGCCGGCCAGGACCTGATCGGGCAGTTCGGTGTCGGCTTCTACTCCAGCTTCATGGTCGCGGACAAGGTCACCCTGGTGACCCGGCGCGCGGGCTCCGACGAGGGCGTCCGCTGGGAGTCCACCGGCGAGGGCACCTACACGATCGAATCCCTCTCCGACGCCCCGCAGGGCACCTCGGTCACGCTGCACCTCAAGCCCGCCGACGACGAGGACCACCTCTACGACTACACGTCGCCGTGGAAGGTGCGCGAGATCGTCAAGCGCTACTCGGACTTCATCACCTGGCCGGTGCAGATGGCCAAAGAAACGAAGGAAGACGAAGAGGGCGGTCTCGAGACCGTCAACTCGATGAAGGCGCTCTGGGCGCGTTCGAAGGACGAGGTCTCCGACGAGGAGTACCACGAGTTCTACAAGCACATCAGCCACGACTGGACCGATCCGCTCGAGACGGTCCGGATGCAGGCCGAGGGCACCTTCGAGTACCAGGCGCTGCTGTTCCTGCCCTCGCGCGCGCCGGTGGATCTGTTCATGCGGGACGCGAAGCGCGGCGTGCAGCTGTACGTCAAGCGCGTGTTCATCATGGACGACTGCGAAGCGCTGATGCCGAACTACCTGCGCTTCGTGAAGGGCGTCGTCGACGCGGCGGATCTGTCGCTGAACGTGTCGCGCGAAATCCTGCAGCAGGACCGGCAGATCCGCGCGATCCGGCGGCGGCTGGAGAAAAAGATCCTCTCGACGGTCAAGACGATGATGACCGAGGAGGCCGAGAAGTACGCGACGTTCTGGCAGGAGTTCGGCCGCGCGGTCAAGGAAGGCCTGATCGACGACCCGGAGAACCGGGAGCAGATCCTCGAGATCTCGTCGTTCGACTCGACCAACCACGCGGACAAGCCGACCTCGCTGCGCGACTACGTGTCGCGGATGAAGGACGGCCAGGAGCACATCTACTACCTGACCGGCGATTCGCGCACCGTCATCGAGAACTCGCCGCACCTGGAAGCGTTCCGCGCCAAGGGGTACGAGGTGCTCATCCTCACCGACCCGGTGGACGAGATGTGGACCGAGTCGGCGAGCGGCTTCGACGGCAAGACGTTCCAGTCGGTGGCGAAGGGCGAGGTCGACCTCGGCGACGAGACATCCGAGGAGAAGAAGGCCGAGTATGAGGACCTGCTGAAGTGGATGTCGGCGACGCTGACCGACACCGTCAAGGAGGTCCGGCTGTCCTCGCGGCTCACGACGTCGCCGTCCTGCATCGTCGGCGACGCGGGCGATCTGACGCCGACGCTGGAGAAGATGTACCGCGCGATGGGGCAGGAACTGCCGCCGGTGAAGCGGGTCCTGGAGCTGAACCCGGAGCACGCGCTGGTGACCGGCCTGCGCAAGGCGTTCGCCGAGCACCCGGAGGACACGTCGCTGGCCGAGACGGCGGAGCTGCTGCACGGCATGGCGCTGCTCGCCGAGGGCGGGGAGCTGAAGGACCCGAGCCGGTTCCTGAACCTGGTGGCGGATCGCGCGGCCAAGGCGTTGTGACGGGATTCGTGAGTGGCTGCACCGGTTTCGGGGTAGCCACTCACGAACCCTTCCGGAGGTGAGTGTCGCATGAGGACAGTCGTCGAGAACGCCGCGGTCGCGACGGTCAGCGGTCCCGAGTACCGCGACGGACACGTCGTGATCGAGGACGATCGCATCGCGGCCGTCGGCGACGGAGCGTTTACCGGCGAGGCCGACGAACGCGTCGACGCCGCCGGCTGCCTCGTCACGCCGGGCCTCGTGAACACGCACCATCATCTTTACCAATGGGCCACCCGGGGCCTCGCCGCCGACCACACGCTGTTCGAGTGGCTGGTCGCGCTGTATCCGGTGTGGGCCAAGCTGGACGCGGAGATCACGCACGCCGCGGGCTCCGCCGGAATGGCGCGGCTCGCCCTGACCGGCTGCACCACGGTCGCCGATCACCACTACGTTTTCCCGCGCGACGGCGGCGATCAGGTAGCCGCGCTCGCCGCCGCGCGGGAGCGGATCGGCCTGCGGCTGCACCTGGTCCGCGGCTCGATGGACCGCGGCGAATCGGACGGCGGGCTGCCGCCGGACAGCCTGGTCGAGACCGCCGAAGCCGCCCTCCTCGGCACCGAAGCCGCGATCGACCGCTACCACGACGCCTCGCCGGGCGCGCACCTGCAGATCGCGGCGGGCCCGTGCTCGCCGTTCAGCGTCACCGAGCGGCTGATGGCCGAGTCGGCCGAACTGGCCCGCCGCAAGGGCGTCCGGCTGCACACGCATCTGGCCGAAACCCAGGACGAGGAACAGCAATGCCTCGCCGAAACCGGTCTCACCCCCGCTGAATACGCGGACAAACTGGGCTGGCTGGCACCGGACGTCTGGCTCGCGCACACCGTCCACCTCGCGCCGGACGCGATCCGCCGTTTCGGCGCGACGTCAACCGGTTCCGCGCATTGCCCGACCTCGAACGGCCGTCTGGGCACCGGAATCGCTCCCGTGCGGGACTTGCTCGACGCCGGTGCTCCGGTCGGATTGGGCGTTGACGGCGCGGCTTCGAGCGAATCCGGCGGCTTGGCGGAGGAATTGCATCAGGCGTTGCTGCAGGCCCGGCAACGCGGCGGGCCGACGGGGCTGACCACGCGAGAAGCGTTATGGCTCGGCACGATGGGCGGCGCGCGCTGCCTCGGCCGGGAGCGCGAGATGGGCTCGGTGGAGGTCGGGAAGCTCGCGGATCTGGCGGTGTGGGATCTGAACGGCCTGAACTATGCGGGGATCGACGATCCGGTCGCGGCGTTGGTGTTGGCCGCGACGCCGCCGCTGCGGAAGCTTTTCGTGGGCGGGAAAGCGGTGGTGGACCGCGGACAGCTCAGGACGGCTGACGAGTCGGCGATCGCGGCAGAACTGGCGAAGGCGAGCGCTCGGCTGCGCGAAGACCGGTAGGCCGCCCTCCCGGGCGACCCACCGGTTCCAGCGTCAGGCTGGTGCCACGGTCCACAGCGCGGTCGGCGCGTGGCAGATCCGCACCCCGACGGCTTCAGGGCTGCCGCCGCTGTTGTTCAGGCAGAGCCCGGTCTGCACGTTCTTGACGTACTTGTTCGTGGTGGACGAGGTCGTCCAGTCAGTGGTGTTGGACGAGCAGGTCGTGGTGAACACGGCCGTTCTGCTCGCGGCGAGGCAGGCGTTGGTCTCCAGGTTCCGGAACTTGCCCGGGGCGAAGTTGGTCCACACCTGGTTCCGCCCCTCGTTGCACTTGAGCGTGTAGACATCCCCCTTGGTGTTGCTGTCCAGGCAGACGCTGGTTCCCGCGCGCTGGATGTAGAAGTTCGCGATGGCGGTGACGGATTGTTCCCCCGCGGTGGCGGTTCCGGACAAGGCGGCAGTCAGCATTGCCGCGGCCGCGCCGGCTCCGGCGAGCCGCAGCATTCCCCTCGATGACATGTCAGTCCTTTCGCAGTCGATGACCGGACGGGAGAGACGCTGTCGGGCGGCGTCCCCAAGTCGTCCCCGTCCCGTCATCTGGCTTACTGCGGCCGTCTGACCAGCACTGTTCCCGCCTCAGCCAGCGGCGCCCGCACCGCTTGCACCGGATCGGTCGCGCTCGGCTTGCGCGCCGCGTCCGAGATCCGCAGCAGCAGCGCGACCAGGATGTAG
Source organism: Amycolatopsis albidoflavus (assembly GCF_039525725.1). NCBI lineage: Bacteria > Bacillati > Actinomycetota > Actinomycetes > Pseudonocardiales > Pseudonocardiaceae > Amycolatopsis > Amycolatopsis albidoflavus. The sequence goes on from NZ_BAAAHV010000023.1 coordinate 296,966, forward strand.
TTCGCGAGCAGCGACGAGCCGCCCTTCGACAGGAACGGCGCGGTGATCCCGGTTTCCGGGATCAGCTTCGTCACCCCGCCCACGACCACGAAAATCTGCATCACCACGGTGAACGCGAGCCCGCCGCCGAGGAGTTTGCCGAAGCTGTCGCGGACGGCCAGCGCGTGCCGCATCCCGCGCAGCGCGATCAGCAGGTACAGCATCAGCACCGCGGCCAGTCCGAGAAAGCCCAGCTCCTCGCCGATGCTGGCGGTGATGAAGTCGGTGTTCGCCTCCGGCACGATGTCCGGCCTGCCCGCGCCGAGGCCGGTTCCGCCCATGCCGCCGGTGCCGAGGCCGAACAATCCTTGCGCGACCTGGTACCCGCCGCCGGCCTGGTCGTAGGTGGCGAGCGGGTCCATCCAGTTCGCGACCCGCTGCCGCACGTGGTTGAACAGGAAGTACGCCAGCACGCACCCGCCGGCGAACACCGTCAGCCCGGCGTACACCCAGATCACCCGCTCGGTCGCGAGGTAGATCATCACCAGCACGATCCCGAAGAACAGCAGCGAGGCGCCGAGTTCCTTCTCGAACGCCAGCACCGCCACACAGCCGAGCGCGGCGAGGATGATCGGCCCGAGGTCGCGCGCCCGCGGCAGTTCGACGCCGAGCACCTTCCGCCCGGCCACGCGGAACAGCTCCCGTTTCGCCACCAGGGTGGTCGCGGCGAAGACGATCAGCAGCAGCTTCGCGAATTCGCCCGGCTGGAGCGACAGCGGACCGATCCTGATCCACACCTTCGCGCCGCCCGCTTCCGACAGCGACGCCGGCAGCAGCGCGGGCAGCAGCACCGCGACGATCCCGGCCAGCCCGGCGAGATAGCCGTACCGGGTCAGCACGCGGTGGTCGCGCACGAACCCGAGCACGGCCAGGAACAGCACCAGCGCCACGACCGTCCAGAGCACCTGCTGTCCGGCGACGGCCGAGTACACCTTGCCGCGCTGCACCGCCTGTTCGGCGAGCCCGAGGTCGATCCGGTGGATCACCACCAGGCCAAGGCCGTTCAGCAGCACGGTGCACGGCAGGATCAGCGGGTCCGCGTACGGGGCCCAGCGCCGCACCGCGAGGTGCGCCACCGCCGCGACCGCGGTGAACGACGCGCCGTAGCCGACGATCGAGAAGGTGATCTGCCCCAAGGCGTTCGCGTCCACGAGCAGGAACGCGAACCAGACGATCGCCACCGCGAGCAGAAGCAGCCGCAATTCCGTACCGCGCGCGGCAGGCATGAATTTCCCGTCTTTAGCAAGCAGTGAACGGCCGCGAGGGTAGTCACGATTTCTGGCAGGACGCTGAGAATGCGCGGCAATTCGGTCGGACTGTCCGAAAGTGACGAGCGCGCGGCCAGGATATGCTGCGGTAAAGCGGACGGGCGAGCGGAGAACCAGCAGTGGCGACAGAACTGACCCCGGTGCCGATCCAGGCTCCGGCGCCAGCCCCGTCGGCGACAGGAACGAAACTCGCGCTCGGCGCGGCGGTGGCCGCGGTGCTGGCCGCGGCCGCGTTCCTGGTGGTGCTGCACGTCGACCGCTACTGGGGGCCGATCGACCCGGTCAGCGCGATGCTCAGCGACTACGCCTGGACTCCCGGCTGGTGGATGTGGGCGGCGGCGATGCTGCTGACGTCGGCCGGTTCGGTGGTGGTGGCGCTGGTCCTGCGCCGCCGGGGGCTGCTGCGCGGGCCGCTGACGGTCGTCGCGGTGGTCGCCTGGTGCGCCGGGCTCGCGGCGGTGGCGTTGTTCACGAAGGACCCGCAGGGAAATGCGGTGACCTGGGTCGGCAAAGTGCATCTGGGCGCGACCGGGATCAGTTGTGTGAGTTTGCCGTTAGCCGGCTGGCTGCTCGGCTGGGCGCACCGGAATTCGCCGCAATGGCGGGGTTACGCGCGCTGGTCGCGCATTTTGGCGCTGACCGCCGTGCCGTTCTTTCTGCCGTTTCTCATTCCGTTCGCGGCTAATGTCGCATTCGGGCAGCATCTGCCGACTGTCGCCACCGGGCTCGTGGAACGGCTGATGGCGGTGCTGGAACTGGTCGAACTGCTCGTGCTGGCCGGATGGGCGTGGCGCGCGGCGGAATGATCAGGTGGCGTCGGGATCGACCGGCGGCCGCTCGTTCGCCCGCAACGGAACCGCCACCGGAGCGGGCGGGGGCGCCGGGCTGGCGGCCGGGGGAGTGTCGTCGAGCAAATACCTCGTCACGGCGGCCCGGGGATTGCCGATCCGCAGAGACTGCAGTTCCTGCAACGGTTTCCGCAGCTCCTGGTACTCCGGGCCGAGCTCGGATTCCAGCTGGGCCTTGGTGCCCGCGGCGAACCCGCGGGCCCGTTTCACGGTCTGCGCGACCCAGCGCGCGGCCTCGGGCAGCCGTTCCGGGCCGAGGATGAACAACCCGGCGAGCAACAGAATCACGATGTGGTCGATGCTGAGACCGAACACCGGCCACCTCCCGCGGACCCGGATGTTGACTCCAGCTTAGCCGTCCCCGGTGCGGCGTTTCCCGTCGTCACCCAGTTCGGTCAGCAGCCGTCGCGCTACGTCGACCACCGCCGCGCCCGCGACCGCCATCGGTTCAGTCGTGCGCATGGAGCGGCACAACACGAACGCGCCCTCCAGGCTGGTCACCAAGGCGAGCGTGAGCGTGCGGGCGTGCTCCTCGGGAAGGCCGAAGGCGGAGAAACCCTTGGTTCCCGCTTTGGTCCACGCTTCGAACACGTCCGCGGTGGCCTTGCGCAGGGGTTCGTTCGTGGTCGCCACTTCGAGCGCGACGGTCGCGATCGGGCAGCCCTCGACGTAATCGGTGTCGAGCAGTGTGGTGACTGCTCCCGCGAAGAAGGATTCGAGGCCGGTGATCAGATCCGGCGCTGGGGCGATGAAGACCTCGAACAGCTGCGCGTATTGCATCCCCGAGGTGCGTACCACTTCTTCGCCCAGCTGCTCCTTGCCGCCGGGGAAGAAGTGGTACACCGACCCGAAGGGCGCGCCGGCCTTCTCGACAATCTGCTTCATGCCGGTGCCTGCGTACCCGCCTTGCCGGAACAGCTCCGCCCCGGCGGCGAGGATGCGGTCCTTGGTGCCTGTCACGCCACCGAGGATAGCTCCTTGACAGTAGAGCGTTCTATCAAGCGCGGCCGGAGCACCAGGTTGAGCACCACCGCGGTCACGCAGCCCGCGCTGATCCCGGAGTTGAGCACGACCTGCAGCGCCGCCGGGAACCCGGAGTAGAAGTCCGGCATCACGATCGGGATCAGGCCGACGCCGAGCGACGCGGCGACGATCGCGACGTTGATCGGATGCTCGAACGACGCCTTCGCGAGCGTCCGGATGCCGCTCACCGCGACGCTGCCGAACAGCACCAGCCCGGCCCCGCCGAGCACCGGCTGCGGCACCAGCGCGACGATCCCGCCGGTCATCGGGAACACGCCCAGCAGCACGAGCACCACGCCGCTGGCCGCGACCACGTACCGGCTCACCATGCGGGTGAGCGACACGAGCCCGATGTTCTGCGCGAACGCCGTGCAGGCGAACCCGCCGAAGATCGTGCCGACGGCGGTGGAAAGCCCGTCCGCGCGCAGGCCGTCGGCCAGTACCCGGCTGGTGGTCGGCCGGTCCACGATCTCGCCGAGCGCCAGCAGGTCGGCGGTGCTTTCCGCCATCACCACGAGCATCACGATGAGCATCGAGACGATCGCCGCGACGTCGAACGTCGGCGTGCCGAAGTGGAACGGCGTCACGATGCCGAACACCGGGGCCTGCCGGAGCGTCGACGTGTCGACTTGGCCGAGCGGCCACGCCACGGCGGTGCCCGCCACCAGGCCGAGCAGCAGCGCGATCCGGCTCCAGAACCCGGTCAGGAACCGGGTGAAGACGAGCACCGCGACCAGCGTGATCCCGGCCAGCACGAGCCCGCTGGGCTTGGCCGACTTGTGCTGCGCGGCGATCCACTGCACGGCGACCGGCAGCAGGGAGATCCCGATGAGCGTGATGACCGTCCCCGTCACCACCGGCGGGAAAAACCGCGTCAGCTTGGAGAAAAACGGTGCGGCGAGCACTACGAACACGCCGCCGGCGAGCGTGGCGCCGTACACGACGCCCAACGCGTTGCCGTCGCGATGCTGTGCCGCGATGGACAGAATTGGCGCTACGGCGGCGAAGGTGACGCCGTTGACCAGCGGCAGTCTGGCGCCGAAGCGCCAGAAGCCGAGGGTCTGCAACAGGGTGGCCAGCCCCGCGGTGAACAGCGCCGCGCTGATCAACAGCGTGAGCTGGCCGGGGGAGAGGCCGACGGCCGCGCCGATGACGAGCGGTGGCGCCACCACTCCGGCGTACATGGCCGCGACGTGCTGGATTCCTCCGAGGATCAGTTGCGGCAACGGAGGCCGCACGTCCACGGGGTGCCGAGAAGGTCGTTCCTGTGTAACTGACATGCGCTCTCCCGGAGGGGACTCGGGGCTAGAGCACGGCGTCGGTCCAGGCCGGGCCGGGCTCTTCGGCTTCGTCGCGGACCACCGTGCCTTCGATGAGGCCGTACGGTCGGTCGGCGGCGTAGAACACCTCGTTGTGGTTCTCGAGGCCGAAGGGGCTTAGATCGACGAGGAAATGGTGCTTGTTGGGCAGAGAGAACCGGATCTCGGCTACTTCCGGCCGTGCCCGCAGCACGGCTTCGCCCATCGCGTACAGGGTCTGCTGCAGCGAAAGACTGTGCTTGGTGGCGAACGTCTCCAGGAGCGTCTGCCGGATCTCCCGATGGCTCTTGGCCCAGTCGATCCCGGTGAATCCCTCGTAACGCCAGCGCGCGGTGACGGCGGTGGCGAGAATGCGGTCGTCGGTTTCGACGAGCGTGGTGTATTCGTCTTTCGGGTAACCGTGGAATTCGGACCCGGTGGACTTGAGCACCACGAGACCGTCCACTCCGGACACGACCCAGGCGCGGTCGGCGTGCACGGTGACGGTGGTGGTGCGGCGTTCGCCGCCGGAGCTGCTGAACGAGTGGTCGTGCGGCGCGCCGTCCACCGTGATGCGGTCCCACTCCTGCTCTTCGACGGAGACCCGCGCGCCGGTGATCTTCTCCTGCGTGTCCACGAACCGCCTGCCGAGCCGGAGGGCGAAGTCTTCGATCTCGCCGACGTCCTGCTGCTTGGCGAAGGCGTACATCGTGTTCTTCTGCGTGTCGGTGGCCAGCACGGCGGAGTTGTCGCCGGTGAGGTGCGTGGCCGACAGGTCGCCGCGCAGTGCCGAGGACACCGTGAGGTCGCGCAGGTGGTGCACGCCGCCGGTGCGCCGGACGGTGACGAGGCGGACCTCCGCCTTGCCGTACTGGTTGGGGCCCAACGAGATTCCCATGTCAGCTCCCGCGATAGGTGGAATAGGCGAACGGGCTCAGCAACACCGGCACGTGGTGGTGCGACGTGCCGTCGACGATCCGGAAAGCGATCGTGACGTCGGGGAAGAACGCCTCCGGGCCGAGGTAGCTCCCGGTGTCGAAGATCAGCCGGTACACCCCGGGGGCGAGCGTGTCCGGGCCGAGGTCGCGGATGCGGCCGTCGTCGTCGGTCGCGCCTTCGGCGAGCAGCGAGCCGTCCTGGCGCTCGAAGCGCACGGCGATCCCGGCGGCGGGCTTCCCCGTGGCGGTGTCGAGGACGTGCGTCGTTACCAGGCTCATGCCGTCGCCTCCTTGACGAGTTTCACGCTGTCTGTCTGGGAGGCGACGGCATGAATATCCATGATTCGCTTGCAAGCGGCGCTCATGCTGTTACCGCTTTCGCCAGGCGCAGTTGCGCGATCTTGGCCAGCTCCGCGCCGGCGACGTCGAGTTCGGTGTCCGGGTCGTTGCCGAGCCGGGACCGCAGGTTCGCGAGCAGTTCCTCGCCGCTGCGGCCGCTGGCGCACACCAGGAACACATGGCCGAAACGTTCTTCGTACTCGGCGTTGGCGGCGGCGAATTCGTCCGCATTGTCCACTCCGGACTGCTCCGAACGCGACCAATCGGCGTCGCTGCCCTTGCTGGTGGGGCGTTCCCCGATTCTCGGGTGCGCGGCGATCGCGTCGCGGATCTCGTTGCGCCGCAACGGGGTCGCCCTGCCCGCGCTCTTGCTCAGCGCGGCGAAATCGGCGTACGGGCGGCCGTCGAGCACCGTGTCGACCCAACGCGGCACGGCCAGGCAGGCGGTGAGCGTCGGCCGGAGTTCGGCGGCGGATGCGGAGTTGAACTCGGCGAGTGCGAGCGGCAACGGAATCTCCTCCGGGGAGGTGGTGTTCCGCTGACCGTACGGCCGGGTCGAGCGTGCGTCAACACTTTGTTGAATCGCGGCTCGCGGCTCTTTCAGTCGGCTTCCCGGTTGAGGTAGTTGTAGACCGTGAACCGCGTGACGCCCAGTTCCTCAGCGACCGCCGAAACCGATTTCCGCAGGTTGAAGGCCCCTCGCTCGCGCAGCAGGCGCACCGCGCGCTGCTTTTCCGGGCGGTCGAGTTCGCGGAGTTTCGAACCGAGTTCGCGTTCCACGTCGGCGATCAATCGCGACAGCGCGCTGTTGAGTTCGACCGCCGGAACGGTGTCGGAATCGTCGGTCCGGCGCAGTTGCAGCGTCACCCGGGTGGCCCCGCCTTCGAGGGCGGCGCGGGCGATGGACGGCAAGGCGGCGAACAGTTCGTCGGCGGACCCGCGGGCCAGGGTGCCGAGCGGGCCGAAGTCGGTGTCGAGCCCGGCCGCGTCGGCGGCGTCGCGGGCGCGGACGGCGTGCTCCGGCGGCGCGCCCTCGCCGCGGAACGGCTCGCTGGTGAACTCGGCTTCCAACTCCACCCGGTGACCGTAACGTGGGAGGGACGGCGTTGACGAGCCGGGAAGGACGTGTCTAATCTCGGTGAGCGAAAGACTCTTTCCGTAACGTGGAACTGGAGGGTGCCGTCGATGGACCTCGTGGTGCGGGCCGCGCGTGCGGTGACCCCCGCCGGTCTCGGGCCGGCGACGATCGGTGTGCGGGACGGCCGGATCGCCGCGGTCGAACCCGGTGTCGTCGAGATGGCCGGTGCGCGGGTCGTTGACCTGGGCGAAGACGAGGTGCTGCTGCCCGGACTCGTGGACACCCACGTGCACGTCAACGACCCCGGCCGGGCCGAGTGGGAGGGCTTCGAGACCGCGACGCGCGCGGCGGCGGCCGGTGGCGTCACGACGATCGTGGACATGCCGCTCAACAGCCTGCCGCCGACGGTCGACGTGGCCGCGCTGGAGGTCAAGCGCAAGGCGGCGAGCGGCCGGGTGCACGTGGACGTCGGCTTCTGGGGCGGCGCGATTCCCGGCAACGAAGGCGATCTGCGCGGTCTGCACGACGAGGGCGTCTTCGGATTCAAATGCTTCCTGCTGCACTCCGGCGTCGACGAGTTTCCTCCGCTGGACGCCGCCGGTCTGGAATCCGCGCTGCGCGAGCTGAAGTCCTTCGACGCGCAGATGATCGTGCACGCGGAGGATTCCGAAGCGATCGACGCGGCTCCCGATCCGCACGGCGAGAAGTACCACGACTTCCTCGGTTCCCGCCCGCGCGGCGCGGAAAACCTGGCCATCACGCACGTGATCGAAGCGGCCCGGCGCACCGGCGCTCGCGCGCACGTCCTGCATCTGTCCTCTTCGGACGCTTTGCCGCTGATCGCCAGCGCGCGCCGTGAGGGTGTCGCGCTCTCGGTGGAAACTTGCCCGCACTACCTGTCTTTCGTCGCGGAGGAAATCCGGGACGGGGCAACGCAATTCAAGTGCTGCCCGCCGATTCGCGAGGCTGCGAACCGGGAATTGCTGTGGCAGGGTTTGGCCGACGGCACGATCGACACGATCGTCAGCGACCATTCACCGTGCACGCCGGAGCTGAAACGCTTTGACACCGGCGATTTCGGACTCGCCTGGGGCGGAATCTCCAGCCTGCAGCTCGGCCTGCCCGCGATCTGGACGCAGGCCCGCCAGCGCGGCTTCAGTCTCGTCGACGTGGTGCGGTGGATGGCCGAGCGTCCGGCCGCGCAGGTGGGGATGACGCGCAAGGGCAAGCTGGAAGTGGGCGGGGACGCCGATTTCTGCGTCTTCGCGCCTGATGAGGCCTTCGTCGTGGACGTCGCGAAGCTCGCGCACCGCAACCCGGTGAGCGCGTACGACCAGCGTCCGCTGGCCGGCGTCGTGCGCGGCACCTGGCTGCGCGGCGAGCCGGTGACCGGCGACGAGCCGAGGGGGACTTTGCTGACCCGGGGCAATTGCTGAAGAGATGGAGGAGCACGTGTCCGACCGTCCGGAGTGGACTACCCAGCCCGATCTGGCCTCGCGCCTGTTCGGGGGCACCGTGATGTGGGCAAGCGACGAACTGTTCGCCGAAAAGGAAAACCTGGTCAACCCGTGGCGGCCGGCGCACCGCGCCGAAACGTTCGGCCCGAAGGGCCAGGTGTACGACGGCTGGGAGACCCGGCGGCACCGCGAACCCGGCGACGACCACGCCCTGGTCCGCCTCGGCCTCGGCGGCGTGGTGTCCGGCGTGGTGGTGGACACGGCGTTCTTCAAGGGCAACTACCCGCCGTTCGTTTCCGTCGCGGCGACTTCCGTCCCCGGCTACCCGAGCGCGGCTGAACTGCAGGACGCCGATTGGGACGTCCTGGTCGACCACGAACCGGCGGTCGGCGACTCGGAGAACTACTACAAGGTGACGTCCCCGCGTCGCTACACCCACGTACGCCTCACCCAGCACCCCGACGGCGGTGTCGCGCGACTGCGAGTGCACGGTTCGCCGGTCCCCGACCCTTCGTTGCTGGACCCGCGCTCGCTGGACCTGGCGGCCTTGGAAAACGGCGCGGTCGTCACCGGATGCAGCGACATGTTCTATTCGTCGCCGAACAACATGCTGTCGCCGGGCCTCGCCGCACACCAGGCGGAAGGCTGGGAAACCGCCCGCCGCCGCGACGACGGCAACGACTGGGCAACGGTGCGGCTGGCGGGCGCGGGCTTGGTCCGGTTCGTGGAACTGGACACCAGCAACCTCAAGGGAAACGCGCCCGGCTGGGCCGCGGTGAGCGGCCGCGTGGACGAGGGCGAGTGGGTGGAGTTGTTGCCGCGCACCAGGTTGCAGCCCGACACCCGCCACCGCTTCGCCCTGGCTGACGACGGCCCCGAGGTAACCGAAGTCCGGCTGGACATCTATCCCGACGGCGGCCTCGCCCGGCTGCGCCTCTTCGGCGAACTGAGCAAACGCGGCCGCGAAGCCGTGACCGCGAGGTTCGCCGAGACGTCCGACTGAGTTTCGGTCCGTGAAGGGCCCCTTGAGGGAATCTGATTCCCTCAAGGGGCCCTTCACGGCTTTTGGCCGGGGTTACTCCGCGTTGCTTCCTTCAGCGGCGGGGTCCGGATGCTCCTTGCGCCACTCCTCGTCAGAGGCCTTCCAGGATTCCTCGGCCTGCATGTGGATGTCGGTGATCGCCTTGTCGAAGTTGACCGCGTCCTTGCCCATCCAGCCGACGAAGTTCTTGCTGCTCTTCGCGTCGGCCAGCCCCTTCATGAAGGGGTACAGGTTCGGGTGCGTCTTGAAGTACTCGTCCGGGCCCTTGACGATGTCCTTCCAGACGTTCTTGCCCCCGGTGTACTTCTGGACCTCGGGACGGTTGCACAGGTTCTCCAGCCAGCCCTCGTGCTTCTTCATCCAGCCGAAGTCGTGCACCTTGAACGGCGACTGCGGTCCGGAGGGCCGCCCGGTCCCGCCTTCGTTGCCCTGAGCGTTCCCGTGCTCGCCGCCGCCCTGGTTGCCTTCTTGGTGGTTGTTGCCGCCAGCGTTGTCGTCGTGGTGGTTGCCACCGGTGTTGTCGTGGTTGCCGCCGCCCGCGTTGTCCTCGTGGTTCGTGTTGTTGCCCGGCTGGTCGTCGTGATGGTTGTTGCCGCCAGGCGTGTCTTCGTGCGGGGTGTTGTTGCCGCCGGGAGTGTCCTCGTGGTGGTTGTTGCCACCCGGGGTGTTGTCGTGGCCGGTGTTGCCCGGCGTGTTCTCGTGGTTGCCGCTCCCACCGGGGGTGTCCTCGTGGTGGTTGTTCCCGCCGGGCGTGTTGTCGTGGCTGCCCCCGCCGCCTGGGGCGTCCTCGTGATGGCCATTGCCGCCCGGGGTGTCGTGCGGGCGGTTGGGCGGCGGGTTGAAGTGCTGGTCCGCGGCGAGCCAGGTGTCGAACGGATCGTCCTCGTGCGGCTGGTTGTTCGGCCGCTCCTCGTGCGGGTTGTTGTTCCCGCCCGGCGCGTCTTCGTGATGGTTGTTCCCGCCCGGCGCGTCTTCGTGGTGGTTGTTTCCACCCGGGTTGTCTTCGTGGTGGTTGTTGCCGCCGGGGGCGTCGTCGTGCGGGGTGTTGTTCCCGCCGGGAGTGTCCTCGTGATGATTGTTCCCGCCCGGCTGATCCTCGTGGTGGTTGTTGCCACCAGGAGTGTCCTCGTGCGGGTTGTTGTTGCCCGGCGGGTCTTCGTGGTGGTTGTTCCCACCAGGAGTGTCTTCGTGGTGGTTATTGCCACCGGGCGTGTCCTCGTGCGGCGTGTTGTTCCCGCCGTGGCCGCCCTGCCCACCGCCGCCCCCGCCGCCGTGGCCCCCGGAACCGCCGGGGTTGAGGTCGGTCATCTCGTGGTTGTTGCCGCCGCCGTGCGTCCCGCCGCCGCCGCGCGAGGGCTTGACCTTCTCGGCCAGCTGGGCCAGCCTGCTCGCGGTCCGCCCGCCCAGGCCGACCACCCGCGCGATCTTGGACGCCATCGTCAGCGCCAGCGAGATCCCCGACCGGATCACGTTGCCCACCCCGACCACGATCGACGCGCCGAACGTGAACGCCGCCATGGCGAGCGCGATCAGCATGGTCGCGATGACGTCGCCGAGGAACGTCGTGATCAGGTCGCGGATCAGCGAGCGCACCACGGAGACCAGGGCCATCGTCGTCTTGACCACGTAGCCCGCGGCGTCGACCGCGTGCCCGGCGCTGTCGATCTGGCCGCGCCGGTCGCCGATGTTCTTCTTGAACGCCTCGGCGCCGTCGCCCTGCCAGTTGGCGACCGTCTTCTGCAGCGTGGTGTCCAGGTCCTTCGCCGCGTTGCGCAGATTCTCTGCGGTCTTGTGCAGTTCCTCGGCCATCTTGTTGATCGCCTCGGGCTTGCCGGCGAGCTTGTCGAGGCCCTCTTTGAGGAACGAGATGTGCTCGATCAGCCAGCCGAGCCCGGCGGCGATCAGCTTGCCGAACGGGTCCATGACGAACGCCGCGGTGTCCGCGATCGCGCCGACGATCGACACGCCGATCTCGACGCCGACCGCGGCCGCGTCGCCGCCGTGCAGGTTCTGGATCTCCTGGATCGACGAGACGACGCTGTGCCAGCTGTCCGCGACGCCCGCGCCGGTGGTGCTGTTCTTGTCGGTGATGGGTTCGACGCCGGTCATTTCACCTGCTCCGGCTTGAACTTGTCGAACGCCTTCGCGAGGTCCTGGTCGCCCTTGCTGTACTGCTCGCTGGCCTGGCGCGTCTTGTCCGCGCTGTCGGTCACGTCTTTCGCGACGCCGTGCAGATTGTCGGAGACGACCTTCAACGCGATCCGCGCGGGAATGGCGAGCACCTGTGCCAGCACGACGCCGAACGCGTCGATGTCCCCGCCGTTGGCGTCGTCGACCGCCTTCGCGGAGTCGGTCACCGTGGGCACGGTGGTCTTGTCCATGTACTCGCTGAATTTGTGCAACTCGTCCGTGTGGACGGTGAAGCCGTTCCCTGCCACCAACACTCCTTCGCCTGCCGCGATCGCGCCGCGCCGAGTAGAGCAGCGGCGGCTGAACCGCAGGCGACGTCCGTGCGGACGAAGGTTGAACGAGAGAGCTTCCTGCCCGAGCGTCCGGGCCGGATTGCCCGGAGGGTCAGCCCCGCGCGCTCGGCCGGTTCAGGTAGGCGGAGAAGGACGACAGCAGAGCCGCGACGCCGACGATCGCGGTGACCCACCACGGGCCGCCGGTCACCAGGTTGAACACGAACGCGGCGGCCATCAGGACGGCGGCGATGATGTTCCTGATCTGCAGCCCGGAGGGTTTCGCCATGCCTCCACCTTCTCATGGCGGCGGCGGGCGGGGCTTGCCCGCCGCTGGCTAGGTTGCTAGCATTCTAGAATGGCCGGTGAAGAGGTCAAACAATTCAACGTCTACCTGCCGGTCGAGCTGATCAAGCAGGTGAAGTACCGGGCGATCGAGAACGAGCAGTCGCTGTCCGCGCTGGTCACCGCGGCTTTGCGGGCTTATCTCGACACCCCGGCCGAGCAACGAGAGGACGGCTGACGTGAGCGACGGCATCACCATGCTTTTCATGGAGACGCACAACTGGGGCAAGACCGCGAAGTTCCTGCAGCGCGTGGGTTTCAGCCTCGATTTCGAGACCGACCACAACTCGGGCCAGCTGTCGAACGGCGACGGCGTGCCGGTGTTCGTCGCCGAGGTCCCCGAAAGCCAGGAGACGCGCACGAGCGTGGTGGTGGCGGTGCCGGACGAGTCGGTCGACGCGGGGCTCGACGTCGTCACCCCCTTCGAGGACACCCACTACGGCACGCGCGAGATGACCGTGCGAGACCCGGACGGCCGAGCCTGGATCCTGCGGGCCCCGAAGTGAGCGAACCGGACCACACAGCGGTGCGCGTCGCGTTGTGGCGCGCGCTGCACGTGCTCGCCGATCCGCCGCCGCACGCGCTGGTCGACGAGATCGGCCTCCGGCTGGCGGATCCCGGCCCGGACTGGCGGTCCCGGCCGGACATGGACCTCGATTTCACCCAGCGGTTCCGCGCGGGAATCGCGCTGCGCAGCCGGTTCGTCGAGGATCTGGTGCGCGAACGCGGGGTCTCGCAGTACGTCCTGCTCGGCGCCGGGCTGGACACGTTCGCGCAGCGGGAGCCGGAGCTGGGCGTGCGGGTGTTCGAGATCGACCAGCCGGGCACGCAGGAGTGGAAGCGGGAACGGCTGGCCGCGCTGGGCCTGCCCGCGCCGCACCGGTTCGTGCCGGTCGATTTCGAATCCGGCGATCAATGGCCGGAACGCTTGGCCGCCAACGGTTTCGAGCTGGCGAAGCCTGCCGTGGTGGCGTCGACGGGCGTCAGCATGTACCTGACCCGAGAGGCGAACGCCGCGACGTTGCGCGCGCTCGCCGGGTTCGCGCCGGGCACCGTGGTGGCGATGACGTTCCAGATGCCGGAGGAGTACCTGGACGGACCCGACCGCGCGGCGCGAGCAGCGGCGATGAAGGGCGCGAAGGCCGCCGGGACGCCGTTCGTGAGCTTCTTCGCGCCGGACGAGATGCTGGATCTCGCGCGGGAGTGCGGTTTTGCGGAGGTCCAGCACGTCAGCGCGGTCGAGCTGAACAAGCGATATCTGTCCGGTCGGTCGGACGGGCTGGAGACGGCGGGGGAGGAGTTCCTGGTGGCGACGGTCAGCTGAACTCGGGTTCGCTGTACTCGACCGGAAACCCTTCGGCGGTAAGGAAAGCGTGCAGCTGGGCGGCCAGATCGTCCTTCTCCGCGCCAGCCTCCATCGAGGTCGTGACCGTGGCTTCCCATTCGCCGTAGACGGAGTGCCGCCACGGCCGGATCGTCCACGCCAGCTCGACGCGGCCGCCGGAGTGGTAGGTCGCGGAGACGAGCAGGTCCCGGTCGGCGTTGACCCAGCGTCGCTCGCCTTCCCAGCCGCGGAAGTCGAGGTTGTCGAGGAATCGGGGGAGGCCGCGTCCGGTCACGAAGTTGTCGACGCCCTCCAGCCGGGCGTCGAGGCCAGGTGGCTGGACGCGCACTGTGAAGAACAGCACCCGGTTTACGGTGCCGTTTGCCGCCGGGAACTGATCACCCCGGTGTTGAACCCGGCCAGATGCAACCCGCCCGCGAACCGCGCGTGCTCGATCTTCACGCAACGGTTCATCACCACGTCCAGCCCCGCCTCTCGGGCGCGGTCCGCCGCCGGTTCGTGCCACAACCCCAGCTGCAGCCACAACGTCCGCGCTCCGGCGTCGATGACCTCCTCGGCCACCCCGGGGAGGTCATCGTGCTTGCGAAACACACTCACCAGGTCCAGCTCGCCGGGCACGTCCGCCAGCGACGGATACACCGGCCGCCCCAGCAACGTGTCGAGCCGCGGGTTCACGAAGTTGACCTCGTACCGCGTCGAAGACAGCAGATACGTCGCCACGAAGTAGCTAGGCCGCGCCGGATTCGCCGACGCGCCCACGACCGTCACCGATTTCGTGCGCCCGAGAAGACGCCGCCGTTCGACCGCGCCGACGTCGTAACTCATGCGTTCACCGCCTTGTCGAGGGCCTGGTCGAGATCCCACAGCAGGTCCTCGACGTCCTCCAGCCCGACCGACAGCCGGATCAAGTCCGCGCCCACGCCCGCCGCGGCGAGCTGGTCCTCGGACAGTTGCGCGTGCGTCGTCGACGCGGGATGGATCACCAAGGTCCGCGCGTCGCCGACGTTCGCCAAGTGCGACAACAGCTCCACCGACTCCACGAATTTCTCGCCCGCCGCGCGCCCGCCCTTCACCCCGAACGAAAACACCGCGCCCGGCCCCTGCGGCAGATACCGCGCGGCCCGCTCGTGATCCGGATGATCCGGCAGCCCCGCGTAGGACACCCACGCGACCCGCGGGTCGGCGTTCAAGTACTCGGCGATCGCCCGCGCGTTGACGACGTGCGCGTCCATCCGCTGCGGCAACGTTTCCACGCCCTGCAGCAGCAAAAACGCCGAATGCGGCGACAGCACCGCGCCGATGTCGCGCAACTGCTCCGCGCGCAGCCGCGTGCAAAACGCGTACTCGCCGAAGTTCTCCCAGTACTTGAGCCCGCCGTAACTGTCGACGGTCTCGGTCATCCGGGGGAAGTTTCCGTTGCCCCAGTTGAAAGTCCCGGCTTCGACGACGACCCCGCCGAGCGTCGTGCCGTGTCCGCCGAGGAACTTGGTGGCCGAGTGCAGGACGATGTCCGCGCCGTGCTCGATCGGGCGGCAGAGGTACGGCGTGGCGAGAGTCGCGTCGACCACCAGCGGGATGTCGTGCGAATGCGCGAGATCAGCCAGCCCGGCGAGGTCCGCGATCGCGCCGCTCGGGTTGCCGATCACCTCGGTGTAGATCAGCTTCGTGCGGTCGGTGACCGCTTTGGCGTACTCCTCGGTGTCGCCGTGCACGAACGTCGTCTCGACGCCGAACCGCGCGAGCGTCCCGGTGAGCTGCGTGACCGTCCCGCCGTACAGCCCGGCTGCCGACACGATGTGGTCGCCGGACTCCGCGAGCGCCGAGAAGGTGAGGAACTCCGCCGCCTGCCCGCTGGCCGTCGCGACCCCGCCGATGGCCCCCTCGAGACTCGCAATGCGCTCCTCGAACGCCGCGACGGTCGGGTTGCCGATCCGGCTGTAGACGTTCCCGTACTTCTGCAGCGCGAACAGGTTGGCCGCGTCGGCCGCGTCCTCGAACACGAAGCTGGTCGTCTGGTAAATCGGCACCGCACGGGCCCCGGTGGCGGGGTCGGGAGTGCCGCCGGCGTGCAGGGCGCGGGTGCGGAAGCCCCAGGTACGTTCGCTCATCGACCGCCACGCTAACCCAGCTCCGCCGCTGGCGGCTATTCCTCCCGGAGTGTGATCGGGCGGGCGCGCCAGACCACCGCGAGTGCCGGATCACCGGCGGGGTCCGGCTCGATCCGCTCGACTGCGAAACCTTCCCGTTCGTAGAACGCCGCGGCCCGCTCGTTGGCGGCGAAGTGTTCGATGCGCAGTTGGTCGACGCCCTCCGGCAGGTGGCCGGCGAGGGCGTCGAGGAGTCGTGGGCCCACCCCGCGGCCGCGGTGCTCCGGGTCCAGGTAGAGCTTGTAGACGACGTGGTCCGACCCGCACTGTCCGACGCCGACGACGCGCCCGGTTCGGCCAGGCGTACTCGGGTCACTGCACGTCGTCTCGCTTCCGCCAAGTGCTCACCGAAACCGCCAGCGTCACCTCTCGGCCCGTCGCAGCGTCGAGCCGCTCCCGTCGCCCGTCCCGGTCCAGATGGAAGCCCGCGGGCCCCATCGCCACGACATCCCGCACCTGCGCCGCACTGAACGGCTGAGTCCGCACCACCTCAACCCCGGACTCCCGCACGAACAACCCGCCCAGTGCGGCTTCGAGTCGTTCTTCCTTCCGCGAGTCGACCGCGAGCACCAGATCGCCCAGCTCCACGAGATGTCCCGGCAACGGCGACGCCACCACGAGCTTCCCGCCCGGCGCGAGCACCCGGTGGAACTCGGCGGCGTTCCGCGGCGAGAACACGTCCAGCACCACCGACGCCACCCCGTCGCCCACCGGCCACGGCTCCCACAGGTTCCACACCGCCGCGCCCAGCCGCGCGTGCGCCCGCGCGGCCCGCCGCAACGCCATCGCCGAGACGTCCAGTGCGAGGCCGACCGCGTCCGGCGCGGAGTCCAGCACCCGCGAGAGGTAATAGCCAGGCCCGGCGCCGGCGTCGATGATCAATCCAGGAGCAGAACCGGCGGCAGCGACCGCTTCGGCCAGCGGCGCGTACGCCCCGGATGACAAGAACGCCGCCCGCGCGTCCACCATCGGGGTGGTGTCGGCGGTCCCCGCCGGGATGCGCGCGTGCAGGAGGTTGACGTAACCCTGCCGGGCCAGATCGAACGAATGCCGCCGCTCGCAGCGCAGCGTCCGGCCGTCCAGCGCGACCGGCTCCGCGCACACCGAACAGCGCAGCGCTTCGATCACCCGGTTAGGTAATGACATAGCGTAATTCGACCATGACGTTGCCTAACCGGACACTTCGCCCCCGCTCCCCGGAAACGTCCCCGTAACAACCACCACGCCGGAGTTCACGAGCGGGAAACGTGAATCGAAGCCCCGCGAAACACCCGGGGCCAACACTTCCTCAGCAGTTGCCCACGGCACGGGAGGACGATTGTGCTGAACGCCGGAGACACCGCCTGGGTGCTGATCAGCGCCGCGCTGGTCATGCTCATGACCCCGGGCCTCGCGTTCTTTTACGGCGGCATGGTCCGCGCGAAGAGCGTTTTGAACATGTTGATGATGAACTTCATCGCACTCGCCATAGTCGGGGTGCTGTGGGTGCTCTTCGGGTTCTCGCTGTCCTTCGGCAACGACGCTTTCGGCGGCCTGGTCGGGAACTTCGACTACGCCGGCCTGTCGGACGCGTTCGGCAAGCTCGTCGGCCTGGCGAGCGAAGGGCCGCCCGCGGTTCCGTGGCCGGGTCCCGACGCGTTGCCGTTGCTCGCGTTCTGCATGTTCCAATTGATGTTCGCGATCATCACCCCGGCGCTGATTTCCGGCGCTATCGCGGATCGCGCGAAGTTCTGGGGCTGGACGCTTTTCGTGACAATCTGGGTGATTGTCGTGTATTTCCCGGTCGCGCACTGGGTGTTCTCGTTCGACGGATTCACCGGCAAGGACGCGGTGGGCGGCTGGATCGCCAACCAGCTCAAGGCGCTCGACTTCGCGGGCGGCACGGCGGTGCACATCAACGCCGGCGCCGCGGGTCTCGCCCTCGCGCTGGTGCTCGGCAAGCGCAAGGGCTGGCCGAAGGACACCGGCCGTCCGCACAACGTCCCGTTCGTGCTGCTCGGCGCGTCGCTGCTGTGGTTCGGCTGGTACGGCTTCAACGCCGGTTCGGCCCTCGGCGCGAACGACCTCGCGGGCGTCGCGTTCACCAACACCACGGTCGCGACCGCGGCCGCGGTGCTCGGCTGGCTGGTCGTGGAACAGCTGAAGTTCGGCAAGCCGACCACTCTCGGCGCGGCTTCCGGCGCGGTCGCCGGTCTGGTCGCCATCACGCCCGCCTGCGGTTTCGTGAGCCCGCTCGGCTCGATCGCGATCGGCCTGATCGCCGGGGTGCTGTGCGCGCTGGCCATCTCGCTGAAGTTCCGCTTCGGCTTCGACGACTCCCTCGACGTCGTCGGCGTGCACCTCGTCGGCGGTCTCGTCGGCACCATCCTGATCGGGTTCTTCGCCACCAAGAGCGTGAACTCGGCGGGCGCGGACGGCCTGTTCTACGGCGGCGGCTTCAAGCAGCTGGGCATCCAGGTCGTCGCCGCGCTTGCGGTACTGGGCTACTCGTTCATCATGACCTTGATCATCGGCTTCGCGATCAAGAAGGCGGGCGGATTCCGCGTCAGCACCGAGCACGAGGTCAGCGGCATCGACGAGGGCCAGCACGCGGAGAGCGCCTACGACTTCACCGGCATGGGCGGCCTCGGCCACTCGGCGACGTTCCCGGTCAAGCCCGTCACGAAACTCGAGGAGACCAAGGCATGAAGCTCATCACCGCGATCGTCAAGCCGTTCACGCTCGACGACGTCCGCTCCTCGCTGGAGCAGCTGGGCGTGCTCGGGATGACGGTGAGCGAGGTCCAGGGCTACGGCAGGCAGAAGGGCCACACCGAGGTCTACCGGGGGGCCGAGTACTCGGTGGATTTCGTGGCCAAGCTGAAGATCGAGGTCGTGGTGGACGACGTCGTCGTCGAGAAGGTCCTCGACGCGGTCACCACCGCCGCGCACACCGGGAAAATCGGCGACGGGAAGGTCTGGGTGACGCCGGTGGAGACGGTGATCCGCGTCCGCACCGGTGAACGCGGCACGGACGCGCTGTAGCCGATGACCGACGGGGGAGAACTCGCCCGAGCCACTGCGCTGCTTCTCGAAGGACGGCACGGAGCACCCGCACTGCGGGCGTCCCTGGTCGATCTCTACGAGTTCTGGCTCGGGAAAGGAGCGACGGCGGCCGGCGTCGACACCGCGGACCCAGGTGTCGCGCTGGTCGCCGTAGGGGGGCTGGGACGGCGCGAACTGGTGCCGTACTCGGATCTCGATCTAGTGTTGCTGCACAACGGAAACGGTGAGATCGGAAAGATCGCCGACGCCCTGTGGTACCCGCTGTGGGACGCGCGAGTCGGCCTGGATCATTCAGTCCGAACCCCTGGCGAGGCCCTGAAAGTCGCCGCGGAGGACCTTCGCACCGCGCTAGGTCTCCTCGACGCCCGGCACCTGGCTGGCGACCCAGCCCTCAGCGAACGCCTTGCGTCCGCCGCCCGCGACCAGTGGCGGCGCACCGCCCGCAAACGCCTGCCGGAGCTCGCTGAATCCGTCCACACCCGGTGGCGGCGCAGCGGCGAGATCGCCCAATCCGCCGAACCAGACCTCAAACACGGCCGCGGCGGCCTCCGCGATTTCGGCGTACTGGAAGCCCTCGCCGCGGGCCAGCTCACCGCACGCCCGGGCGAGGAACTGTTGGCAGCCAAGCAACTCCTGCTGGACGTCCGCACCGAACTGCGCCGCGAGTCACGTCGCGAACGAGACATCCTCGGTGCCGCCGACGCCGACGTCGTCGCGCACGAACTGGAACTCGGCGACCGATTCACCCTGGCCCGCAAGCTTTCCGGCGCGGGACGGACCATCGCCTACGCCGTCGACGTCGCCCTTCGGTCCACTGTGGAGCAACCACGCCCACGCTTCGGCAGACGCCCCGTCCGCCGCCCGCTGGCCGAGGGTGTCGTCCTGCACGGCGACGAGGTCGCACTGGCCCGAGACGCGCTCCCGGCCCGAGACCCGGCCCTCCTGCTTCGCGCCGCCGCCGCCTCCGCCCGCACCCGAAAACCCATCTCGCCAGGCACTCTGCGCACCCTCGCCGAATCCGCACCCGAACTCCGCGAACCCTGGCCGGACGACGCCCGCAACGCACTCGTCGAACTGCTGGGCGCGGGGGAGGGCCTGGTCGACGCAGTCGAAGCCCTAGACCGCACCGGCTTGTGGTCCCGGCTGTTCCCCGAATGGGGTGCCGTACGCGACCTGCCGCCGCGCTCCCCGGTACACCAGTGGACAGTCGACCGGCACCTAGTCCAGGCATGCGTCGAAGCAGCGAAACTCACCACCACCGTGTCGAGGCCGGACCTGCTGCTGATCGGCGCGCTCCTGCACGACATCGGCAAGGGCCGAGAGGCCGACCATTCGGAACTGGGCGCGAAAATCTCCGCCTCGGTAGCGCGACGACTGGGCCTGCCGCCCGCGGATGTCGCGACCGTCTCCGCCATGGTCCGCCACCACCTGCTGCTCCCGCACACCGCGACCAGACGCGACATCGGCGATCCCGCGACCATCTCGCGCGTGGTGAAAACCCTGGACGGCGACGTCGTCCTGCTGGAACTCCTGCACGCCCTGACCCGCGCCGATTCGCTGGCCACCGGCCCCGGCGTCTGGACCGACTGGAAGGACCGCCTCCTGGCCGAACTGGTCAGCGGCTGCGAGGAAGCGGTGCACGGCAAGGGTTTCACCCCGCCCGAGCCGTTGGACGACGACCAACGCGACCTAGTCGCCGAGGCCGCCCGCACAGGCACTGGCCAAATCCGGATCTCCGCACACGGCAAGGTCGTCACCGTCCTGCTGGCCGTACCCGCGGACCGCGAACTGCTGGCTCCCGCAGCCGGAGTCCTGGCCCTGAACTCGTTGGAGGTCCACTCTGCCGTCCTGCGCGAACATTCCGGCCGCGGCCGAGCAGGCGTCTTCACGGCGTCGCCGAAGTTCGGCTCCCTGCCAGACCCCGCACTGCTGCGCGAACAGTTCGCCCGCGCAGTAGCCGGAACGATGCCGTTAACCCAGCGCCTGGCCGCGAAGGAACGGGACTACGCCACTTCGTCACCAGCCGTGGTCAAGCCAGTAGTCCGATGGTTCGACGACGAAACAAGCGGCCCCGACGCAGTCGTGCTGGAACTACGCGCCGCCGACCGCATCGGCCTCCTGTTCCGCGTAGCCAGTGCCCTGCGCCGCGCCGAAGCCGACGTCCACTGGGCAAAAGCCGCAACCCTGGGCGGCGCGGTAGTCGACTCCTTCGCCCTCTCGCCACGCTCCGGCCACGTCACTCCACAGTGGCGAACCACCATCACCGACGCCGTCCTGACCGCCGTCTCCTGACCGTCCGTGAAGGGCTCCTTGAAGGAATCAGATTCCCTCAAGGAGCCCTTCACGGACAGCTGGCCAGGGCATGCAGACCTGGCCGGATTGCGCCATCCGGGCTCACCCATCCGGGGTGTCGGAAGCGACAAAGCCGATTCCGGTGGCAGGATGGCAGGTCCGACCGAGGGGGCGAGGTGAACGCGGTGCGAGGTCACGAGAACCTGCCCGAGCTTTCGCTGCCTCCGACAGTCGTCGCCGGACACCTCCGCACCTGCGCCGAAGAACTCTCCGCCCTCCTGCGAGGCGACGGATCAGCCGCCACCCTCAGCGAACTATCCGAAGTGGTCACCCAGCTGGTCGCAGGCCAACACGCCCTCTCCCACGCCTTGGCAGGTCTCGCCGGCCGCATGGACGTCCGCAACCCCGCGCTGGCGACAGTCTCGCCGTCCGAAGTGGAAGTCCTCACCGAAGTCCTCCAAGCCGCCGCCTGCGCCGTGAGCTGCTCGGCCGAGGAACTCGCCGACGCCGAACCGCTTTTCGAGTTCACCAGCGACTCCGCGGGACCCGACACCCGCGTTTGAGTAGGACTACTCAGCCCGGATTGAGGGACTTCACGCTGCCGCGCGCCCGCCCCCGGACGGCAGACTTCTCCTCAACGCCGGGCGGTCGAGGGGGAACCGCTCCGCGTGCCCGCGGCGGAAGGCCTCCTGGGGAGGTGAGCTCTTCCGCCACAGTTCCGGGGACGGCCGTGGGGAGCGGCCGCCCCGGAACTCCCCGGGCTCAGGAATCCGCGATCCGCGCCAGCAGCCCGGCCGCGAGCCGGAGCAGTTCCTGTTCGGTGGGGCTCAGCGTCCGTTCGAGGGCCGCGGCCAGCCACGTTTCCCGCGCGATCGAGTACTGGCGCAGCTCCCGCAGTCCGGCCGGGGTGAGGTCGATCAGCGACCGCCGCCCGTCCGCCGGATCCGGAGTGCGCGTGATCAGCTCGCGTTCGGCCAGCGAGGCCAGGATCCGCGTCAGCGACTGCGGATGGATCCGCTCGGCCTCGGCCAGCTCGCCCGGCGTGTGCGTGCCGCCCCGGTACAGCCGCGAAAGCACCGCCAGCACGGCCGGTCCCGGAGCGGGCGCCCCCGCCTCGAAGCGCATCCGCCAGTTCAGCCGTCCGACGCCCTCGCGCACCGTCCGGGCCAGCGTCGCCAGCTCATCGGCCCGGTCCGCGTCGGGTTCGGTCTCCATAGGCCCAGATTAGGCGGTTTCCCCTCGCACCAACGCGGCATACCTCCCGTCCGCCGCCAGCAGTTCCGCGTGCGTCCCCCGTTCGACGATCCTCCCCGCGTCCAGAACCGCGATCTGGTCCGCATGCTCCACAGTGGACAGCCGATGCGCGATGGCGATCGTCGTGCGCCCGGCGGCGAGCCGGTCCAGTTCCGCCTGCACCGCCCGCTCCGTGCGGTTGTCCAGCGAACTCGTCGCCTCGTCCAGGATCAGCACGGGCGGATTGCGCAAGAGAATCCGCGCGATCGCCATCCGCTGCTTCTCCCCGCCGGAAAACCGGTACCCGCGTTCCCCGACAACGGTGTCGTACCCCTCCGGCAGCGCGGCCAGCGTGTCGTGAATGTGCGCGGCCTTCGCCGCGGTCTCCAGCTCCTCGTCGGTCGCGTCCGGCTTCGCGAACCGCAGGTTCTCCCGCACCGACGCGTGGAACAGATACGTCTCCTGCGAAACCAGCCCGACCCCAGCGGCCAGCGACGCGAGCGTCACGTCCCGCACATCCGTCCCGTCCACGCACACCTTTCCCTCGGTCACCTCGTACAACCGAGCGACCAGATAGGCGAGCGTCGTCTTCCCGGAACCCGTCGACCCGACCAACGCCGTCGTGGTCCCCGCAGGCACGTCGAGATCGATGTCGCGCAATGTCCACGGACCCTCGTCGTCGTAGCGGAACGACACCCCGCGCATCGAAACCGCTCCGCCGCGAAGGACCAGCTCACGCGCGCCCGGCCGGTCGCCGATCTCCACCGGCAGATCGAGCACCTCGAAGATCCGCCCGAACAACGCCTTCGCCGACGCGACGTTCTGTCCCACGGTCTGCATCGCCGTCGCAGGCGCGAGCAGCCGGTTCAACATGCTGGTGAACGCGACGACAGTGCCCAGCGAGATCGGTGCCGCACCACCCGCGAGCTCCAGCCCGGCAGCCCAGTAGACCAGCGCCGGGACGATCGTCAGGCTCATCGACCGCGCCGCCCGCTGCCACCGTCCGGCCAGCGCGGCATTGCGCTCCAGCGCCGCGACCTCGCGCGATTCCTCGGCGAACCGGTCGCGCATCAGCTTCGCGTTGCCCATCGTCTTCGCCAGCAGCACGCCGGTGACCGACAGTGATTCCTCGACGATCGTGGTCAGCCGGGCCATCCGCCGGGTCCGGCCGCGGGCGAGCTTCCGCTGCTTGCCGCCGAGCCGCAGCGTGAACAGCAGGAACAACGGCACGACGACCAGCGACAACAGCGCCAGCTGCCAGTCCATGACCAGAATCGCCACCGCGATCGCCAGCGCCGTGGTGCCGTTCTGCACGATCGACGCGGCGGTCCCGGTCACGACGTTGTCCACGCCGCCGATGTCGTTGAAGACCCGCGACAGCACCTCGCCGGTCTTGGTCCGGGTGTAGAAGCCCAGCGACATCCGCTGCAGATGGCTGTACACGGACACCCGCAGCTCGTTCATCACCCGCTGGCCGATGGTGTTGGACAGCCCGGTGGTCCGCACGCTCAGCGCCGCGGACCCGAGCGCGGCGGCGATCATCCCCGTCGCCAGCAGGCTCACCAGCAGGGCGTCGCGGTGCGGCAGCGCGGTGTCCAGCATCTCCCGCAGCAGGAACGGCGAGGCGACGCCCAGCCCGGCCTGCACGACCAGCAGCACGCACAGCCCGGCCAGCGCCCGCCGGTGCGGCCGGAACAGGCCGGCGATGCGGCGGAACGGCGCCTGTTCTTCCTCGTCTCCTGCCGGTTCGGCGAGCGTCGGACGCCGGGCAGTAGCTGATGTCATACGCCTATGTTTACTTAATTTCCGAGCCGGTGCGAGCGTTTTTCGCATGGTTGAGCTGTTGCCACGTCGTCGGTTAATACGCGCACGCGTAGTACCCTTCCCGTACCCGTGAAGGCCGGGCGGCCGGGGCGGCTACCCTCGGAAGATGCCGGGGGTGCCGAGCACCGCCCGGCACGCGAACTTTCGACCCAGCTGGAGCGTGCACCCCCGTGTTCGACACCCTCTCCGATCGGCTCACCTCGGCCCTGCAGTCGCTCTCGCGCAAGGGCAGGCTGTCCGACGCCGACATCGACGCGACCGCGCGCGAGATCCGCATCGCGCTGCTGGAAGCGGACGTCGCGCTCCCGGTGGTCAAGGCGTTCATCGCGAAGATCAAGGACCGGGCGAAGGGCGCCGAGGTCTCCCAGGCGCTGAACCCGGCGCAGCAGGTCGTCAAGATCGTCAACGAGGAGCTCGTCGGCATCCTCGGCGGCGAGACGCGGCGGCTGAACCTGGCGAAGAACCCGCCGTCGGTGATCATGCTCGCTGGTCTCCAGGGTGCTGGTAAGACGACGCTGGCGGGCAAGCTGGCGATGTGGCTGAAGAAGCAGGGCCACGCGCCGATGCTGGTCGCCTGCGACCTCCAGCGGCCGAACGCGGTCAACCAGCTGCAGATCGTCGGCGAGCGCGCGGGCGTCACCACGTTCGCGCCGGAGCCGGGCAACGGCGTCGGCGACCCGGTCGACGTCGCCCGCCGCGCGATCGAAGAGGCCAAGCACGCGCAGTACGACATCGTCGTGGTCGACACCGCGGGCCGGCTGGGTGTCGACGAAGAGCTGATGAAGCAGGCCGCGGATATCCGCGAGGCCGTGCAGCCGGACGAAGTCCTGTTCGTGGTCGACGCGATGATCGGTCAGGACGCGGTCACCACCGCCGAGGCGTTCCGCGACGGCGTCGGCTTCACCGGCGTGGTGCTCACGAAGCTCGACGGCGACGCCCGCGGTGGTGCCGCGCTGTCCGTGCGCGAGGTCACCGGCCAGCCGATCCTCTTCGCGTCCAACGGCGAGAAGCTCGAGGACTTCGACACGTTCCACCCGGACCGGATGGCCTCGCGCATCCTGGGCATGGGCGACGTGCTGACCCTGATCGAGCAGGCCGAACAGCACTTCGACCAGGAGCAGGCCGAACAGGCCGCGCAGAAGCTCACCAGCGGGCAGCTCACGCTGGAGGACTTCCTCGAGCAGATGCTCGCCGTGCGCAAGATGGGCCCGATCGGCAACCTGCTCGGCATGCTGCCCGGCGCGGGCCAGATGAAAGACCAGCTCGCGTCGGTCGACGACAAGCAGCTCGACCGGTTGCAGGCGATCATCCGCGGCATGACGCCCGCCGAGCGCGCCGACCCGAAGATCATCAACGGCTCGCGCAGGCTGCGCATCGCGAACGGCTCCGGCGTGACCGTCCGCGAGGTCAACGACCTGGTCAACCGCTTCTTCGAGGCGCGCAAGATGATGGCGCAGATGGCCGGCCGGTTCGGCTTCGGCGGCGGCGGAGGCGGCGGAAGCAAGAACCGCAAGGGCAAGAAGGGGAAGAAGGGCAAGGGGCGCGGCCCCACGCAGCCGAAGATGCGCGGCGGGATGCCCGGCGGCATGCCGATGCTTCCCCCCGGCGGCGGCATGCCCGGCGGGATGCCGGACCTGTCCCAGCTCGGCGGCATGAACGACGTGCCCGGCTTCGACCCGTCCAAGTTCAAGCTGCCGAAGGACCCGAAGAACAATTGAGCCCGCTGCGCCTTTCCGGCACCGTCCTGCCCGACGGCGAACCGCGTGACCTCTGGATCCAGGACGGAAAGCTGTCGTTCGAGCCGGTTCCCGGCGCGGAAACGCTGTCCGCCGGCGGATTCGTGGTCCCCGGGCTCGTCGACGCGCATTGCCACCCGGGCCTCGGCCCGAGCGGCGGGCTGTCGGTGGAGGAAGCGGCGGAGCAAGCCGCGACCGACCGCGACGCGGGCACCCTGCTAATCCGCGACTGCGGCCTGCCGCTCGACGTCCGGCCGCTGCAATCGCGCGCCGACCTGCCCACGATCATCCGCTGCGGACGGCATCTGGCGCTGCCCAAGCGGTACATCCCCGGGTTCGCGATCGAGCTGGACGACCCGGCGCTGCTGCCCGAAGCGGTCGCCGAACAGGCCCGCGACGGCGACGGCTGGGTCAAGCTCGTCGGCGACTGGATCGACCGCGGCGAAGGCGACCTCGCGCCGCTGTGGCCGGACGACGTGCTCGCCGAAGCCATCCGCATCGCCCACGACCTCGGCGCACGCGTCACCGCGCACGTGTTCGGCGAAGCTGCGTTGCCAGGCCTGATCGGCGCGGGCATCGACTGTCTGGAACACGGCACCGCGCTGTCGCCAGACCAGCTAGCCGAACTCGCGCGCCGCGACGTCGCGTTGGTGCCCACGCTCATCAACATCGAGAACTTCCCCGGCATCGCGGACAAGGCAGGCAAGTACCCGACGTACGCGGCCCACATGCGCGCGCTGCACGCAGGCGTCGGCGAGATGGTGTCCTCGGCGGTTGAAGCGGGCGTACGCGTCTTCGCGGGCACGGACGCGGGCGGCATGGTCGACCACGGCCGTATCGCCGACGAGGTCGAAGCGCTCCACCGCGCGGGAATGTCGCGTACGCAGGCGCTCGCGAGCGCGTCCTGGGAAGCGCGCGAATGGCTCGGCCACCCCGGCATCGAGCACGGCGCCCCGGCGGACCTGATCGTCTACGCCGACGACCCGCGCGAGGATCTCGCCGCACTGCACCACCCGACCCACATCGTCTTGGGCGGCACGGTCTTCCACTGATCGCCCCAATGCCACATTGGGTGCGTCAGACGCACCCAATGTGGCGTTCGGTGCGTCGCACGCACCCAATGCCACATTGGGGTTTTCCCCGCAGCGCGCGGGTTCTCTTCCCTCCCGACAGACCCGGCACGCGATGCCGAGGTCCAGCGCGGTTGAAGTCCGTGAAGGGAACCCTGCGGGAATCAGAGTCCCTCAGGGTTCCCCTCACGGACGCGAGCAACGAGCAGCGAGCAACGGCTACGAGCGAGTGCGACGCGACCCCGCCTCGATGCGCCACAGCACAGGCACATAGCGTGAACCCGTGGCCGAAGACGGTGGGGGAAAGCGAATTCTGGGCGCCCATTGGGCCTTTGCCGCGTTCTTCTTCGGAGTCGCCGGCTACTACCTCGTCACCCTCCTCACCGCCGCCGCATTCAACCGCCACGTCGGCGACGACGACCCGGTCGAGGCGTACGCGGGACCGTTGCTGCTGCTGGCCTTCCTGCCGAACCTGGTCCTCGGCCTCGGCCCGGCGATCGCCTCCCTGCGCTACGGCTCCGGCCTCGAACGCGACTTCGGGCTCCGCACGCGCGGCCGCGACCTCCGCATCGGCCTCGCCTGCGGCCTGCTCGCGCTCGTCGTCGGCTTCGTGCTGAACGCCGCCGAAATCGCCGTCTTCGGCGGCGACGAGGTGTCCGACAGCCCGCTCACCGACCTGCCCGACGTGTCCGGCGGCAGCCCGGTCTGGCTCGTCACCACCGCGCTCGTGCTGGTGATCGCCGTCCCGCTCACCGAGGAGCTGCTGCTGCGCGGGGCGCTCTGGAACGCACTGGCGCACTACAAGATCCCGCCGTGGGTGGTGCTTGTGCTCACCTCGCTGGTGTTCGCGCTGCTGCACGGCGAGACCACGCGCACGATCGCGCTGTTCGGCCAGGGCCTCGTCCTCGGGCTGGCGCGGCATTACTCCGGCCGGACCTCGGCGAGCGTGCTCGCGCACGCGGCCAACAACCTGCCGCCCGCCGTCCTGCTCTTCACCGGGCACTGAGCGCGGGCGGACCTGGAGTGAACCGGTGACCGGTCGAGTACTGTGCGAAACCATTTCGGCCGCTAGGCTCGACCGGTGAGCAGAGCGAGCACGGGGAGGCGGGCGTGACCACATCACAGCCCCGTGAACCCCTCTCCAGTGCGCTCTCCCCGGAGGACTTCGTGGCCGAACCGACCGCGTTCCCGGCGCATCGCTGGGGATTCGGGGCGTTCCTGCTGGTCGAGGCCGTTCTGCTGGCCTCGGCCGCGTTCATCGGCGCGCTCGCCGGGCCGACGGCCCCGGGCAGGCCGCTGCCGATCAGCACGGTGCTGCTCGGCACGATGCTGCCCACCATGATCGCCGCCGGCGTCGCGGTGCTGGTCACCGTCGTCCGCGGCAACGGCCCGAAGCTCGACCTGCGGCTCGAATGGCGCTGGGCGGACGTCTGGACCGGGCTCAAATTCGGCATGCTCGGCCTCGTGCTCACCTCGCTGAGCGCCTACGTGTGGACCGAGTTGGTCGGCTCGGCGGACGCGACCTCGGCGATCAGCGCGCTGGTCGACGACCGCAAGATGTCCGTGCCCGCCGCCGCGGTGATGTTCGGCTACCTGTGGCTGCTCGGGCCGATCTGCGAGGAGATCATCTACCGCGGCCTGCTCTGGGGCGCGGTGGAGCGGCTGCAGTGGCGCAGCGAGCGGTGGGGGCGCTTCGCCGCGTTCCTGCTGTCCACCGCCGTTTTCGCGGCCAGCCACCTGGAACCGCTGCGCACCACGCTGCTGCTGGTGATCTCGATCCCGATCGGGCTGGCCCGGCTGTCCACCGGAAGGCTGGCCGGCAGCATCGTCGCGCACGCGGTCAACAACTTCCTGCCCGCGGTCGCGATCCTGCTGGGCGCGCTCGGGCTCGCGTCGTTCTGACGCTGGTCGCGCACGCGTAACCGGGGCCTTGTGCGGGCTCGGCGACGGGCATCTGGCAGAATGTTCGCTTGCCCGCTTCCGCCGGACCCTCTCGCCGTGTGGAAGCTCCTGACCTCCGGGCGCCGCGAGCCTGTCCCCACGGGTTCCGCGCGCGCCCTGCACCACACAGCACTGAGGAGTACCCACACCCGTGGCCGTCAAGATCAAGCTGCAGCGCCTCGGCAAGATCCGTGCGCCGTACTACCGCATCATCATCGCCGACGCGCGCACCCGCCGGGACGGCAAGGCCATCGAGACGATCGGCAAGTACCACCCGAAGGAAGAGCCGAGCTTCATCGAGGTCGACACCGAGCGGGCGCAGTACTGGCTGGGCGTCGGCGCGCAGCCGACCGAGCCGGTCCAGCGCATCCTCGAGATCACCGGCGACTGGCAGAAGTTCAAGGGCCTGCCGGGCGCCGAGGGCACCCTGAAGGTGGCCGAGCCGAAGCCGTCCAAGCAGGACCTGTTCAACGCGGCGCTGGCCGCGGCGGGCGAGGAGCCCTCCACCGAGGCCACCACGCCGAAGAAGAAGTCGGCCCCGAAGAAGGCCGACAAGGCCGAGGCCGGCGAAGCGGCTGAGGGCGAGAAGTCCGAGTGAGCTTCCTCGCCGACTCCCTCGAGCACCTGGTGCGCGGGATCGTCGACAACCCGGACGAGGTCCGGGTCGAGCTGCTGACCACGCGTCGTGGCCGCACGCTCGAGGTGCACGTCCACCCCGACGATCTCGGCAAGGTGATCGGCCGGGGCGGGCGCACCGCGACCGCTCTGCGCACCGTGATGGGCGGCATCGGCGGCCGCGGCGTCCGTGTGGACGTCGTCGACACCGATCGCTGACCCGGATCCTCGGAAACGGTCAGGTATGGACGTCGTAGTCGGCCGTATCGCGAAGGCGCACGGCATCCGCGGCGAGCTCGCGGTCGACGTGCGCACCGATTCGCCGCAGCAGCGGTTCGCGATCGGTGCGGTCGTCACGACGAAGCTGCGCGACGGCAGCACGAGAGAACTCACCATCGCAGCCGCCCGCGAACACAGCGGGCGGCTGCTGGTGCGTTTCGAGCAGGTGCTCACCCGCGATGTCGCGGAAACCCTGCGCGGGGCCCTGCTCCTGGCGGACACCGACACCCTGCCGCCCACCGGCGACCCGGACGAGTTCTACGACCACGAGCTGGCTGGCCTGAGCGCCGAACTGGCCGACGGGACAGTCGTCGGCAAGGTCGTCGAGGTGGTCCATTCTCCGGCCGGCGAACTGCTCGAACTCGATCACGACGGGCGCTCGGTGTTGGTACCTTTCGTCCGCGCCATCGTTCCGGTGGTGGATGTCGCGGGGGGCCGGGTCGTGCTCGATCCGCCCGAAGGCCTCCTCGACGCTGACTGAGGGGGAGTTCGTGAAGTTCTGGACGAAGGCTGTTTTCGCAGCCGTTCTGGCCACCGCTTTCGCCGCGCCGCCCGCGCAGGCCGCTTCGCCGGTGTACGGCGACTTTTCGCTGATGTTCCAGCGCAGCGCCGGCCAGTACGCCCCGCCGGGGGAGAAGGCGTTCCAGTGGGCGTGGTCGCCGCAGTCGGCCACCGAATCGCAGATCACCTGGGGCGACCCGGTCACGTGGCCGCCGGCGACCGCTGAGCACTTCGTCCGCTCAGGCGACTGGGTGCTGCTCGACGGCTGGGACGGCAACGGCACGTACTACTCGCAGCGGGTCACCGAAGAGTCGGCGTGCGACGGCGCCACGTGCACGCCGATCCCGTCCGACGGCGGCCGCCAGCACTACGTGCGCTGGACCGTGCCGTCCACCGATTACCGGCTCGTCGCGCGCGGCACGATCACCGAGCAGAGCTCGGGCAAGGTCGTCCACTTCGAACATCTGCAGACCTGGGGCGCGCCCGCTCAGTGCTCGAACGCCCGCTTCGGGGCGCGCACCTGCGTCACGCAGACCGAGACGTGGTCGGACGACAACGGGCTGCCCGCCGGGTCGCCGATCCGCCAGACCCTGCACCGCAGCATCAAGATCGCGCAGGGGCTCGGCATGGCCTTCGCGATCGACCAGGACGTCCCGAGCCCGTGGCACGCCGAGGCCACCGAGTACTGGAACTGGTAACCGCTTGCGCATCGACGTCGTCACCATTTTCCCCGAGTACCTGGACCCGCTGCGCGCCGCGCTGCTGGGCCGGGCGATCGACCGCGGCCTCATCGAGGTCGGCGTGCACGACCTGCGCGACTGGACCCACGACGTCCACCGCGCGGTCGACGACGCCCCGTACGGCGGCGGTCCCGGCATGGTCATGAAGCCGCAGATCTGGGGCCCGGCCCTGGACGACGTGTGCGGCGAAGGGACCCGGCTCGTGGTCCCGACCCCGGCGGGCAAGCCATTCACCCAGGAGCTGGCGCACGCCTACGCCGAGGAAAAGCACCTGGTGTTCGCCTGCGGCCGCTACGAGGGCATCGACCAGCGGGTGGTGGACGACGCGGCCCGCCGGATGCCGGTCGACGAGGTCTCGATCGGCGACTACGTGCTGGTCGGCGGCGAGGCCGCGGTGCTGGTGATCGTCGAGGCCGTGGTCCGGCTGCTGCCGGGCGTGCTCGGCAACGCGCGCTCGGCGGCCGAGGACTCGTTCTCCGACGGCCTGCTCGAAGGCCCCAGCTACACCCGCCCGGAGGTGTGGCGCGACCTGGCGGTGCCGGACGTGCTGCGCTCGGGCAACCACGCGCTCATCGACCGCTGGCGGCGCGACCAGGCGCTCGAACGCACCGCGCTGCGGCGGCCGGATCTGCTCGCCCAGCTGCCCGAGGGCAGCCTGGACAAGCGGGACCGGCAGGTGCTCGACGGGCTGGGCGACCAGCCCGGATAGGCCCCGTGCGAGGTCTCCGGGGGCCTCTGCCATAATGGATTGGTTGGCGTGACGCGTGGTGCTTTACATGTGCCCAGAGCAGATGTAAAGACGCGATGCCAGCCGTGAATGCCATCAGCCCCGGGCTAGTCGCAGTGAACTCCACTGCGCGCTCAAGCTGTACGTAAGCCACACGAATACGAGGACGGACCACCGATGAACACCCTGGACGCGCTGGACGCGCAGTCACTGCGTTCCGACATCCCGGCCTTCCGCCCCGGCGACACGCTCAAGGTGCACGTCCGCGTCATCGAGGGCAACCGCGAGCGCAACCAGGTCTTCCAGGGCGTCGTGATCCGCCGGCACGGCGGCGGCGTCCGGGAGACCTTCACCGTCCGCAAGGTCTCGTTCGGCGTCGGCGTCGAGCGCACCTTCCCGGTGCACTCGCCGAACGTGGCCGAGATCGAGGTCTTCAAGCGCGGCGACGTGCGCCGGGCGAAGCTGTACTACCTGCGCGAGCTGCGCGGCAAGAAGGCCAAGATCAAGGAGCGCCGCGAGAACCGCGAGACCACCTCTGCCCGCTGAGTGGCGAGTCGGTTACCGGTAGCCTGGCGACGTGGTCGAACCTGTGTCGCGGAACGCCGATGAGGACGGCCCCGAACGCCCGGAGGAGGACCAGGAACGGTCCGGCGGGCGTCGGGGGTCGCACCGGCGAGGCAAGTCCTCGAAAAAGCGGTCGTTCTGGAAGGAACTGCCGATCCTGATCGTGATCGCCCTGGTGCTCACGATCGTGATCCAGGCGTTCCTGGCGAAGGTCTACATGATCCCCTCGGGATCGATGGAGGCCACGCTGCACGGCTGCCCCGGCTGCACCGGCGACCGGATCCTGGTCGACCGCGTCACCTACGACTTCACCGACCCCTCCCCGGGGGATGTGATCGTGTTCAAGGGCCCGCCCGCGTGGACCGAGAACGAGATCGCGCCGCAGGAGTCGAGCAACATCGTCGTGCGCGCGCTGCGCGGCCTCGGTTCGCTGGTCGGCTTCGCGCCGCCGGACGAGCGGGACTTCGTCAAGCGCGTCATCGCCACCGGCGGCCAGACCGTCCAGTGCTGCGACGACCGCAACCGGGTGATCGTCGACGGCAAGGCCCTCGACGAGCCCTACATCCACTGGGCAGACGACCACCACCGCGTGCAGGAGTCGTTCGCCCCGGTGAAGGTCCCGCAGGGCGCGCTCTGGGTGATGGGCGACAACCGCAACGACTCC
Organism: Amycolatopsis albidoflavus; assembly: GCF_039525725.1. Classification (NCBI taxonomy): domain Bacteria; kingdom Bacillati; phylum Actinomycetota; class Actinomycetes; order Pseudonocardiales; family Pseudonocardiaceae; genus Amycolatopsis; species Amycolatopsis albidoflavus. The sequence continues at coordinate 329,825 of NZ_BAAAHV010000023.1, forward strand.
GCCGATTCGCGCTACCAAGGCGGCGGCGGGCCCAACGGTGCTGTTCCCGTGGATGACGTCATCGGCAAGGCCCGCGTCATCGTGCTGCCGCCGAGCCGCTGGGGCGGCATCTCGGACCACAATCCGCAGCAGAACGCCCAGCCGGTCGCGCTCGGCGCGACCGCGTGGCAGCAAGGGCTGCCGCTCGGCATCGGCTTCGCCACCGCGGTGCCGACGCTCTTCGTCGGACGCCGGTTGAAGGCAGGCCTCCGCAAGGCGGCCGGCCGGAGACGGTAAGCGGTGCGCTCCGTCCGCGACTTCCGGGTGGTGCTTCGGTGACTCTCCCTCCTCCCCGCACTCCGGCGGAACCGCTGCGTCCGCCGCGCGCTGTGGTGCGCGGCGAGCTGTTCTGGGGTCTGCAAGGCGCTCTCGAACGACGCGGCCTCGGCCCGGTCGCCGGTGTCGACGAGGCTGGCGCCGGAGCCTGCGCGGGCCCGCTCGTGGTGGCTTCCTGCGTGCTCCGTCCTGGCGACGGCGCGCGACTGCCCGAGCTGACCGATTCGAAGATGCTCACCGCGAAGGCCCGGGACCGGGTGTACGACCGGGTCCTGCAGCGCGCTCTCGACTACTCGGTGATCGTCATCCCCTCCGAGCAGGTGGACCTGCTCGGCATCCGGGTGATGAACCTGGAAGGCATGCGCCGCGCCGTCGCCGGCCTGCGCACCCATCCCGGGTACGTCCTCACCGACGGCTTCCCGATTCCCGGCATCCCCGCGCCGAATGTCGCGGTGATCAAGGGAGACCGCAGCGTCGCGAGCATCGCGGCGGCGTCGGTTCTGGCGAAGGTGACGAGGGACCGGATCATGGCCGGCCTGCACGAAGAGTTGCCGGCGTACGGCTTCGACGTGCACAAGGGCTACAGCACCTCGGACCATCTGGCTGCGCTGAGTGAGCACGGCCCGAGCCCGGTGCACCGCTGGTCCTACACGAATGTCGCCACCGTTGCCCTCGCGCACGGACTCACTGCCCCGCATCCGGTCGTGCTCACCTACGCTGCACTGGAGAATGCCCTGGAAAAAGCGGGCGGGCCGGTCCGTGCCCCGGGCCGCTCGGTGGGTAAGAATGAACGCTCCGCCGCCGGAGCAGGACGAACGCGAGGAGGGGCGCGGATTTCATGAGCGCAGAGGATCTCGAGAAGTACGAGACCGAGATGGAGCTCTCGCTGTACCGCGAGTACCGCGACATAGTGGGCCAGTTCTCGTACGTGGTGGAGACCGAGCGGCGGTTCTACCTGGCCAACGCAGTGGACGTGCAGGTGCGCGACGGCGGCGGCGAGGTGTACTTCGAGGTGCGCATGTCGGACGCCTGGGTGTGGGACATGTACCGCCCCGCCCGGTTCGTGAAGCACGTCCGGGTCATCACCTTCAAGGACGTCAACGTCGAGGAACTCGACAAACCCGACCTGCGGCTCCCCGAGGACGGCCCGTTCTCGGGCTGACCCCCGCTCGCTTCGCCACGAGGCCACCCGGCACCGCCCGGGTGGCCTTCGTCGTCTCCGCCCCCCTGCACACCGCCCCGACAATTCGCTCTGGCTTCGGGCTCTCGGACCGGCTTTGATCCACAACCCCCCGGTTATCCACAGCCGAGGGAAATCCCCCTGGCGCGGCTTCCGGTCACGTTGCGATGGTGAAAGCACACGCACCGTGACCGACGGTGCTCACGCTGTCCGAGGGGGACACCATGAACGACGGCCCGCACCCCGGCGCGCAGTGGCGCCGGACGTTCGGCCGCTGGGGCGAGGACCTCGCCGCCCGGCACCTGCAGGCCGCCGGCATGGTCCTGCTCAGCCGGAACTGGCACTGCCGGGAAGGCGAGCTCGATCTGGTCCTGTCCGAAGGCGACCGGGTGATCTTCTGCGAGGTCAAAACCCGCTCCAGCACCGAATACGGCACCCCCGCCGAGTCGGTGACGCCGGAGAAGATTGACCGGGTCCACCGAGCCGCCATGCGCTGGCTGAAGGAACACCGAGTCGGCTGGTGCCGCATCCGGTACGACGTGGTGACCGTCTACGCCCCGGACGGCGAAGAGCCGGTCGTACGCCACTTGGCGGGAGCTTTCTGATGCCCCACGCCAAAACCTGGTCCGTCGCGTTGCTGGGCATCGAAGGCCGAGTAGTGGAAATCGAAGCCGACCTGGGCGGCGGCCTGAGCCGAGTCACGCTGGTCGGCCTGCCCGACGCCGGCCTGCGCGAGGCAAAAGACCGAGTCCGCTCCGCGGTCCGCAACTCCGGCCAGTCCTGGCCAGACGGCAAAATCACGCTGGCCCTGTCTCCCGCCAACCTGCCCAAAATGGGCTCCGGCTACGACCTGGGCATCGCCGCCGCGGTCCTCGCCGCGATCGGCGCCGTCCCCGCCCGGAAACTCCTGCACACCATCCTCCTGGGAGAACTGGCCCTGGACGGCAGAATCCGCCCCGTACGCGGCGTCCTCCCCGGCCTTCTGGCAGCCAAAGCCGCCGGCCACGAACGCGCCGTGGTACCGATGGAATCCCTGGTAGAAGCGGCCCTGGTAGACGGCCTGGAAGTCTCCGGCGTAACCCGCCTGGCCGAACTCATCGCCTGGCTGAAAGACGAAGGCGACTTGCAACCACCCGCCGCCCCGGTCGCCGCCGCCCCCGCGGCAATCCCCGATCTGGCCGACGTAGTAGGCCAACCGGAAGCCCGATGGGCACTGGAAGTCGCGGCAGCGGGCGGCCACCACCTCCTGCTCACCGGCCCGCCCGGAGTCGGCAAAAGCATGCTGGCCAGACGCCTCCCCGGCCTGCTCCCGGATCTGTCGCCGGGCGAGTCCCTGGAAGTAACCGCCATCCACTCAGTAGACGGCTCCCTGTCCAAGTCCTCGCCCCTCGTCACCGTCCCGCCCTTCGTCGCCCCGCACCACTCGATCAGCCCACCCGCCCTCATCGGCGGCGGCACCGGCCTGGCCGCCCCCGGCGCCATCAGCCGAGCCCACCGAGGCGTGCTTTTCCTGGACGAGGCCTGCGAATTCGGCAACCAACGCCTCGACTCGCTCCGCACCGTCCTGGAAGAAGGCGAAGTCCGCATCGCCCGAGCCAAAGGCGTCGTCCGCTATCCCGCCCGGTTCCAGCTGGTCCTTGCCACGAACCCCTGCCCCTGCGCCCCGCCGAGAGAAACCGACTGCACCTGCTCGGCAACCACCCGCCGCCGCTACCTCTCCAGACTTTCCGGCCCCCTCCTGGACCGAGTAGACCTCCGCGTCCGCCTGCGCCCGCTCACCGCGATCTCCGCCCACCAATCCGCCACCCCCGAACCGTCCTCGACAGTCCGAGCCCGAGTCCTGGCCGCCCGAGACCGCGCACAACACCGCTGGCACGAACACGGCTGGCACTCCAACACGGAGGTGCCAGGCCCCGTCCTGCGCCGAGATTTCGCCCTGCCCCCGCCCGCCACCGCGGTCCTGGACCGAGCCCTGGACCGAGGCCTCCTGACCGCGAGAGGAGCCGACAGATGCCTGCGCATCGCCTGGACCCTGGCCGACCTGGCCGCCCTGCCCCAACCAGACACCGACCACGTCACCGCGGCCCTGGACTTCCGAGAACGCAAAGCCGGCTAGCCCAGGTCGGAAGCCATCCCGCACGACGATCCGATCTCGCGAAAGGCTCGGCCCCCGGGCAAGCGCCCGTGCTCCTGCGCATGGCGATCGGGCACTGACCGGATGGCATCTCGCCGCTCGATCCTGGCCGGCGGCCGACGCTCACCGGACCGCGCGTGACAGCTCCCGACCGGTCCGCCGCCCGCTCGCCAAAGCCTGGCCGGATGTCTCACCTCGGATAGTCAAACCCGTCCGTCCTGCTGCGCATAGCGATCGGGCCCTGGCCGGACGCCATCTCGCAGCTCGATCCGGGTCGGCGATCGACGCTGACCGGGCCGCGTGCGACAGCTCCCGACCGGTCCGCCGCCCGCTCGCCGTAGCCCGGCCGGATGTCCCACCCCGGACAGGCAAACCCGCCCGTCCGAACCTTCGACGAAAGGAACCACCCATGTCCAACCGAGCCATCCCGTCCGCCACCCCGCGCGCCCGGCACCGCAGGCCGAAGACGCCACAGCACAAGATCGTCCGGCATCTGCACCCCGTGCGGCGCAGGGAAGTCCGCCCCGAGCACGACCCGGTCCGGGTGCGAGAACGGTTGGCGCTGCATCGCCACCTCGCCGTCGTCCGCTCCGAGAACCCTGGCTGCCGAAGAGGTGCGGCGTGAGCGTCGCGGTCGAGGACCAGACTGCGGCGACCGATTCCGAACGGCTCGCCCGCGCGTATCTGCTCGGCGTCGCCGAACCGCCGGCACCCCACTTGCTGGAGTTCGTCGGCGAACACGGCCCGGTCGTGGCAGCCGAGCGGGTCCAGGCCGGAGACTGTCCCGAGCAGGTTCTCCGCGAAACGGCCGCACGGCGGGAATCCACGATCGCGGAACAAGATCTCGAGGCGGCAGCCAAAGCCGGTGCCCGGCTCGTGGTTCCCGAAGACCACGAATGGCCAGCGTGGCCACTGCTCTCGCTAGCTGTAGCGACCGGAAACGGCGTGAAGCACGTAGCCGCGCCGCTCGGGCTGTGGGTCCGTGGCAGCGCGAGCTTGGCCGAAGCTGCCGACCGGGCAGTGGCGGTTGTCGGCGCCCGGATGGCTACGGACTACGGCGTGCACAACGCGCTCGAGATCGGCCACGCGTTGGCAACTCGACAAGTACCGGTCTTCTCCGGCGCAGCCCTGGGCATCGACGCCGCCGCCCATCGCGGTGCGCTCAGCGGTGGCGGAGTCACGGTCGCGCTGCTCGGATGTGCAGTCGACTATTCCTATCCCGCAGGCAACGTCGCCCTGTTGGACCGCATCGCCGACGGCGGCGCGCTCGTCAGCGAGTACGCGCCGAAGACACCGCCCGCGCGCCATCGATTTCTGGTGCGCAACCGCCTTATCGCAGGTCTCACCGACGGCACAGTCGTTGTGGAAGCCGGAATCCGCAGCGGCGCACGCAACACCGCCACCATCGCGGGCGCGCTCGGCAAGGTCGTGATGGCGTTGCCGGGATCAGTGCATTCGGGCAGTTCGGCCGGGTGCCATGCGCTGATCCGGGACTGCAAGGCCACGTTGGTCACCTCGGTCGACGAGGTGCTCGAAACCGTCGGCAGGTTCGGCACAACGGCTCCCGCGGCCGAGTCGAGTCGACGGCCTACCGACAATCTCGGCCCGGAGGCGTCGCGGGTTTACGACGCGCTGCTTCCGCGCGCCGGGCGGGCTCCGGAGGAGGTCGCGGAAAGCGCCGGAGTGCCGGTTTCCCGAGTTCGCGCCTTGTTGCCGGAACTTGAAATCGACGGCTTCGCGGTGCGCGGCGACACCGGCTGGCGGCAGATCGTCCGAACGGCCAACCGATGATGGGCGTGGCGATGCTTGACCAATGGCGATGGTTCGCGCAGCGTAATCGGCATGCCCTCAGCGAGTGCACGCAAGGACGCGGTCCCGCGTCCCGGTGGACACCGGAAACACCCGCCACGACCCGATCTTCGTGCTCTTCGCGCCGAATTGCCGGAGTCAGCCGAGTCGGTGGTGGCCGGTTACGAACGGCATCTGTCGTTGGAGCGTGGGCTGTCGCCGCACACCGTGCGCGCGTACGTCGGCGACGTCGTTTCGCTGTTGGCGTTCGTGACCGTGGGGGAGGGAGACCGTCCCGCGCGGCGCTTTGAGGACTTGGACGTCACGCAGCTGCGCGCGTGGCTCGCGGGGCAGCGCTCGGACGGCGCCGGGCGCACCACCCTCGCGCGCCGCGCCGCGGCCGCGCGCACGTTCACCGCTTGGGCGCACCGCACCGAATTGCTGAAGTCGGACCCGGGCGGTCGGCTGGCCGCGCCGCGCGCGCACCGGACCCTGCCCGGCGTGCTCCGCGCCGAACAGGCCGACGCGCTCATGGACGCCTCCGCGAAAGGGGCAGCCGAACGGGATCCGGTCGCTCTGCGTGACCGCGCATTGGTCGAGTTGTTGTACGCAACCGGCATTCGGGTGTCGGAGCTGTGCGGACTGGACGTCGGCAGCGTGGACTTTTCCCGCCGCGTGGTTTCGGTGGTGGGCAAGGGAGACAAGGAGCGGACGGTGCCGTTCGGCGTCCCGGCGGCGGAGGCGCTGACCGCGTGGCTGGAGGACGGACGGCCCGCGCTGGCTGGGGAAACGCCGGGGCCGGCGCTTTTCCTGGGCGTTCGCGGCAAGCGCCTGGACCCGCGCGCGGCGCGCCGAGTGGTGCACGAGGCGGTGGCCGCGGTGCCGGGTGCAACGGACATGGGGCCGCACGGCCTAAGGCATTCCGCCGCGACGCATCTGCTCGAAGGAGGTGCCGATCTCAGGAGCGTTCAGGAACTGCTTGGTCACGCTACGCTGGCCACGACCCAGCTCTACACTCATGTGACCGTCGATCGGCTGAAGGCGATCCATGACCGAGCACACCCGCGGGCCTGAAGAGGCCGGCGGTGGCTCGGCCGGGGACGGCAGGGCCGGACCGCCGGCGCACGCGCATCCGCACGAGCACGGAGACCACACTGAGCAGCACGCCGAGAACGATCGTGCGATGACTTCCACGTCGCAGGTCACGGAGGCCGGGACGGATCGTCCCGGCGTGCAGGACGCCGTCAACGGGGACGGTCGTCCTGGTCAGGACGTCGACGCGGGGATCCAGGCGCTGTGGCAGCAGTTCGCCGACAAACCGGACCAGACGTCGCGCGACCGGCTGGTGCTGCACTACGCGCCGCTGGTGAAGTACGTCGCGGGCCGGGTCGGCACCGGCCTGCCGACGCACGTAGACGTCGGCGACCTCGTGCAGTCTGGAATATTCGGATTGGTCGACGCGATCGAGAAGTTCGACCCGGAACGCGGGCTGCGCTTCGAGACGTATGCGATGCAACGCATCCGCGGCGCGATCCTGGACGACCTGCGGTCCCAGGACTGGGTTCCGCGCGCGGTGCGCAGCAAGGCGAAGGAAACCGCCCGCGCCCTGGAACGCCTCGGCGCCCGCCTGCACCGAACCCCGACCGACGCCGAACTCGCCGGCGAAATGGGCATCAGCCTCGACGACCTGCGCGATTTCTACGGCCAGCTCCGCCTGACCAGCGTGGTGGCACTGGAAGATCTCGTCGCGGCGGGCAAAGACGCCGGCTCGCTGGTCGACACCCTCCCCGACGACGGCGCGGTGGACCCGGTGGCCGTCCTGGTGGACCAGGACAACCGCCGCCAGCTCGCGGAAGCCATCGCGCAGCTCACCGACCGGGACAAGATCGTGGTCAGCCTCTACTACTTCGAAAGCCTGACCCTGGCGGAAATCGGCAAGGTCCTGGGCGTCACGGAGTCCCGCGTGAGCCAGCTCCACACCCGCGCGGTGATGCGGCTGCGCGCCAAGCTGATGGAACAGCCCAGCGGCTGACCCCGGCCCCTTGGCCGCGGAGCGGCGGACGGCAACGGCCTGGCTGCTGGGCAGCCCCGGTTTGCCTCTGGCCCGGCTTGCTGCCGCCACGGCTTGCCTGCGCCATGGTTTGCCGTGGCCACGCCGTGCCGTGGTCAGGTTTGCCATGCCGCCATGGCATGCCGGCGCCACCCCGTGCCGTGGCCGCGACGTGCCTGCTGCCGGGCGAGTGAGGTCGGTAGCGGTGGTGGTTTGGGCTGTTGGCCTCCTTCGGGTCGCGCCTTGTGGGCGGAATGGGTTGCCAGGCCGGGAAACTTGGTCGGTGGGTTGCCTCCGAGGGCGCCTGTCGCGGTCGAGGTGGGCGGTAGCGGGTGGCGTAGTGGTCTGTTGGCCTCCTTCGGGTCGGGCGGTGATCGAGTACGCGGACTCGTGAGCCCTCGCGACGAGCGGTTTGCGGTAGTCGGGCTGGAGCTGCTCGCTGCGAATCGCCAGGGTTGGCGCGTTGAATCAGCTCGTTTCTGGCGCTGGATTTCTGCTGTCGCGCCGATTCCGGGCGAGGGCGGGGCGAAGTGGTGTCACGGGCCTTCTGCCCATGGCTTGAGCCGGACTTGGCTGGGAGTGCCGACCAAGGCGAGCGGGTCGATGTATTCCGTGCCGCGGCGGGCACCCCAGTGCAGGCAGACGGCTGTTGGGCAGCCGGGGTGGCCTGGTGTCGCGGTTCCTAGGGGCTGGCCGCGGTAGATCTGGTCTCCGGGGGCGACTGTCGGGGTGATGGGGAGGTACGTCGTGTGCAGGCCGCCGTCGTGGTCCAGGGCGACTACTCCCTGGCCTGCTACCTGACCGGCGAACACCACTACGCCCTTGTCCGCGGCTAGTACTTGTTGTCCGGCTGCGGCTTCCAGGTCTACGCCTCGGTGGCCTGGGCCGAACGGGGTCGCGGGTGGTTCGAAGTTGCGGGTGACGTGGGGGCGGGGCGTCAGGGGCCAGGCCAGGCGGCCGGGTTGTTCTGGGGCGGGCTGAATGGGCTGGGCGTCGGCTCGGTTGTTGAGCAGGGCTGCTGAGCCTGTGGACAAGGTCAAGACTGTGGCCACGATTAGCCACGTACGGGTGGTGTTTCGGTGGCTGCGCGGGGCGAACAGCGGGACTTCGCTGACGGCTCCAGCCAGGCGCAGCGGTGGGTGGCCCCAGCTGAAATCGCAGGGCAGGGAGATTCGGATCCTCGGCAGGAGCGTGGGTGCGGTTCGGGGGCGGGGTGGGCGGAGGAGCCTGCGGGAGGAGAACAGGGCGTAGCGGGTGACTGTGCCTGCGGCGGACTTCGCGCGAGCCCAAGCACGGCGGATTCTCCGCGGTCTGGCGGGTGTTCTGCGGTGACGGCCGCTCCGGGGGAGTGGATGCGCTGAGGTGGCGGGCGGGACTGTGTCGTCCGGGCTCAGCAGCGCGGCTGCCGCGGGTGGGTGCTGGGCGAGCAGGGCGGTCGTTGCCAGGACTACTGGGTGCGGCATCTCGGCCGCCGACGACTCCGACTCCGACTCCGACGCCGAGGACGAGGACGGATACACCGCCGACGCCGACGCCGACTCCGACGCCGAGGACGGGGACGGGGACGGAGACAGGGACGGCGATGGGGACGGCGACGGCGATGGGGACGGCGACGGCACTGACCGCTGCAGTGACGACGAGGGCGAACTGAGCTGCGGCGAACTGAGCGGGGACGGACTTAGCGGGGAGGGATTGAGCGGGGACGGACTGAGCGGCGACGAACTGAGCCGCGAACCGGACTGGCTGCTCGCTTCCCGGTCCGGGCGGGGAAAAGGCGAGGGTGCCGAGCCGGGAGCACTCCGGTTGGCGCGAGAATCGGCAGGTCGGGCAGAAGCGGCAACGGCGGAGAATGGTCGCGTAGTGGTCATGCCTCCATGGTCATCCACCGGCCGACGGGAACCGGCCTTTCGGTGGCAGTTGTCCACAGGCGGACACAGTTGTGGACAACCCCGGGCCGGGCGAAGGCTGCCCGCAGGGGCGGGCCTGGTGGCGGGGAGTAGAATCAATCCCGCAGCCCACTCGCTGGGCTGACTTCGCGTGCACGTGCGCGCGTCCCCGGACGGGCCGCTTCGGCGGGAACCCGGACGGAGGGGCGCACGGTGTCCGGCGGTCCCTGGGGTTTCGCGTTGCCGAACCCGCGGGTCCGGGCATCGGCTACGGCACCAGGGCCCACGACCTCCCGGTCGCGGGTGACTAACCGGAACAGCGCCTCCGCGGGCGGATCGAAAGACCGACAGCGGGAGCGCGCGAGTACAGAGAAGGTGTGATTCCGGCAATGGCCGTCGTCACCATGAAGCAGCTGCTCGACAGCGGCGTGCACTTCGGGCACCAGACCCGTCGGTGGAACCCGAAGATGAAGCGCTACATCTTCACCGAGCGCAACGGCATCTACATCATCGACCTGCAGCAGACGCTGACGTACATCGACCGTGCGTTCGAGTTCATCAAGGAAACCGTCGCGCACGGCGGCACCATCATGTTCGTCGGCACGAAGAAGCAGGCGCAGGAAGCGATCGCCAACGAGGCCGCGCGCGTGGGCATGCCCTACGTGAACCAGCGCTGGCTCGGCGGCATGCTGACCAACTTCCAGACCGTCCACAAGCGCCTTCTCCGCCTGAAGGAGCTCGAGGCCCAGGAGCAGACCGGCGGTTTCACCGGACTGACCAAGCGCGAAATCCTCACGCTGACCCGCGAGAAGGACAAGCTCGAGAAGACCCTGGGCGGCATCCGGGACATGGCCAAGGTGCCGTCCGCGGTGTGGATCGTCGACACCAAGAAGGAGCACATCGCCGTCGGCGAGGCTCGCAAGCTCAACATCCCGGTCGTCGCGATCCTCGACACCAACTGCGACCCGGACGAGGTCGACTACCCGATCCCGGGCAACGACGACGCGATCCGTTCCGCCGCGCTGCTGACGAAGGTCGTCGCCGAGGCCGCCGCCGCGGGCCTGATGGCCCGCTCCGGCCGCAACGGCGCCTCGGCCGACGCGAAGCCGGAGACCGGTGCTTCGGACGAGCCGCTGGCCGAGTGGGAGAAGGAGCTTCTCGCGGGCTCGGAGACCGCCGCCGCCGACGCGACCGAGGCCGCCGCCGCGACCGAGACGGCTGCCGCGGCGGAGGCCCCCGCGGCCGCCGAGACCGCGGAAGCGAACGGCGAGCAGGCTCCGGCCAACTCCTGATCCACCCCGTCCGGGCGGTCCGCGCAGGGCCGCCCGGACGGCGCTCACCGCACACGTACCTGAAACGGACGGATTCAACACGATGGCGAACTACACCGCCGCTGACGTGAAGCGCCTGCGCGAGATGACCGGCGCGGGCATGATGGACTGCAAGAAGGCCCTCGAGGAGAACGACGGCGACTTCGAGAAGGCTGTCGAGTTCCTGCGCATCAAGGGCGCCAAGGACGTCGGCAAGCGCGCCGAGCGCGCCACCGCCGAGGGCCTGGTCGCCGGCGACGGCGGCGTCATGATCGAACTCGACTCGGAGACCGACTTCGTCGCCAAGAACGACGAGTTCCAGCAGCTCGCGGCGAAGATCGTCGAGGCCGCGAAGGCGCTGAAGTCCAGCGACGTCGAGGCCCTCAAGGCCGCCGACCTGGACGGCAAGCCGGTCAACGAGGTCGTGCAGGAGCTGTCGGCCCGCATCGGCGAGAAGCTCGAGCTGCGCCGCGTGGTGTCGTTCGAGGGCAAGACCGCGACCTACCTGCACCGCCGCGGCTCCGACCTCCCGCCGGCCGTCGGCGTGCTGGTCGAGTTCACCGGCGACGACACCGACGCCGCCCGCGGCGCCGCCATGCAGGTCGCCGCGCTGCGCGCGAAGTACCTGACCCGCGAGGAGGTGCCGGCCGAGATCATCGAGAACGAGCGCCGCATCGCCGAGCAGACCGCCCGCGAGGAAGGCAAGCCCGAGCAGGCGCTGCCGAAGATCATCGAGGGCAAGGTCAACGCGTACTACAAGGACAACGTGCTGCTCGAGCAGCCGTCGGTCAAGGACAACAAGAAGACCGTCAAGGCCCTGCTCGACGAGGCGGGCGTGACCCTGACCCGGTTCGCCCGGTTCGAGGTCGGCCAGGCCTGAGCGAGGCACTGGGACTAGGTTCTGGCACTGTGCCCCGTCTCCGCGCATCGGGGACGGGGCACAGTCGGGTCTACCGAGGGGCAGGAGGCGACAGACATGGGTGAGGACCGGGTCGAGGGCGGGTACCGCCGGGTGCTGCTGAAACTGGGCGGCGAGATGTTCGGCGGCGGCGCGGTGGGCGTCGACCCCGACGTCGTGCACTCCGTCGCCCAGCAGATCGCCGACGTCGCGCGCACGGGAGTGCAGATCGCGGTGGTGATCGGCGGCGGCAACTATTTCCGCGGCGCGGAGCTCTCCCAGCGCGGCATGGACCGCGACCGCGCCGACTACATGGCGATGCTCGGCACCGTGATGAACTGCCTGGCGCTGCAGGACTTCCTGGAAAAGGAAGGCCTCCCGACACGCGTGCAGACCGCGATCACGATGGGCCAGGTCGCCGAGCCCTACATCCCGCGCCGCGCGGAACGGCATCTCGAGAAGGGCCGCGTCGTGATCTTCGGCGCCGGCGTCGGCATGCCGTACTTCTCCACCGACACCGCCGCCGCGCAGCGCGCGCTCGAACTCGGCTGCGAAGCCGTGCTGATGGCGAAGGCCGTGGACGGCGTCTACACCGCGGACCCGAAGACCGACCCGGACGCGAAGATGTTCACCGACATCACCCACCGCGAGGTGCTCGAGCGCGGCCTCAAGGTCGCCGACGCCACCGCGTTCAGCCTCTGCATGGACAACCGGATGCCGATCATCGTGTTCAACCTGCTCACCGAGGGCAACATCGCCCGCGCGGTGGGCGGTGAGAGGATCGGCACGCTGGTCTCCACCCCCGCCGACGAGGCGTCCGCCTAGACCTGCTGGGATCAAGCTCAGGTCCGACAACACAACACCGGGAGTAGCCGTGATCGACGAGACCCTCCTCGACGCCGAGGAGAAGATGGAAAAAGCGGTGTCCGTCGCGAAGGAAGACCTCACGTCGGTGCGCACCGGGCGGGCCAACCCGTCGATGTTCTCCCGCATCGTCGTCGAGTACTACGGTGCGCCGACCCCGCTGAACCAGCTGGCCAGCGTCAACGTGCCGGAAGCCCGGATGGCGTTGATCAAGCCTTACGACCAGACGCAGCTGAACGCCATCGAGAAGGCGATCCGCGAGTCCGACCTCGGCGTCAACCCGAGCAACGACGGCAACGTCATCCGCATCGTCATCCCGCAGCTCACCGAGGAGCGGCGCAAGGAGATGGTGAAGGTCGCGAAGGGCAAGGGCGAGGACGCCCGCGTCTCGATCCGCAGCATCCGCCGCAAGGCCAAGGAAGAACTCGACCGCATCGCCAAGGACGGCGAAGCGGGCGAGGACGAGGTCGCGCGCGCTGAGAAGGAGCTGCAGAACCTCACCGACACCTACGTGCACCAGGTCGACGAGCTGGTGAAACACAAGGAAGCCGAGCTGCTCGAGGTCTGATGAGCCAGGTGAGCGAGGAACGCGACGAGCGGGTGAGCGACATCCCGCCACCGGACCCGGCCGCCGAGCCGGACCCGGTGTCGCGGCCGGAACCGGCTCCGGAAAACCCTGCCGTGCGGCGGAAAACGGACTCCGCGGCGGCTTCGCGCGCGGAATCCGGTGCCGCGTCGGGGAAGCAGGCGGAAACCGGAGACGCGTCGGTGAAGGGTGCGAAAGGCGTTCCCGCGGACGGGCCGGCCAAGAAGGCGAAAGCCGCGCACAAGGGTGCGTCGGCGAAGGGCCTGAACGGCGAGCCTGTTCCGGACGGGGGCGAACCCGCGGACGACGCGAAAGCCGAGCCGGAGAAGAAGGCGTCCCGGGCCGGGCGCAACCTTCCCGCGGCGATCGGCGTCGGGCTGCTGCTCGGGGCCGCGATCATCGTTTCCCTGGTCACCGTCCGGTTCCTCTTCATCGGGGTCATCGCCGCCGCGATCGCGGTCGGCACGTTCGAGTTCTCCGGCGTGCTACGCCGCGTCGCGGACACCAAGGTCGCGCTGATCCCGGTGCTCGTCGGCGGGCAGGCGATGATCTGGCTGGCCTGGCCGTTCGGCCGGGAAGGCGCGCTCACCGCGTTCGTGCTCACCGTTCTCGCCTGTCTGCTGTGGCGCTTGCCCGGCGGCGCCAAGGGCTACGTGCGCGACGTCGGCGCTTCCGTTTTCGCCGCCGCGTACCTGCCGTTGTTCGGCGCGTTCGCGGCCATGCTCGTGCCGCCGCACGACGGTGTCGGCCGGGTTCTCACCTTCCTGATCGGCGTGGTCGCTTCCGACACCGGCGGCTACATCGCCGGCGTGCTCGGCGGCAAACACCCGATGGCGCCCACGATCAGCCCGAAGAAGTCCTGGGAGGGCTTCGCCGGTTCGATGATCGCGGGCATCGCCGCGGGCGTGCTCACGATCAGCCTGATGCTGGACGGCCACGCCTGGCAGGGCGTCATCTTCGGCGCTGCCATCGTGCTCACCGCGACGCTCGGCGATCTCGTCGAATCGCTCATCAAACGCGACCTCGGCATCAAGGACATGGGCACGCTGCTGCCCGGCCACGGCGGCATCATGGACCGCCTCGACTCGCTGCTGCCCTCGGCCGTCGTGTCGTGGCTGCTGCTGTCGGCCTTCGTTCCGGCCTGATCCTCAGTCGTCGTACGGGTCGTCGACCTCGGCGCGGCCCACGTCTTCCAGCACCCGCGAGTGGTCGATCACCGCGAACACCGCGCCGTCCGGATCGGCGAGGATCGCGGTGCGGCCGAACGGCGTGTCGTACGGCTCGATCACCACCGAACCGCCCAGCATCAGCGCCTCGCCTGCCGTCGCGTCCGCTCCGCGCGCGGGGTCGATTTCGAAGTACACGAGCCAGTGCGGGGGAGTGTCCCGGCGGTATTCGGGACCCATCACGTAGCGGTACAGCACCGCCGTGTGCTCAATGGAATATTCGGCATAGTCAACGCTTTCCCCGTCGCCGACCTGACGGCTCGAGTAGTTGAACAGCTTGGTGTAGAAGTGGTCCGCGGCCACGCCGTCGTGCGTGTTGAGGTCCGCGCCGCTGAACGTGTTGGGCACGCCGCCCGCGAACTGCCAGTCCGGCGGGGCTTCCCAGAACACCACCGGCGCGCCGCACGCGTCGATCGCGTGCACGATGCTGCCGCGGTCGGGAATCGCGACCGGTCCCAGCGTCACCTGTCCGCCGAGGTGCTCGACCCATTCGGCCGCGCTCGCCGTGTGCGGCACCGCGAGCTGCATCGTCCAGCCGGGCGCGCTGCGGGCGCCTGCTTGGTATAGACCACCGGCGGCGACCCCGTCGCACGAGGCGATGGAGTACCGGCCGGTCGGCGACGCGGGATCGCGCCGGGTTTCGTATTCCCAGCCGAAAAGGCGGGAGTAGAAGTCTTGGGTGCGGGCTTCGTCGTGGCACGCCACCTCGACCCAGCAGGGCAATCCTGCCGGGATCGTCCGGGCGCCTGGCCAGCCGATCGACATTGCGTGTCTCCTCCCCGATGAGGGAGAAGTGTATTCGGCGGGGCGGGGTTCTACGCTCTGAGCGGGAAAGCCGACGGCGTCCCGTGACCGGAGAGGAGTGTTGTGCGCTGGTTCTTCCGCGGTCCGGCGGCGTCCGGAGAAGTCGTTCCCAGCCCGAACATTTGGTACTACCAGGACGTCTACGACGTCGAAAACCGGGCGCAGGACGCGGACGGCGAGATCTGGCGCGTACTGCGCGAAGAGTCCGATTGGACCGGCCGCGACGTTCTCGATCTCGGCTGCGGTGACGGATACCACTTGCCGGTCTTCGCCGCCGACGCGCGTTCGGTGCTCGGAATCGAACCGCACCCGCCGCTCGCGCGGGACGCGGAGCGACGGGTGCGGGATCTGGAGAACGTGCGGGTTCGCGTGGGACGGGCGCAGCGGTTGCCGGCGGACGACGCCAGTGTGGACGTCGTGCACGCGCGCACCGCGTATTTCTTCGGCCCTGGCTGCGAACCCGGGTTGCGCGAAGCGGAACGGGTGCTGCGGCCCGGAGGATCGATCGTGATCGTCGACCTCGACGTGACCAGTGAGCCGTACGGCGGGTGGATGCGAGCAGATCTGCCGCACTACGACCCGCCTGCGGTGGAACGCTTCTTCGCCGCGCACGGCTTCAACTGCCGGCGCGTACGCACGCGTTGGCGCTTCGCGGACTTCGCCGCGGCGGAATCAGTACTGAAGATCGAGTTCAGCGCGAAGGTCGCGCAGCGGGCGATCGCCGACACGCGGCAGCTGAACCCGGGGCCGGGCGAAGTGACGCTGCCGGTGGGCTATCGCGTGCATTGCCGCGTCAAGCCCACCGGCCTCGTCCTGCCCGGTCACTCGGCTGCCTCTCCGGACTCGGCCGAATCATCCGAGTCTTCGACCTCGCCGAGGATCGAGTAGATCGACCGGCGTGCCTCGTTGAGTACGTCCACCGCGCGGGCCTGCTGGTTCTCGCTGCCCGCGCGCATCACCTGCACGACAGCCGCGGCGAGCGTCGCGCCTGCCTTGCGCAGGTCGTGCTCGACCGGTTCGACGTCGTCGGTGAAGTGTTCCCACGGCGGCGTGCCGGTCTGCTGCTCGGCGGTGGTGCGGCCCTCGTCGGTGAGCTCGAAGAGCTTCTTCCCGCTCTCGTCGCGGCTCACGACCAGGCCTTCGTCGGCCAGCATCTGCAGGGTCGGGTAGATCGAGCCGGGGCTGGGCTTCCAGAGCCCGCCGCTGCGCTCGCCGATCTCGCGGATGATCTCGTACCCGTGCCGCGGCTGCTCCGCGAGCAGAGTGAGGATCGCCGCCCGCACGTCGCCGCGCCGGCCGCGCCGGGAGCCCCGGCGTCCGCCGCCCGGACCGTGGCCGCGTCGTCCGCGCCCGCCGGGCCCGAAGGCGAACTCGCCGAATTCCCGGCCCCAGGGGCCGAAAGAGGACCGTCCGTGCTCTTCGTGTTCTCCGTGTTCGTGATGTCCGCCGGGGAAGGAGCGTCCGCCGGGGAACGGGTGTCGTCGTCGGTTCATGGTCTTGTTTTCCTTTCTCGAACTGTTGCGACACGTTCACGATATATCGGAAACGGTCGGTTGGCAACCGTGCCGACAACCGGACCGGCAACCCGGGGACCTGAGCGACCGGCGGAGACGGCGGTCGGCGATACTCGAAGCACTAGCGAAAACACCCGAACGACCTGGGAGACCCGACCTCCGATGCTGGACCGTGCGGTCATCGACGCCCTGTTCCCCGCGGATCTGCCCGAGCCTGAGCACTGGGAACAGCGCTATCCGGCCCGGCAGCTGCCCGACGGCGCGAAGGTGACCCGGTTCGGCCCGTCGCCGACCGGCTTCGTGCACATCGGCGGCATCTACGTCGCGACGATCGACCAGGACGTCGCGCGCCGTTCCGAGGGCCGCTACCTCGTGCGCGTCGAGGACACCGACCAGTCGCGCGAAGTCGAGGGCGCGCTGGAGCAGTTCGAGCGCGGCTTCGCGTACTTCGGGCTGCAGGCCGACGAGGACGCGGTGCGCGGTGGCGAGTACGGCCCGTACCGGCAGTCCGAGCGTGAGCAGATCTACCTCACCTACGTACGGCACCTTCTGCGCGAAGGCCGCGCGTACATCGACTTCGCGACGAAGGACGAACTGGCGTCCATCACCGCACGGCAGCAGGCCACGAAGCTCCCGACGGGCTACTACGGCTCGTGGGCGATCTGGCGCGACGCCGACGCGGCCGACGTACAGGCGAAGCTCGACGCGGGCGAGCCGTGGGTGGTCCGCTTCCGCGCGCCGGACGACACCGGGCAGCGCGTGCGCTTCACCGACGCGATCCGCGGCACCATCGAGGCCGAGGCCAACCGCAACGACGTGGTGATCCTCAAGAGCTCCGACCAGAGCCCGCGGCTGCCGACCTACCACTTCGCGCACGCGGTCGACGACCACCTGATGCGCGTCAACCTGGTGATCCGCGGCGACGAGTGGATCTCGTCGGTGCCGACGCACCAGCAGCTTTTCGACGCGCTCGGGTTCGAGCCGATCCAGTACGCGCACATCGCGCCGCTGATGAAGCAGGAGGGCGGCAGCAAGCGGAAGCTGTCCAAGCGCAAGGACCCGGAAGCCTCCGTCGACTTCTACCTCGAAGCCGGCTACCCGGTTCCGGCGGTGCTGTACTACCTGCGCGGCCTGGCGAACGGACGGCTCGCCGAGATGCCGCTCGCCGAAGCGCTCGACGCGCCGATCAACCTCGACGAGTGCGGCGTCGCGGGTCCGCTCGTGGACCTGGTGAAGCTGGACGACCTCGCCGCCGACTACGTCGCGACGCTGTCCGGCGAGGAGATCCTCGCGTCGGTGCTGGAGTGGGCCGAGCGCTTCGACCCGGAGCTGAAGGCGGTCCTGGAGTCCTCGCGGGAGCTGGCGCTGCGCGCGCTGGCGGTGGAGCGCGAAGGCGTCGAGAACCCGCGCAAGGACCTGAAGAAGTGGAGCGAGTTCCGCGCCGTCTACGGGTTCTTCTTCCCGCAGCTGCACCAGGCGGCGACCGGTCCCGAGGACGAGCGGATCGCGGCGCTGGGCGTTCCGGCGGACGTCGTGCGCGCGGTGGCGTCGGACTTCGTGTCGGCGTACCAGCAGCTCGACGACGGCCAGGAGTGGTTCCAGCAGATCCGCGACGTCGCGGCGAAGCACGGCTTCGCCAAGAACGCCAAGGAGCTCAAGAAGGACCCGGACGCGTACCCGGGGTCGATCCGCGAGGCGTCGCAGATCATCCGGATCGCGATCACCGGGTCCACGCGCAGCCCGGATCTGCACTCGATCACGCAGGCGCTGGGCGCGGAGGAAACGTTGCGCCGCTTCGGGAATCTGGTCAACTGACCCCGTCGTGAGTGCTGATCGCGGTTCTCACCGTGATCAGCACTCACGAGTTGAGGTACGTCAGCACGGCCAGGACACGACGGTTGCCGGTCTCGTCGTCGGTGATGCCGAGCTTGCCGAACAGCGACGTCGTGTACTTGCTGATCGCGCTTTCGCTCAGGAACAGCCGCCCGGCGATCGCGGTGTTCGACAGCCCTTCCGCCATCAGTTCCAGCACCGAACGCTCGCGGTCGGTCAGCGTGCCGAGCCGCTGATCCGGTGATCCGCTGGTGAGCAGCTTCGAGATCACCGCCGGGTCCATCGCGGTGCCGCCGGCCGCGACGCGTTCGAGGGCGTCGATGAATTGTTCGGCCTCGAAAACGCTGTCCTTCAACAGGTATCCGACGCCGCTGGCCCCGCCGACCAGGAGTTCGCGGGCGTAGAGCTGCTCGACGTGCTGCGACAGGATCAGCACCGGCAACCCGGGCGTCTCGCGTCGCGCGGCGAGCACCGCGCGCAGGCCTTCGTCGGTTTGCGTCGGCGGCATCCGGACGTCGACCACGGCCACGTCCGGCCGGTGTTCCCGCAGCACGGCGACGGTTTCCGGACCGGTCGTCGCGGTCGCCACCACCTCGTGGCCGTAGGCCTGCAGAAGCCGGACCAATCCGTCCCGCAGCAGGTAGAGGTCCTCGGCTACGACGATGCGCATGGCACCATCATCCACGCTCGGGTCGGCCCGCCTTCGGGGCTGGTGATCTCCAGCGTGCCGTCGAAGACCGCGAGCCGGCGGCGCAGCCCGCCGAGCCCGCCTTCCGGGTGGATTTCGGCCCCGCCGCGGCCGTCGTCCTCGACCTCCGCGCGCAGCTGATTCCCTTCCTGCAGAAGGGAAACCTGGACGTGCGACGCGGCTGAGTGCTTCACCGCGTTGGCGAGCAGTTCGGCGATCCCGAAGTACAGCGCGGATTCGATCGGCGGGTCGAGCGGCTGCGGCAGATCGGTCTCGACCGCTACGTCGAGCGGCAGGTCCATCGCCATCGCGCGGACAGCGTCGGCGAGGCCGCGTTCGTTCAGCACCGGCGGGCTGATGCCGCGGACCAGCTCGCGCAATTCCGTGAGCGACGTGGCCGCGCCGGCCCGGGCGTCGCGCAGCAATTCCTTGGCTTGCTCCGGATTGGTCTCCATCAGCTTCTCCGCGGTCGCCAGCGCGAGGCCGAGCGCGACCAGCCGGGCTTGCGCGCCGTCGTGCAGATCCCGTTCGATGCGGCGGATTTCCGCGGCTTGCGCGATGGTCGTGTCCGCGCGCAAGGCGGTGAGAGTGTCGACGCGGTCGGCTAGCTCCATCGTCGCGGACGCGCCCAGGAACCGCGTCGCGACCGGGATGACGCTTCGCCACGCGTACGGCGCGGTCGCGATCGTGACCAGCAGACCGGACAGGTATCCGGTGGGAAGGGCCGTCAGCGCCAGGACCGCCGCGACGACGCCGAGCAGCGGCACGAGCGCGACCAGGCCGAACGAGACCGGCGCGAGGAGGGCGAACCGCAGGTCCCGCCAGGTCGCCGGGTCGTAGCGCCAGTTCTTCATCCGCTGCTCGCGCCGGGCGTCCTCCCGGGAGCGGGAGTAGGAGTGGCCGTTCCACCAGTAACCGGTCGAGAGCTGGGTGATCGGCGGCAGTTCGCGGTATCCGGGCGGGAGCACGATCCCGGTCCAGTTCGCGACCATGGTCCGGGTCATCCGGCACACCGGCTTCGCCAGCAGCAGCGTCCCGATCGCCGCCCAGACGAACGGCGCGATCCACGACCACGCGCTGCCGCCCCACAGCTGCCACAGGCCCACCGCGGCCGCCCACACCACCGGTATCAGCAGGGCCACGCCCGCGGCTTGGGCGGCGCGGACGAATCCCACCCCGCAGTCGCGCATCCAGGACCGTAGCTGTCGCATCGTTTCTTCCCCCTGTCCATCCGGCTTCGGGGTCCACTGTGCACCACGAAACGCCGGATTCCCGCCGTCGCGGGACAGGAGTGGGTCCAGGCCCACCCCCTTGTGCGGCCAGGCCCATACCGGGCCGGGCCGCGGCTTTCTAGCGTTGCTGGCACAACGGGAAACCACAAGGGAGAACAGCAATGCAGACCATCGAACGCCCCGCCGCCGCCCAGCGTCCGTTCGGCCTCGTGAAGGGGTTCGTCGTGGCTTACGGAGTGGCGGGCGCCGCCGTCTTCGGGACGATCGTCGCCCTGGCGGCCTCCACCGGCACGGCGACCAGCTTCATGTGGACGCGGTCCGCCCTGGTGCCGGTCAGCGCCGTGATCGTGTACTGGCTGGTCTCGCTCGCGGCGAAGGGGTCGAACCGGGCTTATCAGCGGGCGCGGCTCGTCTCGATCGTCGCTCCGGTCGCTCTCGTCGGCGTCGACCTGATCCCGGGCGCGTGCCCGTTCTGGTTCCTGCTGCTGCAGACAGCCTGCGCCGTGCTGCTCGCCTGCGCGGCGGTCCCGCTTGTCCGGCTGCGCGCTAGCTTCCCGAAGTGAACCTCGGGACCAGCCGGATCCGGGTGTCGAGGTTCCGTTCGACCGCCGCGCGGCTCGACAGCAGGGGGAACGAGCCGCCGGACGCCCACAGGTCGTTCAGGTCGCGGTAGTGCGGGCTGCGCGGATCGCCGGACTGGCCGGGCGCGTTGATCGCCCGCGACGCGTCCCAGTCGCCGACGTCGAGCGCCATCTTGAAGGTCGCGCCGATGATCTGCTGGTAGGTGAGCGGATGGAAGAACGACGGGTGGACGGTCTGGTAGTCGCCGCCGACCGGGGTCGGGCCGACGTTCGGGCCGCCCGCCGGATGCGCGAACTCCTGGTACTGCAGCGAGCCCCAGCGCCATTTCGCCGGGTCGCCGCCGAGTTTTCCGGCGACGTCGCGGAAAGCGAGCGGGAGCGTGTCGAGGATCAGCTTGTCACGCTTGGCCGCGCCGCCCGGGCCGAACCACGCGTCGGGGTCGGCGAAGGACGCGAGCACGAGGCTGAAGTCCGGATTGATGGTGCGGGACAGGACGTCCGCGGCGGCTTGCGGGAGCATCGTGTGCGCCCAGCCGCCGTGGAGGTACTTCAGCAGCCACGTTTCGTACAGCGCGGCCGGGGCGGAATCCACCGAGGCGACGCCGTCGAAACCGCGCAGGAGTTCGAGTGCCTTCGCGGTGTCCGGATCGGTGGACGACAGGTTGCGCAGGAACGGGGCGAGCCGCGTGGCCAGCAAGGACTTTTCGTCGCGTTGGATGGCGAGCGAATCGGCGACGCGGGCGCGCGGCGTGGACTTGATCAGCTCGTCGATCCGCTCCTTGCGGTACGGCAGCTGCCACTCGTAGTTGGACACCACCGGGAAGCCGGGCGGAAGGTTGTAATCGTTGGCGGAGGCGAAGAATCCGGCCGGCGGGTTGTGCTGCCACGGGAGTTCGGAGTTGGCGTGGAAGCCGTTCCATTCGTAGCGGCCGTCTCCGGGGACGGGCAGGAGGCCGTCGTATCCGGCCCCGGTGCGGCGCGGGGTCAGCGCGCCGGGGACGTAGCCGATGTCGCCGTGGACGTCGGCGTAGACGAGGTTGGATCCGGGCGCGCCCCAGTTGCGCATCCCGGCGGTGAACTCGGTGAAGTCGCGAGCCCGCTGGTAGTTCAGGCTGCCGAGGTAGGCCGCACTGCCCGGCTCAGTCCACGCGGTGCGGACGGCGAACGCCCGGTTCGCCGCTTCGTCGACCTTCACGATCGGGCCGTGCCGGGTGAACGACAGCTCGCGGGTGACCGGCCGGCCGCCCAGCACCGGAATGGTTTCGGTGACCTTGGTGATCGGCTCCCAGCCGTCGCGGTAGCGGTACCGGCTGTGGTCGGCGGGGTCGAGTTCGTAGACGTAGAGGTCGGTCTGGTCGACCGGCAGGTTCGTCAGTCCGAACGCGACGGAATCGTTGTGCCCGATGGCGATGCCCGGGTTCCACGGCTCGCCGGCTCCGGTGAGATTCAGGCCGGGGGCGGAAAGCTGGGCGACATAACGACCGGACGGCAACGCGTCGGCGCCTCGGTGCGGGTCGTTGGCGAGGATCGGCCGTCCGGTGGCGGTGCGGTCCGGGCCGATCGCCCACGAGTTGCTGCCGCTGGTGGCGTCGGCGATGTCCTTCGGCCCGGCGACGCCCTTCGGGAACGTGACGGCCGCGGTTGCCTTGTTGTACACGGAAAGCACGTCGCCGGGGACTGAACAGGGATCGAGACCTTCCGGCACCGCGGCCTCGTGATCGGGGTGCAGGCCGCGGAGGTACTTGCTCGCGTTCGGCCCGGCCTGGCACACCATCTGCGCGCGGGCGACCTCCCACATCAGGTTCTCGCCGATCGCGTGTGTCCGGATCCGGACGACGTCCTCGGGCTGCCAACGCGACGGCTGGTAGCCGAGCTTGCCGAACTCCGGCGGGGCCGCTTCCGGATGCTTGGCGAGCCAGTCGACGTAGGAATTGATCCCCTCGGCGAACCGGGTGGCGGCGAGCTTGGCTTCGGGACCGTAGGCGGCCCATTCCTTTTTCATGTCGCCGCGGTAGAGGAAGAGCCGGGCCGCGCGGTCCTGGTCCACATAGGACTCGCCGAGGACCTCGCTGAGCAACCCGAGCCCCCGGCGGCGCCAGGTGTCGAGCTGGAAGAGCCGGTCGCGGGCGACGGTGAATCCCTGCGCGTAGAACAGGTCCGAGGTGTTGGCGGCGTAGATGTGCGGGACGCCCCATTTGTCGACGAGCAGGTCGACCGGGCGGGAGAGGCCGTCGAGAGCGATGGCGGGGCTCGCGGAGGCTGGGGTGGTGCCGAGCAACGTCAGAACGAGTATCAGGACGGTAGCTTTGGACCGCATTTCCCCACCCCCGGCAGCAGCATTGACCCCGCGCACGCTAATCGCGGCGGTCGCGGGGACCCACCCCTGAACCGGGACGAGTAGGGGGAACCGGACGCCGTGAGCGGTCGTCCAAGGTGCCGCTAGGGAGCTTCTTCAGTACTGTCCCGGCTCAGACCGAACCCGTGGGGGATGCGATGCGACGTGTGGTGGCGACGACTGCTGCGGTTCTGGCCGGTGGGCTGGGGCTGGCGGCCTGCGGCAGCAGCACCGAGGGCGGCGACAAGAATGTCGTGACCGCTGAAAGCAGCGCCTTACCGGACGCCAAGACTGGCACCCCGCTCGCGAACACTGATCCGTGCAGCCTGCTCAAGCCCGCTGACGTGCCCGAGCTCAGCAGCCAGGACAGCAGTGCCGCGCCCAAGGCCGACGGCCGCCGGTGCGAGGGCCCCGGCTACAGCGTCACCATCTCGGAGGTCGATGCCGACGGCTATGCCGTCCAGTTCGAGGGCTCGATGGTCAAGCCGATCTCCGACATCGCCGGGTACAAGGCGGGCACTATGGACACCCGCGGCTCTTGGCAGAACAGCTGCGCCGTCATTCTCGCCGTGACGACCAACGAGCTGGTCTTTGCCGCCGTGCAGGACAAAGGCTCGGGGGACACCTGCGACGTTGCCAAGAAGGCGGCGACGGCCATCGCGGGCCGCATTCCGCGCTGAGCTACGAGACGTCTCCGATCGCTTCGTCCAGGATGGACAGTCCGAGGTCGATTTCGTTGTCGGAGGCGGTCAGCGGGGGCGCGATCCGGAACACCCCGCCCATCCCGGGCAGCTGCACGATGTTCATGTGCAGCCCGAGTTCGAGGCATCGCTGCGTCACGCGGGCGCCGAGTTTGTCCGCGTCCGGGCCGCCGCCGCTCAGCTCCAGTCCGGCGAGCAGTCCCCGGCCGCGGACCTCGTCGACCGACTCGTGCCGCGCCGCGATTTCGTCCAGGCCGGCGCGCAGCCGGTCGCCGAGCCGGCGGGCGCGTTCGTCGAGGCGGTCGCGGATCAGCACGTCCAGCACGGTGTTCCCGACTGCGGCGGGAAGCGGGTCCGAGACGTGCGTGGTGAAGAACAGGTACCCGCGTTCGTGGGCTTCCTGCTCGATTTCCGCGCTCGTCAGCACGGCGGCGAGCGGCAGACCGGCACCGAGCGTTTTGGACACCGTGAGGATGTCCGGGACGACGCCGTCGTGCTCGAAGGCGTACCAGGTTCCGGTGCGGCACAACCCGGTCTGTGCTTCGTCGAGGATCAGCAGCATGCCGCGTTCCCGGCATTTCCGGTGCAGCGCCTGGAAATACCCCGGCGGCGGCACCAGGATCCCGCCGGAGCTGAGGATCGGCTCCACCAGGCACGCGGCGAGACTGCCGACCGACTGCGCGTCGATCAGGTCGAACGCGAGGTCCAGCTGGCGCTCCCAGTCCGCGCCGGGAACCGGGATGGCGAAGTTGCCGGGCGCTCCGGGGCCGTAGCCCTTGCGGCCCGCGCTGTAGGTGGCGCTCGCCGCGGCCTGCGTCATGCCGTGCCAGGACCGGGCGAACGAGACGACCTCGTGCTTGCCGGTCACCAGCTTGGCCATCCGCAGCGCGGCCTCGTTGGACTCGGCTCCGGTGGTGAGCAGCAGCGCCTTCTCCAGCGGGTCCGGCAGCGTCTCGGCGAGCCGCCGCGCGAGGTCGACGACCGGGCGGCTCAGCATCCCGCTGAACAGGTGGTCGAGCTTGGCGGCCTGCTTCCGGACGGTCTCGACGATCTCCGGATGCGCGTGCCCGAGGATCGCGCTCATCTGCCCGGACGTGAAGTCGAGGATCTTCCGCCCGCCCTCGGTGAAGACGAAGCTGCCCTCGGCGCGGTCGATGATCTCGCCGGTGAACGAGCCGGGGCCGGCGTAGCGGACGAGATGCCGGTCGACGTCGGACCAGAAGGTGTCGGTGCCCATGGCTTCGACGGTAGAGCCGTGCCGAGCGCCGCGTCCATCTCACAGTTTCCGCTTGCCTGTGCGATGGCATCGAACAACGATGGGGTCATGTTGAACCCGTGGCGGCTGCGTCTCCTGAGCCGCCTTGCCGTGCTCGGCACTGTTCGCGCGGTCGCGCAGGACGTGAATCTCAGCGCCTCCACGGTGTCGCATCAGCTCGCGGTGCTGGAGACCGAAACCCGCACCCGGCTGCTGGAACGCACCGGCCGTCGCGTCCGGCTGACGCCCGCCGGGGAGAAACTGGCCCGGCAGGCACGCGCGATCCTCGACCATCTCGACGCGGTCGAGGCCGAACTGCGCGGCGACGAACCGGCCGGGCTGGTGCGGATCGGTGCGTTCCAGAGCGCGATCCACACCTTCGCCGTGCCCGCCGCGACCCGGCTCGCGCAGACCTATCCGCGGCTGGAAACCGAGGTGGCGGAACGGGAACCGCACGAAAGCGTCCCCGCGCTCCGGGCGGGCGACAGCGACGTCGTCATCACCACCACCGATTTCGCCGACCTGCCGCTCGGCCCCGACCTCGAGATCATCCGGCTGGCGACCGACCCGATCGTGCTGGTCACCGCGCTCGACCGGCCGGAGCCGCCTGGGCCCGCGGTGCTCGCGGACTACGCCGGCGAACCGTGGGCGCTCGACATTCCCCCGTCCTACATGGCGAATCTGACGCTGCGGCTCTGTCGCGAATCGGGGTTCGAGCCGCGCGCGGTGTGCCGGTTCAGCAACTACCTGATGACGCTGCAGCACGTCGAGGCCGGGCTGTCGATCGCGTTGCTGCCCGGGCTGGCGGTGGATCCGCGGTACCGGGTCGCGACGAAACCGCTGGCGACGCCGGTGACGCGCACGATCGTCGCGGTCACCCGGCGCGGTTCGCCACGGCGGGCGGCAGTGAACGCGGTGCTCGACGCGCTGCGGCAGCCGATCGAGCTTCCGGCGGCGGTGGAACAGGCTTAGGCCACCCGAGCGAACGTCGACCTGACGCTCGCGGAACGCTAGCCGACCAGGTCCGCCATTATTTCCGCCGCCGGGGCTGTGTTTCGGACTAATCCCGCGGCTTGCCCGGCGTAGTGCGCCAGCGCTTCGAGGTCTCCGGTCATGCCCGGCACGGGAATCATGTCGTCGTAGCGCCGCCAAGGGTTTCCGGTCGCATCCGTTGCCACGACGTCGCCCTCGCCGGGGCGTTCCGTGCGCGGTTCGCCTGCCGCTTCCCATTGCGTCAGCGTCGAATTGCGCAAGACGCGGTGCGGCGCGTCGGGCCAGCCGCCGTCGAAGCAACGGGTGTGGACGGCGTCCTCGAGTTCCGCGGCGAGCACGGCTTCGCGGTAGGAATCGTGGGTCGCGGCTTCGGTCGCGGTCAGGAAGCGGGTGCCCAGCCAGCCGCCTTGCGCGCCGAGGGCCAGCACTGCGGCGAGCCCGCGGCGATCGGCGATTCCGCCCGCTGCGAGTACGGGAATCGGCGCGACCGCGTCCACGACAGCGGGCACCAGCACGAGCGTCGAGGCTTGGCCGCGCACGTGTCCGCCCGCTTCCCAGCCTTGGGCGACAACGACATCGACGCCTGCCTCAGCCGCTTGCCGGGCTTCGGCGACGGAACCCGCGGTGTGGATCAGCTGCGCGTCCTTGACCCGCGCGGCGATTTTGGCGGGGTCGCCCCAGAAGGTCGAGATGATCGGGACGTCCTCGGCGAGGCAGGCGTCGAGGACGTCGTCGATCGGGACGTCGAGCACGAGGTTGACCGCGAACGGCCGGTCCGTGCGGCGGCGCACCTCGCGGATCCGGCGGACGGCCTCGTCAGGGTCGGTCCAGGTGAGCGCGAGAGTTCCGAGGCCGCCCGCGTTCGAGACCGCCGCGGCGAGCGCGGGCGTCGCCGCCGAACCGATCGGGGCCTGCGCGATCGGCACGTCGATGCCGAGCGTGGCGCAGACCTGCTTCGGAAATCGAATCATGGCGGCCGATGTTAGTGTTTCGGAAATCGAAGCACAAGGAGATTCGGATGGCGACGCCGAAGCCGGGACAGCCGGTCCGGGGCTCCACGACCGGCCGTCCGCTGATGGCCGCGCTCGACCTCTTCGGGCGGCGGTGGTGCCTGCGGATCGTGTGGGAACTGCAGGTCGACGCTCTGGGCTTTCGTGCGCTGCAGCAGCGGTGCGACGGGATGTCTTCGAGCGTTCTGCGGCAACGCCTGGTCGAACTCGCCGACGCCGGTTTGGTGCGGCAGACCGACGAATCGCACTACGTGCTGACGACGCTGGGCCGGGAGGCGTTCGAGGCGCTGCGGCCGCTCGTGTCGTGGGC
Source organism: Amycolatopsis albidoflavus (assembly GCF_039525725.1). NCBI lineage: Bacteria > Bacillati > Actinomycetota > Actinomycetes > Pseudonocardiales > Pseudonocardiaceae > Amycolatopsis > Amycolatopsis albidoflavus. The sequence continues at coordinate 357,318 of NZ_BAAAHV010000023.1, forward strand.
GGATCGATGGGCCGAGGCTCTCGAAGACGACTGATCGCGGCAGGGGCGCGGCGGGCGCGCCCCTGCCGGGGTGATCACTTGCCGTGCTGGGAACGGCGGCGCAGGAAGAACGCGCCGCCCGCGGCTGCCACAGCCGCCCCGCCGATGGCGAGTGCGGTGGCAGGGTTGCCGTCCGAGCCGGTGTTCGGGGCGGGAACGGCGTAGCCGCCGCCCGCGCCGGTCTTGTCGTAGGTCGAGCCGGGCAGCTTGTCGCCGTAGCGCTTCTGCAGTTCGGCGCGGTAGGCGGCGAGGGTGACCCGGGTGCCTGCCGGGACGCCGGAGACCGCGCCGTCGAGGACCGTCACGGTGTTGCCGTTGACCGAGTACCAGGCGTTGACCTGCGGTTCGTGCAGCAGATAGCCGCCGTGCGCGGCCGCCGCGTGGGCCTGCTCGTCGTTGCCGGAGGCGACGTTGATGACCTGCCAGCCGGCTTTGCTCGGCTGTGCCCAGACGGTCGCTTCCCGGCCGTCGGCAAGGCGGGCCGGAGACGCGACGTAGGCGAGTGCGGCGGGGACGTCGGACTCGCCGTTGATGAAGGCCGCGGTCGGTTCGTAGACCGGGATCTGGGTCTGGGCATCGGCGGCGGCGCGGCTGGCGTGCGCTGCCGCCGGTGCCGCGCCGGGGAACTTCGTGTGCGCGAGCCGGGCGGAGGTGCCAGGGCTGGCCAGCAACCCGGAGATCGCGGCGGTGTCCGAAGGGGACGGCCCGGTCGGCTCCGCGGCGAACGCGGGGTTCGCGGCGAAGACAGCGGCGGCGACGGCTCCGGAAAGGACTGTGGTGCGGAGGATGGTTCGCAGCATCGTCTCAGCCCACCATTCCGTAGACGGTGTGGGTCCAGTCGAATTGGTTGTTGGACACGTAGGAGCTGTAGTTCATCGAGTTGTAGCGGTTGTTCGACGGCCACGGATCGCCGTATTCGACGATGCTGCCGCCGTTCGAGTCGTCGTAGCCGTAGAGGACGTGCATGTGGCCGCCGCCGGAGGTCCAGCCGATCCGGGTGCCGATCGGCTGCCCGGCGTCGATCTGGTTCTTGATGCCGGAGAAGGAAAGCCGGTAGCCGTTGGAATTGTAGGAGCCGACGTTGCGGAACCCGAGGTAGCTGAAAACTCTCTGCTGGTCGCTGAGGTAGCCCTGGTTGTTGGCGCAGTCGCTGCCGGACTCGTTGTGCGCGATCTGGCAGAACCGGGTCTGGGTCAGGGAATAGCCCCAGAACGAGGCGATCGTGTTGCCGCTGGCGTCCCAGCACCACTGGTCTTTCTGCTGGGCCTGCATCGAGATGTTCGTTTCGCCTGCGTCGGCCGCGGCGGGAACGGCGATCGCGGCCGAGGCGACCGCCGCGGCCACCGCGATTCCGCGCAGAATGGAAGAGGGCACTTTCACGGGATCCTCCAAAGGGGAAGACCGGCCGGTCCGGGGAATTACCGGACCGGTGGGGAAGGGTGAGGCGCACAGAACGGTACGCGCGCCGGGAACGCGGCCACTACCGACTAACGGCGGTATTCCGTCGCCGATTCGCGGCGGCGGATATTTCTACGCCGGTCGATTTGTTTGTGCCGCTCCAAAGCGGGCCCGGCGTCGATTGTAGGGGAATTCATCCCGGAAAGCATTCGGCAATCCGACCTTCGTAGGGTGTTTTTCCGTTGATCCGGCGCCGTCGTTCGTCGGACGTCATTCCGCCGGACCGGCCGGACCGCGCCAGTGCCCCGCGCTGCCCCGCTTCGCCCGCCGCGGCGGAGGGGGAGCGGCGCGGGTTTCGCGCGTATGAGACACTTGATCGGTCATGACTGCCCTCCCTCTTGTTTTCGACGCGCCCAAGCGCGGCCTGCCGCCGCGCCATCTCGCCGACCTCACGGTGGCCGAGCGAGCCGAGGCCGTGGTCGAACTGGGGGAGAAGGCGTTCCGCGCCAAGCAGTTGTCGAACCACTACTTCTCGCGGCTCACCGTCGACCCGGCGGAGATGACCGACATCCCGGCCGCCTCGCGCGACAAGCTCGTGGCCGACCTGATGCCGCCGCTGCTCACCGAGGTGCGCGCACTGGCCGCGGACGGCGGCGCGACCCGCAAGACCCTGTGGCGCGCGCACGACGGGACGCTGCTGGAGAGCGTGCTCATGCGCTACCCGGACCGCGCGACGCTGTGCATCTCGAGCCAGGCTGGCTGCGGCATGGCGTGCCCCTTCTGCGCGACCGGCCAGGGCGGCCTCGACCGCAACCTCTCGACCGCGGAGATCGTGGACCAGGTCCGAGACGCCGCCGCAGTCATGCGAGACGGCTCAATGCCGGGCGGCCCGGGCCGGCTGTCGAACATCGTCTTCATGGGCATGGGCGAACCGCTGGCGAACTACAAGCGCGTGGTGGCCGCGGTGCGCCGGATCACTGATCCAGCACCGGGTGGTCTCGGTATCGGTCAGCGTTCGGTGACGGTGTCGACGGTGGGTTTGGCCCCGGCGATCCGGAAGCTGGCGGACGAAAAGATGCAGGTGCGGCTGGCGGTGTCGCTGCACACTCCGGACGATGAGCTGCGGGACACGTTGGTGCCGGTGAACAACCGGTGGTCGGTGGACGAGGTTCTTTCGGCTGCCCGGTATTACGCGGACACGTCGGGCCGCCGTGTCTCGATCGAGTACGCGCTCATCCGCGATATCAACGATCAGCCGTGGCGGGCCGAGCTGCTCGCGAAGCGGCTGCGGAAACACTTGGGCCAGTTGGTGCATGTGAACGTGATTCCGCTGAACCCGACGCCGGGTTCGAAGTGGGATGCGTCGCCGAAGCCGGTGGAGCGCGAATTCGTGCGGCTGGTGAATGCCGGTGGTGTCGCGTGCACGGTGCGGGACACGCGCGGTCAGGACATCGCGGCGGCCTGCGGACAGCTCGCCGCCGAAGGTTGAGCGAATAGTTCAGAGTGGAGTAGTTGTCTTGTTGTGTGCGCCGAGCCTGCTCGATCCGGCGGCTGAGGAACTGAAGCTGGCTGACGTCAACGGTCCGCAGACCGCGGTGGACGTGGCCCGCGCGGCTCGCGCCCTGCTGGGCGAGCGGTTCGATTCGGGAAGCTTCATGTACGTCCTGATGCGCGCCTTCGACGTCGAGTACACCTCCGCACGCGACGCCACGCGGTGGCACGAGTTCCACGGCGGTCCGCGAGCGCTGTCGGATGCTGATCTGGAGAAGCTGCTCGCTCCCTGGCTCGCCCGCTGATCATTCAGCCGGTCGCTCGGGAACTGCTTCGTGTCCATGTCGAGGGTGTGCTGGTGCGTCCTCGGCTGGCCGACGCGGCGCTCGATCTGTCAGCCGCCCCACAAATCGTGAAGCTTGTTTCCCTGCTGATCGAAGACGGCGAAGTCACCGTTAACCGATACTGACACGCCGCCCGGCCAGTAAATCACCTCGAGTGCGCGGATCTGATCCTCGTCGAGCGACGCTGAGACATGTTCCCCGTCCGCCAGGTCGTAGCACATACCGGTCGGCTCGAAGCACACCTGCGATTGCCCGCGACGCCTCTGGTGAACGTTTCTCGAGCAGATCCCCCGCTATTCAGGCCGGGTGTGGTGTCACGTGTCGAAACCGCTGATCAGACGGTCATTTGTTTGGTGGACGGACGCCGGATGAAACCGCCGATCCATCGATTCCCGGACGTCTTCGAGCATGGCGGTGAGTTGCGCACGGGCAACGGCGTAGCCGAGCAGGTGTTCCGTCGCCACATAGCCGAGAGAACAACGGCGGTAATCGACCAGCAAGATCGCTGCCTCCGCCGGTGCTTACTACTCCACGATCCCGCGGATGATGGTGCGCAGCAACGCGGCCGCCCCGCCAGTCCCGACCACGACAGTGCCTGCGGTCTTGATCGCCTCGACCGCGATCCCCAGAACCGCGAGCACGGCGAGGAACCGAACCAGATCATCCGGATCAACAGGATCCGGTAAGCGGCCGTCCCAGGCTCGGGTTTCGCGATCACTCGGCGTGCCGTCGCCTGCCTTTCACCAAGCGGGTGAACCTCTTCGTCGCGGGCGCGAGTTCCTCGACCTTCAGCGCCGCGAGCACGCCGAACGACACCGCGAGTCCGACGAGGCCCTGCAGGATCAGCTTGACCCACACGGTTGCCCTGCCCCCGCCGTCCGGCACGAGCCAGCCGGCGGCGACGGCCGCGGCGACGCCGAGTCCGCTCGCGACGACCGTGAACAGGATGACCCCGAGCACTCGCTTGCTGCGCAGGTTGCCGAGGCGCACCCACAACCAGACCTGGCCCATGATCGCGCCGACGACGAACGTCAGGGAGTTCACCAGCATGGCGCCCAGGACGATGTCGCGCGCGTCCAGCAGCACCGGGCACAGATACAGCAGCGGAATCTTCACCGCGGTCATCACGACCATGATCAGCGTCGGGGTGCGCGCGTCCTTCATCGCGTAGAAGACCCGCAGCTGCAACATGACCAGCGCGTAAGGCAGCAGCCCGAACGACGAGATCGCCAGTGCCTCGCCGAGCCGGCCCGCCTCGGCCGCGGAGTTCGCGCCGCCGCTGAACAAGGCGACCCCGATCGACCCGCCCACCACCGTCAGCACGGCGGCGATCGGCACCAGCATCACGGTGGAGATGCGCGACCCGTAGGAAAGATCGGCCACGACCTTGCGCACATCGCCGTCCGCGGCGTTGCGGGACAGCCGCGGCATGATCGCGGTCAGCAGGGACACCCCGATCACGCCGTAGGGCAGCTGGAACAGCAGCCAGGCGTTGGAATAGATGGTCACCCCGCCCGCGTCGCCGCTGGTCAGCACCCGGGTGTTGACGGTGAGGCCGACTTGGCTGACCGCGACGTAGCCGAGGATCCACAGCGCGAGGCCGCCGAACTCCTTCATCCGCTTGTCGACGCCCCAGCGCCACTTGAAGCGGAACCCCGTCCGCAGCAACGGCGGGACCAGCAGCGCCGCCTGCACGGCGATGCCCAGCGTGACGCCGATGCCGAGCACGAGCAGCTTCGGGTCGCTCATGCGCACGGGATCGGTCGAGATCTTGCCCGGCATCAGCATGAACAAACCCAGGGTCGCGATGACGACGACGTTGTTCATCACCGGAGCCCACGCCGTCGGGCCGAAGATGTGCTTGGCGTTGAGGATCGCCGACAGCAGCGCGAACACGCCGTAGAAGAAGATCTCGGGCAGCAGCAGCCGGGCGAACGCGTTGGTCAGCGCGGAGTTGGCGTGTCCGCCCTGCTCCGTGTACAGCGAGGTCAGCGCTGGTGCCGCCGCCACCGCGATGACGGTGCCCACGGCCAGTACCGTCAGGCCGACCGTGAGCATTCGCTGCGTGTACGCCGCGCCGCCGTCGGGATCGTCCTGCGACCGCACCATCAACGGCACCACGACACTGCTGAGCACACCGCCGAGCAGCAGTTCGAAAACGACGTTCGGCAGCGTGTTGGCGATGTTGAACGAGTCGTTCTCGACGCCGGTGCCGACCGCCCACACGAGCATGAGCTTCCACAGGAAACCGGTGATACGGCTGACCAGCGAGGCGATCGCCATCTTCCCGCTGGACTTCGCGATCGAGGGCGGCGCCGCCTTCGGCTCGACGCGCGGCACGTAGACGGTGGCGTCGAGATCCGGATCCGGCGCGCCGCGGGGCAGCCGCGGCAGCATCCGGGGGACGAGCGAGTCGTACGGCCGCAGCACGTCCGGGTCGGCGACCGGCCACCTCGAACTCGCGGGCACCCCGCCGACGCGCGGGATGAAGATCGTCGCGTCGGGATCGTTCGGCGCCAGCGGCGGCGCGCCGAACGGCATGCTGTCCTGCTGGCGCTCCTGCTGCCACGGCCGGACCAGCGGCCGCCGCTGCGGGGGAGGCGGCTGGCGCGGCGGCTGCTGGCCGCGCGGCGGGAGCCGCCTGCGATACCCGTTCGCCCCCGGCGGGATGCGGAGGGTCTGCTGGTCAGGGCTCGGCGGGCGCTCAGACGGCGGGTGCTTGACCCGTTCGGCGGGACGCTCTGGCGGCCACTCCGGGTCGCGGTCCAACGTGTGCCCCATCGTCAACGGTCGATTCGAACCCCCAGGGTAGTCAGCTCGCGCGCCCCGGTGGCTGATCCGGGGATAGATTTACGGTTCGGTAAGCACCACGAGAGCGGCCTTGCCCCGCTGACACGTGGGAGAAGCTTCTTGCTCCCTGGCTCACCGCTCGCTGAGTTGCCGCGGGTTGCGGCCCATCAGCTGCAGCAACCGGTCCTGCCGCGACGCTGATTCGCCGAGCGTCCCCGGAGCGGCGAAGAACCGGTGCGTCGTGTCGGCGGCGACGGGGGATTCCGCCAGCCCGGCGTAGATCGTCTCGAGGTTGTCGCTGATCCACGTGACCAACTCAGAGTCGAGGCGGTCGTCGACGTCCAGGGCTCGGGCGAGATCCCACGCGTGGATGGCGGAATCCGTGGCGCGCACGGCCAGCGCTTGACGCCCGGACACCTGGCCCAGCGGATAGTCGAGCACCTGGTCGAGCGCGCCGGGGCGGCTGAAGGCGTCGGCGACTAGCCGCACCGACGCGGCGTACGCACCGAGTGGGTCGTTGCCCAAGGCGTCGGCGTCGCGCAGGCGCAGGAAATTCTCGCGGGTGCCGCCGGCGAGCAGGTCGACGTAGTTGAGATTTCCTCGGACCATGTGGTTGACGAGCTGACGCACGTTCCATTCCGCGCAGGGCGTCGGAGCGGTCCACTGTTCGGGGCGGACGGACCGCAGGCGCTGGTCGAATTCGGTGCTGGCAGCCAGAAATCGGCCGAGGACATTAGTCATGCCTGCCAGTCTTTCGCCACGAGGACGCGTCAGCTGGCGAAAATCCGACGTCGCGCTAGCGCTCGATGAACGCGGTCAGCGCCGCCACGACCGCGGCGGGTTGTTCGTCCGGAATGAAGTGTCCGGAATTCGGGATGACGACGCCGGTCGCGTTGTCCGCCCAGGGGCTGAGGGAAGCGGCCATGTCGGGGATCGAGCCGTGGGAGCTGGAGATTCCCAGGACCGGGACGGTCAGGTGCCGTCGTTCGAGAGCGGCGTGATTCTTGCGCGCTGATTCCGCGGCATCGCGGTAGTAGGCGAGAGACGCGCGGAGCCCGCCCTCGGCGGCGAGAGCGGCGGCGTAGTGGTCGATCTCGGTGCTGTCGAAGGTGCTCAGCGCTTTGGCCTTCAAGAACCAGTCGACGTATTCGCGCTCGCGACCGGCGAGGAGGGTTTCGGGGAGATCGGGCACCAGGTGGAACGCGAAGTGCCAGGTTTTCCAGGCGCGGTCGGGGTCGGTGGGGATGGAGTCCGGGAGGGTGATTCCGGGGATGCCGGCGTCCAGCAGCGCGAGACCGTGCAGGCGGTCTTCGTGCTTCAAAGCCAGCGAGAAAGCGACCCACGCACCGATGTCGTGGGCGGCTAGCCAGTATTTCGGCACGCCGAGCGCAGTCAGCGCGGCTTGGATCCGCGAGGCGACGGTGTGCGTGTCGTAGCTGTCGTGCGGGCGGTCGGAGTGGCCTTGCCCGGGCAGATCGATCGCGATGACGCGGAAGCGTTCGGCGAGGCCCGGCATCGCTTTGCACCAAGCCCACCAGGTCTGCGGGAATCCGGCGAGCAGGACGAGAGCGGGACCAGTCTGCGGACCGCCTTCCACGGCGTGGAGGCCGTCGACCCAGCGGTGGGTGAAGCCCGGCAGGTCATACAGCGGCAATTCGGGAATCGCGGCGGCAGTCATGGCTCAAGCGTAGCTCATCTTGAACCGAACAGTTCAAGATGAGCTAGGCTGGGCGCAGCGGTGAGAGAACGGGGTGCGGGATGGCCGGAAAGAAGCAGTTCGACGTGGACGTCGCGCTCGACGCGGCGATGGTCCAGTTCTGGCGGGCCGGGTACGCGGACACTTCTCTCGACGACCTCTCGAAGGCGACCGGGTTGAACCGCAGTTCCATCTACTCCTCATGGGGAGACAAGGATTCGCTCTATCTGCGCTGCCTGGATCGCTACGCCGCACGCTACGGTGACCGGTATGACCAGGCCTTGTCGAAGGCGGCCGAGGATCCGCTGCGGGCGGTGCGGGAGTTCTTCGACGTCACCCTGAACCGGCTCGCCGATCCCGAGGTGCCGGACGGATGCCTGGTCGCTCAGACCGCGATGGCGATACCGGTGTTGAGCCCGGATATCGCCGCGCGCGCGACCGAAGCTCTGGGCTTCCAACAGGCACGGCTGCGAAAAGCCTTGCGCGCCGCGAAGCTGGCCGACGCCGATGACTTCGCCGTTCACTTCGCGGCGGTCAACCAGTCGTTGGCTGTGATGAGCCGGGCGGGAGCGAGTCCGAAGCAGCTTCGCACGATAGTCGACATCAGTTTGGGCGCGCTTTCGCGGAACTAGGGCGGGCCCGAACTGGAGTCAGGTGCCGCGGCGCTCCGCGGTCAGCAGGTCGAGCAGGCCGGGGAGCCGCCGGTTGATTTCCGCCCGGCGCAACCGGATTCCCTTGCGGTTCCCGTAATTGATCTCGTGGATCAGCCCGGCCTCGCGCAAAACCCGGAAGTGGTGCGTCTGCGTCTGCTTGGACACTGGGAGGTCGAACGAGTTGCAGGTGCGCTCGCCATCGCTCCCGTCGGCCGCCAGTTCCGCGATCACGGTGCGGCGATGCTCGTCGGCGAGCGCGCGGAACACCGTGCCCAGATCGGCGGCATCGTCTTCGGGCGGAGCTGACATCGCCTCACCTCTTTCAGGTACGTCTTGCATCGTACCTTACGGCCGTGCTTGACTGCAGGTACGACGAGATTCGTACCTGAAACCGCGCTCGTCGCTTCCCTCCAACGAAAAGGTTGCGGCTATGACGCCTTCGCGTGTCCTGATCCACGGTGCCGGTATCGCCGGTCCCGCGCTCGCTTACTGGCTGGCCCGGCACGGGCATCGGCCGACGGTCGTCGAGCAGGCCAAAGAACTGCGATCCGGCGGCAGCGCCGTCGTCGTCAAGGAACCGGCGCTCACGGTCGCTGAGAGGATGGGCATCCTCCCGCAGTTGCGCGACATCGCCACGCGCGCGAGCGTCCTCTCGCTCCTCGATCCGGACGGGCGACAGCTCCTCCGGGTCCCGACGACGTCCCCGCAGTCGGTCGAAGTGACCCGCTCCGATCTGTCCGCGGTGCTCCACCGGGCAGCGCGCGACGACGCTGAGTTCCTCTTCGACGAGACGGTCACCAGCCTCCGGCAGGACCCATCAGGAGTCGAGGCCACCTTCCGCCGGTCGCCGCCCCGTCGATTCGACCTGGTCATCGGCGCGGACGGCGTCCACTCCCCGGTGCGCCGCATGGTCTTCGGGCCGGCGGAGCAGTTCACGACCGGCATGGGCATGTACAGCGCGACGGTGCCGCTGGAGCCCGATGCGCTCGATGACCCGGAGGCGGCGGTGATGCTGACCGCGCCCGGCCGGATGCTCACCATCCACCCGTCCCGGGGGAAGCCGCTCGCGATGTTCACCTTCCGCGGCGGGCGGGTGCCCGGCTACGACCGTCACGACACCGCGCTCCACAAGCGCCTGGTTGCCGAGGCGTACGCGGGAATCGGCTGGCGAGGCCCGGAGCTGGTCGAGGCATACGTGAACCACCCCGCGCCCTTCTTCGACCCGCTCGCCAACGTGCGGATGGACAAGTGGTCGCGCGGCCGCGTGGCATTGCTCGGCGACGCGGCCTCCGCAGTCGCCCTGCTCGGCGATGGGTCGAGCATGGCAATGGCCGGCGCGCACACTCTGGCCGAAGCGCTCGCCGCGCATCCCGGTGATCATGCACGAGCCTTTCAGGCCTACGAGGCGAAGCACCGGCGGCACGTGGAGCCGAGGCACCGGCGCGTCGGCCTCGTCGCCACGCTGCTCGTGCCGCGAACTCGGTACGGACTGGCGCTGCGCAATACAGTCGGCCGGGCTGTCGGCCTCGCCACCCGGAATCCCTTGCCCGCCGAGCAGAACGGACGGGTGTGAGCAAAGTCGCTAGCCGTCTTTGGCGATCTCGCACAGGGAAGCGCGCAACGGCGAGCTGCCGCTGATCGGGTCGCTCGGGCCTTGGCTCAGCACGAGATTGAGGTTCGCGCTGCCGTCGCCGAAGGGCGGATAGCCGGGCTGGCCGAGCGCGTCGGCGGGCTGCCACCAGCCATGCTGTCCGCACACGACGTTCGGGCGCAGGTTGACATTGAACTTCGCCTTCGCGCGGATGCTTCCCAACGGTGTCTCCAGCCGCACCCAGTCCCCGGCGCCGATCCCGCGGGCCGCGGCGGTTTCGGGGTGCAGTTCGACCGCGGGTTCGGGGGCGGATTTGCGCAGGCTGGCGATTTCCCGATGCTGGGTTTCGCAGAAGAACAGCGATTTCGCGCAGGTGAGGATCAGCGGGTAACGCGTCGCCAGGTCCGGTCGGGACAGCGGGCTGATCGACGGTTCGGTGAAGGTCGGCAGCGGCGGATATCCGTGTTCCAGCAACGGTTCCGAGTACAGTTCGACCAGGCCGGACGGTGTCCGGAAGCCGCCTCGTTCGTACTTGCGGTAGATCGTGTTCAGCGGCAGCCGGATGCCTTCCGGGGCCGCGCGCAGCTGGTCGAGGGTGAGGCCGCTGGGCACGAGCTGATGATGCCAGGCCGCTTCGATGTCGCCGTTGAAGAACTGCGGGCCGAGCCCGAGGGCGATGGCCAGGTCGAAGATGATCCGCAAGTCTGACCGGGCTTCGCCGCGCGCCGCGACCAACGGCTGTCGCAATTGGACAGTCGACTGCGCGGCCTGGCTTGTCTCGAAACCGATCCGCAGCGCTTCGGCTTCCCACGCGCTCGTCGCGGGCAGTAAGAGGTCCGCCTGCTCCGCCGTCGGGTTCAGGAACAAATCCGTGTGGACAAAGAAGTCCAGCGCGCGGAGCGCGTCCCGGCCCCGGGCGCTGTCGCCGTGCGCCATGACCAGGTTGCCGCCGAAGTTGACCAGCGCTCGGGCACGGTAGGGCACGCCGTCCAGCGCGGCGCGGTAGAAATCCTCGCCGGTGACGAATTCGAACCTCGCCGGGCCCAGCGGACGCTCCTGTACACCGATGGTCTTGGCGCGCTGCTCGGGCGACAGCAGTTCCCGGCCGTCGATCGGGTTGGCCGGCACGGGGGTGAACAGCACGTTCCCGCCGGGTGCGTCGATGCAGCCGGTGAGCGCGTAGAGCTGGCCGATGGCGCGTACGGTCTGGGTCGCGTTGCTGTGCTGCTCCAGACCGCTCCAGGTGTAGAACGCGACCGGGCGTTGTTCCCAGAGCAGCCGAGCCGTGGCGACGATCTGGCTGGCGGGCACGCCGGTGATCTCCTCAGCGACCTCGGGCGGGTACTTCGCGCATTCCTCGCCGATCAGGTCCCAGACCCGGCGGGACGAGCCAACCGGCTTCGAAGCATTGGTCCACCGCTCGACGAATTCCTTGTCGTACCAATCGTTCTCGATCATCACGTGCGTGAGCGACAATGCCAGCGCGGCGTCCGTGCCGGGGCGCACGCGCAGCCATTGGTCGGCCTTGCTGGCCAGCCCGGCGCGCCGCGGATCGACCACGACGAGCTTGGCCCCGCGACGCAGCGCGGCGGTGGTCGCGGTGGCGTGCGCGAGCCGGGAGACGGACGGGTTGTAGCCCCAGTAGAGGACGCACTGCGTGTTCTCGAGATCGGGCAGGTAGGCGCCGGGGACCGGCTCGCCCCAGGTGTAGAGCGTGCCGAGGTGGCGGCCCCAGCCGCAGAGCTCCATGTAGACGGCGAAGTTGGGGCTGCCGAAGGCACGCCGGAGCCGGGTCAGCCACTCGATGGAGTCCGACATCGCCGACGTCGAGGGCGAGGCGGTGCCGAACACCACCGCTTCCGGGCCCGATTCCTCGGCGATCGCCGTCAGCCGGGACGCGATCGTCGCCAGCGCCTCGTCCCAGCCGACGCGCTCCCAGCCCGGGTCGGCCGCGCCCTTCGGAGCGGTCCGGCGGAGGGGATGCAGCAGCCGGTCCGGATGCGCGACGATCTCCGGCGCGGCCTTGCCTTTGACACAGATCGCGGCGCCGGTCGGATGGCCGGGCAGCGGGCGGAGCGCGAGCAGCCGCCCGTCCTCGACCGTCGCGGTCGCTCCGCACTTCGACACGCACAGCGGGCAGAACGTCGGGACTTCGGTCGCCATCGCGCACCTCCGGTCTCTGCCTGGGAGTCGGGACTGCCCCGTCCGGCGTAACAACCGGCGTAACAACCGGCGTTTCACCTGCGACCTTTCGAGGTGAACAGAGCCGCGCCGGTGCGGTTGTCCGAATTGGTCGCCACCCTGTCGCTGGTGGCCGATCTCGGCATGGGCCGCCCGATGGAGCGCGTGCTGCGGCAGACCGTCATCGCCCTGCGCCTGGCCGACGCGGCAGGCGCCGACGACAGCGTGCGCGCGGCGGCTTACTACACGTCGCTGCTGACCTGGGTGGGTTGCGCGGCCGACACCAGCGAGCTGGCCGCGTTGTTCGGGGACGAGACCGAGCTGTACGCCGACAGTCACGACGGCGACCTCGCCGGTGTCGCGATGGCGATGTTCGTCCTGCGCCATCTCGGTCGCGGCGCTCCGCGACTCCGCCGTGCCGCGCTCGTCGGCCGGTTCCTCGCCACTGCGGGCCGGTCGGTGCAGCAGGTCATGCAGGCGCATTGCCAAAGCGCGAGCGAGCTGGCCGGACGGCTCGACCTCGGCGAGGACGTCTGCCGTCCGCTGCTGCAGTCCTTTGAACGCTGGGACGGCCGCGGCGTCCCCGGCGACGCCGGCGGTGCGGACCTCGACCCGGCGATCCGGCTGGTCCAGCTCGCCGACAACGTCGAGGCCTTCCACGACACCGCGGGCGTCGACGGCGCGGTCACCGTCGCGCGGGAACGCCGGGGCACGCAGTTCGACCCGGCCCTGGTCGACTGCTTCCTGAACCACTGCGGCGACATCTTGGCCGGACTGGACCGGATCCAGGCGTGGGACGAGGTGATCGCCCTCGACCCACGGCTCGGCGTCCAGCTGTCCGACGACGAACTCGACCGGGCACTGCAAGCGTTCGCCGACTTCGCCGACCTCAAATCACCGCCGCGGCTAGGGCATTCCCGCGGAGTCGCCGCGCTCGCCGCCGACGGCGCGACCAAGCTCGGCCTCCCCGCGCCGGACGTCCGATTGGTCCGCCGAGCCGGCTGGGTGCACGACATCGGGATGATCGGCGTCCCGAGCGCGATCTGGAACGAGACCCGGCCGTGGTCGCTCGCGCAGGCCGAACGCGCCCGCACGCATCCGTACCTGACCGAACGGATGCTCGCCGGAATGCCCGGCCTCGCCGCGGTCGCCCGTTGTGCGGCCCAGCACCACGAACGACTCGACGGTTCCGGTTACCCGCACGGGCTTTCCGGCGACGCGCTGCCGATGACGTCGCGAGTCCTCTCCGCCGCCGACGTCTACCACGCACTCGGCGAACCGCGCCCGCACCGCGCCCCGCTGGCTCCCGACGCGGCCGCGCGAACGCTCACCGCCGAAGCCCGCGCCGGACGCCTCGACCCCGACGCGGTGAGTGCGGTCCTGACCGCTGCGGGGCAACGGGTTCGCCGCACTCCGGACGGGTTGACCGCGCGGGAAACCGAGGTCCTGCTGCACCTGGCCCGGGGGCTGTCGAACCCGGAGATCGCCGCCGCGCTGACGGTGTCCCGCAAGACGGTCTCGACGCATCTGGAGCACATTTACGCGAAACTCGGCGTGACGACTCGGACGCAGGCCGCGCTGGTCGCGATGCGCCGTGGTTTGACGGGGTGAAAGATCGGGCAGTTACCCGATCCCCCGAGGCGCGTCGGGCCGTAAACCTGAGGCATGACAACACAACTCCAGGCCTCCCGCATCTCCAGGGCGGGCGCCTTCATCGAAGCATTGAGCAGACAGGACTTCGCGCGGATGTCGTCCGCAATGGACAGCGAGGTGCGGTTGACGGCCTTGCTGCCGCCGGGATTGCGCGAATTCCACGGTCCGGCCGAGATCACCGCCGCGTTCACCCATTGGTTCGGCGAGGTCTCCGATTTCGAGCTCGCCGAGGGCGAGGTGGATCGGGTCGGCCCGCGGTTGCACTTGCGCTGGCGAGCGCGCGTGCGTGCGGAGCGGCTGGGGGAGGGGTGGTTCGCGGTGGAACAGCAGGCGTACGTGGACGATGACGCGGACGGGCGGTTTTCGCGGATGGTGTTGCTGTGTTCGGGCTATTGCCCAGAGGACGGGGCACGCTGAGCGGGCCAGTGGTCCGTGAGGGGAACCCTGAGGGAATCAGAGTCCCTCAGGGTTCCCCTCACGGACGTCAGCACGCAGTCGTCAGCACACAGTCGCAGGGTCGTGAAGCGGGCATTTCGTCGCTGCTGACCGGCATAAGCGCTCACGAGGCCCGTCCGTCATCCGGCGAGAACCGAAGTCTCCCAAGCGAATCCGTCCGGATCCGTGATCCGCCCAGCGTTCCCGCCGATGGTCACTAGATGCGAACCCGAACCCTCCTCCGGCACCCCGGCGTCCTTCGCCAACGCCTTCCGGCCGTAAAGGGCCAGCTTGATCGGGCTCGTCTCGAATTCCACGTACTTGCGCCCGTAGCTCTTGCCCACCGCGAGCCCGTGCGAGACGTAAAACTGCTTGGTCGCCGCCACATCCGACGCGCCCAGCAGCAGCACCATCTGGTCGTATTCGCGAACCCCCGCGCCGGAATCCTTCTTCGTGGAAGTCGCGACCTTCCAGATCGCGCCGTCGGGTGCCTGCACAACCCCGCCGAAACCCCACAGCGACTTAGCGGCGGGCTTCAGCGAAGTAGCACCTGCCGCAAGCGCAGCGTCCAGGTAAGCGACGGCGTTGGCAGGCTGGGAAACGGTGAGCGACAAGGTAAATCCGCGGAAGCCGGTGCTCGGCGCGGCGGCCTGGCGGAAGCGGAGACGGTCGCCCAGATCGAACGCGGCGGTGTAGAAGCGCTCGGCGGCGGCGACATCGGGAACGTCCAGGGTGACAAAGTCGAATGAGGTCATGCCGTAAACGCTAAATCCGGCACCAGCCCCGACGCTTCTTGATTCCTGATCGCTTACCGAGCCGGACGCCCGGCCAGCCACGCTTCGCGCCGGCGCGGTGACGCTCGGGACAACCAAGCGTCTTCGACGACCTCGGTCAGCTCCTGCCGCGTCAGCGAGCCGAGGTGAGCGGCCCGGACGAGCACCGACAGATGGCCGTCGAAGTGCGGAGTGGTGAAAAACGGGCTGTCCGGGTCCTGGACCAGCGCCTGCTTGTCCGATTCGGACGGTACCCAGAACACGATCACGTCCGGATACCGTTCGCCGGTCTCCGCGTCGAAGGCGTCCGGCCGCGGGGTCCGGAAGAACACGAACGACTTGCCGCCGACCTGGTACACGGGGTTCTCCCGCGAGCCGCGCACCACCGTGACGTGGGGCATCCCCAGCGCCAGCTCGTGCACGTCCTCGACCCGCGCCCGCATGACCTGCACGATACGACTCCCAGCGCACCGCGTCAGGTATGAACAGGGCATGGTCACGCTGGATCGGCTCGTCAACGTCCTCGGTGGGTACGGCGCGCGGTTGTGCTGCTGTCCCGTCGCGCGCGAGGTCGCGTTGCGGGACGTGGTGATGGACGACCCCGCTGACCCGCGCGGGTTGCGCGGCGACGTTTACCTCGCGGTGGGCGTCGAATCGGTGCTCGAAGCCGTCGAACGGGCCGCTCAAGCGCGGGCGTCGGTCGTGTTGGTGCGCGGAGCGACGCCGCCGGGGCCGGACGAGGTCGCGAAAGCGGAGGACGGTCAGGTCGCGGTGCTGCTCGTGGACCCGGAGGTGTCGTGGGGACAGCTCGCGGGCGTCGTCTACGGCCTGGTGCTCGAAGGGCGCGAGACGGAATCCGGTCGCGGCCCGACCGACTTGTTCGCGCTGGCCGACAGCCTCGCCGACGCGCTCGGCAGCGCGGTCACCATCGAGGATCAGCTGTCGCGCGTGCTCGCGTACTCCAGCCGTCAGCAGGGCGCGGACCGCGTGCGGCTGGAGACGATCCTCGGGCGGCGAGTGCCGGACCAGGTGCGCGAGCTGTTCGAGCACCGCGGCGTGTTCGCGCATCTCGTCCAGTCGGACGAGCCGTTGTTCGTCGAGGCAGATCCGGAGCACGGGCTGACCGGACGCATGGTCGTCGCGGTCCGGGCCGGGCGCGAGACGCTCGGGTCGATCTGGGTGGAGTGCGAGGAGCCGCTGTCGGACGTCCGGCGCACTGTCCTGCACGACAGTTCCCGCACGGTCGGGCTGCATTTGCTGCGCTCGCGGGCGAGCGCCGACCTCGAACGGCAGGTCGAATCGGACCTGGTGATCCGGCTGCTGGAAGGCACCCCGGACGCGGCGGCCGTGCTGAGCAGGCTCGGTTTGCCGCCCGGCCGGTTCCGCGTGGTCGCGCTCCAGGCGCACATCGCCGACGAACGGCACGCCGCGCTGCTGCTCGCCTTCGAGCGCGCGACCACCGGATTTGGCTGGTCGCGGCCGGGCCGGAGCACGCTGTTCAGCAACACCGTCTACACCGTTCTGCCCGGCGAAGACGTCGAGACCGCCCGCGCGTGGATCGACGGGATCCGCGACGCGTTGCCGACGCAGGTCACGGTCGCAGCCGGGATCGGCGCGCCCGCGTCCACCGCGGAGCTTCCGGCCAGCCGGCGGGAATCCGACGAATGCCTTGCGCTGCACGACGTTCGCCCGGAACCCGGCGCGGCCGTCGCGTACGACGAGTCCTGGGACGACATCCTGGTCCTCCGCCTGCGCGCCGCCGCGGCAGCGGGACGAGCCCCGGCGCGCGGTCCGATCGCGGATCTGGCCAGGCACGACGCGGCCAACTCGACCAGCTACGTCGCGACCCTGCGCGCGTGGCTCGAGACCCAAGGCGACCTCACCGAAGCCGCCGAACGGCTCGGCGTGCACCCCAACACCATCCGCTACCGGCTGCGGAAGATGGCCGACGTGACGCCGCTGCGGCTCGACCTGCCCGCGAAACGGCTGGCGATGATCATCGAGCTCGCCGTCGCCGATCCGCAGGATTGACCGATCAGGACAAACGGGCTTGCTCCGTTTGGCCGAACTCGACAAAGACCGCCCGCCGGATCCGGGTCATCCTGGCCGCACCAGCACAACCAGCGGCACGGCGTGGCGGAGGAAGACATGGGCGATCTCGACCGGAGGGACGGCGGACCGCGTTCGGCGATCGTGGTCGGCGCGGGCATCGTCGGGCTGTCGACCGCCTGGTTCCTGCAGGAACGCGGCGTGCGGGTGACCGTCGTCGACCGCGAGGGCATCGCGGCGGGCTCGTCCTGGGGCAACGCGGGCTGGCTCTCGCCGGGGTTGTCGATCCCGCTCAACGAACCCGCCGTCCTCCGCTACGGCCTGCGCACCCTGCTCGACCGGCAGGCGCCGCTGCACGTCCCGGCCACTCCGGACCCGCGGTTGTGGCAGTTCCTCGCCCGCTTCGCGGCGAACTGCACCCACCGTTCCTGGAACCGGGCAGTGCGCGCGAACCTGCCGTTCAACGAGGAATGCCTTGAAGCGTTTGACCTCCTGACCGCCAGCGGCGTGGACGCGCCGACCATCGACGCGCCGATCACCGCCCTGTTCGAGACCTCGGCAAAGGCCCAAACGCTGGTCAAGGAGCTGGACCGGCTCGGCAACGCCGGGCAGAAGGTGTCCTGGACCCAGCTCGCCGGGCCGGAACTGCGCGAGCACTTCCCGCAGGTCACCGACCGGATCGGGGCCGGCATCCGGATCGACGGCCAGCGGTATGTCGACCCCGGCCGGTTCGTCGAATCGCTCGCCCGCGCGGTGGTCAGCCGCGGCGGCACGATCCGGCACCGGTTCGAGGTCGCCGCGATCCGCAGGCACGAGTACGCCTACACCGTGCTGTCGGCGAACGGC
The DNA here is from genome assembly GCF_039525725.1 of Amycolatopsis albidoflavus. NCBI lineage: Bacteria > Bacillati > Actinomycetota > Actinomycetes > Pseudonocardiales > Pseudonocardiaceae > Amycolatopsis > Amycolatopsis albidoflavus. Next base: position 375,257 of record NZ_BAAAHV010000023.1, read on the forward strand.
CAGACGGTCAACGCCAACGCCGTCGTACTCGCCACCGGCGCGTGGCTGGGCGAACTGGCGCACAAATGGGGCGTGCGCGTCCCGGTGCGCGCCGGGCGCGGGTACTCCTTCACCGTGCCGACCGACGATCCGGTGCCGAGCCCGATGTACCTGCCGGACATCCGGGTCGCGTGCACTCCGTACCAGGGCGGGCTGCGGGTGGCCGGGACGATGGAGTTCCGCAAGCCGGACGACCCGCTGTACCCGGCGCGCGTCGACGCGATCATCGCCTCGGCCCGGCCGCTGCTCAAGGGCCTGCGGTGGGACCAGCGCACCGACGTCTGGGTCGGCTCGCGCCCGGTCAGCGTCGACGGGCGGCCGGTGATCGGCCAGACCGGCGCGCCGGGAATGTACGTCGCGGGCGGGCACGGCATGTGGGGCCTCTCGCACGGCGCGGTCACCGGGAAGCTGCTCGCCGAGCAGATCGCCACCGGCAGGTGCCCGGAAGCGCTGCGGCCGTTCGACCCGCTGCGGTGACCTGGGCATGTCCGCCGAACCCGCCGGTCCGCCGCTGACCGGCGACGAGCACGCCGAGCTGATGTTCCTGCGCGCGGAGAACGCCTTGCTGCGCACCGAAAGAGACATCCTGGTGAAAGCCGCAGGCTGGTTCGCCGCCGACGCCGGCGTGCTCGACCGCCGCACCGAGCCCGAGCCCCGCTGACCGCCGCGGGACTCCTCGAAAGTCCGTGGGGGCTGGACGCCTCCTGCTAGCCCGGCCCCCACGGACGACATCCGAAAGGCACCCCTCATGTCGACGACCTCTTCGCGTCCCTGGCTGACCGCCGACGCGCACGCCCGCCTCGCCGCGGAACTCGCTGACCTGCAACGCGAACCCGAACTCGGCGAGGGCGCGGGCGAACACGACCGGCTCGACCGCAGGCAGCACCGGCAAGCGCGGATCCGGCAGTTGCAAGACCTGCTGCAGAACGCCGTCGTCGGCGAAGACCCGCCAGACGACGGAATCGCCGAGCCCGGCATGGTCCTGACCGTCCGCTACGACGACGGCGCGGTCGAGACTTTCCTGCTCGCCGCTCGCGACGAGGGCGGCACCGACCTCGAGGTCTACTCGCCGGACTCGCCGCTCGGGCGCGCGCTGGACGGCGCCAAGCCGGGGGAACAGCGGGAGTACGAGGTGCCGAGCGGCGCGGTCGTGCGGGTCACCCTGGTCGAGGCTTATCCCTACGGGCGCTATCAGAGCCATGGCTGAAGCCCGTTTCGTGGCTACCCTGAAAGAGTGACCGACGAAGAGCTCATCATCGAGTTCGCCCTCGCCCGGCTCGACAACCCGAGCCTCGACCTCGAGGAGGTCGCCGCGCTCCTCGTCCGCCGGGTCGGACCGGACCGGATGCTCGACCTCGCCGCGCGCAACCTCGAGACACGCGGCGAACTGCGCGGCGCGATGTTCGAGTCGGCCGTCGAACACGTCTTACGCGTGGTCCTGACACTGCGCGGCCCGGCTGACTGAGCCGTGGACAATTCGCTGACCTGCGTGGACAACTCCTGCCATTGACCGTGGACAGCCAGCGGTTGAGGACAAAACGGACGGCGCGCTGGGATGAGTGCACCGGGATTTCCCGGCTGTAACTCCATTCCGTTTCGTCCGAGGGGACACCCATGAAGATCGGCAAGACGCTGATGGCCGCCTCCGCGCTGGGGATCGCACTCGCCGGGATCGCCGCGCCCGCCGCGTCGGCGGACACCGCGGCTCCGGTGAGCGCGCAGAGCAAGCACACCGCGAGCATCAAGTGCACGAAGCCGTCCGGGAAGAAGGCCAACTACTCGTGGGGCGACGGCGCCACGAACGTCACCGTGTACTTCAACAACCACTGTTCGCACAAGGTGTCCGCGGGCATCGTGCTGAAGGACACGAACGGCGCGATGAGCGTCCAGTGCATGACCACCAACGGCGGCACCAAGGGCAAGAAGAAGTTCCACATCGGCCTCGACCACTCGGTCGTGCGCATCCAGAAGGGCTGCAAGCTCTGAGCCCCGTTCGCTGACGAGCCGGGCGGGCCCGGGGCTGCGCCGCCCCGGGCCTCCTGGCAACCTCCAAGGGTCGATGTCGATCATTGGAGGTGGCATGAGCGAGCCCGCGGCCGGGCAGCCCCAGGCCCGCCGAGGTCGCAAGCACCTCGTGCCCGACGCGGGCGCGGGTCCGGTCTCTCGGTTCGCCTGCGCGCTGCTGGACTTGAAGCGCGAAGCGGGCGACCCGTCCTACGACCGGATGCGCACGGAACTCGGCGCTGCGGCGTCGAAATCGGCGCTGTCGGCCGCCACGCGCGGACGCAGCGCGCCGTCCTGGCCGACGACCTGGGAGTTCGTCCGGAGCCTCGCGGTGACCGGCCTCGGCCGCGACGAGGAGACGGTGCGGCGCGAGTGGCTGGCGCGCTGGGAAGAGGCGGTCGAAGGGCAGTCGCCGGACCCGGCTTGGGCTGCTCCGGAGAGTCCGGCTGGCTCTGCGGGTACCGATTCCCGAGAACCGGCAGCCGATGACCCTTCTCTCGTTGAGAGCCACCCCGTCGCTCCGGCCGCGAAACCGGAGAAGACCCGCCGCTGGGGTTCGATCGTCGTCGCGGCAACCGTTCTGGTCGTCCTCGGACTCGTGGCCGCGGTCGTAGTCCTGGCCACCCCGTCCTCCCGCGACAAGGAAGCCGCCGCCCCGCGTTACCCGCTGCCGGGCGACTCGTCCGGCTTCGGCGGCGACGGCCTCTCCGGAGACGTCACCTTCCCCGACGGCGCGAAAACCCGCTACGGCCAGACATTCACGAAAATCTGGCGGCTGAAGAACACTGGCTCAGTACCGTGGCGCAGCCGCTATCTGCAGGTCGCGGGCGGCACCACGGTGCTGTGCCCGTCCCCGCCGCGCGTGCCGGTCCCGGACGCCGAACCGGGGCAGCTGGTCGAAGTGAGCGTCCCGGTGACGCCGACCGGCACCGGTGTCTGCCACGTCCTGTGGAAGATGGTCGACGAACGGGGCGCGCTGGTATTTCCTGATCGGACCGGGATTTTCTACCAGGTCACCGTCACTGTGGAGTAACCGGAGAACGCGCCGATAGTCCTTTTCGGACTGTCCACAATCGCGCGTTGCCGCTGGTCACCGCCCTGGGCAAGAAAATCGTACCTTTTTCCCTGTTCGCTCGTTCCGGTCTTGCAGATTCCATTGTGGACATTTTCCGCCGATGCCCGCCGCGGTCGCGGGACGAATTGGCGAACCAGGAATGGCCGCCGGGAAGCGGTAGCGGTCACATGACAATGAGTATCCGCAGCGAACCCTTCGCAGGATCACCCCTCCGGGTGGGGCGAGGGGCAATCCGCCATCGGAGCCTCGGTTCCGGTAGCTCAGCGTGAGAAAAGCCCGTCAGCGAGGCCGCGTTACATCACTCTTTAGTGGTGAAATTGCGATAATTGTGGTCACCGGAACCGCCGGGCGGGCGCGCTGCGCGACGGATCTTGCTTTGCGTTTCCGGGGCGTCTTGATAATGTCGCGCTCTGCCAGCGACCGACAGTTGTGCTCGGTCACGCGTGGATTCGGGGATCCGTGCGGCGGCTCCATTCTTGATGTTCGGAAGGACAATTCATGCGTTCTGCCCTGCTGCGCGGACGGACCGTCGCGGTCGCTGTTCCCGCGCTGGCTTTGCTCGCCGCCGCCGTCGCCCCGCCGGCGCTCGCCGCCGGGTCGCCCGCCGGCTCGGCTTACGGCGCGTCCGCTTCGGTCTCGCTGCTGCCCGGCGTGCTCGGCGACAAGGGGATCACGGTCGACACCGGCAAGATCGCCCCGTCCTCGACGGAGGGCCCGGAGTCCGCGCAGGTGGTGAACGTGCCGCTGAAGGGCCTGGTCACGGCGAAGGTCATCAGCAGCTCCGCGAAGCAGGACGGCAGCAGCGGCCCGGTCGACTCGAAGGCCTCGATCGTCGACGCCGCGCTCCCGGTGCTCGCCCCGCTCGCCGGCTCCACCCCGACCGCCCGCGTGATCAGCTCCGAGTGCAAGTCCACTCCGGACGGCATCACCGCTTCGTCCGAGCTGGCCGGTCTCGACCTCGGCAAGATCGGCAAGCTCCCGGTGTCGACCAAGCCGAACCAGAAGCTCGGCATCGACGGCGTGCTGCAGGTGATCGTGAACGAGCAGATCAAGCACTCCGACGGCAGCCTCACCGTCAACGCGCTGCACATCAAGCTGCTCGGCGGCGACGTCACCGGCGCGCTCGGCAAGGGCGACATCGTCCTCGCCTCGGCCACCTGCGCCAAGGTCGCGGGCAACCCGACCACCCCGCCGTCGTCCACCCAGCCCTCCGAGCCGGGCAAGCCGGGCACCCCGCCCGCCGAAGGCCCCGGCCAGGTGACCGTCGTGCCGGTCGGCGCGCCGGAGACCGGCGACGGCACCCTGGCTTCGGTGACCGCCCGGTGACGCGTTCCCGGTTCGGGCTTTTCGCGCTCCTGCTGGCTTTCGTCGCGAACTTCGCCCTGCTGGGCTGCGGTTCGGCGGAGACTCCGCCTGCCGCGGCCCCGGCGAGTTCCGCGGCGGCCGCGCAGCAGGTCGCGGACCCGGTCTCGCTCGACGTTCCCAGCATCGACGCGCATTCGTCGCTGGTGCCGCTCGGCCTCAACGACGACAAGACCGTCCAGGTGCCGCCGGTCGACCAGCCGCTGCAGGCAGGCTGGTACCACTTCGGCCCCAAGCCGGGCCAGGTCGGACCGGCGGTCGTCCTCGGCCACATCGACGGCAACCACCAGAAGGGCATTTTCTGGCGGCTGCACGAGATGAAGCAGGGCGACAAGGTCGTGATCGGGCGCAAGGACGGGTCGAAGGCCTCGTTCACGGTGACCAAGGTGGACCAGATCGCGAAGAAGACGTTCCCCACCGAAGCCGTGTACGGCAACACCACCGACTCGCAGATCCGGCTGATCACCTGCGGCGGCGCGTTCGACCCCGAAAAGAAGAGCTATCTCGACAACATCATCGTGTACGGCACGCTCGACAGCTGAGCGACTGATACCGGGGCCTCGTCGTTTCGCGCTCGGGCGAAGCGGCGGGGCCCTTTGTCATTCCCCTGCTGTCATTCCCCGGCGAGCTCGTCGGTCGCGGCCCGGCCCGCTTCGGCGGTGCGGCGCAGGAATCCGGCGATCAGCATGAGCTCGTCTTCGGTGTAGCCGGCGCACAGGTCGTCCATCGCCGAGTTCATCCCGCCGTACACCCGAAACAGCTCCTGCGTGCGTCCCGGAACCGCCCGCACGGTGACCGCGCGCCGGTCGGCCGCGTCCGGATCCCGTTCGCGCACGATCCATCCGCCGCGCTGCAACCGGTCGAGGATGCCGGTCACGGTCGCCGGATGCAGGCCCGCGCGGCGGGCGAGCGCGCTCGGGCTCAGCGGTCCGGCGAACGAGATCAGCTCAAGGCAGTCGAGGTCGACGTCTTTGAGCTTCAGTTGTCCGCCGACCTGGTGGTTCAGCAGCGACAGCTGATTGCGCAGTTCCCGCAGCGACTCCTTGAGAGCCACCGTGGTGCGCCGCCTGCGCCGCGCCGTGTCCGTTCCGGATGCTCCGGAAGCCATCTGCTCCGCCTTCCCCTTTTCCCGCTGGTCAGCGTAGCCGGGTCAGGCGGCGGCGAGCAGCGCTTCCCCGGCCGGGGTCAGCACGGCGGGCACCGGCTGCCCGAGCGGCCCCGGTTCGCTCGCGCGCAGCAGACCGGCGTGCGCCAGCGCGTGCGCGGTGAACTGGTCGCTGCACGGCAGGCCGTCCACGAACAGATCCGGTTCGCAGCTGCAGGTCAGCCGTCCGCGCCCGGCGGCGACGGCACGCAGCATCGAGATCCCGCGGCGGGTGACGGTGGTGACGGTGCTGGTCATGGCGGCCTCCTCGAAGCGCTCTCACCGATACGTCGAACGGGCAGCCCGGATTTCGACCTAACCTGGCGAGGGAAAGCCGACCGGAAGAACGCGGGAGCCCCCATGCTGATCGACGACCTGCACACCGTCCTGCCGGACGACCGGATCGTGCGGGACCCCGACGTGCTGCGCAGCTTCGCGCACGACGAGGCGGAGTGGGCTCCGTACGGCGAACCGGCGGTCCTGGTCCGTCCGCGCACCGCGGACGAGGTGCAGGCGACGGTGCGGCAATGCATCAAGCACGGCACGCCGGTGGTGCCGCGGGGCGCGGGAACCGGGCTGTCCGGGGGAGCGAACGCGCTGGCCGGATGCGTCGTGCTGGCGACCGACCGGATGACCGCGATCAAGGAGATCGACCCGGTGGAACGGCTCGCCGTGGTCGAACCCGGCGTGGTCAACGACGATCTTCGCGCGGCCTGTGCCGAACACGGGCTTTGGTATCCGCCGGACCCGGCCAGCTCGCCGTGGTCGACCATCGGCGGCAACGTCGCGACCAACGCGGGCGGCGTGTGCTGCGTGAAGTACGGCGTGACGCGCGATTACGTGCTCGGCCTGCAGGTCGTCACCGGCACCGGCGAACTCGTCCGGCTGGGCCGCCGTACCGCGAAGGGCGTGGCCGGGTACGACCTCGCCGGGCTGATGGTCGGGTCGGAGGGGACGCTCGGCGTCATCACCGAAATCACCGTGCGGCTGCGGGCGAAACGCGCGCCGGAGGCGACCGTCGCCGGGTATTTCGACTCGACCGTCGCGGCCGGGGAGGCGGCAGCGGCGATCCGCGCGGCCGGGATCGTGCCCTCGGCGCTGGAGCTGGTGGACCGGCATTGCCTGGCCGCGGTGGACGCTTGGAAGAACATGGGCTTGTCCGCGGACGCGAACGTCGTGCTGCTCGGTCGCAGCGACGTGCCGGGCGGGCACGAGGCCGCGGTGATGGTGGAGTGCTTCGAAAAGGCAGGGGCGACCTGGGCCGCGCAGTCGACCGACGAGGCCGAGGCGGACGCGCTGTTCGCCGCCCGGCGGCTGGCGTACCCGGCACTCGAACGGCTCGGCCCGGTGCTCACCGAGGACGTCTGCGTGCCGACGCATTTGGTGCCGGAAATGCTCGCCCGGATCGATTTGGCCGCACAACGACATGACACGCAAATCGCTAATATCGCGCATATCGGCGACGGGAATCTGCATCCGCTGCTGATCACGCCGACCGGCGACGACGACGCGCAGCGCCGCGCACAGGCCGCGTTCGACGACATCGTCGCCGACGCGCTGGAACTCGGCGGGACGGTGACCGGCGAGCACGGCGTCGGCCTGCTGAAGCGTCCCGGGCTGGCGAAAGAGCTGGGACCAGCGGTTCTCGACCTGCACCACGCGGTCAAGAAGGCCCTCGACCCGCACGGGATCCTCAACCCCGGGAAGGTCGTCGGAGGTCCCGCACAGCGGTAACTCGACCGAGTGAAAGTAAACAGTCCACAAAGGATAGTCATCCGTTTGTGACCCTTGTCTCCCAGTCGTTTTCTTTTGTTGGTTGCCTACCGCAAGCAACTTGCTTAGCCTAGCTAAGGGAACGGCTGGGAGAGGGGTTTTCGACGGTGGCGGAGCGCAGGACGTATTCGATCGCGGAACTCGGTCCGCGGTACAAGTGGATCGCGCTGTCCAACACGACGCTCGGGATGCTGATCGCGACGATCAACTCGTCGATCGTGCTGATCGCGCTGCCCGACATCTTCAAGGGCATCGGCATCAACCCGCTGGAGCCGTCGAACACGAGCTACCTGCTGTGGATGATCATGGGATTCCTCGTGGTCACCGCGGTGCTGGTGGTGGCGTTCGGCAGGCTCGGCGACATGTACGGCCGGGCGAGGATGTACAACCTCGGCTTCGCCGTGTTCACCGTTTCCTCGATCATGCTGGCGATCACCTGGTTCGGCGGCGACGCGGCCGCGCTGTGGCTGATCGGCTGGCGGATCGTGCAGGGCGTCGGCGGCGCGTTCCTGATGGCGAACTCGTCGGCCATCCTCACCGACGCCTTCCCGGCCAACCAGCGCGGGCTCGCGCTCGGCATGAACGGCGTCGCGGCCATCGCGGGCTCGTTCCTCGGCCTCGTGGTCGGCGGCGTGCTCGCGCCGGTGAACTGGAACCTGATCTTCCTGGTGTCGGTGCCGTTCGGCGTCATCGGCACGGTGTGGGCGTACCTCAAACTGCACGACACCGGCGTTCGCCAGCACGCGAAAATGGACTGGTGGGGCAACATCACCTTCGCTGTCGGCCTAATCGCGGTGCTGGTGGGCATCACCTACGGAATCCAGCCGTACGGCACTTCGCAGACCGGGTGGGGCAGCCCGATGGTGCTGTCCTGCCTGATCGGCGGCGTCGCGGTGCTGATCGCCTTCATGGTGATCGAGACGAAGGTGCCCAACCCGCTGTTCCGGCTGTCGCTGCTCCGGATCCGCTCGTTCAGCTGGGGCAACCTGGCGAACCTGACCGCGTCGCTCGGCCGCGGCGGGCTGCAGTTCGTGCTGATCATCTGGCTGCAGGGAATCTGGTTGCCGCAGCACGGTTTCACCTTCGAGCAGACGCCGCTGTGGGCCGGGATCTACATGCTCCCGCTGACCATCGGCTTCCTGGTGGCCGCGCCGACGTCCGGCATCCTGTCCGACCGGATCGGCAGCCGCGCGCTCGCCTCCGGCGGCCTGGTCATCACCGCGGCGACCTTCTTGTTGCTGACGCTGCTGCCGGTGAACTTCGACTACTGGGCGTTCGCCGGGATCCTGCTGCTCAACGGCATCGGCATGGGCATGTTCTCCTCGCCCAACCGCGCCGAGGTGATGAACAGCCTTCCCGCCGACGCGCGAGGTTCCGGCGCGGGCATGATGACGACCTTCCAGAACGCGGCGATGGTGCTGTCGATCGGCTTCTTCTTCAGCCTGATCATCGCCGGCCTGTCGGACCACCTGCCGATCGCGATGTCGCAGGGCCTGACCCAGCACGGGGTTCCGGAAGCGGCCGCACAACAGGTCGCCCACCTGCCGGCGGTCGCGGTGCTGTTCGCGGCTTTCCTCGGCTACAACCCGATCCAGCAGCTGCTGGGCGGCCAATTGGGCAGTCTGCCCGCGGACCAGGCGAACTTCCTGACCGGACGCAGCTTCTTCCCGAACCTGATCTCAGGCCCGTTCCAAGACGGCCTCGCGGTGGCGTTCGGCTTCGCGATCGTCGTGTGCCTGATCGGTGCGGTGGCGTCGCTGCTGACGAAGGACACGAAGAAGTCGTCGGAGTCGGTGGGGGAGGAACTGGCCGCGGTGGCCGGGGAATCCGGTGGCGGGCCTAGCGAGCTGGTGTCTCCTCGGAGCGACCGCTAGCGGCTTCCGTCTTCCGGCCAGAGCACGGCCTGGGCGACGATCACGTTTTCGCCGTTGAAGGTCAGCGCTGGGCCCTCGTGCAGGCGGTAGCCGAGCGCGAGGGCCTCGCTGACCCGGCGGCAGAAGGCAACGTCGTCGGGTCCGGTGAGGACTCGGTAGGCGGGGAGACCGTCCGGGGGTTGGCTCATGGGGTCATGATTTCAGGTTGGTCGCCGTCGTGGCTACGAAGATCGCTACGGACTTTCGCGGCTCTGGCGAGTTGTCTGTGGAATCGTTGCTGCCAGGCCAGGCTGAAAGCAGGTCGGTGCCTCGGGAAGGCAGTGCAAGCGCTCTAACGCAGTCCGCGAGAGCCTTCCACTTGAGAGACTTCTCCTTGCCTCGGCTTTGCCGGTCGGTCCGGCGAAGATCGAGTTCGCCGAAGGTTCAAGCCCCGGCTTGATCTCGTCCATAGCCGCGTCAGCGTAGTGGCTTCGCACGGGAAGCACGGGCCACCAGCAACGCCGTCCCCAGTGCCCCCGCCGCACCCACGCTGATCGCTCCGAATCCCAGGCGGAACGCGGCATCGGCGTCCGGCAGCCGTCCGGCGATCAGCACCGCGAACACCGCGCCGCCGAGCGATCCGCCGACTCGCAGCAGGATCGTCACCTGCGCAGCCGCATCCGGAAGTCGTGACGGTTCGACAGTCTTGTACGCCGCGATCCCCATCGGCATGCTCACCAAAGCCACCGAAGCCCCATACCCCGCCAGCAAAACCTGCACCACCACACTAGGCGCATCCACCGACAGGAACGCGAACGGCACCGTGCTCACCACCGCCAGCACCGCACCCACCAGCGCGACCGGCGCGGCACCATACCGATCCACCGCCCGCCCGGTCACTGGCGCGATCGCCGCAGTGGCACCGGCGAAGCCGAGCAAACTCAGGCCGGTGTCAACGAAATCCAGGTGCCGACCGAGCTGAAAATACAGCGTGACCACGATTCCGCTACCGAAGATCAACGCCCCGTTGAAAGCAGCGGCCAGACTCGCCGCCCGGTAAAGCCGGTTGCGGTACAAGGAAAAGTCCAGCAGCGGATGCGGATGCCGAAGACACCGCACCACGAACCACGTCAGCAAAGCGAGACCAGGCAACAGAATCGGCAACTCAAGCTGTCCGGTGTCTCCCCACGTGGTGATGGTGTAGAGGACCAGCGGCAGCCCAGCCGCGATCAGGGCCAGGCCGACGACATCGATCCCGCCTGTGGTCTCCCGAGAGCCGCGCGGCACATACCGGAGTCCGAGAACCAGGCCGACCGCCCCGATCGGCAGATTGATCAGGAACAGCCACGGCCACGAAAGACCGTGCAGGATCAGCCCTCCGGCAAGCGGGCCGAGCGCGGGCGCGACGCTCACCGCGATCCCGAGCGTCGCCATGACCCGGCCCAGTCGCGCGGCGCCGACCTGTTGTCCCAGAACGGTTTGCCCGGCCGGGATCAGAACGCCCCCGGCCAACCCTTGCAGGAACCGGAAAGCGATGAGCGCCACGACATCCGGGGCGGCCGCGCACAAGCCGGACGCCACGGTGAACGCGGCGAGGGCGACAAGCCACACCCGGCCCGCGCCGAAGCGTCGCGCCAGCCAGCCGGTCAAGGGAAGCGACAGGGCGAGTGCGAGCAGGTAGCCGCTCGCAATCCATTGCGTCACCGAGAGATCCGCGCCCAAATCGCTGCTGATCGAGTCGAGGCCGATCGTCACTACGGAAGCGTCGAGTCCGCTGGCGAACGCGCCGAACACGATGATCCAGCAGATCCGCCACGTCGCGCGGTCGATGGGGGCGGCGACGGTGGTCACGGCGAGACTCGCAAGGTGCGCAGCGCGGTCGACCAGTCGACAAGTTCCCCCAGCATCCGCGTCAGGATGCCTTCGTGGTGGTCGGCGGGCGCGAAGGTGCCAGGCTCGGCCAGGTCCGGGATGACGAAGTCGGTGAACAGTCCCAGCGCGACCTGCGAGCGCACGCAAGCGACTTTGACCTCGGCGAGCGTGAGCCGCAGGTGCTCCACCGCGCGCGTGCCGCCGTTGGTTCCGTAGCTGACGAAACCCGCGGCTTTGTCGGCCCACTCGGAAAACAGGAAGTCGATGGCGTTCTTGAGCGCCGCGGGCATGGAGTGGTTGTACTCGGGGGTCACGAAAACGAAGCCGTCGAAGCCGTCGATCAGCTCGGCCCAGCGCTGGGTGTGGTCGTTGCGGTAGCCGCCGATCGCGGCGGGAAGCGGTTCGTCCAGGAACGGCAGATCGATGTCGGCGAGGTCGAGCACCCGCACCTCGGCCCGGTCGCCGAGGAAGGCGGCGGCGCGGTCGCGGGTCCATTCGGCGACCTGCGTCGCCCGGCGGCCGGGGCGGGTGCTTCCGGAGACGACGGCGATGCGAAGCGGAGAAGTCATGCCCCGAAGGTACAACGCTCGTTGTAGTTTTTGCAACGATCGTTGTACTTCGGCATACTGAGCCGGTGCGGACGGACAAACAACGTGCTCTGCTCGACGGCGCCCTGCGAGTTTTCGCCAGGGACGGCTACTCGCGCGCCAGCATCGACGTGCTCGCGGCGGAAGCCGGCGTCTCGTCGCGGACGATCTACAACCACTACGGCGACAAGGCCGGACTCTTCCGCGCGGTGATCCTGGACAGCTCGGACCGCGTCGCCGAACGCCAGATCGCGGTCGCCGACAAACTGCTGGGCAGGATCGCGAACCTGGAGGCCGACCTCGTCGAATTCGGCCTCCAGTGGGCGAAACGCGACCCGGAAACCGAACCGCACTGGGCGCTGGTGCGCCAGATCCAAGCCGACTTCGACCACATCGCCCCGGAGACAGTCGCAGCCTGGAAGGAACGCGGCCCGACCCGCGTAAGGCAGGCACTGGCCGGACATCTGCGCAGGCTCGCCGCGGAAGGCCACTTCGAACTGGAAGACCCGTCGCTGGCCGCGGTACACCTCGTGCAACTCACCGCGGGCAGCGCCGCCGCGGCCGAACCGGGGGAAGACTGGGAAACGGTGATCCGGTCGGGGGTCGGGGTTTTCTTGCGCGCTTACGCGCCGGGGGCTACCAGCCGAAGCTGATGGGGACGTGCTGCCATGAACCAGGATTTCAGGAAGTTCGACGAATTCGTGCGCGCGACCGATCCCGGTGGCCGGAGCGACCTACGTTTCCTGGCGGAAACTCCCCGCGTCGAGGAGTTGATCGCTCGCGGGCTGCGGGAAAACCTGGCCCGCTCCGACTGGCGCTGGTTCCAGACCTATCTTTCTCTGGCCGGAGAACGTCCTTCGGCCCAGTATGTGCCGGTGTTCGCCGAGGCGTTGGATCTGCGTGACGGGGGTGTCAATCCGGGGGACGTGCTCGAGTACCTGCGTGACATCGAGCACCGGCGTGACATCAAGGATCCTTCGTCGGTGCCCGCGGTCGAGCGGGCGTTGCACTGGCGGCAGGACTGGGACGAGTTCCACGACCTGGCGTTCAAGGCGCTCGACGTGCTGCTGGCGATCGATGACGACGCGGCGTGGTGGGTGATCGAGTCGGTGCGAGACGACGACAGGGAGCGTGTCCGCGAGATCGCGCGGAGGGTCCTGGCCAGGCGTGCGAACGGATGACCGGCGCCGAACCGCGCGATCTCGTCGGATCTCAGAAGCCGAAGCTGACTCGTTCGATCTTCACCGGCTTGGCAGGAAGACCGTCGAGCGGCCCGCGTTCGCTGGGGATGATCCCAGCCGCCACGATCCGGTCCAGTACGTCCATCCCGCGCACCACACGACCCAGCACCGAGTAATTCGCCGGAATGTGCGCGAACGAATGCACGATGAAGAACTCCGACCCGTTGGTCCCCGGCCCCTGGTTCCCCATCGCCACAGTGCCGCGCTCGTAAGTCTCCGCCCCGGTCACCTCGTCCGGGAACTTGTAGCCAGGCCCGCCCTTTTCGACCTCGTAAATATCGCCGCACTGCAGAACCCCGAGGCGTGCGGAGTTCGTCAGCCGCCAGCACTGCGAGCGGTCGTAGAAGTGCTGGAGCACCAGGCTCGCCATGTTCGCGACCGCGCACGGGGCCGCTCCGCCGCTGTTGAGGCGGACGGTGACCGGGCCGTAGTTGTAGTGGAAGGTGACGTAGATCGTCCCGCGGGTGAGCGCGAACGGCAGCGGGCGCAGCACGGGACGCGCCGCCGGGTTCTCCGGCGTCGGCGTGAAGGTGCATTTCACCACCGGCGGCTTCGCCGAGGGAGCAGCGCTGGCCGGGGCCGCGGTGCACAGGGAAAGACCGGCGATGACGGCGGCCGCGAGCGCGGCCCAGCGTGGCTTCATGGGCCCGGAAACTAGCGAATCAGGGGCCGCCGGCGCCAGGGCTTACTTGCGCCAGGCGGTGCGGCTCTTGCGCAGGTCGAGCAGCAGGAGCAGGACGATGAACGCGGCGAGCCCGACGAGCCACACGTTCTCGGTGTTGTTCTCGTGGTTGCCCTTGATCATCAGCAGCAGGATGACCGCGGACAGCCAGCCCGCGATGCGGGTGGCCTTCGGGAACGAGCCGTGCCAGCCCCACTCCGCCGACGGCTCGTCGCGCGGGTCGACCTCGGGGCGCTTCTCGACCGCCTTGCCTGCCACGACCACTCCTTCAAACCGCCAGACGTTGTGCCTCCGCATGATCCCACACCGCTGGCCGCCGCGCGGACACGACCCGGGCCATAATGCTTGCTGATGACTACTTCGCGAAGCGTCCTCGTGCTGGGCTCCACCGGGTCTGTCGGGACCCAGGCGCTCGACGTCGCCGCACGTAATCCGCATTTGTTCACGATCGCCGGCCTCGCCGCCGGCGGTTCCGACCCGGCGGCGCTCGCCGAGCAAGCGATCGCGCACGAAGTAGCGGCCATCGCCGTGACGAAGCCCACGGCGGTCGAGGACGTGCAGCTCGCGCTGTACGCCGAGGCACAGCGCAGGGGGTACTCGAAGGGCGAGTTCCGTCTTCCGCGCATTCTCGCGGGCGCTGACGCGGTCGGCGAACTGATCGATTCGGTGCCGGTCGACGTCGTGCTCAACGCGGTGCCGGGCTCGCAGGGCCTCGACCCGACGCTGCGCGCGCTGGCCACCGGCGCGACGCTCGCGCTGGCCAACAAGGAATCCCTCATCGCGGGCGGTCCGCTGGTCCTCGCCGCGGCGAAGCCGGGACAGCTGGTGCCGGTCGACTCCGAGCATTCGGCGATGGCGCAGGCCCTGCGGTCCGGCGAGGACAACGAGGTCGCGCGGCTCGTGCTCACCGCGTCCGGCGGCCCGTTCCGCGGGAAAAAGCGCGCGGACCTCGGCGAGGTCACCGTCGAGCAGGCGATGGCGCATCCGACCTGGTCGATGGGCCGGCTGATCACCATCAACTCGGCGACGCTCGTCAACAAGGGCCTGGAGCTGATCGAGGCGTCGCTGCTGTTCGGCATCGAACCGGCGCGGATCGACGTGACGGTGCATCCGCAGTCGATCGTGCACTCGATGGTCACCTTCGCCGACGGCTCCACCATCGCCCAGGCGAGCCCGCCGGACATGCGGCTGCCGATCGCGCTGGCGCTGAACTGGCCGCACCGGGTGCCCGGCGCGGCCGCCGCGTGCTCCTGGGACACCGCGACGAGCTGGACGTTCGAGCCGGTCGACAACGAGGCGTTCCCGGCCGTCGAGCTGGCTCGCGAAGCCGGTGCCGCGGGCGGCTGCCTGCCCGCGGTTTTCAACGCGGCGAACGAGGAATCGGTGGCCGCGTTCCTGGCGGGCAAGGCCACGTTCCTGTCGATTGTGGACACCGTGTCGCGGGTGGTGTCCGACGCGGGCGAATGGCGGCGCGAACCCCGCGACGTCGCGGACGTGCTCGCCGCCGAGCAGTGGGCCCGCGCCCGGGCCGCCGAGCTGCTGGGATGAGCGCGACCGGTGCGCGAAGGCGGGCCGGTTGATGCAACACTGGTTTCACGCTGGCGGCGGATACTTGAACCCGTGACTTTCTCGGGTGGTCTCACCGCCTGAAGCCGTGGAAGAAGACGAAACCTGCCGCCACCGCATCGCGGGCCGCGGCTGAGGGGTGAGGTGCAGGGCCCGTGCTTGCCTATGTGATCGGCGTGGTGCTCTTCGCGCTCGCGATCTGTGTTTCGGTCGCGTTGCACGAAGCGGGCCACATGGTCACCGCCCGGATGTTCGGGATGCGGGTCCGCCGCTACTTCGTCGGCTTCGGGCCGACGGTGTTCTCGTTCCGGCGCGGCGAGACCGAATACGGCCTCAAGGCGATTCCGCTCGGCGGCTTCTGCGACATCGCGGGCATGACCGCGCTCGACGAGGTCACCGCGGAAGAAGCTCCGCGCGCGATGTGGCGGTTCAAGGCCTGGAAGCGGACCGTCGTGATGTCGGCCGGTTCCATCACGCACTTCCTGCTCGGCTTCATCGTGCTGTTCATCATGGCCGCGACCATGGGCCTGCCGAACGTGGACCAGAAGCCGATCGTCTCGACCATCTCCGACTGCGTGCGCGGCGGCACCACGGTCGACCAGGTCAACAACCCGGTCTGCCAGCCCGGCGACCCGGCCCCGGCGAAGAAGGCGGGCCTGCTGCCCGGCGACGTCGTGGTCTCGGTGGCGGGCAAGCCGACGCCGACCTGGGACGCGATGGTGACCCAGGTCAAGGCGGTCTCCGGGCCGGTCCCGGTGGTCGTCGAGCGCGGCGGGAAGCAGGAGACGTTCGTCGTGGACGTGCCGAAGGTGACCCGCCCGGCCGCGAACGGCGGCACCGAATCGGTGGGCGCGGTCGGCGTCGGCGTCGCGCGGAGCATCCAGTACGGCGTGGGCGGCGCGTTCGGCGGCGCGGCGTCGTTCACCGGCGACATGTTCGCCCGCACGTGGGACGGGCTGATGGCCTTCCCGAAGCGCATCCCGGCGGTCTTCAACTCGATCTTCGGCGGCGAGCGCGACCCGGACACCCCGGTCAGCGTCGTCGGCGCGAGCAGGCTCGGCGGCGAGGCGGTCGAGGCCGGGCTGTGGCAGGTCTTCCTGCTGCTGCTGGCCAGCCTGAACTTCTTCATCGGCGTGTTCAACCTGCTGCCGCTGCTGCCGATGGACGGCGGGCACATCGCGATCGTCTGGTACGAACGCGTCCGCGACTGGCTGCGCGGACTGCGCGGCAAACCCGCGGGCGGCCCGGTCGACTACACGAAGCTGTCCGCGATCACGATGGTCTTAGTGGTGATCGGCGGCGGCGTCACGCTGCTCACGGTGACCGCCGACATCGTCAATCCGATCCGCCTGCAGTAACCGCGCGCACCGGCCGGGTCACGCGTGCGTGCCCGGCCGCCCGAGAAGGGGTAACGCTGCTCACCGCGTCGGCTGACTTCGTTGAAACGCGCCCGGGTGGGGTGGGTACGCTGGAAGCGTGACCGTCGCGTTAGGTATGCCCGCTCTGCCCCCGCCCGTCCTCGCCGAGCGTCGCAAGACCCGCCAGCTGATGGTGGGGTCGGTGGGCGTCGGCAGCGACCACCCGATCTCGGTGCAGTCGATGACCACGACGCTGACCTCCGACGTCAACGCCACCCTGCAGCAGATCGCCGAGCTGACCGCGGCCGGCTGCGACATCGTGCGCGTGGCGTGCCCGTCGGCCGACGACGCCGAGGCGCTGCCCGCGATCGCGAAGAAATCGCAGATCCCGGTGATCGCCGACATCCACTTCCAGCCCAAGTACGTGTTCGCCGCGATCGAGGCCGGGTGTGCCGCGGTGCGGGTGAACCCGGGCAACATCCGCAAGTTCGACGACCAGGTCAAGGAAATCGCGCAGGCCGCGAAGGACCACGGCACGCCGATCCGGATCGGCGTCAACGCCGGGTCGCTCGACAAGCGGCTGCTCGAGAAGTACGGCAAGGCCACCCCGGAAGCGCTCGCCGAATCGGCGATGTGGGAGGCGTCGCTGTTCGCCGAGCACGATTTCCACGACATCAAGATCTCGGTCAAGCACAACGACCCGGTCGTGATGGTGCGCGCCTACGAGATCCTCGCCGAGCAGTGCGACTACCCGCTGCACCTCGGCGTCACCGAGGCCGGGCCGGCGTTCCAGGGCACGATCAAGTCCGCCGTCGCGTTCGGCGCGCTGCTGCGCCAGGGCATCGGCGACACCATCCGGGTGTCGCTGTCCGCGCCGCCGGTCGAAGAGGTCAAGGTCGGCACGCAGATCCTGCAGTCGCTGAACCTGCGGCCGCGGAAGCTGGAGATCGTGTCGTGCCCGTCGTGCGGGCGCGCGCAGGTGGACGTGTACACGCTCGCCGACCAGGTCACCGCCGGGCTGGAGGGGATGGAGATCCCGCTGCGCGTCGCGGTGATGGGCTGCGTCGTGAACGGCCCCGGCGAGGCGCGCGAGGCCGACCTCGGCGTCGCGTCCGGCAACGGCAAGGGCCAGATCTTCGTGAAGGGCGAGGTCATCAAGACCGTGCCGGAGCACGCGATCGTGGAGACCCTGATCGAAGAGGCCATGCGGATCGCCGAGGAATCCGGCGAGAGCATCGGCGAGGGCGCGCCGAGCGTCACCGTCGGCTGAGTTTTCCGTCCGTGAAGGGCTCCTTGAGGGAATCTGATTCCCTCAAGGAGCCCTTCACGGCTTTTCGGGGTCAGACGCGCTCGAGAAGGACGACCGGGACCTGTCTCCCGGAAGCGGCCTCGAACTCGGCGAATTTCGGGACCAGCGCGATCTGCTGCGCCCAGATTCTGGCGCGTTCTTCCCCAGCGGTCAGCCGTGCCTCAACCGGGATTTCTCCCGCGCCAGCCTCGATGACAGTCCGCGGATTCGCCATGAGATTGCGGTACCACGCCGGGTCGTGCGGACTGCCGCCGTGTGTCCCGAAAACGGCCCAGTTGTCCCCGACCGGCTGGTAGAACAGCGGGCTGATCCGCGCTTTCCCGGTTTTCGCGCCGACGTGGTGCACGAGAATCAGCGGCATTCCCTTTTCCGGAAACCCCGGCATATGCGGCGGTATCGGACGGCCCGCGGCGGATTCCTCCGGACTGCTCCACGCGACATATCCGGCGTTCTCCCGGAATTCGGCTCGGATCCGGACATTCCAGTCGTCAAGGGTGGGCACGGCATCTCCTTCGCTAGGCGGAGCACTTGCTCCGCAAACTAGCACACTAGGAGGAGCATGTGCTCCGGGTAAGCGAGTATGCTCGTCGCATGGCCGTGGCTGAACCGCACACTCCTGCCCGCCGTCGCGCCCTGCGCGCGGACGCGATCCGCAACCGGGAGGCGATCGTCGAGGCCGCCGCCGAGGTCATGGCGGAGCAGGGAGCCGCGGTCGACGTCCGCGAGATCGCGCGGCGCAGCGGGGTCGGCATGGGCACGCTGTACCGGCACTTCCCGAAGAAGGAAGACCTGGTCCGGACGGTTTTGGACCAGGACTTCTCCCGATGGGCCGAGGCCGCGCGCCAGGCGGCGATCGAGGCGGAGGACCCGTGGGCGGCGCTCACTGACTTCTACCGGCAGGCGTTGTCCGGCTGCGCCCGGCACCGCGCGATCATGGAAAGCTTCGCGCTGACGTGGACTGATCCCGATCCGACGGGGATTCCGCAGCTGCGCGCGGTGCTGGAGGAGCTGCGGGCGCGGGCGGCGGAGTTGCTGCGTCCGGGGGTCACCACGGAAGATTTGGTGCTGTTGCTGATTTCTCTGGGGTATGCGGCGCAGTTCACGGATGAGTGCCGGCCGCACATGTGGAACCGGTTGCTGCTGATTTCGCTGGACGGGCTGCGGGCTGAGCACCGCGAGCCGTTGCCGGAAAGCTAATCGCCTCCGCCGGGGGTGACGGTGAGCCCGTGGCGCGGATCCGGCACGGCTTCGAGCGCTGCCTTCACCGCGGGCTGGTCGCAGAATTCGTCGCGGATGGCCTCGGTCCTGAAGGCGATCTCGAAGACGACGCCGCGTTCGTGCGTCCGCCACGACCATCGCACGGCGCGGTCGATGATCGCGGCTTTGAGGAGCGCGTCGAAGTAGGTGCGGCGCCAGGTGCTCGCCGGGGCTTCTCCGTCGAGTACTTCGATGATCAGCCAGGGGTCTGACATTATTCGGCGTCGCTCAGGAGGAGAAGCGCGTAGTAGGCCAAGAAATGTTCCACCGCATACGGTCCCTCGGTCACCTGCGATAAGGAGGCCTCCGCATGCTCTCGCGAGGCCGCCCCGATCGCCGCAACCCGGCCATCCCCGCTCGGCAACGCCGCCGCGATCCGCCGCCAGCACCAGGCGCGGTGCAGGTTGAGCCCGTGGAGATGGGCGATCAACCCGTCGAAAGCATCGGTCACTACAGCCGGGGTGAACAACGCCACCGGGTTCCGGTCGGCGATTCCGGGCAGGAAACCTTCCAGCCAGGCCCCGAAATCGGCGGCCGGCATCAGGCGGCTCATCAGCTCAGCCTCGGCCAGCGCCGGAGTGAGGAAGTCGGCTCCGGACGGCTCCCAGGCACCGGGGTAGTCGCGGTCCGAGCCGAACCAACGCCAGGCCGTCTTGGTGATCACGTCTCGCAGTCGCGGTTCGCCTTGGGATGCCAGGTAGTCGGCGTACGGCAGCGCGCGAGAGAGTCCGAAGGCGCCGTTCTCGTGCAGGCCGTAACGGATCGGATAGGTGACCTTCGGCAGCCAGTCGAGAAAGCGGGAGACGAAAAGCCTGCTCAACGGCTGGAGGGCAGCGGACCAGCGCGCGGCGTCAGGGTCGTCCCAGGTCGCGGTTTCCCTGGTCAGAGCCAGCAGGATCGACCAGCCGTACGGGCGTTGGGTCGTGCGATGGTGCTCCGGCGCGAAGCAGGCGGCTTCGGCGGCCAACGCGGGCTCGGTCAGGTGCGCATTCAATACGTCTCGGATCTCGTCGGCCGGGACGAGGGCAGGGTAGCGGCGCAGCAGATGTGCCAGCACCCAGAACATTTCGACGCAGGAATGCCAGTCGAAGCTGCCGTAGAAGCACGGGTGCAGCTCGCGGACAGGCGGAACGGGAGCGTCGTCGATGCGCCAGTGGCTCTCGTAGTGTGGATACTCGCGCACGACGTTGGCCAGCGCGATCTTCGCGAACTCGCCGGCGTGCGCGCCGGATAGCCCGGCCATGTCAGCCGCGCAGGTGATGTCGGGCGGCTTCGCGGATCTGGAGCCGCACGTTCTCCAGCGAGGCCGCGACCTCGTCGATCTGCCGGATCGCGATCTGCACCGACCCCTGGATCGCCGTCGCGGAGCCGGTTTCGCCGAGCAGGCCGAGCACCTGGGCCTGCAGGGCTTCCAGTTCTTCTTTGGTGGCGAGGGCGATTCCGGTCGGCACTTGGTCGGCCAGCAGTTCGAGCTGCTGCGCCTGTTCCTGGATCGTCATCGGGCTTCTCCTCATCGTGGGGACCGCTCTCCCGTGGTAGCAGAATTCGCCCGCGTCCGGGGCTAGCCTGGTCGCGTGAGTCACAGCTGGGCCGCCCGTCCGCCGCATCCGGTGCTGCGGGGCCTGGTCACGCGCTACGTCGGTTACGCCCAAGAGAACGGCACCCTCGGGGTGCACCGCGGGCTGCCCTCGCGGCACCTCACGCTGGTGATCAGCCTCGAAGAGCCGATCCGGTACGCCGGGCTCGCCGGAGCGGGAGCGCTGCAGAGCGTCGTCGGCGGCCTGCACACCGAACCCGCGCTGATCACGCAGGGCCAGGTGCAGCGAGGCGTGCAGCTGGAGCTGGACCCACTGGGAGCGCGGACTCTGCTGGGCGTCCCGGCCGCGGAATTGACCGGCCGGGTAACCGACCTGACCGACTTCGGCGGCGACCTGGCCCGCCTGCCGGACCGGCTGGCCTCGGCCGAGGATTGGCGTGCCCGATTCGCGATTCTCGACGAGGTGCTGGCCGCTCGGGCGGTCGAGCGCGCCGATCCGCCGCCGGAGCTGAACCGCGCGTGGCACGAATTGCGCCGCAGCGGCGGGTTGCTGCGGGTCGGCGATCTGGCGGACGAGGTCGGCTGGAGCCGCCGGCATCTGGGGGAGCGGTTCCGCGCGGAGCTGGGGCTGGCCCCGAAGCAGGCGGCGCGCGTGCTGCGTTTCGAGCGGGCGGTGCGGTTGTTGCGTAGCGGGCGTCGTGATCTGGCCGGGATTGCTTATGCGGCTGGGTATTACGACCAGGCGCACTTCACGAACGAGTGGCGCTCGCTGGCGGGGTGCTCGCCGCGGACGTGGATGGCGGAGGAGCTCCCGTTTCTCCAAGACGAGACAAAGCCCGCCGCCGCAGAATTGTTGGCATGACACCACAACCGACAGTCTGGCCAGCTTTCCGTTACAACGACGCCAGCGGCGCGATCCGTTTCCTCGCCGACGTCCTGGGCTTCGAAGAAACCCTCGTGGTCCCCGGCGAGAACGGCGTCGCGCATGCCGAACTCCGTTGGCCCGAAGGCGGTGCCGTGATGTTGGGCAGTTGCGGCGGGCCCGCCGACGGCGTGCACGACGAGATGAAACCTGGTGCCAGCGCGGTGTACGTGGTCTCGGATCGAGTGGACGAAATCTACGCCCGCGTGCGCGAAGCCGGTGCCGAAATCAGTCTGGAGCTGCACGACACCGACTACGGCTCGCATACGTTCACCGTCCGCGATCCCGAGGGGAATGCTTGGACGGTCGGGAGTTACCGGGGCGCTTAGCCCTCGGGGTAGAAGACGAACAGCGTGCAGCCGGTCGCCGTCGCGGGTACATGCCACGACCCCGCCGGGGCGTGGATGAACGTGCCGGCCGGGTAGTCGCGGGCGCCGTCGTTGAAGACGCCGGAGACGACGAAGACTTCTTCGGAACCGGGTTCGTGCACGTCACGTTCGGGCCACGTGCTGCCGGGGTCGAATTCGACGACGTTGGCGTGCGCGCCGTTTTCGCCGGTCCACAGCGGACGGAGGCGGATGCCGGGGAACAGCTCCTTCACCGGGGCTTCGTCGACCGCGACCGAGGTGTAGCCCGGCTGGGCAAGGATTTCGGGGTGCATGAGTCCCAGCTTGGCTTCCCCGGCGCACGCGGGACAGTGTCAGGAAAGACGTCATAGGGTACTTTCTTGCCATGCATCGCGTGGTGGCTCTCGTCCAGCCGGTGCAGTCGACGTTCGAACTCGGCTGCGGCGTCGAAGTGTTCGGCACGACCCGGGGCGGGGTGCCGCAGCACTACGAATTCGAGGTGTGCACAGAGAATCCCGGGCCGGTGCCGACCACGGCCGGCTACGAAATACACGTGTCCAGCGGGCTTTCGGCGCTTTCCAGGGCCGACACGGTGCTGATCCCTGGCTGGACGCCCGTCGAGACGCCGCTCTCGCCGAAGGTGCGCCGGGCGTTGCTGCGCGCGCACGAACGCGGCGCGCGGCTGGTCACGATCTGCTCGGGTTCTTTCGCGCTGGCCCAGACCGGCCTGCTGGACGGAAGAACGGCGACGACGCACTGGGCGCGGCTCGACCAGCTGCAGCGGGATTTCCCGAAACTGCGGGTGGAACCGGACGTGCTTTACGTCGACCACGGCGATGTCGCCACGAGCGCGGGCGCGGGAGCGGGCATCGACCTGTGCCTGCACCTCGTCCGGCGCGATCACGGGGCGGCGCACGCGGCGCTCATTTCGCGGCACATGGTGATGCCGACGCATCGCGAGGGCGGGCAGGTGCAGTACGTGCCGCGGCAGGTGTCGGCGGACGCGTCGTTGGACGGGCTGCTCGACTGGGCGGGAGAACGCTTGGGTACGCCGTTGTCGGTGGAGGATTTGGCTGCCCGCTTGACGATCTCCCCGCGGACGCTGGCCCGCCGGTTCGCGGATCAGCTCGGCACAAGCCCGGGTGCGTGGCTGCTTTCGCGGCGGGTGGCGGAGGCGCGGCGGTTGCTGGAGGAGACGGATCTGCCGGTGGACGCGATCGCGGCGCGGGTCGGCCTGGTGTCGGCGGTGAACCTCAGGCGTCGGTTCCGGGCGCAGGTCGGGACGACGCCGGGGGCGTATCGAAGAGCCTTCCGAATAGGGTGATCGGCGCGTACCGGCAGGGAGGTCCAGTACGCGCCGATCACCGGGGTTACGCGGTGGTGGTTTGCACCGTCACCGCGGGGCCGACGCCGGTTCCGGTGACGGCCGCGATCGTGAAGGTGTAGGCAGTCCCGGACTTCAGCCCGTCCACGACGCGGGTCAGGCCCTTCTGCGTGGGCTGGCTGACGATCGCGTCGCGTCCGGTGACCTCGATGGTGCGGCCGTCGGACACGGTGATCCGGTAGCCGATCACCGGAGTCGACCCGGTTTCCTTCGGCGGCGTCCAGTGGATGCTCGCCGCGTCAGCGCTCGGCAGCGCCTTCGCCCCGGTCGGAACAGCCGCGAGCTGGGTGCCCGGCTGCCCGGCGGTGACCGGTGCCGACGGCAGCGACGGCAGGCCGACCCCGAACCGGTTTTGCGCGGCGACCGTGACCGTGTACGTCTGGCCATCAGTCAGCTTCGGGATCACCGTGTACCCGGTGCGTGCGAAGTCCTTGGCGGACACCGAAGCCGTGACACTGCGCTTGCCGTCGGAAGCGGTGAGCAGGTAGTCCTGCACCGGCGCGCCGTTCTCCGCGACCGTCGGGTTCCAGGTCGCGTACAGCTGGCCGGACACCGAGAACGTGCCGATCCGCGTCGGAGCCTGCGGAGCGGACGCGCCGTCGATCCGGCGGTTCAGCACCGAGCGGTGGCCCGGTTCGATCCCTGCGTTGTCCACAATGGACTTGGGCGCGGCGGCGGGGTTGTTCAGCAGGTGGTTGCCCGCCGTGATGACGCCCTTCTTGTCGCCGTCCGGATCGCCCTGCTCCCAGTAGTTTCCGGAGATGACGGTCGGGTCGTTGTTGCCGAGCGAGTCGCGGTAGTCCACGTGCGTGGAGGCGACGTTGGCGTACGCCGCGTGGTAAAGCACGTTGCCGGAAACGGTTTCGTAGGTGCAGCCGTTGTCGGTGTAGACAGACTTGCCGAGACCCCACTGGTCGTAGATGACGTTCCCGGTCACCTTCTCGCCCTCGGCCTGCGACGGCCCGGTGATCCCCTGGGTGTAAATGCCGCCGCCGTCGTCCAGCGACAGCATGTAGTCGTGGATCAGGTTGTTGGACACCACGTTGTTGCGCGAGACATTCGGCGTCGCGGCCTGCTTGATCTTGTCCGGCCAGCCGCCCCAGCCCATCGAGATGCCGGAGTACGCGACGTGGTCGATCTGATTGTGCGAAACGACGTTGTCCTGCGAGTACCCGTTGACGATCGGCACTCCGCCGGTGAACTCGCGCGGCATTCCGTACAGGTGGTTGTTGGTCACCTTGACCCGCGCGGTCAGGTCCGCACCAGCGGCGGTGGGCTTGCTGACCCCGCCGATTTCGACGCCGTTGCCGGAGATGTCGGTGAACACGCTGTCGGACACGCTGCTGTCCTGCGCACCCTCGCCGAGGTCGAGCCCGGCCGCGCCGAGGTGCGCGAACACGGTGTCCCGGAACTCGATCCGCTGCCCGTGTGACAGCGAGACGTTGCCGGGTTCCTTCGTCCAGTCCGCGTACGGGCAGGAACCGCCGGGCGTGAACTGGCACAGGCCCTGCGTGGCCCAGCCGCGTTCGCCGGTGATCCGGTAGCCGGCCTGGATTTCGGAGAAGCCTTCCGGCGACGACGGTTCGAGCCACGTCGCGTAGGAGAACTGGATGCCGCGGAAGGAGATGTCGTGGATCGGCTTCTCAGCGGTGCCGCGGCCGTCCACGAGCTTCTCCAGCGCGGGCATCTCGACGTCGGCCCAGTGCAGGTTTTCGCCCTTGCGCGGCAGGTAGTACACGGTGTGCGCGGCGCGGTCGAGGTACCACTCGCCAGGAGTGTCCAGCAGCTCGAACGCATTCTCCACATAGGACGGTTGGCGTCCGTTGGTGAGATCGCCCGGGCCGACCATGTTGACCGAACGGCCGGGGATGTCGGCGAACATCACGCGCCGGGTCGAGTTGTCCCAGCACGGCTGGGCCATGGTGATCGTCGTGCCGGACGCCGAAGCGACGGGGCAGCGCGGCTCGGTCCACTGGCCGAGGCCGTTGCGCTCGACGTTCCACAGCTCCTCGCCGCTGGTGTAAACCAGCTCGAGGTCGCTCGGGTTTCGCCAGTGCGCCATGGTGTCCGCGGACGCGGTGTACCCGGTGTCGGTCGCCTTCACGGTCACCGGAAGCCGTCCGGAAGCTCGCTGCGCGCGGACGCCGTCGACGTACAGCTGGCGGGTGTTGTCCAGCCCGGCTGGCGCGGGCGCGGAGTAGAGCCCCGGCCGTCCGGCGACCGGACGCCAGCCGTTGACCTGCTTGCCGCCGCTGACCACGGTGCCCGGCGAACCCTGCCAGACGATCCGGTGGCCGTTCGAGCCGGAATCGGCCGCGTCGAGTTCGAGCGGCTTGTCGAGCCGGTAGGTGCCGGAGGAGACGTGCACGGTCAGGTCGGAGTTCAGGTGCGCGGCGCGTTGCCGGACCAGCTGCTGGGCGCGGGGGAGCGTGCGCACCGGCGACCAGACGGCGCCGGACCCGGAATCGTTGCCCCACGGCGAGACGTACACGTCCTGGCTGCCCGGCCACGCGGCCGCCGCACCCGCGGGCAGCAGCGCGGTCGCGGTCAGCACCGCGGCGGCGAGCCCGAGGGCGCGCCTCCCGCTGGCGCGCGCTGGTCTGAGCTTCATCCGGGACCTCCGTGTTCGCCAGTGAACGACGCGAGTCAGCGCCGCAAGAAAGATAGGATCTATTCGCGATCGTGTCGAGAGGATCCGGGTGGATATTCCGAGCATTCACGGTGGTGAACAGGGTTGATCCGGTCGGCGGGTTCCGTCCCGGCTAGCGGTCAGTGATCCGATGAATCATTGCTGACCCCGGTTCGGCGCGCGTACAACGAAGCGATCCCCGGGAGAGGTGGTCGCGATGAAGCGAAGGATCGGTGTGCTGGCCGCAGCGGTGGCGGTGCTGGCCGGTGCGCTGGCGGGAACAGCGGCGGCGGACAGTCAGTCGATCGAGTCCTGGACGCCGGTGGCGAGAACGCCGCCGATGGGCTGGAGCAGTTGGAGCGCGCTGCGCCGGAAGTTCACCGAGGAAACGATCAAGGCGCAAGCCGACGTCATGCACGACCGGCTCGCCGCTTACGGCTACCGGTACATCAACATCGACGCGGGCTGGAACGACCACGTCGACGAATTCGGCCGCGTCGCGCCGGACCCGAAGAAGTTCCCGAACGGCATTGCCTCGCTGGCCCGGTACCTGCACCAGCGCGGCCTGAAATTCGGCATCTACCTGGTGCCCGGAGTCCCCGCGCAAGCGGTTGCGGCAGACTCGCCGATCGAGGGCACGCCGTACCGGGTGCACGACATCGTCACGGCAGGCGCGGGCAACACCGCGGACGACAAATCCGCGAAGCTCGACTTCAGCAAGCCCGGCGCGGCCGCGTACGTCCGCTCCCAGGCGCGGCAGCTGGCGTCGTGGGGCGTCGACTACATCAAAATGGACTTCGTCGGACCCGGCGGCGGGAAGATCCCCGCGGACAACCGCGAGGACATCCGGCAGTGGCATTCGGCGATCCAGGCCAGCGGCCGTCCGATCCACTTGGAACTGTCCAATTCGCTCAGCATCGCCGAGGCTGCGACCTGGCAGCGCTACAGCAACGGCTGGCGGATCGAAGGCGACATCGAGTGCTACTCGCATTGCGTCGGCCTCACGAACTGGGACGTGCGGGTCAAGCTGCGTTTCGCCGACGCTCCCAAGTGGACTGGCTTCGCGGGCCCCGGTCATTGGAACGACCTGGACTCCATCGAGATCGGCAACGGCGAAGCGAACGGCATCACCCCGGACGAGCGGCAAAGCGTGATGACGCTGTGGGCGATCGAATCCTCGCCGCTGCTGCTCGGCACCGACCTGACCAAACTCGACCCGGACGACCTGAAACTGCTCACTAACCGCGAAGTGCTGGCCGTCGACCAGGCCGGCCGACCGGCGCGTCCGGTTTCGCAGGCAACGCAGCAGCAGGTGTGGTTCAGCCCCGACGGCCACGGCGGAGTGACGGTCGCACTGTTCAACCTGGGCTCGACGGAGGCCCCGGTGACCGCGTCCTGGCCGGATCTGGGACTGCGCGGCCCGGCCGCGGTGCGGGATCTGTGGACGCATCGGAACCTGGGGGTGAGCCGGGACAGTTTCACCGCGACACTCGCGCCGCACGCTTCGCGGCTGCTGCACCTGGTTCCGCGGCCTCGCTGAGCCGTCCGTGAAGGGCTCCTTGAGGGAATCAGATTCCCTCAAGGAGCCCTTCACGGACAACAACCTCGCTCTGGTGCGGGGCTGGCTCGGCGGGCTATTGCGAGTGAGCCGTCCGTGAGGGCCACCTTCACGGACTCTGATTCCCCCAGGGTTCCCCTCACGGACTCCAGGGGGACAGCTCCGGAGGCGCCAGGGCGGGGTGCCTCCGGAGCGCTGTGCGGCGGGTTCGGGCACTGTCGGTGGCGGAGCCCGCCGGGGCGCCGCCGTTCGGGTGCGAGGTTCATTCATCTCAGCGTGTCGCCTGGCTCGCGTTCCGTTCACCCGGTTCATCTGGCACTCTGGACCCCGTGTTGCGGCTTGCAGGTGCACGGCTGCTCGATGATCGGGACTATCCGGCGGTGCGCGCTGCACTCGCCGCCGACCCGGTGGGCAGCTGCATGGTCAGCGCCCGGGTCGAGGCGGCCGGTCTCGACCCGTGGCGTCTTGGTGGCGAGCTGTGGGCGGCCGACGCCCGTCCGGTGCGCGCTGGGCGGCTCACCGGTTTGTGCTTCGCCGGACCGAACCTGATCCCGTTGCGCGGCAACGCTTCGGCGCTGCGTTCGTTCGCCGACCGGGCGCTGCGCCGCCAGCGCACCTGCTCCTCGCTCGTCGGGCCCGCGCCGCAGGTGCTCGGGCTCTGGGACGAGCTGTCGTCGGAATGGGGGCCGGCCCGCGAGGTACGCGGCGACCAGCCGCTGATGGCGCTCGAAGGCGACCCGCTGGTGCCCGCCGATCCGCAGGTCCGCACCGTCCGCCCGCACGAACTGGACCGCTACCTGCCCGCGGCGGTGGCGATGTTCATCGAGGAGGTCGGCGTCGACCCGCGCGCCGGCGACGGCGGGGCCAGCTACCGCGCCCGGGTGAGCGAGCTGATCTCCACCGGCCGCGCGTTCGCCCGGTTCGAGGACGGCGAGGTCGTGTTCAAGGCCGAGATCGGCGCGATGTCCGCGCGGGTCGGCCAGATCCAGGGCGTCTGGGTGCATCCGGACCGCCGCGGCGGCGGTTTGGGCACGGCGGGCACCGCGGCGGTGGTGAACCGCCTGGTCCACGGCCTCGGCCGGACCGCGAGCCTGTACGTGAACGGATTCAACGCGCCCGCGCTGGCGGCGTATCGGCGGATCGGGTTCCAGCAGGTCGGGCAGTACGCGACCGTGCTGTTCTGAGCTGGCTGCGCCGCGATCGGGTGACGTCGTAGTCTGGGGACATGTCCGTTCGCGCCCCGTTGAAGCCCGGCGTCCAGACGCCGCGCCGTGCCGTCCCCGCCGACATCGCCCGCCCCGAGTACGTGGACCGGCCGGCGCCGAAACGGGACACCGGCAACGGAGTGCGCACGCCCGAGGTCATCGAGGCGATGCGGGTCGCGTCGAAGATCGCCGCGCAGGCTCTCGAGGAGGGCGGCAAGGCGGTCAAGCCGGGCGCGACCACCGACGACGTCGACAAGGTCGTGCACGAATTCCTGCTCGACCACCACGCGTACCCGTCGACGCTCGGCTACCGCGGCTTCCCGAAGTCGTGCTGCACCTCGCTGAACGAGGTGATCTGCCACGGCATCCCGGACTCGACCGTGATCGAGGACGGCGACATCTGCAACATCGACGTGACGGCGTTCATCGGCGGCGTGCACGGCGACACCAACGCGACGTTCCTCGCCGGCGACGTCTCCGAGGAGGTGCGGCTCCTGGTCGAGCGCACCCGCGAGGCGACCGCGCGCGCGATCAAGGCAGTCCGCCCCGGTCGGCAGTTGAATGTGATCGGCCGCGTGATCGAGGCGTACGCGAAGCGCTTCGGCTACGGCGTGGTCCGCGACTTCACCGGCCACGGCGTCGGCCCGGCGTTCCACACCGCGCCGACGGTGCTGCACTACGAGGAGCCCTCGGTGCAGACGCTGATCGAAGAGGGCATGACCTTCACGATCGAGCCGATGATCACGCTCGGCACCATCGACTACGACGTGTGGAGCGACGACTGGACGGTCACCACGAAGGACAAGAAGTGGACCGCCCAGTTCGAGCACACCCTGGTCGTGACCGCTGACGGCGCGGAGATCCTGACGCTCCCGTAATACGAGCTGTCCGTGAAGGGCTCCTTGAGGGAATCTGATTCCCTCAAGGAGCCCTTCACGGACAGCTACAGGTCTTCCGCCCGCGCGATCAGCACGTCCAAGAATCCCGCGGCTTCGGCGGCCGACCGATCCGCGTCGCGGGCTTCGATCGCGTCCACCAGCTCCCGGTGCCGGATCATCTCCGCGTGCTCCGGATTGTCCGAAGTGGACGCCACGCTCGCGGTGATCGCCTCCATCAGGCCGCGGTAGAGCTCCAGCAGCAGCCCGTTGTGCCCGCACCGGACCACCACCTGGTGGAATTCCGCGTCGCTGCGGGCGAAATCGTCGAGGCGGCCTTCGTCCCAGTCGGTGTCGCGGCGGTTGAGCAGGACGCGCAGCTCGGCCACGTCTTCGTCGGTGCGCGCGGTCGCGGCCAGCCGGGCGCCTTCGACCTCCAGCAGCCGGCGCACGTGCAGCACCTCGCGCAGTTCCGTGCCGCACAGCCGGCGGATCGCGCCGGACACCTCGCTCGTCGCGCGCACGTAGGTGCCGTCGCCCTGGCGGACTTCCAAGATCCCGGTGTGCGCCAGCGCGCGCACGGCCTCGCGGACCGTGTTGCGCCCGACGCCCAGCTGAGCGGACAGCTCCGGCTCGGTCGGGATCCGGTGCCCGATCGGCCATTCTCCTGCGGTGACCGCCTCGCGCAGCTGGTCGATGACCTGGTCGACGAGTCCGGCGCGGCGGGTGGTGGCCAACGGCACAGCCTGATCCCTTCATCCAATCATCCTACGTATGCGATAGTAGCGCACATGTCCGCCGATTCCCGAGACTCCGCAGCCGTGTCCACCGCCACCTATTCCGACCGGCTCGAGCTCGAACTGGAAGGCAGCCTCGAGGAAGAGGTGCCCGCCGGTCGCCGGCCGGGCGTGGTGGCCGGCGGCGTGCTGCTGGCGGTCGCGGTGGTGCTGACGGCGATGAACCTGCGGCCGGCGATCACGAGCGTCGGCCCGCTGCTCGCGGAAATGCGCGGAAGCCTCGGCGCGTCCGCGGTGTGGGCGAGCGTCCTCACGACCCTGCCCGGCCTGTGCTTCGCGGGCGCCGGCCTGGCCGCGCCCGTGCTGTCGCGCCGCCTGGGCATCGGCCCGGCGATCGGTCTCGCGCTGGCGGTGCTGACCGCGGGCCTGGCGGTGCGGGTGCTCGACGGACCGTACGTCGTGCTCGGCGGCACGCTCATCGCCACCGCCGGAATCGCGCTGGTCAACGTGCTGATCCCGGTGGTCATCAAGGATTCGTTCCCGGCTCGTGTCGGGCTCATGACCGGCGTCTACACCGCGGCGCTGCAGGGCGGCGGCGCGGCGGGTTCCGCACTGAGCCCGCCGCTGGAATCCGCCTTCGGCGGCTGGCGTGCCGCGCTCGGCGCGTGGGGCGTGCTGTCGGCGATCGCTTTGGTGGCGTGGCTGATCGCTTCGCGCGGTGCCGGCCGCCCGCCGCGCCCGGCCGCCGGCGCCGCCCGCGCCCGGTCGCTGATGCGCAGCCCGCTGGCGTGGATCGTCACGATTTTCTTCGGGCTGCAGTCGTTCATCGCCTACGTCGTGATGGGCTGGCTGCCGCAGGTCTTCATCGACGCGGGAGTCAGCAAGGCCGACGCCGGTCTGCTGCTCGGCCTGATCTCGGTGATCGCGGTGCCGATCAGCCTGGTGATCCCGCCGATCGCGGCGCGGCAGAAGAGCCAGAGCCCGTGGATCGTCGGAATGGGCGTCTTCGGTGCCGCTGGGATGCTGGGTCTGGTCATCGCGCCCGGATTCTCGCCGCTGCTGTGGAGCGTCCTGCTCGGCATCGGGATGAGCGTGTTCTCGCTGGCGCTGACGGTGATCGCGTTGCGCGCCCGCAGTGGTGCCGAGACAGCGCGGTTGTCGGGGATGGCGCAGGGCTTCGGGTACCTGCTGGCCGCGGTGGGGCCGTTCGTGTTCGGCCTGCTGCACGATGCGACGGGCAGTTGGACGGTGTCGTTGATCGTGCTGCTCGTGGTGATGGTGACGCAGATGATCTTCGGCGGTCTCGCCGGTCGGCGTCGATTCGTCTGACCAGACAGGAAACGGGCGGCCGGTGGATCACCGGCCGCCCGCTTCGTTTGGTCACTGGTCCCGACGAGGTCTGCCCACTGTGGACACTGCCGCCGGACAGCCGCCTAACTCGCCAGCGCGGCGTCTTCCAGCACCGGCCCGGGAAGCTGGCCGGTGCGCCGGACGTCGTCGAGCGCGGCCACCGCGACCGCGAGACATTGCACAGCCTGTTCGGACGGCATCGCCCGAAGCTCTTCCAGCAATGCCTGCGTCGCGGCCGTCGTCCCGAGCTCCGCGCGCCGCACGGCGAACATCAGCTCGAGATCCGTGACCTCGCTCCAGCGAGCGGCCAAATCTTTCGCGGCCACAACGATTCCCCCGGCGATCATGTCGGTCATGTCAGTCCCCGCACCTCCGCGGGGAACAGTAACAACGCGACATCCTTGTTACCCGATTCGGGAATCGCCTCGGCGCGAGATCAACTCTGGGTATCCCCGGGGTCAGTCGAGCGGCAGGTTCAGCAGCGCGTTTTCCACCAGTTCCGGCATCGCCGGGTGGATCCAGTACTGCCCGCGCGCCATCGACCGCGCGTCGAGGCCGAAGCTCATCGCCTGGATCAGCGGCTGGATCACCGTCGACGCCTGCGGGCCGATGATGTGCGCGCCCAGCAGCTGTCCGGTCGCCGGGTCGGCGAGCAGCTTCGCGAAACCGGTGGTGTCCTCCATCGCCCAGCCGTAGGCGATGCCCGCGTAGTCCTGCTTCGAGACCACAAAGGACAGTCCGCGTTCGGTCGCCTGCGCCTCGGTCAGTCCGACCGACGCCACCTGCGGCGAGGTGAACACCGCGTGCGGCACGAAGC
The DNA here is from genome assembly GCF_039525725.1 of Amycolatopsis albidoflavus. Classification (NCBI taxonomy): domain Bacteria; kingdom Bacillati; phylum Actinomycetota; class Actinomycetes; order Pseudonocardiales; family Pseudonocardiaceae; genus Amycolatopsis; species Amycolatopsis albidoflavus. The sequence continues at coordinate 407,740 of NZ_BAAAHV010000023.1, forward strand.
GGTGGTCGGCCTTGATGCGGTCGTCCGGGTGCGCCAGATTGTGTTGCACCACGCGGGCTTCGTGGTTCGCGACGTGCTTCAGCTCCAGCGGCGACGAGATGTCCCCGAGCGCGTAGATGCCTTCGACGGACGTCTGCTGGTAGTCGTCCACCACGACGTGCCCGCGCTCGGTGGTGGCGACGCCGGTGGCGGCCACGTCGAGCAGATCCGAGTTCGGCTTGCGGCCGGTGGCGACCAGGATCAGATCGGCCTCGACGGTCTCCGCGCCCTGCGGGCCTTCGAGATCCAGCGCGACCCCGTTGTCCGTGCGGCGCGCGCGAACCGTCTTGCGCTCCAGCCGGACGTCGAACCGCTGCGAAGCCAGTTCGGTGAACCGGGCGCTGACGTCCGCGTCCTCCTGCCGCAGCAGGGCGCCGGAGCGGTTCACCATCGTGACCGCGACGCCGAACGACGCGAAGACGTGCGCGAATTCCGCCGCGATGTAGCCGCCGCCGAGGATGACGATCCGCTCCGGCAGGGCGTCGAGGCGCATGATCGTGTCGGAGGTGTAGTACCCGGTTTCGGCCAGCCCCGGCACGTCCGGGATCACCGGCCGCCCGCCCGCGGCGAGCACGAACCGGTCCGCGGTGACGACCTCGTCCGGACGCCCGTCGGGGAAGCTGACGCGCAGCTCCTTCATCCCGGTGAACCGGCCCTCGCCGCGGTAGACGTCGACGTTGCGGTTGTCCTCGTGGTTCTCGCGGTACTCCGCGCCGCCCTCGGCGATCGGGTCGATCCGGCCGAAGATCCGGTCCCGGATGTCCGGCCAGCGCACCGCGGTGAGCTCCTCGTCCACGCCGAAGCGCGAGCTGCCAGCGGGCGTCGCGGCGACGTCGGCGGCGTAGACGAACATCTTCGTCGGGATGCAGCCGACGTTCAGGCAGGTCCCGCCGAACACGCCCTTCTCGACGATGGCCGTCCGGAGGTCGGCGAACTCCGGCCCGAGGATCGAGTTTCCCGATCCGGTCCCGATGATCACCAGGTCGTAGTGCGGCACGGCGGTCCTTCCCGAAAGCGGTCTGCTGCCAGCCTAGTCAACCCCGGCGACCCGCCCCGGTGTTCCCGGATCACTCGCCGTTGGCTGTGAAATGCATCCGGTCGACCGGCGACTTCCACGCCCCGCCCCACTGCCAGCCCGCTCCGGCGAACGCGCGCACGATCGGGCCGTCCGCGGTGACCATCCCCGGCCGCACGTTCGCGCGGTCGACGTAGGCGGATGCCAGCTCCGGCACGACGAGGTCGTCCTTGGTGTAGGGATTGCAGAACGGATTGACGTCCACCGCGAGCCCGTACGCGTGCGCGGACCAGTTCTTCTGTCCGCGCATCGGACGGCAGACGAACGCGCTGGTGTCGTTACCGTCGCCGGTGGGCGGTGCGTTGAGCTCGGCGGGGGAGGTGATGCGCATTTCCTCGATGGGGAACTGCTGCGCGTACAGCTCGCTGAACGCTTTCACCACCGCTGAAGCGCCGTCCTTGTTCACCAGCAGCTCGCCGGTGTGCGCGCGCTGGTCGAAACCCCAGAAGGAAAGCGTGACGTAGCGGAGGTCGGCCGACGACACCGGGCACGCGGCCTGCCAGGTGCTGCGCTTGAGCACGGTGTCAGGGACGTCGGCGATCTTCGCGGCGTACGTGGTGCTCGACGGCGGCGGGAGGAAATCCTGGGTCGGCAGCGAGCGGTTCACCAGTTCGGGTGGAGTCGGCTGGATCTCGCCGAAGCCGTCCGGGCGCAGCGGAAGCGGGCGAGCACCCACCTGCCAGGTGACGGCGGGAGCGCTCGTCGCTGTCCGAGTTGCCGGAAGTGTCGGGCTGGGCGCTGCCGACGGCGCGGCCAACGGGCTCGGCGGGGGAGCCGTGGGAGTGCTCGTGGCACATCCGGCCAGCAAGAAGACTGTCAGCGCGCCGGCCGTCGCGGCTGTTTTCCGTCGCATGACTCCACTTAATCGAATGCGCTCGGTGTATAGAGAGTCCACCCGTTCCAGTGACACCGTTTTGGGCTTGGCCCGTTTAGGGTAATCGCGGCCGTGTGTGCACGCGCCGGAGTCGGTTGATTCCCGTGCGCGTCCAGGCTGTGCTGTCGTAGTGCCGATGAAGGGAAAGCCCATGCCCGCGAAGTTCCGTCGTCCGGTCTTGCTCGCGGCGGGGTCGCTGCTCGCCGCCGCGATCGCGGTCCCGGTCGGCTCGGCCTGGGCGTCGACGCCTTCCGATCCCGGCTCGCACGCGCAGCCGCGGATCGTCGGCGGCAGCGAAGCCTCGCTGGCCGACCACCCGTACGCGGTGTACCTCACCGACCAGAGCGGTTCGCAGTTCTGCGGCGCGGTGATCGTGAGCCCGTCCGCGGTGGCGACCGCCGCGCACTGCGCGAAAGCCCTGCCGAAATCGTCGGTCCACGTGGTCGCCGGCCGCCAGGACAAACGCGGCGACGACGGCGTGGAACTCGGCGTCTCGCGGGTCTGGGTGAACCCGGACTACAGCGACCCGACCAAGGGCGACGACATCGCGGTGCTGACTGTGCGCGGACGGCTGCCGTACCGCGCGGCGAAGCTCGCGGGCAAGAGCGACCAGTCGTTGTACGCGGAAGGCACGCAGGCGACCGTGCTGGGCTGGGGACGGCTTTCCGAAGGCGGGGAGCGGTCGGATGTGCTGCGCAGCGCCCAGGTGCCGGTCGTCAGCGACTCCACCTGCAAGACGGCCTACGACACCTACGACCCGGCGAGCATGGTGTGCGCCGGGTACCCGCAGGGCGGCCAGGACGCGTGCCAGGGAGATTCCGGCGGCCCGCTCGTCGAAGGCGACACCCTGGTCGGCATCGTGTCCTTCGGCGACGGATGCGGGAAGCCGGGCAAGCCCGGGGTGTACACGCGGGTTTCGCAGTTCTCGGACGACATCGCGGCGCAATCCCAGGCGCGGCTCTTCGGCTGAGCTGTGTTAAGCAGGGTGGTGTGACGACTCTGCACCGCGCTGCCGGACCCGACCTCGCCGCCGCCGATCTGTACGAGATCCTCCGGCTGCGGTCGGACGTGTTCGTGGTGGAACAAGACTGCGTATACGCCGACATCGACGGGCGCGATCTGCTTCCGGAGACGCAGCACCTGTGGCTGACTTCCGGCTCGGAAGTGGTGGCGTGCCTGCGCGTGCTGGCCGAACCCGGCGGCGGCGCGCGGATCGGCCGGGTGGTGACGGCGAAATCGGCGCGCGGCCAGGGTTTGGCGGCGCAGTTGATGGCGGCCGCGGTGGAGGGCGCGCCGGGCGAGTTCGTGCTGGAGGCGCAGACCTATGCGCAGCAGCTTTACGCGCGGTTCGGGTTTGTGGCCGAGGGCGAGGAATACCTCGAGGACGGGATTCCGCACATCACCATGCGCCGCCGGGGATAGCGGGGTTTTCGGCGGGCTGCCTCACCCGGCACGGATGGCGGTGCGCTGTCGGGAGTTCGCACTCGATGCGCGGCAGCCTCATGCGGGTCCGTGGAGTTCTTTGGGGAGGCCGCCGGGATCAGCCGCGAGGCGCGGTCGCCGCGATCACCTTCACCGCGCGGTCGACGTCCGCTTCGGAGAGGTCCGCGCGGGCGGTGAGACGCAGCCGGGAAACGCCGTCCGGTACGGCGGGCGGGCGGAAGCAGCCGACCTGGATTCCTTGCTCCGCACAGGCTTCCGCCCACGCGGTGGCCGCCTGCGGCGACGGCGTCGGCACCGCGACCACGGCGGTTTCCGGGAGTTCGACCGGCAGACCGGCGTTTTTCAGCCCCATCGCCAGGTTTCCGGCGTTCTCGACGACCTTCGCCGGCAGGTCCGGTTCGGACTTGAGCACCTGCAACGCAGTCAGCGCGGCGGCGGCGCTCGCCGGGGCGAGGGCGGTGTCGAAGATGAAGCTGCGCGCGGTGTCCACGAGATGCCGGATCACGCGGCGCGGACCGACGACGGCGCCGCCTTGTGAGCCGAGGGCGTTCGAGAGTGTAAGGGTGGTGACGACGTCCGGCGCGGACGACAGGCCCGCGGCGTGCACCGCGCCCCGGCCGCCTTCGCCGAGGACGCCGAAGCCGTGTGCGTCGTTGACCACCAGCGCGGCACTGTGCGCACGGCAGATTTCGGCGAGTTCACCCAGCGGCGCGAGCTCGCCGTCGGCCGAGAACACCGAGTCGGCAACCACGACCGCGCGCGGTTTGCGTCGAGTGGCCAACGCGTGCTTGATCGCCGACGGGGCCGAATGCTCGACAGCCGCGATGTCCGCGCGGGACAGCCGGCAGCCTTCGACCAGCGAGGCGTGGACGTACTTGTCGGTGACGATCGCCGATTCGGCCCCGGACAGGGCCGTGACCGCGCCGAGGTTGGCGGTGAATCCGGAGGAGAACACCAGCGCCGCTTGGGCTCCGCAGAACCGGGCGAGTTCGTGTTCGAGCTCCGCGTGGAGTTCGGTGGACCCGGTGACCAGCCGCGACCCAGTCGCCCCAGCCCCCCACCGCAACGCAGCCGCGGCAGCGGCTCCGGCGACGCGCTTGTCCCGGGCGAGCCCGAGGTAGTCGCCGCCCGCGAGATCGAGCGCGGTGTGCTGCGCCGGACGAGGATTCATCCGCCGGGAGAGCCCGGCTTCCGCGCGCCGCTGGCCTTCGGTTTCAAGCCAGTCGAAGACGTTCTCAGGCGGCAGCGGCGGAGTGTCAGTCACTGAGGCAGTGTCGCATCCGGCCGGGTGGCGCGTTTCCCACCCCCGCTTCGGCCCCTGCCTTGGGAGGCCCGGGAAGCGGGGCGGGGCAACGGAAACCAGGCTGCTGTGGTGGTGGGGCGTGGCTGGTTGGTGGAGTGTGGTCGGCGAGATGTTGTTTGGCGGCCGCTGCTGCGCTGGGCGAGGTTTTGTTTGGCAGTGGCTGCTGTGGCGGTGGAGCGTGGCTGGTGGAGTGTGGTTGGCCGGGCGAGGTGCTGTTTGGCGGTGATGGCTGCGCTGGGCGAGGTCGTGCTCAGTAGTGATCGCTGCGACGGGCGAGGCATTGTTTGGCGATCGTCGCTGTGCTGGGTGCGGTCGTGCTCGGCAGTGGCTGCTGCGGTTGTGGGGTCTGGCTGGCGGTGCGTGGTGGGCAGGGTGAGGTGTTGTTTGGCGATCGCCGTTGCGCTGGGTGCGGTCGTGCTCGGCAGTAGCCGCTGCGGCTGTGTGGCATGGCTGGCTGGCGGGTGGGTGGTCCGCAGGACGAGGCGTTGTTCGGCGGCGACTGTCGCGGCGGGCGTGGCGTTGTTCGGCCACGACTGTTTGCTTGGCGGCACGTTGTTCGGCGACGGCCGGTGGGACGGGCGTGATGCTCTTGGGCGGCGACGGTCGCGCTGTGCGTGATGCAGTTCGGCGACGATCGCTGCGGCGGCGCAGCCCGGTGTGGCAACGGCCATTGAGCCGGGCGTGACTGCCGGGGCGCGGTGACTGGCGCTGGCTGGCCGCGAGCCCGTGCCCAGCTGTCGCGGTGCGCGAACCGGCCCGGGAACGAAGACCCCCCGGCCGACCGGCCCGGCACCCGAACCCTGCCGGAAACGAAGAACGGCCCCGCCGAAGCGGGGCCGTTCTCAGTGTTCAAGCGTCAATCACGAGTCGTGTCCGCGGCGCGGGCCACGGCTCGGGCGGCCGAAGCCGCCGCCGGCGCGGGACTGCTTTCGGCTGCGGCTGTAACCGCCGCCGCCGTGGTTTTCCCGGGAGCCGTAGCCGCCTTCGCGGGCGTAGCCTCCCTCGCGACCGCCTTCGCGCGAGTAGCCTCCCTCGCGACCGCCCTCGCGGGCGTAACCGGCGTCGCGGGAGCCGCGGCCTTCGTACGAGCCGCGGTTGTAGCCGCCGTCGCGCGAGCCTCGGTCGTCACGCGAACCGTAACCACCGCGGTCGTCGCGGGAGCCGTAACCGCCGCGATCGTCACGCGAGCCGTAACCACCGCGGCCGCCTTCGCGGGAGCCGCGGTAGCCGCCGCCTTCGCGCGGGCCTCGGAAGCCGCCGCGGTCGCCGCCGAAACCTCGGCCGCCGGAGCGGCGCGGGGACTCCCGGCGACGCTCCACCACCGGCTCGCCGCTCGGCTCGCGGGCGCCGGTGATGCGCGACAGGTCCTCGTCCTCGGCGCGGATCATCGTGGTCTCGGCGCGGACGCCGGCCCGGTCGGTCATCCGGCGGACGGTGCGCCGCTGGTCGTGCGTCACCAGGGTGACGACGATGCCGGACGCGCCCGCGCGGGCGGTGCGGCCCGCGCGGTGCAGGTAGTCCTTGTGGTCCGCGGCCGGGTCGACGTGCAGCACCAGGGAGATGTCGTCGACGTGGATGCCGCGCGCGGCGACGTCGGTGGCCACCAGGACCGCCGCGTGGCCTTCCTTGAAGTCGGCGAGGACGCGGTTGCGCTGGCCCTGGGTCTTGCCGCCGTGCAGGGCGACCGCGTGCACGCCGCTCTCGCGCAGCCGCTCGGTGAGCCGGTCCACGTGGTGCTTGGTGCGCACGAACATGATCGTGCGGCCCTCGCGGGCGCCGATCCGGGTGATGATGTCCTGCTTGTCCGAGTGCGACACCTGGAACAGGTGGTGGTCCATGGTGGTGACGCTCGCGGTCGACGGCGCGACCGAGTGCGTGACCGGGTCGGCCAGGTACTGCCGGACCAGCTTGTCGACGTCGCCGTCGAGCGTCGCGGAGAACAGCAGCCGCTGCCCGCCGGGAGGGGTGAGGTCCATGATCTCGCGGACCTGCGGCATGAAGCCCATGTCGGCCATCTGGTCGGCCTCGTCGAGCGCGATGAAGTTGCAGTCGCCGAGCGAGGCGGTGCCCTGGCGGACGTGGTCCGACAGCCGGCCCGGGGTGGCGATCAGCAGGTCGACGCCGCGGGCGAGCGACTCCGCCTGGCGGCCGAAGGACATGCCGCCGACCGCGGTGCGGCACCACAGGCCGAGGGACTTGGCGAGCGGGGTCAGCGAGTCGGCCACCTGCATGGCCAGTTCGCGGGTCGGCACCAGCACGAGCGCGCGGGGGCGCTTCGGGCGGGCCTTGCCGCCGTCGAGCCGGGCCAGGATGGCCAGGCCGAAGGCCAGCGTCTTGCCGGAACCGGTCTGGGCGCGGCCCAGCACGTCGCGGCCGGCCAGCGCGTCCGGGATGGTCGCGGACTGGATCGGGAACGGGGAGTCGATGCCCGCCTCGGCGAGCGCCCGCAGCAGCGGCTCGGGCAGGCCCAGCTGGGCGAAGGTCTTCACGGCGGGGGTTTCCACCGTGTCGTTGTGGAGAACGTCTCCACCGGCCGGCCGGTGCCGCGGCTTGCGCTCGGGGCGGTCCCCGCGGGAGCGGGAAGACTGGCCGGGTTCGTACGTGACTGTCACAAATGCCTCTCGGACGTGGCACGTCGCAAGGGAGGCCCGGGCTGCCCGCGCGCAGGCAGGGCAAGATGGTGTGGCGATGGGCGTTCACAGGGACGGACCCGGTGCGCCGAGCCATGGCGTGGCACACCGACGGAAATTGCTTCGGATGGCCGCGAGTCCTTCTGCGGACTGTGGAGGCGACGGACACCAACTCATCCACGCCGCCGTTGCGGTCTTGACACACTCTACCTGAGAGATCGCGGTTGCCCCGCACCCAGGTGGGCGGTTGTGGGCGGGGTCGCAGGTGTGCGCTGCCGCACACTCGCGGCCCCGCCCGCCCGCTCAGCCGAGACCGGCCGCGCTTTCCAGTTCCCGCACCAGGTCATCGGTGTCGGTGACCTGTTCGGACAGTCCGCGGCCGTGGAACCAGCCGGCGAGGTTCGCGACGTCCCGGGCCAGGAATTCCCGGCCGCGGGGGTTCGCGATCACGTCGACCGCCTGGGGAAGGTCGATCACCATCAGGTGTCCTTCGTGCACCAGGAGGTTGTACGCGGACAGGTCGCCGTGCGCGAGCCCTTGCCCCGCCAGGAGTTCCAGCGCGGACACGGCCTGCTCCCACAGGTCGGCCAGCTCGTCCGGTTCGGGCCGCAGTTGCGCCAGCCGGGGCGCTGCGGTGCCGTCAGATTCGCCGAGGAATTCCAGCAGGATCTCGGTGCCGTGCCGCTGCACCGGATACGGCACCGGCGCGCCGATCGTCCACAAGCGACTGAGGACGGCGAACTCCGCCACCGCCCACTGTTCGGCGATCAGGTTGCGGCCGAACGAGGTGCGCCCGGCCATCGCGCGCATCTCGCGGGACCGGCGCATCCGCCTGCCCTCGAGATAGCCCGCGTCGCGGTGGAACAGCTTGTGCTCGTCTGAGCGGTATCGCTTGGCCGCAAGCAGAACGCCGTCTTCGCCGGGAAGATTGCGGCGCAGCAGGTGGACATCCGCTTCCTTGCCGGTCTTGAGCACGCCGAGGTCGGTGTCGACCGCGGCGAGTTCCGTGACCACCCAGTCCGGCCGGGGATGCGGCCCTTGGTCGGCGTCGTCCCAGTTGGACCATCGGTCGGCGCCGTCGGGCAGTTCGGTTTCGGTGTAGGCGTCTTCCCGAAGCTGGGAGAGACGGACTCGCTCGGCTTCGGTGAGCCGTCCCCGACGGGCCGGGGCGGGCCCGTCGTCATAGCTCGGGCGACGGCGCATCCGGCGGTCGGTGTAGTCGGAGGCGTCGGAAAATTCGTCGAAATCGTGCTCGCGCACTGGTGGGTTCTCCTAGATCAGGGTGCCCACCGGGCGAGCGCGTGCTCTAGCCGAGGCGGGCGGGCGGAAGAGGGCAGGACAGCGCCCGGACAATCTCCACGACGCACCTCCCTTTCTTCCGGCAGCCGGCGGCTTCCCGCCGGACGCCGCTCACTGTGCCGTCCGCCTCGAACTCCCGCAACTTATTTATTTCGCACCCGCCCATCGCGCGAGCGCGGCGTCGAGAAGCTTCTGGTCGTCGCTCCCGGAACTCGCCCAGACGATCACTCCGTCCGGCCGCACGAGCAGGCTCGGTTCGTCGGCCGGATCGGCGACGCAGGCCAGCCGATCCGCCAAGCCGGAGACCGCGAACCGGCCGTCGGGGGAGCGGTCGACGAGCACGAACCGTCCGTCGTGCGCGTGGTCGGCGAGGCGGGTTCCGGACGTCAGCTCGACGTCCCCGGCAATCGACCCGACCGGTTCGGCGGCGTCGTCGGCGACGTCGTAGTGCTGCAGGATTCCGGACGACAGCGCGACGATGCGGTTCATCGCGGCCGGCACCTTGAGCAGTTCGCCGCCGACGATCTTGCGCAGCTGCTCGGTGCGTTCGTCACCGCGCAGGAGCGCGACCTGGGCACGGGTCCAGTCGAGCACCCCCGCGCCGATCGGGTGGCGTTCGGTTTCGTAGGTGTCGAGCAGCCCCGCCGGAGCCCAGCCCTGGATGGTCGCGGCGAGCTTCCAGCCGAGGTTCGCCGCGTCGCCGAGGCCGAGGTTCAGGCCCTGTCCGCCGAGCGGGGAGTGGACGTGCGCGGCGTCGCCTGCCAGGAACACGCGGCCTTGGCGGTAATGCCGCGCTTGACGCGCGTTGTCGGTGAACCGCGTTGCCCTGCCGTGGATTCCGGTGATGGTGACCGGGACCCCGGTGACGTCGCGGACGGCTTCCTGCAGCTCCTCGACCGACACCGGAACGTCGCGGTCGTGCGGCGGCTTCCGGAAGCGGCTGAGGAAAATCCGGCCGGGGACCGGTCCGTACGCGTAGACCCCGCGCGGCGTCCAGGTCCAGCCGGGGCGCAGGCCGCTCGCGTCCTCGAAGTCGGCGATCGCCTGGTAGCCGGTCATGTCCGGGTCTGTGCCAGCGAACTCGACGCCGAGCTGCTTGCGGATGACGCTCCGCCCGCCGTCGGCCGCGACGAGCCAGCCCGCGGCGAACTCGCCCGCGCTCGTTTCGACAGTCACGGAGTCGTCGGCGGCCCGCACCCCCTGGACTTCGACGCCGCGCCGGACCTCGACTCCGAGCTGAGCGCAGTGTTCGGCGAGCATCAGCTCGACCTCCTGCTGCGGCACGCCGAGCCCGTTCGACACCGCCCGGTGCGCGGCGAGCACGGGGTCGCTCTGATCGATCAGGTCGTTGTCGAACAGGAAACCGGCGAAGTGCCCGGCGGCCAGGAACCGGCGGCCGCCCCGCCTGGCGGCCTCGACTGTCTGCCCGAATCGGCCGACCGATTCGAGGAACCGCCGCTGCGCCGCCTCCGCCGCGGGCAGCAGGCCGCGCCGGTCGAGCAGTTCGGCGCTGGCGACGTTGACCGACCCGGCCTTGATGTTCTGGTCCGGCTCCTCCAGCCGGTCCAGCACGGTCACTCCCACCCCGCGCAGCGCGAGCTCCCCGGCGAGGAACAACCCGGTGGGCCCGGCCCCGGCGACGATCACCTCGGTCCGCTCCATGACGTACTCCCCTCTATCCTTGCCCGACGGCTTAACCAAGTGTGCTTACTGAGTAAGCTTACCAGGTAAATGTAACACGGAAGGGTGGACTCATGCCCAATCGCGGCGATCGGGGCGGAGCCAGGACGCGGGCGCGGATCGCCGAGGTCGCGACCGCGCTGTTCCTGGAACGCGGGTTCGACGAGGTCACGATCGCCGAGGTCGCCGCGGCGGCCGGGGTGTCCAAGGTGACGGTGTTCTCGCACTTCGAGCGCAAGGAGGACCTGCTGCTGGACCGCTTGCCGGAGGCGATCGAACTGGTGCGGTCGGCGGTCCGGACGCGGACCGGCGGCGTGGTGGACGCGCTCCGGCAGCTCGCGCTGACGCTGCTGGACGAGGGGCACGTGCTGTCCGGCGTGGGCGGCGACGTCGAGCCGTTGATGCGGACGGTCGCGGAGTCGCCCGCGCTGATCGCACGGCTGCGGGCGTTCGGGTACGAGATGGAAGCCGAACTGGCCGCGGAACTCGCCGCGGACACGCGGTTTTCCGGGGACGCGGTGCTGGCGGCTGCGTTAGTGGTGGCGGCCTACCGGACGGTGGCGGTGGCGACGGTCCGGCGCAGGCTGGAGGGGGAGGACCTGGCCGAGCTGGCGGAGTCGCACCGGGAGCGGTTGACGCAGGCGTTCGACGTGGTGGAGCGCATGGTCAGCGAGTGAAGCCCGGCCAGGTCTCGCTGGGGCGACTGCGGAGCGCGGCAGACCGGACTGGCTCCGGTTGAGGTCAAGGGGCTCGATCTCTGAAGGCGATCTGCTCCGGCCCGAACGAGAAACAGCTGTCCCTCGGGGAATGCCGCAGCCCAGGCGACGCTGGATCTTCTGTTGTCCAGCGCCGCCTCGGTGGTTCAGCGGTTGACGAACGCGAGGTGCGCCGCGTCGTAGCGCGCGCCCGCGAAGTTCTCCGGTGCGGCGACGGCCTCGATCGCGGCGAGGTCGTCCGCGGTCAGCTCAACCGTCAGGGCCGCGAGGTTTTCCTCCAGGTACTGCTTTCGCCGCGTGCCCGGGATCGGCACGACGTCCTCGCCACGCGCCTGCACCCACGCCAGCGCCAGCTGTCCGGTCGTGACCTCCTTCGCGCTGGCCAGCTCTTCGAGTTTCGCCACGATCGCGAGGTTCCGGTCGAGGTTGCCGTCGGCGAACCGGGGCTGGTATCGCCGCACGTCGTTGTCCGCCATGGTTTCGGTGGTGCGGTAGCGGCCGGTCAGGAAGCCGCGGCCGAGCGGGGAGAACGGGACGAGGCCGATGCCGAGTTCGCGGCAGGTTGGCACGATCTCGGCTTCGAGGTCGCGGGTCCACAGCGACCATTCGCTCTCCAGCGCGGCGATCGGGTGCACCGCGTGCGCGCGCCGGATGGTCTGCGCGCCCGCCTCGGAAAGCCCCAGATGCCGTACTTTTCCGGCCTGCACCAGCTCGGCCATCGCGCCGACGGTTTCCTCGATCGGGACGTCCGGATCGACTCGGTGGAGGTAGTACAGGTCGATGTAGTCGACGCCGAGCCGCTGCAGCGAGGCTTCGCAGGCCTGGCGCACGTAGGCGGCGTCGCCGCGGACTTCGGTCGGTTCGCCGAGGCGGTTCGCGATGCCGAATTTCGTGGCCAGCACTACCTCTTCGCGGCGGCCGGCGATCGCGCGGCCGATCAGCCGTTCGTTGTGGCCGGAGCCGTAAAAGTCAGACGTGTCAAGGAAAGTCGCGCCGAGGTCGAGGGCGTGGCGCAGCGTTTCGATCGACTGCGCGTCGTCGGTCGCGCCGTAGCCGTGGCTCATTCCCATGCAGCCCAAGCCCTGTGCGGAAACCGTCAGTCCGCCGAGGTTCCGGGTCGGGACGTCGGTCATGGTCGCTCCTTCTGCGCCGGATCTTGTCGTCGGCGACGCTAAGACCTGGAGTGCGCTCCGGGTCAAGCATTAGGCTCGCCGCGGTGGACTACGACGCGGTGATCGTGGGCGGCGGGCACAACGGGCTCGTCGCCGCTGCTTATCTGGCCCGGGCCGGACGGTCGGTGGCGGTGCTGGAACGACGTGCGGAGATCGGCGGCGCGGCGGTGTCGTTCCGCGCTTTCCCTGGCGTGGATGTCCGGTTGTCGCGGTATTCGTATCTGGTCAGCTTGTTGCCGAGGCGGATCGTGGCCGAGTTGGGGCTGGACATCCAGTTGCGTAGGCGGCGGATGTCGTCGTATACGCCGGTCGGCGACACGGGTCTCCTTGTCGACACTGGGGATGACGAGCGGACCGGAGCGTCGTTTCGCGCCGTTACCGGGTCTGCGAAGGATTACGCGGCTTGGCGGCGGTTTTACGCGGCGGCGGAGCGGGTCGCGGGGGCGACGTTCGATTCATTGACTGAGCCGTTGCCTGCCCGGGATGAGTTGCGGCGGCGGATTGGTGACGATGAGGCTTGGGCGACGTTTTTTGAGCGTCCGGTGGGGGAGACGTTGCGTGAGGTGTTCGAGAATGACGTTGTACGCGGGGTTGTGCTGACTGATGGGTTGATCGGTACTTTCGCTTCCGCGGAGGATGAGGGGCTTCGGCAGAATCGTTGCTTGCTTTATCACCTGATTGGTAATGGCACTGGTGATTGGGACGTTCCGGTTGGCGGGATGGGTGCGGTTACCGACGCGCTCGCTGGTGCGGCTCGTCGTGCTGGGGCGGTGCTGGTTACTGGTGCGGAGGTGGTCTCTGTCGCGCCGGATGGCGAGGTTCGTTATCGCGAAGGCGACGTGGAGCGTGTGGTGAGCGGGGGGCATGTGCTGGCGAATGTCGCGCCGCGGGTGCTTGCTCGGTTGCTTGGCGAGGAGGCCGGGGAGTCGCCTGAGGGGGCGCAGTTGAAGGTGAATATGGTGTTGCGGCGGTTGCCTCGGCTGCGTGATTCAGGTGTTGATCCGCGGGATGCGTTCGGGGGGACGTTTCATGTTAATGAATCGTTTTCTCAGTTGGAGACTGCTTATCGGGAGGCTGCTTCGGGGCGGATTCCGACGGTGCCGCCTTGTGAGATTTACTGTCATTCGTTGACTGATCCGTCTGTTCTCGGGGCGAGGGAACGGGCGGATGGGGTGCAGACGTTGACGTTGTTTGGGTTGCATATGCCTGCGCGGTTGTTCGAGGTGGATAATGAGGGGGCGCGGGGGGAGGCATTGCGGGCTACTTTGGCTTCGTTGGACAGTGTTCTTGCGGAGTCGGTTGTGGATTGTTTGCTGGTGGATGGTGAGGGGGCGCCTTGTATTGAGGTTAAAACTCCGGTGGATTTGGAGGCGGAGCTGGGGTTGCCTCGGGGGCATATTTTCCATCGGGATTTGGCTTGGCCGTATGGGGATGGCGAAGCGGTGGGGTCTTGGGGGGTTGAGACTCGGTACGAGCGGGTGTTGCTTTGCGGGGCTGGGGCGGTTCGGGGTGGCGGGGTTAGCGGGATTCCTGGGCGTAATGCGGCTATGGCGGTGTTGGGGCGGCGGAGGGGTGGGTGACTGCTCGTCGCCTGGCGGCGACATCGCGTCCCTGGGTTGCGTGGGGCACCCCAAAGCGTGATTGTGCTGACGGTCTGGGGGTGCTTGTCAAGGCGGGAAAGATGCCTTGACAAGCACCCCCAGACCGCAGGGACGCTTCGTATCGGGGTGCGGGGGAGGGGCTGGGTGCCTCGAACGTGGGTGCACCGGTGCGGTTTGGGGGCTGGGTGCCTCGATAGTTGGGTGCAGCGGTGGCGGTTGGGTGGGGCGGGGGCGCTCGCGGACGGTTAGTCGGTGAGGAGTTCTAGGGCGTGGTCGCCGGTGCGTTCTACGGTTAGGCCTGCTTTGGTGATTACGCGTACTAAGTGGTCCACAGTGGACGGTTCGCTTCGCGAGGTGGCCAGTACTGCGGCCAGTTTGCCTTTGTAGGCCTTGTTGAAGTGGCTTACCGTGGTGCGGTTGCCGTTGGCGTCTTCGGTGACTACTCGGACGGTTACTGCGTCTGCGCGCAGTTTTGCGAAGGCGGCGTATGTGCCCGAGCGGAGGTCCACGATCAGGCCTTCGACGTCGTGCAGCACTGGTTCCAGGACCGGCTTCCACAGGCCTCGGACGGTGCCCAGTGCGGGCACTGTGTTGCCGCCCGAGAGGCGGTAGGCGGGGATGGGGTCGGTGGCTGCTACGACGCCGAACAGGGAGGACGTGACGGCCAGCCGTTGTTGTGCTTTGGCCAGGCCAGCGCGGGTGAAGCTCTTGACGTCCAGCGCGTCGTAGAGGACGCCGGTGTAGCGGCTCAGCGCGGGCATCGTCGGGGAGGTCCAGAGCTGGGCGTTGCGGGTGACCTCGTCGGCTTGCCGTGCGGAGATGCCCAGCGCGGCGAGGCTCGCGGGGACGTCGGCGGCCAGTTCGACCAGGGCGTCGGCCAGTTTGGCGCGCACCGGGTTCAGTTCGGGGAACGACAGCGCGTCCAGGTCCAGCGGCGCGCCTTTGCCGCCGTCGGCCTTGGTTTCTGAAGGGGGGAGGAGCACCAGCACCCCCGGAGCGTAACCGCCGGGTAATCCGGGTGCGGCGGCCGTGTGCCGCTCCCTACTCTGGCCCGCATGGAACTCACCTGGCGCCCGCTCACGCTGGCCGACGTCGGCGCGGTCACCCGGCTCTGCACGGTCGCGGAGGAAGCCGACCGCACTGGTGAGCATTGGGACGAGGGCGACGTGCGCCAGGAACTGTCGGGCCCGTCAGTCGATCTGGCCGGGGCGAGCGCCGGTGCTTGGGACGGGGCGCGGCTGGTGAGCTACGCGCTGGTCATTGCCCGCGACGCGGCCGAGCCGGTGCATCAGCCGCACGTCGCGTCGCTGACCGACCCGGAGTACCGGACCGACGAGGTCGCTTCAGCGTTGACGGAGTGGCTTGTGCGGACGGCCCGGAGTGTCCACGCGCGGCATTTCCCGGACTCGAAGCTGGAACTGCACGCCGGCGCGCACGAGAACGAGCATTGGTACCTCTCGCTTCTCGAACGCGGCGGGTTCAAGCAGGAAAGGACCTTCGTCGAGATGCGCGCGGACCTGACCGCGCTGCCCCCTGCTCCGCCGCTCCCGGACGATCTCCCGCTGGTCGCCTGCGAGGAGCGCTACGACGCACTGGCGCTCGACGCGCGCAACGCCGCATTCGCCGGTCACTGGGGCAGCACGTGGCTCTCCGCGGACGAGTGGCGACACCGGTTCCGCGGCAACAAGGACTTTCAGCCTGACCTCTCGTTCCTCCTCCTTTCCCCGGACCGCGACCGGGCCGTGGCGTTCGTGATGTCGTCGTTCTACGCGGCGGACGCGGCGGCGACCGGCGTGCGGGAGCTGCACGTCAACTACGTCGGCACCCTGGCGGAGGCCCGCGGGCGAGGACTGGCGTCGGCGCTGCTGGCCCACACTCTCGAAGCCGGCCGCGCGGCAGGCTTCGAGAAATCGTCGCTGTCGGTGGACGTGGACAACACCCATCGCGCGCTCGCGGTCTACGAGCGGTGCGGGTATCGGACGGCTGAGCGGAATTACGGGTACGTTTTGCCGCTCGGCTGACCGTCGGGTGCGGGTCGCCGCGCAGGGTGGCTTCGGCCGGCTAGTGCGTCCGGGCACCCGCACGGTCGCGGGCGTTCGCCGACCGCCGTTGCGGCCCGCGTTCACCATGCGATGCGGAGCCTGTCCGCGACTGGGCGCCGGGGACCGAGCCAACTGACCGCGTCGGCTGTGAGCAAGCCGCCCGCGTCGGCCGCGAGCCAGCTGACTGCGTCGGCTGCGAGCCGACTGACCGCGTCCGCTGGCAGCTGCGTTCGCGGACGGCCGAGCCAGCCGATCGCTGCCCCCCGCTCCAGCCGATGGTGACCCCCGCGCCCGCCGATGGCGACCCCGCTCCAGCCGAGCGCGCCTGGTTCAGCCGCCGTCACCTCATCCTCAATGCGCCCCCTTCGCGGACACGCAAAACACATTCCCCTCCGGATCCTCCAGCACCGTCCACTCCAGCCCGGGCACCTGATGCCGCGCCAGCTCCACCGCGCCCAGCCCGACCAGCCGCCGGACCTCGGCCTCCCGGTCGTCCGCGCCGAAGTCGACGTGCACGCGGTTCTTGCCGCTCCGCGGCTCCGGCACCCGCTGCAACCCCAGCCGAGGCCCGCCCGACGCAGGGCCCTCCAGCATCACGAACTCGCCGTAGTCCGCCGCCACCGCTACGCCCAGCGCCGCCGTCCAGAACTCCGCCAGGCGCTGCGGCTCGGCGCAGTCGACGGTGATCATGCCCATCTCCAAACCCATGCCCGCACGCTAACCGTGACCACCGACAAAAACGGCGCCCGCCGATAACCCGCATGCGTCGCGGCCAGGGTGTTGACTACTCTGTGCGAAACGTCTAAGACCCGCTCAGTGCAGGGAGTTCCCAGTGATCACCAGGATGTCGTCGTTGTTCCTCCGCACGCTGCGCGAGGATCCGGCGGACGCCGAAGTGCCCAGCCACCGGCTGCTGGTGCGCGCCGGCTACGTCCGCCGGGTCGCCCCGGGTGGTTACTCGTGGCTGCCGCTCGGCCTGCGGGTGCTGCGCCGGGTCGAGGAGACCGTGCGCGAGGAGATGAACGCGATCGGCGCGCAGGAGATCCAGTTCCCCGCGCTGCTGCCCCGCGAACCGTACGAGGCCACCAACCGCTGGACCGAGTACGGAGACAACCTCTTCCGCCTCAAGGACCGCAAGGGAGCCGACTACCTCCTCGGCCCGACCCACGAGGAGCTGTTCGCGCTCACGGTGAAGGGGGAGTACAGCTCCTACAAGGACTTCCCGGTCACGCTGTACCAAATCCAGACCAAGTACCGCGACGAGGCGCGCCCCCGCGCGGGCATCCTGCGCGGCCGCGAGTTCGTCATGAAGGACTCCTACTCCTTCGACCTCGACGACGAGGGCCTGGAGAACTCGTACCAGAAGCACCGCGACGCCTACATCAAGCTGTTCGACCGCCTCGGCCTCGAGTACGTCATCGTGGCCGCCACGTCCGGCGCGATGGGCGGCTCGGCGTCCGAGGAGTTCCTCGCGGTCGCGGAGAACGGCGAGGACACCTTCGTCCGCAGCACCGAATCCGGCTACGCGGCGAACGTCGAGGCCGTGGTCACGCCCGCGCCCGCGGCCCGGCCGCTCGAAGGACTGCCCGAGGCGCAGGTCCACCACACCCCGGACACGCCGACCATCGAGACCCTCGTCGCGTTCTTCAACGCCGCCGGGCTCGGCCGCGAGTTCACCGCGGCGGACACGCTGAAGAACGTCCTGGTCAAGACGCGCCAGCCGGGCGCGAAGGAGTGGGAGCTGCTCGGCATCGGCGTCCCGGGCGACCGCGAGGTGGATTTCAAGCGTCTCGAAGCGGGGCTCGAGCCCGCCGAGGTGGAGCTGCTCGAGGAAGCCGACTTCGCCAAGAACCCGTTCCTGGTCAAGGGTTACATCGGCCCGAAGGGGCTGCAGGAGAACGGCGTCCGCTACCTCGTCGACCCGCGCGTGGTCGAGGGCACCGCCTGGCTGACCGGCGCTGACAAGCGCGACCACCACGTGCTCGACCTGGTCGTCGGCCGCGACTTCACGCCGGA
This sequence comes from Amycolatopsis albidoflavus, assembly GCF_039525725.1. Taxonomy (NCBI): domain Bacteria; kingdom Bacillati; phylum Actinomycetota; class Actinomycetes; order Pseudonocardiales; family Pseudonocardiaceae; genus Amycolatopsis; species Amycolatopsis albidoflavus. Next base: position 425,630 of record NZ_BAAAHV010000023.1, read on the forward strand.
CGGCACCATCGAGGCCGCCGAGGTCCGCGAGGGCGACGCGTCGCCGGACGGACAGGGCACGCTCGTCGCCGCGCGCGGCATCGAGATCGGGCACATCTTCCAGCTCGGCCGCAAGTACACCGACGCCTTCGAGGTCGACGCGCTCGGCCCGGACTCCAAGCCGGTCCGGATCACCATGGGCTCCTACGGCGTCGGCGTCTCGCGCCTGGTCGCCGTGCTCGCCGAGCAGAACCACGACGAGCAGGGCCTGGTGTGGCCGCGCGAGGTGTCGCCGTTCGACGTGCACGTGGTCATCGCGGGCAAGGACGAGACGGTGCGCGAGGGCGCGGAGAAGATCGCCGCCGAACTCGACGCCGCCGGTCTCGAAATCATCCTCGACGACCGCAAGGCCACCCCTGGCGTGAAGTTCGCCGACGCGGAGCTGGTCGGCGTCCCGACGATCCTCGTCGTCGGCCGCGGCCTCGCGAACGGCCTGGTCGAGGTCAAGGACCGGCGCACCGGCGAACGCGAGGAGATCGCCGTCGACTCGGTCGTCGACCACCTCGCGAAGCTCGTCCGCGGCTGAAGCCCGTGGGCTGGTTCGGACGCAAACGCCGCGACGACGGCGGGTACCAGGACAACGCCGCGCTGAGCGGCTTCGGCGGGTACCAGCCGTCTGACGCGCCGAAGTTCCCGAGCGCCGGGTACGAGAAAACGGCGCCGCGGCCGTCCGAACCAGCCCCGCAGCCGCAGGGCGCTCCGCCGCCTGAAGAGGGCGGGGACCCTATGCGGCAGACCCTCACCCCGGCACAGCGCCGGAGGTCCACGCCCCGCAAAACCAACCTCCGGCTGGTGAAAGCGGTCCCGATCCTCATCATGATCGGGATCTTCGGCTACAACGTCTTCACCACCAAGAGCCACCACTCCGCCAGCACGGACGACACTCCGCGCGCCCCGTACACCTACCAGCCGGAACCACGCGTCGTCGTACCGCCAGTGGTCGCGGGATGGCAGTCAGTGGCGGGCAAAGACGGCAGTTACGCGTACGACGTGCCCCCGTCCTGGGAACCGGCGCCGACCACGCTGCACGGCTGGGACCCGGCCGCCGGATCGCCCGGAATCAACCTGACCACCAGCGCGTTCCTCGGCCAGCACAGCTGCAAGGAAGACGCGGTCGGCCAGATCGGCGGCGCGGGGTTCACCACCGAGAAGACCGGCGACGCCGCTGAGGCTGCCCGCAAAGCGGTAACTGACCTGGGCATCAGCGGCTACACCGGCAAAAGTGCTCCGGCCGCGAAGGTGACGCCTGGTGCGCCGGAGAAGGCCGAAGTCAAGATCGAGAACGAAAGCCGTGAGGGCACGCTCGTGGTCGCCGAGGTGGCCCCGAGCAACGCGCCGTGTCAGCCGCAGAGCGTGCTTGTCGGAGCACTCGCGCTCGGGGCCGGTGACAAGTCGGCCGTGCTGGTCGCGTACTCCGAACAAGGCCGCCCGGGTTCCGCGTCCCGGGACGACCTCGTCCGGATTCTGCACAGTTACCGCGGCGTTCCGGCCGCGGACCGGTCCACGACCACGCCGCCGCCGACCACGCGCTGACGCCGCAGCGCCAGCTTCGCGAAGTCCATCAGCCCGGCGTTCGGCAGATACGCGCGGCCCAGCGCGATCCCGATCCGCGGCAGGTCGGCCTCGTCGCGGTAAGCGAGGTACAGCGGCTCGTGCCGCGGCTGGAACTTCGCCTTGAACGCGTGCAGGGAACGGAATCCGTAGTACGGCTCCATCATCGAGCCCAGTGCGTCCAGCATCCGGTCGACCATCTGCCGCGGCGTGCTGTCGTTGCTGCGGACCAGCGGCGCGCCCGAGAGCGACACGAACTTCGCGCCCTCCTCGCGGAACGCCAGGCAGGTCGAGGCGATCAGGAACTCCATCACCGGCCGGAATCCGCCCGCGCGGCGGCGCATCACGTCGAGCGTCCAGCCGCCGACCTCGCCGTCGCCGGTGTGCACTGGCAGCCACGACGTCACGCCGTGCACCGTGCCGTCCGCGTCGACCGCGAGGCCGACCCGCGTCGCCGGGTCCATCGCCTGGTCCACGCCGCCGAGCGTGAAGCCCATTTCCGGCAGGCCCTTGTCGCAGATCCATTCCTCGGACAGCGCCCGCACCTGTTCCCGGATCGACCACGGCTGTTCGGCCAGCCGCACCAGCCGGAACTCGATCCCGTCCTTCTTCGCGCGGTTCAGCGCGGTCCGCACGTCTTGCCAGGCCTTGCCGCGGAATTCGAGGTTTTCCAAGTCCACCAACGTGTCCTCGGCGACCTGGACGTGCTGCCAGCCCAGTTTCGTGGTCTGCGCGACGGTCCCCGCGGTCGCCGAGAACACGCACGGCACGAGCCCGGTGTTCTCGCACATCGCGGAGAATTCCCGCAGCGTGCGGTCGCTCGTCCCGTCCGGCGCGACCGGGTCGCCGAGCGCCACCGCGACGCCGGCGTGCCGCTGGTACGCCAGGTACGACGTGCCGTCGGAGGCGACGAAGTAGGTGTTCTGCGGCCAGGTCGTCATCCACGAGATGGTGCTGCCGCCGTTGCGGCCCAGCAGAAGCCGCGCGAAGGCGGGGTCCGGTCCGCCGCGGAAGATCTTGCGCCGCCTGCGCCGCGAGGGAACCCGGAAGGCGCGCCTGGCCGAGATCAGCAACACCAGTTCGACTGTCCACAAGAGATTGTCCACGATGAACAGCGGCGGGCTGCTGAGGTCGTAGTCCTCGCGGATCAGCTGCGTGATCGCGACGAGCCCGGCGAGGACCGCCATCTGCGACGCGGCGAGCACGCACAGCGCGATCGCGCACCGCCAGGCGAACCGCGAACCGCGGCGCAGCCCGTTGAGGATCGGCACCGCGACGATGCACAGCGGAAGAAGTTCGTTGCCGGACAACGAGATCGAGTCCGACGAGCCGAACGGGCCGTCGCCGGGGACCAGCCACATCACCACTTCGGCGACGACCAGCAGCACCAATCCGGCCGACGCGAGCAGCCGCCATTCGCGCAGCGACGGCTTGTTGGCGTTGCGTGCGGCAGGTCCGGCGAGCCGCCGGCCCAGCGGCAGCGCGAGAACCAGCGCGAAGAAGTGCACGAGATCGGCGAGCGTGCCGACATAGACGATCGCGACTCCGGCGTACACGCAGAGCCCAGCTCGCAGCCGCAGCCGCCACGGCGTGCGCAGGGTCGCGCTGGTGATGGCGATCGCGGCGAGCGCGCCGCCGGAGAAACCGACGTCGAGCGTGCCGGAGATCCGGTCGGCCCAGGCCCAGCCGGAATTGCGGGAAAGTTCGAGGAATTGCACCGCGACGACGGTCGACACCAGCTGCCCGCCGATGGTCACCGCCATCGCGCGCCGGGTGCCGAGGTGCCATTCGGCGAACCCGGCCATCAGCGCGAAACTTCCCGCCATCGGCAGGTAGAACCACGGGCGCAGGGCGTAGAACGGCCCGGTGAACAGCGTCCACCAGCGGCCGTGCTCCAGCGACGGGAGGCCGTAGGCGTAGTAGTGGAAAGCGTGCTGGTGCTCGGCGGCGTGCCAGAGCGAGCCAGTCGCGACCCCCACGATCATGATCGCGAGCACGACGGTCGTCGTGAACGGAATCCGGTTCCACAGCACCGCTAGCCGTCCGCGTGCCTCTCCGGCCACGAGGCCGGTTCCCCCCTGTGCGATCGTCATGGGGAAAGTTTGGCGCGGCGATCTTAAGCGGTCATCGCCCGTCGGACCTACTTCTCCCCCTAAGGGACTGCTACCCCAGGGGGACCCGACCCTGGTCCCAAGACTGACCTTCGACGTAGTGCAACGCGCTGATCAGGGAAAACAGGCCGACATTCGGCCAATGAGAGGCGTAACCGACCCGGAACAGGGGTTGACGGCAAAGCCGCCCGAACGGGTGATCCCGGTCGCTTGCCTCAGGGCAGTCCGAGCACCGCGGCGCGGACCGCGGGCAGATCGGCGAGGTCCGGCAAAACGTGGTGTGCGCCCGCTTCGGCCAGCTGTCCGGCGGAAAACCGGCCCGTGGCAACGCCGATCGCCACCGCGCCGTAGTCGAGCGCCGCGTCGATGTCATTCGGAGTATCTCCGAGAATCACTACGGATTCAGCGGGAAATTCCCTGCCGTGCTTCGTTTCCGCGGCTTTGACGGCGTGCGGGACGAGATCCGCGCGGTGCGGCGAAAGCGAGCCGTAGCCGCCGATCTCCAGATCGAGATGCTCGTCGAGACCGAGCGCGGCGAGTTTGTGCAGCGAGATCTCCGGCAGGTTTCCGGTGACGAGACTCTGCACCACGCCGTCGGTCTTGGCGAGATCGGCGAGCACGGCCGCCGCTCCGTCGAGCGCCCGGCCTTCCTCGGGCAGCGTTTCGCGGGCGCGTTCGACGGCCGCGATCAGCTCCCGCCACATCCGCTGGATGGTGTCCTCGTCCGGTTCGATCCCGTGCAGGCTCAGCACGTCGGCGGTGATCGCGCGTTCGGTCCGGCCGCCGAAATCCGGGTGCGTGCGGAACTCCGCGCCGGTCGCCGCGGCCAGCGCCGAGCCGTACCAGCCGACCCCGAGCCCGGTGTAGTCGACGAGCGTGTGGTCGATGTCCCAGAGCACCAGCCGGTGCGCGCGAATGGCTGTCACGTCCGCGATGCTACGGCGGGATCAGCCGGTGAGGTAGCTGAAGCGGACCCGGCGGACGGGGTTGTCGACGTTGGTGTCCACCAGGCACACCGACTGCCAGGTGCCGAGCAGCAGCACGCCGCCGAGCACCGGCACGGTCGCGTACGGCGGGAGGAACGCCGGGAGGACGTGGTCGCGGCCGTGTCCGCCGGTGCCGTGCTGGTGGCGCCAGCGGTTGTCGCGGGGGAGCAGGTCGTCGAGCGCGGCGAGGAGGTCGTCGTCGCTGCCCGCGCCGGTTTCCAGTACCGCGAGCCCGGCCGTCGCGTGCGGCACCCACACGTGCAGCAGGCCGTCGGTGGCGTCGGCGTCGCGCAGGAACCTCTCGGCCTCCCGGGTCAGGTTGTGCACGACGGCGGTGTTCCCGGTGTGCACCTCGATCTCGGTGGAGTACATGCCGTCAGGGTAGGCGTCAGGAATCGAGATAGCGGAGCACGGCGAGGACGCGCCGGTTGTGCCCGTCCGACGGCGGCAGCCCCAGTTTGCCGAAGATGCTCGTCACGTACTTCTCGACCGAGCCCGCCGACAGGAACGCCTCCGCCGCGATCGCGGAGTTCGACCGGCCTTGCGCCATCAGCCCGAGGATCTCTCGTTCGCGCGGCGTCAGCTCGGCGAGCGGACCGGCCTGGCCGGTGGTCGCGAACAGCTGGCGGACGACTTCCGGATCGAGCACCGTCTCTCCGGCCGCGACGCGTTCCAGCGCGGTGAGGAAGTCCGACACCTCGGCGACGCGGTCCTTCAGCAGGTAGCCGACCGCGCCTGCTTCTCCGGCGAGGAGTTGCTTGGCGTAGTTGGTTTCGACGTACTGCGAGAAGACGAGGATCGCGCAGCCGGGCCGTTCGGCGCGCAGGTCTATTGCCGCGCGCAGGCCTTCGTCGGTGTGCGTCGGCGGCATTCTGATGTCCACAATGGACACGTCGGGCTGGTGTTCGCGGACGGCGGTTCGGAGGTCGTCGGCGTTCTTCACTGCCGCCGCTACCTCGTGGCCGCGCAGGCCCAGGAGTTCGACCAGGCCCTGGCGCAGGATTGCCGAGTCCTCCGCGATCACGATCCGCACTGTTTCCCCCTCATTTCCCCGAGCTTAGCGGTGGAGCGGGAGCGCCGCGGTGACTATGGTCGGGCCGCCGTTCGGGCTCGACACGGTGAGCTCGCCGTCGGCGGGGCGGAGTCGTTCGGCGATTCCGGACAGTCCGCCGCCGGGGATGATCGCGGCGCCGCCGGGGCCGTGGTCGACGACGGTTAGCCGGAGAACGTCTTCGCGGTCTTCGACCAGGACTGTGCATCTTCCGGCACCGTGTTTGGACGCGTTGGTCATGAATTCGGCGGCGGCGAAGTAGACGATCGTTTCCAGTGACGGGGGTGGGCGGCGGCTTAGTTCTACTGAGACTGTCGCGGAGAAGTCGGCCGAGCTGGCCAATGTGGACAGTGCGAGGCTCAAGCCTTTGTCGAGTGCCGCGGGGTGGATGCCGCGGGCTAGGTCGCGGAGTTCGACGAGGGCTTGTTTGGCGTTGCTGTGGGCGGTGTCGACCAGGGTGCGGATCTGGTCGAGGTTGACGGTGTCGGCGGCTAGTTCTTCTTTTGCCAGGCCGAGTTTCATCGCCATGGCGACTAGTTGGGCTTGGGCACCGTCGTGGAGGTCTCGTTCGATGCGGCGGAGTTGTTCCGCTGCTTCGTCTAGGGCGGTGGCTCGGGTTTCTTCGAGGAAGCGGACTCGTTCGCGGAGGCCTGGGTCGGCTACCAGGGTGCGGAGGAGGAGGCGGTCTACTCCGGTGAGGAGGTGCACTACGGCCGGCCAGACGGCTAGGACGGCGATGCCGAGGAGGCACCAGCCGAGGGAACCCAGCCAGCTGAAGCTCCGGATGTTGAAGACCGGCAGGCCGTGGCCGGGCCTGGTCTCGAGGAGCCAGGTGAGCGGGTAGGTGAAGGAGGCCAGGCCGAAGAAGCCGAGCGCGCCTGCGCCGATCATGGCCAGGAGGCCGAAGGGGAGGCGGACCAGGAGGTAGGCGACGGATCGCCAGGCTGTTCGGTCGCCTAGGCGGGCGGTGAGCCAGTTCCAGAGGCCTGGGGCCAGGTCGGTTCTTGGCGGGGGTGGGAGGGGGATTCCCAGGAGCCTGGTGGCAAGGCGGCGGTGGAGGCCGCTGAAGAGTCTTGCGCCGCGGAGGACTCCGGTGAGGATGAGGAGTCCGGCGAGTACTGGGGTTAGGGCTAGGCCGATGGCTGTTCCGGCTAGGAGGGGGACTACTGAGAGGAGGGGGAGGGGGCCGGTTAGGGCCAGCCAGGCGGTTTCGCGGAGGGCTTGGCGCGGGGTGGCGGGCCAGAGGCTGCGGAAGGTGGGGTCCGGCGGGTGACCTGGGGTGTGGCTTCGTATTGGGTGGGTGGTCACGTGGTTGAGTTTGCCGGGTTTGGGGGGTGAGGGGTACGGGGGTGGCCCGTGTGGTTGGGCGGGGGGTGGCCCTACCTCGTCGCCTGGCGGCGACCTTGCCGCGGTGGTTGCGTGGGGCACCCCGAAGGTTGATTGTGCTGACGGTCTGGGGGTGCTTGTCAAGGCGGGAAAGATGCCTTGACAAGCACCCCCAGACCGCAGGGACGCTTCGTATCGGGGTTGGGGGAGGGGCTGGGTGCCTCGATAGCGGGTGCATCGGTGCGGTTTGGGGGCTGGGTGCCTCGAACGTTGGGTGCAGCGGCGCGGGGGAGGGTTGGGTGCTTCGATCGCGGGTGCAGCGGTGCGGGGGTGGGGCTGGGTGCCTCGATCGTGGGTGCACCGGGTGCGGATTGGCGGGTGGGAGGGGCTGGGTGCGCCGATGGTTGGGTGCAACGGCTGCGGTCGCGGTGGTTGGGCTAGCGCCCCAATGGGGTTGTTTCATCGTGGTTTGTGCTGGTGGGGGTTGGGTTGTGGTGTGTGGTAGTGCTTA
>NZ_BAAAHV010000024.1:0-16020 GCF_039525725.1 Amycolatopsis albidoflavus
ACCACACCCGGTCAACCCACCATGACCAGCACAAACCAAGATGAAAAACCCCCATTGGGGCGTTAGCCCCGCCACCCACGAAACCGCAGCCGATGCACCCAACTCGAGGTGCACCCACACCACCCCCGCACCCCGATACGAAGCCAAAATGCGGTCTGAGGGTGGTTGTCAAGGCATCTTTCCAGCCTTGACAACCACCCTCAGACCGTCATCACAATCAAGCTTCGGGGTGCCCCACGCAACCACCAAGGCAAGGTCGCCGCCAGGCGACGAGCCGAACCTCAAACAACCCCCTCCGGCTCCCCAACAATCACCTCATCGGCGAACCCAGCAGCCAACGCCCGCAACCCGGCATCCAAATACACCGTCAAATCAGCATCAGCCCGAGCCGACCACCGCTCATAAGCAGCCCGGCAAGTAGCCAGCACCGCCCGCCCCACCGCAAGCGGATACAGCGAATCCTCAGCCTGTCCAGTTCGCCGAGCCACAAAACTGATCACAGCCCGCTCCCAAGCGTCATAATGCCGAGTAGCACTAGCCGCCAACTCCGCCACGGTGCTGAGCAGATTCATCCGCATCCGCAACTCAGGCACATCCTCGGCCCGATAATGATTGGCCGCCAGCACCGCCCGCCGAACCGCCTCCAGCACGGGAAGATCCTCCGGAGAACCAGCGAGCAACTCCCGGATCGTCTCCACCTCGGAGTCGAACTCGTTCCACAACACGTCGGACTTGGCGTCGTAGTATCGAAAGAACGTCCGCCGGCTAACCCCAGCCACAGCCGCGATCTGATCCACCGTCGTCTCGTGAAACCCCTGCTCAGTGAACAGTCGCAGCGCGATCTCCTCCAGTTGCCGCGCACTGGTCCCCCGAGGCCGACCACGTCGAGGCCGAGCCTTGCCGACCGGATCAGCAGGCATGCCTCCCCCTCCCACGGACGCTTCTGTCACCGGGTGACAGTACTCGCCCGCCGACGCCTCGCGGCACCTGCGGCCCGCCCCGGCACCGCTAAACCCAATCCACAATGGACTGTCGAATACCCGAAGAATGCGCGATGCAACCCGCTAAGTCCGAAATAAACCGCATTCCCGATTCCGCGCCGGACCACTCGAAAGAGGGACCGGATGGACAGTGGGCAAGTCTGTTGCGACAGGTGTCAGATGTGAAGATCCTGCCGCAGCAGAAGCGAATGCAGAATCGAGGATCCGATGAGTGAAACAGCCGCTCGCCCGGCCTCGCCCGCGACCGCGGCCATCGCCGATCCCGGCCCTCTTGGCCTGGCAGGCTTCGCCGCCACCACCTTCGTCCTGAGCGCGGTCAACGCGGGCCTGATCCCCAAAGCCGTCGAGCCCGTAGTCCTGCCACTGGCCCTGTTCTACGGCGGCCTGGCCCAGCTCCTGGCCGGAATGTGGGAATTCCGCAAGAACAACACCTTCGGCGCCACGGCGTTCGGCACCTACGGTGCGTTCTGGCTGGCATTCGCCTTCTACGTCTGGCAGTTCGCGCCGAAGATCCCGCCCGCCGACGCGGCGACCGCGACCGGGATGTTCCTGTTGGTGTTCACCATCTTCACCGGCTACATGATGATCGCGTCGTTGCGCACCAACGCCGTCCTCATTGGAGTCTTCGTCCTGTTGTTCCTGACCTTCCTCTTCCTCACCATCGGCGAACTGGGCGGCGCGGAAGGCGCGGGCAAAATCGGCGGCTGGCTCGGACTGGCGACCGCGGTCGTCGCCTGGTACGGCTCGTTCGCCGTCGTCACCAACGCCACCGCGGGCCGCACGTTGCTTCCGACCGGGCCGATCGGCAAGCGCTAAGAACGCTCAGCGGGTTCGTGCAGGAACAGGATCAGGCAGCCGCCGCGGCTGAACGTCTGGTGCTCGACCTGGGCGGGATAGTCCACGAAGTCGCCGCGAGCGCGGCGAGCCGTGACCCGGCTGCCGTCCGGGAAGACCAGTTCGTCGTCGGCTTCCCCGTCCAGGAACAGAAACCGGTGCTGGGTCGGATGCGGGTGCCGCGCCGAGAACGACCCCGGCTCGAAATAGGACAGTCCGACGACGCGTTCGTCGAAAGTCTCGTCAAACGCCACGTCGAGCAGCAGCCGGAACCACAGCCCGGGACTCGATTTCTGCCAGCCGGAAGGCCCGAACACGTCCTCGGCCGGTTCCCCGAGCCGCTCGCCGCTGATGCTCAGCGCGAGACAGCCGTCCGGGCTGGACAGTGCGCCGTCAGCGGCGAGGTAAGCACCGGCGCGATGGTGCGCGAGAGTGCCTTCCAGCACCAACACCCGGTCGCCGGGATCGGGCAGCGCCGCCCCGACGCCCAGCCGGACCAGCGTGAACGAGTCGCCAGGGGACTGCAGCAGGTCTTTCGTCCAGACCCCGGATCCGGCCTCGGTCCAGCCTGCGGGAGAAAAAGTCGCGGTGTGGCTCGGCATGGCATCCCTTCGAAGCGTCACCTCGACCATGCCGACGCACGAAACCGGACGGCAACCGGATCGCCCCGATGCTGCCCGAAGGTCACTCCGGCCGGTCCTCGCCGCGCACCCATGAGTCGAGCACGATCAGGGTCCGCGTGCTGGTGATCCGGTGGCTGCGCCGCAGTTCGTCGATCGTGCTCTGCAGGTGCGCCATGTCGCGGCTGCGCAGCCACACCACCGCGTCCGGGTCGCCGGCGATGGTGAACACCGCCTGCGCCTCCGGGATCCGCGTGGTGGTCTCCACGATCTCGGACACGTTCGTGCTGCCGAAGAACCTCAGCTGCGCGAACGCCTCGATGCCCCAGCCGAGTTTCGCGTGGTCGACCTGCACGGTGAAGCCGGTGATCACGCCCTTCTCCCGGAGCCGGTCGACGCGCCGCTTCACCGCCGCGGTGGAGAGCGAGACCCGCCCGGCGATGTCCGAGAACGTGCGCCGGGCGTCCTCGCGGAGCAACGCGATGATTTCGTGGTCGGTCGCGTCCAGCAGTTCTTCGGCCATGAGCGGCATCGTACGCAACAGATCTGCCCGATCCGCCCTCTCGCGCGTCATCCTTTGCGTCCTTGCCACTACAGTGGCCGGGCACGTTGCGCCCGGGCTCAGGGGTGGGGTGAGGTGGCTCACGTCCCAACGGCGGGTGCCCGTGGGCTGATGGCGTGCGGAAGGGAAGTGCGGATGAACGCCTTCACGTTGGAAGACCGGTACGTGCGCGAAGCGGGCACTGTCTACTTGACCGGGGTGCAGGCGCTGGTGCGCGTCCTGCTCGACCGGATCCGGCTGGACCGCGAAAACGGCGCGGACTCGGCGGCCTTCGTGTCCGGGTACCAGGGCTCGCCGCTCGGCGGGTTCGACCTGGAGCTGGCGCGGCGATCCGGTTTGCTGGCCGAGCACAACATCGTGCACAAGCCGGGCGTCAACGAGGAACTCGGCGCGACCGCGGTCATGGGCAGCCAGCTGGCCGCCCGAGCAGGCACGATGCGCCCCGACGGCGTCGTCGGCATGTGGTATGGCAAGGCCCCGGGCCTGGACCGGGCCACTGACGCGCTGCGGCACGCGAACCTCGCCGGCACCGATCCGCGCGGCGGCGCGGTCGCGCTGGTCGGCGACGACCCCAATGCGAAATCCTCGACCATCCCGTGTGCGTCCGAGCACGCGCTCGCCGACCTCGCGATGCCGGTGTTCTTCCCGGCCGACGCGCAGGACGTGCTGGAGCACGGCAGGCACGCGGTCGAACTTTCCCGCGCGAGCGGGCTGTGGTCGTCGATGAAGATCGTCGCGAACGTCGCCGACTCCGGCGGCACCGCGCTGGTCGATTCGGAATGGACCGCGCCGGAAATGCCCGAGGGCGCGTACAAGCACCAGCCGAACAGCCGTCTTCTCGGGCCGGAGCTGATCACGCTCGAGCACAGCCTGCACCGCGTCCGGCTGCCGCTCGCGATGGAATACGTGCGCGCCAGCGGAATCAACCGGATCGTCCGATCCGGACCGGACGACCGGGTCGGCATCGTCACCGCCGGGAAGTCCTATTTGGACCTTCGGCAGGCGCTGCGGATGCTGGGTCTCGACGAGTCCGAACTGTCCCGCTACGGCATCCGGCTGCTGAAGCTCGGCGTCGTGTACCCGGTCGAACCGGGCATCATCAAGGAATTCGCCGAGGGCCTCGACGAAATCCTGGTGATCGAGGAGAAGCGCGCGCTGGTCGAACCGGCGATCAAGGAGATCCTCTACGGCCGCACCGGCGCGCCGCGGGTGTACGGCAAGTCCGATGAGCGCGGCCAGGTGCTGTTCACCGAACTCGGCGAGCTGGACCCGGACCGCATCGCCAGCGGTCTGGCCAAGCGCCTGCCGGACGCGGAACCTGTCGCGGCGTGGAAACAGCGGCGTCGTCGGGAGCGGATTTCGGTGCCGCTGCTGGCTCGCACGCCGTACTTCTGCTCCGGCTGCCCGCACAACTCGTCCACCAAGGTCCCGGACGGCACGCTCGTCGGCGCCGGAATCGGTTGCCACACCATGGCTTTGTTCATGGAGCCGGAGCAGGTCGGCGAGGTCGTCGGGCTGACCCAGATGGGCGGCGAGGGCGCGCAGTGGATCGGCATGGCCCCGTTCGTCGAGACGCCGCACCTGATGCAGAACATCGGCGACGGCACGTTCATGCACTCCGGCAGTCTCGCGGTGCGCGCGGCGGTCGCGGCGGGCGTCGACATCACGTACAAGCTGCTCTACAACTCCGCGGTCGCGATGACCGGCGGCCAGGACGCTGTCGGCGGGCTGTCCGTGGAGAAGGTCGCTGCGCTGCTGCTGACCGAGGGCGCGGCGAAGGTCGTCATCACCTCGGACGCGCCGCGTCGGCTGCGGAAGCGCAAGCTGCCGCGCGGGGTCGAGGTGCGTGATCGGTCGGAACTTCTTCGTACGCAAGAAGAACTGGCGGCGCATCGCGGTGTCACGGTGCTGATTCACGAGCAGGAATGCGCGGCGGAGAAGCGGCGCAAGCGGCGTCGCGGGAAGCAGGAAACGCCTGCGCGCAAGGTGTTCGTGAACGAGCGTGTCTGCGAAGGCTGCGGCGACTGTGGCGTGAAGTCGAATTGTCTTTCGGTGCAACCGGTTGAGACCGAGTTCGGCCGTAAAACCCAGATCCACCAGGCTTCGTGCAACGTCGACTACTCGTGCCTCGACGGCGACTGCCCGTCGTTCCTGACCGTCGTCCCGACCGGCGAGGTCAAGCGTCGGCATCTGGCCCCGATCAGCGCGGACGTCCTGCCGGAGCCGGAGAAGACCCTGTCTGACGTCGCTGTGCGGATCACCGGCATCGGCGGCACCGGCGTGGTCACCGTGGCGCAAATCCTTGGTGTCGCTGGGGTTCTCGACGGCAAGCAGGTGCGCACCCTCGACCAGACCGGCCTCGCGCAGAAGGGCGGCGCGGTCGTCTCGGACGTGAAGATCTCCACCGGCGCCGTTGAGCAGGCTCCGAAACTCGCCAACGGCGAGTGCGACCTCTACCTCGCGTGTGACGCGCTGGTCGCCGCCGACCCGGCGTACCTCGGCGTGGCCGACGCCGGGCGGACGGTCGCCGTCGTGTCCACTTCGGAGGTTCCGACCGGACGAATGGTGGTGGACAAGGAAGTTTCGTACCCGGACCAGTCGAGCATCCGCGGCGCGCTCGGCGACGCGACCGCCGCCGGGCACTACCTCGACGCGCGCGGTCTCGCGGAGCAGATCTTCGGCGACGACCAGTTCGCCAACATCCTGCAGCTCGGCGCGGCCTACCAGACCGGCTCGCTGGCGGTAACCGCGGAAAGCCTGGAACAGGCCATCAAGATCAACGGGACCGCGGTGGAGACGAACCTGCAGGCGTTCCGGCGCGGCAGGCAGCTGGTCGCCGACCCGGACGCGCTCGACGCGGAACTCTCGCCGTCGTCGTCGGAGGCCCCGGCCGCAGTGGACGCGGAAGCGGTCCGCCGGGTGCGCGAGCTGGTGCGGGCCGACGGCGAACTCGCCCGGGTGCTCGATCTGCGTATTCCGGACCTCATCGCCTACCAGGACGAGCGGTACGCGCGGCAGTATGCGGAGTTCGTCGAGCGGATCCGCACGCGCGCCAGCGCTTCGGTGACCGAGGCAGTCGCGCGGAACCTCTACAAGCTCATGGCCTACAAGGACGAGTACGAGGTGGCGCGGCTGTCGCTGGACCCGCAGCTGACCGCGGAAATCGAAGCCCAGTTCGGCGTCGGCACGCGATTCGCGCACCGGCTGCACCCGCCGGTGCTGCGCGCGCTGGGCATGAACCGCAAGATCAGCCTCGGCGGCCGCAGCGTCCGGCCCGCGTTCGCGGCGCTGAAGGCGATGCGCAAGCTTCGCGGGACGAAGCTGGACCCGTTCGGCCGCGCGGAGGTCCGCCGGGTCGAGCGGGCGCTGATCGGGGAGTACCGGCAGGCGCTGACGCGCGCCCTCGAGGTCGCCGACCGCGGCGACGCCAGGCTGGTCGAACTCGCCGCGCTGCCGGACTCGGTGCGCGGGTACGAGGAGATCAAGCTGGCCAACGTGGCGGCCTACCGGAGGCGGCAGGAGGAGCTGCTGAAGGAACTGGAGATGCCTGACTCGGTGCGGGTCGCGACTGCTTGAGGTGAGCCCGGGCTGCTGCGGGGCGGGTTTGTTCCGCAGCAGCTTTGGGGGAGGTTGGGCCGCTGGGTTCGGTGCGGGTCGCGACTGCCTGAGGGGACCAGGAGCCCGCCGCGGGGACGGGGTGGTGTCGCCGCGGCGGTGGTTGCTTCGGTTCGGCGACTGTGTCGGGTTCGGGCGAGCCTCCGCCGGAATCAGCGCGGGGCGCTCCTGACTGAGGCTCCGGCCGCTTAGGCCTGCCGTCCGGTTGCACCACCGGAGAGAGCTTTGCCGCACGCCCAGCGGCGGATTCCGCGAAGAACTCCACCGATCGAAGCGAGATCAACCCCGCGAAACCCCATTCAACGCGCATTCCGCGCTCCCGTTCCGTGCGATGTCGAAAAACGGCGAGAACACGAGCGAACCCGCTCTCCCCGCCGTTTCGGCCGCCCCGTCGAGCCCGGCCCTGCCTGAAAAGCCTTGTAGGTGTCACACCAATGGGTGGTCCTGGCGAACCTCTCCGGGCGACCCGCGTCCGTCCCCCGATCGGTGGGGTGGGCGGCGCTCGGCGGGGTGCTCCGCGGGCAGGCCTGTGACCAGTGCAGACGCGCCGAATCCCCTAATGCCCCTAATCGGGGGATCGATAAAGTCCCTAGTGGGTGCCCCGGCTAACCCGGGTGACCCCCCGATGGCGGGCAATCGGCGGAGTCCTATGTTCGGAAAAGGAGCCGGCTCTGGGGCCGGCTCGTCCGTTTCTCGGACACCCCACCCCGATCCGTTGTCACCACAGGAGAATACGAACTATGGGCCCGGTGCAGACGCTGCACGAATTCGCGCTGAACCTGCTGAACGACCCGCAGTCGATGGCGGACTACAAAGCTGACCCGCAAGGCGTGCTGAACGGCGCCGGTCTCAGCGAGCTGAACCCGTCGGACGTGCAGGACATCATGCCGCTGGTCATGGACAGCGCCCCGCTGCCCGCCGCTCCCGCCGTCCCGGCCGTTCCCGCGGTGCCGGGCGTCCCGGCTGCCCCGAGCATCCCGGCCGTGCCGGGCGTGCCCGCCGCGCCGAGCGTTCCGTCGGCTGACCTGGCCGGCGCCTTCGACAAGGCCGACGCCGCCGCCGAGCCGGTCGCGCACCAGGTCGGCGACGGCCTCGGCGGCCTGGCCGGCGCGCTGCCGAACCTCAGCCCGGTCTTCGAGGGCGTCAGCAACGTCGCCGACGCGACCGGCCTGAACACCGTCACCCACGGCACCCTGGGCGCGGTCTCCGGCGTGCTGGACCACGTCGCCGGCGCGACGCACCCGATCCCGGTCGTCGGCCCGATCCTCGACGCCGCCGCGATCGACACCCAGAACACCGTCAACGCGGTGGGCGAGCACGTCTTCGACGGCAAGCTCGTCGGCTCCGCGGTCGACGCCACCACCAACCACCTCGGCGACGCGCTGACGTGGAAGGCCGTGGTCTCCGAGACCGCGAAGATCCCCGGCGTCGGCGGCCCGGTCAGCGGCGTCGTCGAGGACGTCCGCCAGGGCGGCTCGCACCTGCTGGGCACCGTCAACGAGGCGATCGGCTCGACCCCGGTGGGCGAGCACGGCGACCTCCGCGCCGACCTGACCAACGCCACCGGCGACCTGACCTCGGCCGGCGACCTGTCCGGCACGCTGGACCACGCCGCGGGCGCGGTTCCGGGCCTCCCGGCGGTCCCGGGCGTTCCGGCGGTGCCGGGCGCGGGCGAGCTGCCGCAGGTGCCGGGCGTCGGCGCGCTGCCGCAGGTCCCGGGTGTCGGCGCGCTGCCGCAGGCCCCGTCGGTCCCGGGCGTCGGCGAGCTGCCGCACGCTCCGGAGCTGCCGTCGCTCCCGGCCGCCCCGAACGCGGGTTCGCTGACCCACGCCATCGAGGGTGCGACCGCGCACGCGCCGGCCGTCAACGCGGCCGCGCAGCACGTCACGAGCACGGTCCAGGACGCCGTCGAGACCGGCACCCAGCACGCGACGACCGGCGAGCTGCCGGACGCCGCGCACGCCGCGCCGCTCAACGAGGTCCAGAACCACCTGCACGACGTCGCGGGCGGCCTCGAGTCGCACGCGAGCAACGTGCACCTGGACAGCCTGCACCTGGGTCACTGATCCTGGCGTAGCAAGGGCTTTCCCGCCGCGGGCCTGGACCGGTTACGGTCTGGGCCCGCGGTGTTTTTGTGCCGGGCGGCAAGGACCGCGATGGCTGGCCGTCGGGCGAGAGCGGTCCGCACGACGTCGCGTGCTGGGCGGCCGGTGTGCTTTGCGTCGTGCAGCGAGGGCAGAATCACTGGTGCACCAAGGGTTGTTCGGCGATCTTCTCGGTGTCCGGCAGTAAGGACAACAGCGGCTGGCCGTCGAGGAAGAGACCGCCGGTCGGGCCGTCGGGCGGGAGCGTCGCGGCCCACACCACGCCGCGGGCGCTTTCGAGTGCGGGGCGGGCAGTGTCCTCGCCGCCGCGTTCGGGATGGGTGGCCGTTTCTCCCGGATCGACGGCGTTGACGAGGATCGGGGTGTCGCGCAGCGCCGAGGCGAGCACGCCGGTCAGGGTGTTCAGCGCGTGCTTGGCGAAGGAATGCGCCGGGGCGCGCAGGCTCGCGCCGAGGTTGAGTCCGGTGGAAATCTGCAGCGCGGAAACGCTGGAAACATTGACGATCCGCGCCGCCGGTGCGGCTTTCAGCAGCGGCAGCAGCAACTGCGTCAGCTGCCACGGGCCGAGGACGTCAATGTCCAATGCGGACTGGACGGCGGCCAGGTCGGCGTCGAGCGCGGACAGCGTGGCGAAATCGACGACGTCGCTGGCGTTGTTGACCAGCACGTCGAGGTGGCCGAAGGAGGCGGCGACGTAGTCGGCGGCGGCGGTCATGGTGGCGAGATCGGCGAGGTCGAGCCGCACCGCGGTGGCGTTCGGGAGGCGCGCGGCGAGGGATTCGGCTCGGGACAGGTCGCGAGCGGTGAGGATGACGTGATAGTCCTGTTCGGACAGCAGCCGGGCGATGGCGGATCCGAGTCCGGCGGCGCGGCTGGTTCCGGTGATCAGGGCGGTTTTAGGCACTGCGATACTCATTTCACGGGTTATTGGGCGGAATGCTTCGGAAGGAATCCGACGAGGGCCAGCGCCACGAGGTACAGGCCGGCGCAGATGCCAAAAACCAGTTCCGCGGCAGGGATCCAGGACGGCGCGGCGGACGGTCCGACGCGGGCGAAAAACACCGTTCCGAGCGCGGCGACACCGATGGCTCCGGCGAATTGCTGGGCGGCGTTGAGCATTCCGGAACCACTGCCGACTTCTTCGGGCGTCGCGTCGCCGAGGATGAAATCGAAGAGCGGAATGAACAGCAATCCGGAACCGGCACCGGTGACGAACAGCGCGGGGGCGAGCTGCCAGATGGTGATGGCGGCGCCCCAGTGCGCGATCGACCACCACAGGACGAGCAGGCCGGCGACGGCGATGGCGAGTCCTAAGTGGAGCGAAGCACGGCCGAGTTTCGCGGCGAGTACGGCACCGGACAACAGGGTCGCGATCGCGGTGCCGGCGGCCCAGGGGAGCAGGGCGAATCCGGACTGCAGCGGCGTCCAGCCGAGACCGGACTGCAGCAGCAGGTTCACGACCAGCACGAATCCGCTGAGCGAGGCGTAAAACCCGCCGGTGATCAACAGGCCGAACACGAAGCCGCGCTTGGAAAACAGCGACGGCGCGATGACCGGGTGGCTGCTGCGGCGTTCGGACCTGGCGAACAGCACGAAGGCGACGACACCGGCGGCCATCAGCACATACGTCCACACGGGCCAGCCGAGCTCGCGGCCTTGGATGAGCGGCACGATGAGCAGCGCTGACGCGGCGGTGAGCAGGCCGACGCCGCGCAGGTCGAGGCGGGCGCCGCGGTCTTCGCCGCTGTGTCGCGGCAGCACGCGCAGGGCGAGCAGTCCGGCGAGGATGCCGAACGGGACGTTGATCAGGAAGATCGAGCGCCATTCGCTGCCGAAGAGGTTCAGGTGCAGCAGCCAGCCGGCGAGAATCGGGCCGGCGACGGTGGCCAGGCCCATGATCGGGCCGAACGGCATCAGGGCTTTGCGCAGCTGATCGGGCGGGAAGACGACCTTCACCAGCGCGATGCCCTGCGGGATCATCGCCGCGCCGAACAGGCCCTGGAACACGCGGGCCCCGATCAGGAACCCGGGGCTGGGCGCGAGGCCGCAGGCCAGCGACGCGAGGGTGAAGCCGGTCATGCCGAACAGGAACAGCCTGCGGCGGCCGAGCAGGTCGCCGAGGCGGCCGGACGTCACGAGGCCGAGCGCGAACGCGGCGGTGTAGGCCGACAGGACCCACTGCAGGGTCACCGGCCCGCCGCCGAGGTCGGAGCGGATCGAGGGGCCGGCGAGGGCGGCGACGCTGGTGTCGATGAGGTCCATCAGGTCGGCGATCACCACGACGACCAGCACCAGCCACGCCTTGGCCAGCGGAAGCGGCTCGGCGCGCGGGGACGAACTAAGTTCAGTAGTCACGAACTAAGTTCTAGATGACGAACTAAGTTCGTGTCAAGCTATAGTGGCGGACATGCCCGCTGATCCCCGAGAGCGTCGTGCCGCCCGGCACGTGTCCACCGGCTCCGAAATCGCGCCGAAACCGCGGAAAGAACCCATCACGGTCGACCGGATCACCGACGCCGCGCTGCAGGTCGTCGCCACCGAGGGGTATGACGCGCTGACCGTCCGCCGGGTCACTGCGGTGCTCGGCACCGGGCCGTCGTCGCTGTACGCGCACATCGTCAACAAAGAGGATCTCGACGATCTGCTCATCGGCAGGCTCTGCGCTCAGGTCGAACTGCCCGAACCGGACCCGGCGACCTGGCGGCAGCAGGTTCTGGAGGTCTACGGGCAGATCCGCGACCTGTACCTGAAGTACCCCGGGGTGTCCCGCGCCGCGCTCGCGATGGTTCCGACGCACCTCGAAACGCTGCGGATCAGCGAAGGGATCCTGGCGATTCTGCTGGCCGGCGGCGTCGAACCGCAGACTGCCGCGTGGGCGCTGGATTCGTTGACGCTCTACGTGACCGCGTACGCCTGGGAGGTTTCACTGGTCCGGCAACGGCAGCAGCACGGCGGCGAGTGGGTGCTCAGCCGGGAGGAGCTGGTCGAGCGGTTCGCCGGGCTGCCGGAGGAGAAGTTCCCGCGCACCCGCCAATACGCGGCGGAGCTGACATCCGGCGCCGGGCATGACCGGTTCGACTTCATGGTCAACCTGATCACGCGGAACCTGGCCGGCGAGGCTTCGGGATAGCGAAAGATCCGTGAGGGGAACCCTGACGGAATCAGAGTCCCTCAGGGTTCCCCTCACGGACGTCTTGTCAAAGGGCTACGGCCAGGCCGCGTATGGCGTTCGGTTAGCGGGGTTCTGGGATTGCCGGATCGCAGCAGCCGGTCATGCGCGGCAGTTCGCGGTTGACCTCGGCGAGTTCGGCGGCGACCGCGTGGCACGGTTCGCAGACGGCCAAGTGTCCGGCGAGGACTCCGGCCCGGCGGGCGGGCAGGGTGCCGCGCAGCCATGCGCCCATCCGGCGGCGGACTTCTTGGCACTGCGGCAATTTCGCGTCCGGCACCTGGACTTGCAGGTACGCCTGCCGCAGTCCTTCGCGGGCTCGGCGGGCGAGCACGGCGACGCCGTTCGGCGAAACGCCGAGCACCGGGGCGAGTTCCGCCGGAGTGTCGCCCTCGGCGGACATGCGCCACAACACTGTCCGCCAGCGGCCGGGCAGGGTTCGGTAGGCCGACCACACCAGTCGGTCTTCCGAGCGCATCACGGCGAGTTCGTCAGCGCCGCCGTCGAGAGTTACGGGTTCCGGAACAGTCGCATAGAGATCGATGCGATTTTCGTGGCGACTCCACCGGGCGAACAGGTTTCGCATAGTGGCCACGAGATACGCGGGCGCGTTGGATTCCGGGCCGCCGCCTGCCGCGACCGTGCTGAGCACGCGGGCGAAGGCTTCGGCGACCAGGTCGTCGCGTTCGGCCTGCTGGCGCACCAAACCGGCGGCGACGCGGCGCATCAGCGTGACGTGCCGCCGGAACAATTCGCCGCCTGCCTGGCAATCCCCGGCGCGTACGGCGGCGAGAAGTTCGGCGTCGCTGCGCTCGTCCTCTCGCGCATCGGTGACCAGAGTGCTGCCCAGCGTCGTCTCCACCGTGCACCTCCCACCGGACTGGCCCACACCTCGTCACGCGGGACTACTGAAAGTAACTGGTACAGCAGTGTACTCCATATGGCGGCGGGGATCGGGCAGTCGGCCGCGCGATTCGGGTTCGGCCGCCGCTGTCAGCCATCCGGGGAAGTCTTGGCTGCTCAAGGGGATTTCGTTCGGCCGCCGACTGTCCGAAGTGGACTATTGACGCGGGGTCAGGAAAACTTTCCGGCCAATTCGGTGAAATAGGGCGTCATCGCCGGGTGGTAATCGGCGAAGTGGGGCCTCGGCGTGCCGTCGAAGGCGGCGGCGAACATGTCGAGGTAGTACTCCCAGCCGGGGCCTGCTTCCGGGATCTTGTCCGCCGAGTCCAGGTGGTGCACCAGCTGCAGTTCCGTTGCCGCGCCTCGGGACTCGAGCCGCAGCTCCATCCGCCACGCGCCGGATTCGTCGGTTGACGAAACAGCCAAGCGGTGCGGCGGCTCGCAGGCGTCGATCCGAAGATCCATCCAGGGCTCCTCTTCCTCGAACACCATCTGGACCTGGATCATCCGACCGGGTGTCCCGTCGCCCTTCCAGGGGCCGAACCAGCGCGCGGTGCGTTCGGGCTCGGTGATCGCGGCCCACACGTCGTCGATCGGCGCGCGGAAAGTGCGCGGCAGGACCAGGTCGATGCTGTCGGCGAGGCGGTGCGCTCTGGCGGTGGGCACGGGTTTCATGCGGTGTTTTCCTCTCCGGAAGCGGTATCCCTGCGGCGTTCGCGACGGGTGCGGTGGACCTCGGTCTCCAGTGCGTCGAGCCGCTGCTGCCACGCCGGCGGCGCGACAAGCTGGGTGAGCCAGGCGGTGAGTTCGGCGAATCCCCGCGGGTCGAGCGCGTAAAACCGTTGCCTGCCCACGAGTTCGTCGCGCACCAGCCCGCTTTCGCGGAGCACGCGCAGATGCCGCGACACCGCGGGCCGGCTGATGTCGAAGCGCGCGGCGATCTCCCCGGCGGGCAGCCGCTGCTGCCGCAGGAGCGTCAGAATGTCCCGCCGCACCGGGTCGGCGATCGCGTTGGCGACCAGATCCACGAGCAGAAGCGTAACCCGGCGGTTACGCTTTCGGCAAGCACGTCACGGCCAGGTCGACGCACCGCCGCGGCGTTTCCGGACCGCTTTCCCCGCGCCGGGCGGGAAACCGTGCTTGGCGAGCCGGACCTCGGCGAGTTCGTCGGCGCTGGTGACGGTGAGGAACAGGCTCAGCAGCAGGCTGATCAGCAGCGCGGCGATGATCATTCCGGCGGGCATCGGCGTGACCAGGCTGAGCACGACGTAGCCCGCGATCAGCCAGGGAAGCGCCTCGACGAAGATCCGGAACGCGAAGCGCAGCACCCAGGTTTTCGCGGTCGCGTCGTGCAGCACCCACTCGCGGTACTCGTCGGGGAGTACCCCGCCGTACACGTAGTGCAGCCAGCGCACCGGGCCGGGACGCTTCATGCCCGCCGGGTACCCCGTGCTCAGGCGGTATACGCCCCGAGCTTGGCCGGGTTCATCAGCCAGAACAGCCGGTCGATGCCCTCGGCCGACGCGGACACGGTGAGCACCGCGATCACCGCCCCGCTGTGGCTCACCACCGCCGCGGGCTGGCCGTTGACGTCGCTCCAGCCCACCTCGGTGCCGGGCCAGAAGCGGCCGGCGAACGCGCGGACGTACTTCGCCACCGTGACCGCGCCGACCACTGGAATCCGCGTCGCGCGGACCGCGCCGCCGCCGTCGGAGTAGCTGACGACGTCCTCGGCGAGCAATTTCTCCAGCGTCGCGAGGTCGCCGGTGCGCGCGGCGTCCACGAACGCGGTGAGCAACCGCCGCTGTTCCGACGGTTCGACAGGCGTCCGGCGTTCCGCGGCGAGGTGTTTGCGCGCACGGCTGACCAACTGGCGCGCGCTCACCTCGGTGGTCTGCACGATGTCGGCGATCTGCTGGTACGGGTAGTCAAACGCCTCGCGCAGCACGTACGCGGCGCGTTCCGTCGGCGGCAGCTTCTCCAGCAGGAACAACACGGCGACCTCGAGCGCTGCGCCCCGCTCGGCGCCGAGCGCCGGGTCGGCGGAGGTGTCGATCGGCTCGGGAAGCCAGGGACCGACGTAGGTTTCGTGCCGCACGCGTGCGGTCTGGCTCGCGGTGATGGCCAGCCGGGTCGTGGTGGTGGCGAGGAACGCGCCCGGGTTGCGGACGGCCGAGCGGTCGCAGGTCTGCCAGCGCAGCCAGACGTCCTGCAGGAGGTCTTCGGCGTCGGCGACGCTGCCGAGCATCCGGTAGGCGATTCCGAACAGCCGCGGCCGGACCTGCGCGAACACCGAGGCGGCCTCGGCGAGTTCCTCCATCTGCGGCGTGTTCCTTCCTCCTCCGGCGGGCATTCGCGAGCTTAGCGGGCAGGGGTGTCACAAATCGGCGCGCTGTCCGGTCCTGACTGGCGACGCTCGCGGCGGCCGTCGCGGCGGAAACGGAGGGAACGAGCATGAAGATCGTCGTGATCGGCGGGACCGGGCGGATCGGTTCGCAGGTCGTGCACCTGCTTGAGGGGCACGAGGTCGTGGCGGCCGCGCCGAGCACCGGCGTGAACACGCTGACCGGCGAAGGGCTGTCCGGCGTGCTGCGGGGCGCTGACGTGCTGGTGGACGTGTCGAATTCACCGTCGTTCGCGGACGACGACGTCATGGAGTTCTTCCAGCGCTCGACCGGGAATCTGGTGCGGGCCGCGCGCGAGGCCGGGGTCGGGCACTTCGTGGCGCTGTCCGTCGTGGGCGCGGACGAGCTGCCGGATTCCGGTTACCTGCGGGCGAAGGCCGCGCAGGAGAAGCTGATCGAGGACAGCGGGCTGAACTACACGATCGTGCGCGCGACGCAGTTCCTGGAGTTCGCGGTCGCGATCGCGGACACCTCGACGGTCGACGGCGTGGTCCGGCTTTCCGACGGCGGCGCGCAGCCGATCGCCGCGGAGGACGTCGCGGTGGCGGTCGCGCGGGCGGCGGGCGAGCCGGCGGTCGGCGGGATCGTCGAGATCGGCGGTCCGGACGTGCTGCCGATGGACGAGTGGATCCGGCGGGTGCTGACCGCGCGGAAGGACCCGCGCGAGGTGGTGACCGACCCGGACGCGAAGTACTTCGGGACGGTGCTGGGCAAGGACAGCCTGGTTCCGGCGGAAGGTGCGTGGCGGGGCAAGGTCGGGCTCGCGGAGTGGCTGGGCCGGTGAAGGTCGTGAGTGGCGGGGGGGG
>NZ_BAAAHV010000024.1:16031-87910 GCF_039525725.1 Amycolatopsis albidoflavus
GCACCGCCACTCACGAGTCAGGAGAGCTGGCCGTCGTAGTCCGGCAGTTTGAAGCCCTTTTCGTAGTCCCCGCCCTCGAGGTCGGTGGACCGGTTGCCGATGTTCGCCGTGATCGTGTAGCCCTGCTGGGTCAGGTCGGCGCGGCAGCGCTGCTTGCCCTCCGCGGTGCCCTCGCCGGATTCGCGGGTGCAGATCGCGTCGATCGGGTAGCCCGCGCTGCTCAACTGCTTGCGCGCCGAGGAGGAACTGGTCCGCGCGGTCACGAACAGGACGGACACGTGGTGCTGGCCTGCCCATTGGGCGACCGCGAGAACCGGTTTGTTCGGTTCGCCGGGATGGTATTCGGTTTCCAGCGACGTGTTGTCGATGTCCAGCACAATCGCCAGCTTGGACCCGCCTCGCGCGACCCGGTCGGTCAGCCACGGAATGGCCGGGTCGACGGCTTCGCGCACGTCGGACTGCCATTGTTCGTAGCTGGGCAGGTCGGCCACCGCGGCCGACGCGGTGGCCGGGGAGGCGATCAGCCCGGCGACGGCGAGAATCGCGGCGCAGGCGCTCTTGACGTTCATCGGCGCGTTTTCTCCTTAGCGTGGCGGAAATTGCCACCAGCAACGCTAATCTCGCCGGGACTTTCGCTGCACCGTCGTTCGTCGGTGAATTGCGCGGCAGCGGAGGGAAATTCGCCGTCCGTTCACCGGAAACTCCGGGCGAGTTTTCCGCCGCGATTCGGGGTGATGATTGTCGACGCCGGTGGACAATCATCACCCCGATCCGCCGTTATCCGGCGATAGTGTCCAATTCGGCCAAGGCGTCCGCGGGCAGTTCCAGGTCGGCCGCCGCGACGTTTTCCCGCAGGTGCGCGACCGACGACGTGCCGGGGATCAGCAGGATGTTCGGCGACTGGTGCAGCAGCCAGGCCAGCGCGACCGCCTTCGGGCTCGCGCCGAGCCGAGCGGCGACGTCGTCCAGCGTCGAGGACTGCAGCGGGCTGAACCCGCCGAGCGGCCAGAACGGGACGTAGGAAATACCTTGGGCAGCAAGGGATTCGATCAGCTTCTCGTCCCCGCGGTGCGCCACGTTGTACCAGTTCTGCACGGTGACCACCGGCGCGATCGACTGCGCTTCGGCCACCTGTTCGGCGTCGACCACGCTCACGCCGAGTTCCTTGATCTTGCCTTCCTGGCGCAGCTCGGCGAGCGCGCCGAACGGTTCGGCCAGCGAGCCCGACACCGGCGAGTGTCCGTCCTCGCCGCCGCCGACGCGCAGGTTCACCACATCGAGAGCCTCGACGCCGAGGTTGCGCAGATTCGACTCCACCTGGTCGCGCAGCTGCTCGGGCGAGCGCTCGTGGATCCAGCCGCCCTGGTCGTCGCGCACCGCGCCGACCTTGGTGACGATCTGCAGCCCGTCATACGGCGCGAGCGCTTCGCGGAGCAGTTCGTTCGTCACGTACGGCCCGTAGAAGTCAGCGGTGTCGATGTGGTTCACGCCCAGTTCGACGGCCGTGCGCAGCACCGCGAGCGCCTCGTCGCGGTCGTTCGGCGGCCCGAAGACGCCGGGGCCGGCCAGCTGCATCGCGCCGTATCCCAGGCGGGCGACGGTGCGCCCGGCCAACGTGAACGTCCCGCCGGGGAGGTTGTCGGTCAATGTTCCGCCCTTCTTTCTCGCCGCGCCGGTGCCGCCGCGGCTGCCGTCCATGGTGCTGCCGAGGGCGCGGCGCGGCCAGTACCCCTCGGTCCTGGGAGTGTCAGGGCCAGGCTCGCGGGACAGCGGCCCGATAATTTGGTATACCATTATCATGGCTTCTCTCACTGTGACCGGCGTGCGCCCGTGGGGCGGCGACCTGGCCGACATCGTCCTCGACGGCGACCGCATCTCCGACGTCCGGCCCGCCGGTTCGGCCCCGGTCGAAGGCGAACAGATCGACGGCGCGGGCCTGCTCGCGCTGCCCGGGTTCGTCAACTCTCACGCGCACGTGGACAAGAGCTGGTGGGGCAAGCCGTGGGTCTCCTACGGCGGCGTCGCGAGCACCGAAGGCCGCATCGCGCACGAGCGCGCCGAGCGGGACAAGCTGGGGATCCCGAGCGTCGAGGTCGCCGAGACGGTGCTGCGCGAGTTCCTGCGGCACGGCACCACCGCGGCGCGCAGCCACGTGGACGTCGACCTGGGGCTCGGCCTGCGCGGTATTGAGATCGTGCGGGAGGCCGCGCAGCGGCTGGGCGGCGCGGTGGAGGTCGAGATCGTGGCCTTCCCGCAGGACGGCGTGCTGCGCCGGCCCGGCGTGCTCAAACTGCTCGACGAGGCCGCGGCGGCGGGCGCCGGCTGGATCGGCGGCCTCGACCCGGCGGGCATCGACCGCGATCCGGTCGGCCAGCTCGACGGACTGTTCGAGATCGCCGAGCGACGCGGCGTCGGCCTCGACATCCACCTGCACGACGGCGGCGAGCTGGGCGCGTTCCAGTACGAGCTGATCGCCGACCGGACGGTGCGCACCGGACTGCAGGGCAAGGTCACCGTGTCGCACGGCTTCGCGCTCGGCGAGGTTCCCCCGGCGCGGCAGGCGGCGCTGCTCGACCGGATCACCGAGGCGGGCATCTCGCTGGCGACTGTCGCTCCGGTGCGGACGGCCCCGCTGCCGTGGACCGAGCTGTCCGCGCGCGAGGTCCCGGTCGGCCTCGGCACGGACGGAATCCGCGACCTGTGGTCCCCGTACGGCGACGGCGACGTGCTGCAGATCGCGCTCGGCTTCGCGCGGTTGCACGGGCTGCGGACCGATGAGGATCTGGTGGCGGCGGTGGAGCTGGCGACGCGTCGGGCGGGGTCGTTTGTGGGTCGTGGGCGGCATGATCTGGCGCCGGGTTGCCGGGCGGACGTGGTGTTGGTGGCGGCGGAGAACGTGCCGGACGCGTTGATGCGGGTGCCGGTGCGTTCGTTGGTGATCGCGGGTGGCCGGGTCGTGGTCCGGGACGGCGAACTGCTCGTCTGAGCAGTTCGTCCGTTGCTCCAGCATGCCGCCGGTTTTTCCGTAGCGGGAGACGAAGTTTTCGCCTCAGCGGAGCGATAGCTTCCCGGGATGGACAAGCTCGACGCTCTCCGCAGGCGGCTGGAGCAGGACCTCCCCGCGCTGCTGGAACACCACCAGGTCCCCGCCGCGGTCATCGCGGTGGCCGTCGGCGAGGAGACGGCCACCGCGGCCGCCGGGGTGCTCAATCTTGGCACCGGCGTCACCGCCACCGCCAATTCGGTATTCCAAATCGGCTCGATCACCAAGGTCTGGACGGCAACCCTCGTCCTGCAGCTCGTGGACGAGGGCCTGGCCGACCTCGACGCCCCGATCCGGCAGTACCTCCCCGACGTCAAGCTGGGCGACGCGGCCATCACCGTGCGCCAGTTGCTCAGCCACACGGCCGGATTCGAGGGCGATCTCTTCACCGACACCGGGCCCGGCGACGACGCGGTCGAGAAATTCGTCGCGACTCTCGACGGCGTCGCCCAGCTTTTCCCGCCTGGGGAGCTGTTCTCCTACAACAACGCCGGGTACGTCGTCCTCGGGCGGCTGGTGGAAGTGTTGCGCGGCAAGCATTACGAGGATTGCCTGCGCGAGCACCTCGCCGAACCCCTCAAGCTCCAGCAGTTTTCCCCGAACGCCCTCGACGCGATCCGCTATCGCGCCGCGATCGGGCATCTCGAACCCGAGCCGGGGGCTGACCTCGTGCCCGCGCCGTTCTGGTCGATGCTGCGGTCCAACGGTCCGGCCGGTTCGTCGCTCGCGATGTCCGCGGCGGATCTGCTCGCTTTCGCTCGCATGCACCTCGCGGGCGGTGGCGAAGTGTTGAGCGCGAAGAGCGCCGCGGCGATGTTGCGGCGGCAGGTCGACCTCCCGCCGCTCGGCATCATGGGCGACGCCTGGGGTCTCGGCTGGGAGCTGTTCGACACTCCGAGCGGCCAGGTCTACGGCCACGACGGCAACACGATCGGCCAGGCGGCGTTCCTGCGGCTGGTGCCCGAAAGCGACCTCGCGGTGGCGTTGCTGACCAACGGCGGCGACGCGATGAGCCTGTACGCCGACCTCGTTCCCGCGCTGCTCAAGGAATTCGGGGGCGTCGAGGTGTCGCTGCCGCCGCGTCCGCCGTCCGAGCCGGAAGCGTTCGCCGCGGATCGGTATCTCGGCACCTACGCGAGCACAGTCGCCGATCTCGTGGTCTCCCAGGACGACGACGGCCGGGTCTGGCTGGAGCAACGTCCTAAAGGGACAGCCGCGGAATTGAGCTCCGCCAGCAAATCCGAGCTGGTCTTCCTCGAAGGCGACACGTTGATCCTCCGCGAGGCACAGGGCGGGATCCACCTGCCCCTGGTCTTCCTCGGCGACGACGGCTCCGGCCGCGCGCGATACGTCCATTCGGGGAGGGCGACCCGTCGCGCCGAGTGACCGGACGGCTTTGCCCGAACTGAACGATCCGGCGGCCGTCGCCGGGTAAGGTTTTACCCCGTGGCCGCTGATCTGGGGTGGAATACGGGGCAGACGCGGATCCACGCTGCCGACGGCCGCCTCCTCGGCGCCGGCGTGCTGATCGGCGACCGGTATGTCCTGACCTGCTCCCGGGCGGCCCGCGACGAAACCGTTTTCCGGGTCGGATCGGCGGGGTCCGCGTCGCTGGCCGGGCTGGTCCCGCCGCTCGCGGGCGCGCGCGGCGACCTGGCGCTGCTCGAACTGGAGACTCCGGTGCGCCGCGGCGCCCTGCTCCGGCGCAAGGTCGAATCCGGGCGGGAAGTCCGGATCCACAGCCTTCCCCTCCGCCTCGGCTACGGCATCTGGGTGCGCGCCACCACCGGCGTGCCGGACGGCGAGCGGGTCCCGCTCACAGTGCTGGAGGGCCGCGTCGACCCGGACCTGTCCGGCTGTCCGGTGTTCGACAGCCGCACCGGGCGGCTGCTCGGCATCGTGGTGGTCGACCACGCGGTGCGGCTGGTTCCGGCGGACACGGTGCTGGCGTACTTCCCGCAGCTGCGCGAATGGGTGACCGACGATTCGGTGATCGAGGACCGGCTCGACGAACTCCTCGTCCGCACCGGCAGCGTGCCGCCGCCGGACACCGGAGACCTGCGGGTCGCGCTGCCGAAAGCGATCGTGCCCGACCCGTACGACGCCGTCCTCCCCGACTCGGCGCTGCCGGAGCGGCACCGGTTCTGTGTGGAATGCGGCAATCCGGTGGGCCGCGGCGAGGGCGCGCGGATCGGCCGGAAGCGCGGCTTCTGCGTGCAGTGCGGCACGCCGTTCAGCTTCCTGCCGTCGCTGGAGCCCGGCATGGTCGTCGCCGGTCGCTACTCGGTCGTCGGCTGCATCGCGCACGGCGGGTTCAGCTGGATCTATCTCGCCCGCGACGAGGCCGACGGCGGCCGGTTCGTGGTGCTCAAAGGCTTGATCGGCGAACGGGATCGCGACGGCGCGCTGGCCGCCGCGCAATCCGCCATCGTCCCGCAGTTGCTGGGACTGGACCATCCGAACGTCGTCCGCACCCTCGCGCACGTCGAAGACCCGGACCCGGAAACCGGCCGGCCGATCGGGTATCTGGTGATGGAATACGTGCGCGGGATTTCGCTGCGGACGGTGGCCCGCCGCGCGAAACGGCTGCGCCCGGAGCATGTCGCCGCGTACGGGCTGCAGCTGCTGGAGGCGCTCGGGTACCTGCACCAGCGAGGGCTGCTGTACGTCGATGTGAAACCGGACAACGTGCTGCAGGACGGCGATCGGATCACGCTCGTCGATCTTGGCTCGATGCGGCGGCGGGACGACCGGGACAGCGTGCTCGTCGCCACCCCGGCGTATCAGCCGTCGCGGTCCGAGCTGGACCGCGACGGCGTCAGCGTCCGTTCGGATCTCTATTCGCTCGGCCGCACCCTGGAGGAGCTGCTGCGTGCCTGTTCCCTCGACGACAGCGTCGGAACGGAGATGCTGCGGGCGCTGATCGACCGGGCGACCGCGGATTACGCCGACCGGTTCGCGACCGCCGACGACATGGCCGAGCAGCTGCGCGGGGTGCTGCGGCAGTTGCTCAGCCAGCGCACTCGCGTGCCGCGTCCGGCGGCGTCCCGGCAGTTCGGCAATCCCCGCGGGCTCGCCGTCGCGGGACTCGGGGTGCCGGAGTGGCATCACTGGGCGGCGGAACCGCCGTTGCGCGCCGACGACGCGCTGCGGCTCGACGACGTCCGGGAGGCCTTGCCCATCGCCATTTTCACCGGGTCCGAGGAGGTCGGGGAAACCTGGCGAGGTGCTGGGGTGTTGCTGGACGCGGGAATGCTGGACGACGCGGAGAGCCAGTACCGGGAGTGCGCGAGTCAGCTGCCGGGAGAGCTGGCACCGTTGCTGGCCTTGGGCTTCTGCGCGGAACTGCGGGGCTCGGCCGGGGCCGCGGCGCGCTACTACGGGGCGGTGTGGGCCTGCGACCGGGCCATGGTCGCGGCGGCGTTCGGGCTTGCCCGGATCCGGCTCAGGGGCGGCGATCGCGTCGGCGCGGCCGCGGTGTTGGACGAGGTGCCCGCCAGCACGGCGGCTCGGGTCGGCGCGGTGCGGGCGCTCGCCACGGAACTGTCCAGTGTGGACGAAGCCGCCGTTGCCTGGTCCCGGCTCGGCGAACTGGAGCTGGACGAGGACGAACAAGACCGGCTCACCGCGGTGGTCGGGGAAGTGCTGCTGCGGCTGGCCCCGGGGCAACCTTCGGCTGCTGCCCGGCTGCCTGACCTTCGCCAGGTGCGGAACGACCTAGCGCAGATTTACCGGACGCATTCGAATCGGGCGTGGTCGATGCTGCGGGAGCATGCGCGCCGGGTGCGCCAGGCCAAAGTTCCCGAACCGGGTCCTTCCTGGCGGCCGGCCATCGTGGTGCACCACCCGGACTACCTGCCGCGGCACGCTTCGACCACGACTGTGCAGGTCGTGGTCACGGCGGGCTCCGGCGGCGGTTCGATGCGGCTGTTCGTGCGAGAGCTGCCGGGGTGCGTGCTGTACTGGGTCGGCCAGACGACGCCGGCGGAAACGCTGATGCCGTTGCCACAGCGGCGAATCAGCGATTCGGTGCTCGACCTCGGGCAGTGGGCGGCGGGGGAAACCAGGAGTTACGCGCTGAGCTTTCTCGTGCCGTCGAGAATGGCGACCGGGGAAGAGAATGTGCTGGTCACGCTCTGGGCGCAACAGGACACCGCGCAGTCGGAGGCAGCGCACGTGTACGTGCGGCTGACCGACGATCCGGCTCAAGCGGCCCCGGTGCCGACCGGGCCGCCAGGGCTCGCGGCCGAGGTGGAGACCGCGCTTTCCGCGTACCGCAACGGAAATCTGGACTCCGCGCTGGACGCGCTGGGCTCGGCGGTGGCTTTGGCGACCGCGCAGGGGAACGAGGCCGTGCTGGGCCGGTTGCGGTTGCTGGTGGACATCGTCGACGCGGAGAGCGGGCTCGTGAGTTTCCGCGGGCCGCTGGACGGGGAAGACTTTCTGTCGGAGCGGATTTCGGTGCGGTATCGGACGCGGGCTCCGGCCGCCGCGGAGCCGCCGCCGGTCGAGGAGGCCTACGAGACCGACCTGCTGGCTCCCGATCCGGTTGCGGACGGGGCGGTGCTCAGCGCGCGAGTCGAGTCGCGCCGGGTCGATTCCCGTCGGGTGGAGTCGCGTCGGGTCGACTCTCGTCGGGTGGATTCGCGCCGGGTCGAGTCGCGTCGGGTGGATTCCCGCCGAGTGGACTCGCGTCGGGTCGATTCGCGGCGTGTTGATTCCCGGCGGGCTGATCCGCGGCCCGGTACCTGGCGCACCGGCCGGGTAGGCTATCCGGTGCGGCCTGATCACCTCGACCCGGGGCCGGATCCGTTCGACTCCCAGCGCGTCATCTGGGCCGGGCTGCGGGCGATCGGCGCGAGACCGCCGGACGACGCTCCGCCGCCTGCTCCGGGTTTGCTCGAGGCGACCGTCGAGTGCCAGTCCGACGGCCCGGTCCTCGTCGGGCAGCTGGTAGGAGTCGCGGTTTCGGTGCGGCGCAAGGAACCCGCGCCCGCACAGTCGGACGTGGTGCGCGTCCGGGTGCTGCTCGACGCCGCGCCCGGAACGGCTGTGCCGGTGTCGCGGGTCGGCTGGATCACCGGCGACCGGCTGCGCGAACCGGCGGCGTTCGGGGTCGTCCCGGCTGAACCGGGGACGTTGCGGCTGGTGTTCCGGATCTACCGCGAGCACGACGCCCAGCTGCTCCTGGAAATCGCGGCCGCGCTGCCGGTGGAGGTGCCGTCATGACCCGTCAGCTGAGCGCCGAGGTGACCGTCGACAACACCGCCGGGCTGAGTCGCGTCGCGGTGCCGCCGTACAACCGGGCGCGGACGGTCAATCTTCGGTTCCTCGAATTCCCTGGTGTGCCAGGGCTTCTCGTGCAGGCCTGGGGCAGCGCGTTCCCGGAGGACGGCGGCGGCGGGTATCAGGGCCGGATCACGCACAGTCTCGGCGAGCTGAATTCCCGGATCGACATCCTCCGCGAAACGTGGCAGCGGCACATTGTGGACCTCGCCGAGCAGACCGAACGCGGCCCGCGCCGGTATCCGTTCGCCGACGGCTGGGACCTGTCGGCGCGGCCGGAACTGTTGCGGCGCGCGGGTTTCGCGCTCGCCGAGGCCGGCTACCTGATGTACCGGCTGCTGTTCGCCGGTCAGGACGACGGGCTGCGGCGGATCCGTTCGCTGCTGGAATTGGCGCTCGCCGAGGGCGAGAACGTGATCAGCATCGAATCGGACAGCCTGATCGTGCCGTGGGGAATGCTGTACACGTCACCGCGAGGGCCAGACGAGTACCCGGACGACGAAAACTGGTCTCTGGCGGGGTTCTGGGGCTATCGGCACGTCGTGGAGCACACCTTCTCGCGGGTCGACGACTTCGACGCGCGGATCACGGTGGACGGCGGGAAACCGGTCGTCGGGCTCAATGTCGACCACGGCGTCGACAAGCAATTCCCGGACACGCCTTACATCGCGCCAGTGGTCGACTTCTTCCACGGCCGGGCCGAGGTGGTGCTGCGGCCGGACAAGAAAACGCTCGCCGCGCACTTCCGCAGCCGCGATTTCGCCGACCACGTCACATATTTCGGCTGTCACGGCAAGGTGAGCGGTTCCGGTGGCCTGGTCGAGCAGCCGTATCTCAAGCTCGGCGACGGCGAACGGATCTACGGCACCGACTTGATCGCGTGGCTGGCGGAAGCGCCGCTGCCGACGCGGCCGTTCGTGTACGTCGGGGCGTGCCAGGGCGGGCAGGTGACGTCGGCGTTCTACTCGGCGTTCGGCAAAGCCTTGCTGGGCAACGGCGGACGCTGCCTGATCGGTCCGCAGATCGACCTGCCGCCCGCGTTCGCGCGGGAGTATTCGCAGCGGCTGTTCACCGAGTTCATCGATTCGGGCGCGAAACTGGGCGATATCGTGCGCTCGCTGGCGCGCTCGTTCGCCGACGACCACCACAATCCGCTCGGGCTGATGTTTTCGCTGTACCGCGGGATCGATGTGCATCTGTGGCAGGAAGGGCGACCGTGACCGAACCGGTGATCCTGGACCTCGACGAGCACGGCGATTTCGTGGATCCGGAAACCGGACGGCCAGTGCCCGCCGAGGCGACGCCGCGGTTTCTGGCCCGGTGGCTGGAAGTCCCGGCGAAGGCGACCGACATCGTCGTGTTCGTGCACGGCTGGCAGAACAATCGGGAGACCGCGGACCGGCGGGCCCGGCAGTTCTTCGGCCTGATCGAAGAGCGCTACGCGGCCGGATCGTACGAAGGACTCGGTGCGTGGCAAGGGTTTTACGTCATGGTGCGCTGGCCGTCGATGAGCAATCCGTTCCTGACCGGCTACCGGCGGATCCGCGACCGGGCACACAAGATGACCACAGACGGGCGGGCCGCGGAGGCGCTTGGCCAGCTGCTCGGATATCTGAACGCGGAACGGCAGTTGCCCGGCAGTGCGCCGAGTTTGCGGACTGTCACCGGTCAGTATCTGCATTGCGTCGGCCATTCCTTCGGCGGCCGGTTCACGGTGGAAGCGGTGCAGGCCGCTGCCGGGGACGGTCCGCCGGTTCTCGGATGGGACCGGGCGGATCCGCGTTATCCGTACACTGTGGACACTCTGCTGGTGTTCCAGATGGCCGCGCGGCCGGACATCTTCACCAACCGGTTCGCCCCGGTGTTGCGCGACGCGCCGATCAACGGGCCGATCGTGCTCACCCGTTCCCGTGCCGACCGGGCCACCGGATTGTGGCACCGGCTGGCGGAAGGCGTGCCGGGGATCGGGAATGCCGGGGTGAAAGTCCCGGTCGGCGAGATCGCGAATACGGTACTGCACAAAGTGGACACGGCCTACTCACGGTCCGAAATGGACCGGAGGATCGTCAATGTCGAGTCGGGATGGCGGTTCCGGCGCGGGCGCTGGTGGAATCCAGCCGGGGCGCATTCGGACATCTGGTACCCGGAGTCGGCGCATCTGCTGCTGTCGCTGGCGGAACTGGCCCGCTGAACGGGGCTCGGCAGCCGGAGAAAGACCGCCGAGCCCCGAAGGCGTTCAGTAGCCGTAGTGCAGCCAAACCGCCTTCGTCTCGGTGTACGCGTCCAGCGCCCACGGCCCCATCTCGCGACCCCAGCCCGATGCCTTGTACCCGCCCCACGGCGCGGCCATGTCTGGGATCGGCGGCATGTTCACGAACACCGCCCCCGCGCGGATCCCGTCCGCATAGCGTTGCGCCGTGCGGATGTCGCGGGTCCAGACGGTCGCGGCGAGGCCGTACTGCGTGTCGTTCGCGCGCGCGACCAGCTCGTCCGGGTCGTCGTACGGCGTCACCGCCAGCACCGGGCCGAAGATCTCCTCGCGCATGATCGTCATGCTGTCGGTGACGCCCGCGAACAGTGTCGGCTGGTAGAAGTAGCCGTCGCGGTCGACCTCCGAGCCGCCGGTGACCAGGTCCGCGCCTTCGGAGCGGCCGGTCGCCACCAGCTTCGCCACGTGCTTGCGGTGCTTGTCCGACACGAGCGGGCCGACCTGCGTGGTCTCCTCCAAGCCGGGACCGACCTGCAGCCCGGCGAGTCCGGCGGCCATCTTCTCCACGAACTCCTGCTCGCGTTTGCGGTCGACGTAGAACCGCGTGTACGCCGCGCAGACCTGGCCGGTGTTCAACGTCGCGCCGGCGAGGTTGCCCGCGACGGCGGCGTCCAGGTCGGCGTCCGCGGCGATGATGCTCGGGGCCTTGCCGCCGAGTTCGAGGGTCAGCCGCTTGAGGTTGGACTCCGCGCTCGCCGCGGTGATCAGCTTCCCGACCGCGGTGGAGCCGGTGTAGGAGACGTGGTCGACGTCGTGGTGCGCGCTCAGCATCGCGCCCACCGGGCCGTCGCCGGTGACCAGGTTGACGACGCCCGCGGGGATGCCGGCCTGTTCGGCCAGCTGCACCAGCCGGATGCTGGTCAGCGGCGTGACCTCGCTCGGCTTGATCACCACGGTGTTTCCGGTGGCGAGCGCGGGTGCGAGCTTCCACACCAGGATCATCAGCGGGAAGTTCCACGGCGTGATCAATGCGTTCACGCCGACCGGCTCGCGGCGCGTGTAGTGCAGGGTGTCCGGGAACGAAACCGGGTTGGTGGTGCCCTGGATTTTCGTGACCCAGCCGGCGAAATAGCGCAGGTGCTCGGCCGCGCCGGTGACGCTCACCTGGCGTGAGATGCCGATCGGCTGGCCCTGGTCGCGGGTTTCCAGCGCGGCGAGTTCCTCGTGGTGCTGCTCGACGAGGTCGGCGAGGCGGAACAGCAGTTTCGCGCGCTGCACCGGCGCGAGCCCGGCCCACTCCGGCGAGGTCAGCGCGCGGCGGGCGGCGGCGACCGCCGCGTCGACGTCGGCCTGGGTCGCCGTCCCGACGTCTTCGAGAACCGTGCCGGTGGCCGGATCGCGGGTCGGGATGGGCTCCCCGCCGGCCTCGGTCCACTGACCGTCGATGAACAGGCGTGTCGGCATGGCGCTCCCTAGTCCCAAATCTTCTGGTCGCCTCCGAGTATCGGCGCGCGGCGGCCGGGCGGTCTTGTCCGCGAGGGCACGCCCGTTGTCGGCGAGTGAAGACAATGCCGGGCGGGGCCGGGGGACCGGCCAGGATCAGGACATGGACGTGATCGTGGTGGGTGCGGGCTCGGCGGGCTCGGTGGTGTGCCGGCGGCTGGTCGACGCGGGCGCGAAGGTGACGCTGCTGGAAGCGGGCGGACCGGACACGAACGCGGCGATCCACGACCCTTCGCGCGCGGGGGAGCTGTGGCACGCCGCCGAGGACTGGGACTACTACACGGTGCCGCAGCCGCACGCCGGGAACCGCAGGCTGCACCTGCCGCGCGGCAAGGTGCTCGGCGGCTCGCATTCGCTGAACGCGATGATCTGGGTCCGCGGCGCGGCGGCGGACTACGACGGGTGGGACCTGCCCGGCTGGGCCTGGGACGACGTGCGCCCGGTGTACGAGCGGATCGAACGCGACCTGCTCGACCTGGAGCAGCACGATCCGCTGCAGCCGATCCAGCAGTCCATTGTGGACGCCGCGCAGGAGATCGGCCTGCCGTTCAACGACAATTACAACAGCGGTGTGCTCGACGGCATCTCCGTGCAGCAGGTCACCATGGCCGGCGGACGGCGGCGCAACACCTGGCTCTGCTACGCCGAGCCGGTCGCCGAGCAGATGACTGTGCACACCGGCGCGCTGGTGCATCGGGTGCTCTTCGAGGGTGATCGCTGCATCGGCGTCCTGGCGGAGATCGACGGCAACCTGGAGCCGCTGTTCGCCGACCAGGTCGTGCTCGCCGCCGGCGCGCTGGCGTCCCCGGCGATCCTGCTGCGCAGCGGAATCGGCCCGGCCGACGACGTCGCCGCGCTGGGCCTGGACGTTGTCGCGGACCTGCCGGGTGTCGGCGAGAACCTGCACGACCATCTGCTGTCGCCGGTCGTGTTCGCCACTGACCGGCGCGAGGTCGCGCCGCCGCAGACCGGCCTTTCGGTGACGCAGACGCACCTGTTCTGGCGCAGCCGCCCGGGTCTGGAGGTGCCGGACACCCAGCCGATCCACTTCAGCGTGCCGATGTACGAGCCGTGGATGACCGGACCGGAGACCGGGTTTTCGCTGATGGCGGGCATGATCACGCCGCAGAGCCGGGGCACGCTGCGGTTGCGCGGCACGGATCCGGCCGAGATGCCGCTCATCGATCTCGCCGCGCTCGCGCACCCGGCGGACTTCGAGAGCCTGGTCGCTTCGGTGGAGCAGTGCCGGTTGATCGGCAGCGCCCCCGCGTTGGCGGAGAAGTGGGGCGCGCGGGAGCTGTACCCGGGGCCGGCGGATGTCCGGGAGTACGTCCGGCGCACGGCGATCACTTACCACCACCAGGTGGGCACCTGCCGGATGGGAACGGACGAGCTGGCGGTGACGGACCCGACGCTCGCGGTGCGCGGGGTGTCCGGGCTGCGGGTCGCGGACGCTTCGGTGCTGCCGCGGGTGATCAGCGGCAACACGAACGCGCCCGCGGTGTTGATGGGGGAGCGGGTGGCGGAGTTCTTGCTGGCGTAATTCGGGTGAATGCGGCAGTAGGCTCGTCGCGTGGATGATCTTCTCGCCGCCGACTATCCGATGCTCGCCGCCTTGGCCGCCGACCCGCCTTCGGGACCGGAGACGCTGGCCGCGCGCGCGGGAGAGCTGTACCCGGCGGCGAACGACGACCAGCGGCGACACCTCGAGTACCTGCTGGACTTGCTCGGGGCGGACGGCGATCCGATCCTGCTCGACCTGCTGATCCGGCTCCGCACGGCCAGTCTGCTGGCATCGGTGGTGCACCGGGGCCTGCCGGTGCCCGAGCCCGTGCTGGATCAGCTGATCAAGGAACTGGGATATCAGCCGCCGGTCATCGACGCGGCAGGATTGTCCGGGAACCGGCGGCGGGCGAAGGCGCTCGGTGCGCTGCTGAAAGACGACAACCGGTGCGGCCGGGCGGCGCTCGCGCTGGCTCGGCTCGGCGCGCGCGAATGGACGGTGCCGATCGCCCGGCGGCTTTTCGCGGTCGCCGGGCTCAAGCACATCTTCTTGGCTGTCGCGCTGGAGGAGATGGGCGATCCGGCCGCGGTTCCGGTGCTGCTCGACTGGCTGGCGAACGGACCGGAGCAGAATGCCTGGGACGTCCACCGGGCGTTGGTCCGGCTCACCGGGCGGTCCCCGTTGCTCCCGTCGCCGGACGACATCCGCCAGGTGTGGGCAGGGCTCGACCTGACCGTCGGGCCAGTCCCGGAGGTGCGGGACGTCGCCGTCGATTCTCCTTCCGCGCTGCGGTTTTCCGTCGACGAAGGCCGGGCTCGGGTGCGCGTCGAGTTCGACCCGTCGCTGCCGGGATCAATGTGGCCGCGCTGGGAGCAGACCCTGTACGTCGGGGATCGGGCGCGATTCGGCGTCGGCTCGGGGTGCGAGACCTGTGAATCAACGCTGCACCTGCTCGGCTTCGGTCCCGCTGAAGCCTTGGCCGGTGCCGCCCGGGTGCGGGAAGTCCTTGCTGCGCCCCGCGAACTCACCGCGGCGACAGTGCGCGCGCTGGAGCCGCTGCTCCAGGAGTTGGAGACTGGGCATTACCGGATGCTCTTGGCCGATCTGCCGCTGGAACGCGTGCGGACGCTGGAGCAGTCGTGGTGGTCGATGCGCAGAACCGAGACGCGCAGTGCGTGGGAGGGAGACCCGGACTGGCCGGGCATCGAGCATTTCCAGCTCCCACAAGCGATTCCCGGCGAGATGCCGACGTACGGCAGCGTGGTTCCGTCGCAACCGCTCGACGCGCTGGACCAGGTGACAATCGACCGGTACGCGGAAGCCATCGCCCGCGGCGAGCGTCCGGCGGCGTTGCTGCTGGCCTGGGCGGAGGACCGGTACATCAGCGCCCAGTGGCCGGAACGGTTCGTGCTGGGCGTCGTGCTTGACGGGCACCACCGGCTGGCCGCCTACGCCGCGGCAGGCGTACCCGCGCGCTTGGTGCTGTTGGTGCGCGGGGAGAGCGGCGAGACGGTGGAGGAGGTCGTGCGTGGTTATGCCGGTTAGAACCGGCATAACCACGCACGAGCCCTAATCCCGCGTAAACACCCGCTTGCCGCCGAACCACGTCTCCCGCACCGTGATCCGGGCCAGCTGATCCGCCGGAGTCTTGAACGGATCCTGTTCCAGCACCACGAAATCCGCCGACTTCCCCGGCGTCAGCGACCCCGTCACGTCGTCAAGGCCGCACGCCCGGGCCGAGTTCAGCGTGAACACCTGGATCGCCTCGGCCAGCGTGATCGCCTGCTCCGGCCACAGACTCCCCGGATGCTTGCCGTACGGGTCCTGCCGGGTGATCAGGCCCTCGATGCCTTCCCAGGCGTTCGGGGATTCGCTCACCGGCCAGTCCGAACCGCCGGCGACCAGTGCGCCGGTGTCCAGCAGGGCGCGGTTCGGCTGCATTCGCGCCGCGCGTTCGGCGGGGATCACCTGGGAGATGGCGTCCGGGATCACGCCGGGCACCCACAGGAACGGCGAAATGTCCGCCGACACGTTGAGCGTCGCGAACCGTTCCAGGTCGTCCGGGTGGATGAACTGCCCGTGCGCCACTTGGATTTTCGTCGTGTAGTCGCCGCGGGCGCGCAGGGCGCCGGCAGCGTCCAAAGTGGCCCGGACGGCCGCGTCGCCCGCGCAGTGGATCTTCGCCGAAAGACCGGCCGAGACCGCGACGTCCAGCCAATCCGCGAGTTCCTCCGGTGCCATCGTGATGTCGCCGCAGAAGCACTCGTGGTGCAGGTACGGCTCCAGGAACGCCGCGGTGTGCGCGGGCGGGGTGCCGTCGAGGAAGATCTTCACGAAGTCCGGCCGGTGGTGCTCGCTGCGGTACTCCGCGGCGCGGTCGAGCAGCGGCTTGCCGATCGGGTCCGCGCCGAAGATCGGGTCGTTCACCAGCATCGACGACACTACCCACGCGGCCAGTTCCCCAGCGTCGTCAAGGGTTTTCAGCGCGGTGAGGATGTCGATGGTAGCGCCGGCGTCCTGGAACGCCGTGATGCCGTACGAGTGCAGGATTTCGATCGCCCGGCGCGACGCCTCGGCGTGCTGCTCGGCGGTGAGCGCGCGCGTGTCCCGCATCGCCCGCTCCACCGCCAAGCCCGCGGTCTCGATGAGCAAACCGGTCGGCGCGCCGCTCGTCAGGTCTCGGTGGATCGTCCCGCCCGCCGGGTCCGGAGTGGACGCGTCGATCCCGGCCAGTTCCAGCGCCCGGCTGCTCGCCCACCGGTTGTGCCTGCTGTCCTCGATGAGCACCACCGGACGGCCGCCCGCCGCCTCGTCCAGCGCCCGCCGCACGGAATCGTGGCCGAGCTCGGAGGCCAAAGTGGACGGCCAGGCGCCGCCGACCACCCATTCGTCCGGGTCGAGTCCCGCTGCCCATTCCCTTACCGCGGCCAGGATTTCGTCGAGACCCGAGCCGCTTTTCAGGCGCAGCTCGAACAATTCCCGGCCGGCGAGCGCGTGATGGCTGTGCACGTCCACGAAGCCGGGCAGCACGAACGCGCCGCCGAGATCGAGGACCTCGGTGTCCGGACCGGCTTCCGCGGTCGTCACCCGGCCGTTCTCCACCGCGAGCGAGGTCGCCCACGGCCGATCTTCGTCCACTGTGTACACAGTGGCGTTGGTGAGGAGCAGTTCAGGCGCCACGGGTCACTGTCCAGCGGGGTCGTAGTCCGGCGAATAGACGGTGTTGCTGAGCAGCCGGCCGTACGCGCCGAAGGTGAAGTGCGTCGGCGTCTTGCCGTCCTCGCCCAGCCCGAACAGCGAACCGTGCGACCGCAGTTCCCGCACGTTCCGGTGGTCGGCCACGGTCACCGACGCGCACGGGATGACCTTCTCGCGCCAGGTGAACACGTAGATCCCGGGCCGGATCTGGTAGACGGAGTTCTCGTCGGTGTCGGCGAGCCCGCGCTCCGGACCGGAGAGGCACTGCCAGCTGTACCAGTGCGGGGTGAGGTAGACGTGCTCGTACGCGTGCTCTTCGCTGTACACCCACTGCACGCGGCGGCCGATCAACGCCGTGCTGGGCGCGATCTCCTCGCCGTGCGCCTCGCGGCCCTGGATGGTCGCGGGACGGAACCGTTGCGTCACCCGGGGAAGTCCGTCGCCGATCGTGCTGGTGATGACCAGCGCGCGGCCCTGGCGGACGTCCAGCAGCAGGCTGAACGACGTTTCCGCGCCGGGGTGGAACTGCACGTAGAACAGCCCGGCGTCGACGAGGAACGTCTCGGACGCGGTCTCGCCGGTGGCGCCGTCCTCGTTCCACGACGCGCGGCCGCTGGAGAAGCTGATCGAGAAGGTGCCGCCGTCGGCACAGTCCAAAGTGAACGACTGGTTGTCGAGATCGTCCACAGTGGCCGCTTTGTTGGCGTCGAAGCCGGGAGCGAGACCGTCGAGCGGGAGCCAGGTGGAGGTGTCGGACAGGTTGGTCGCGGGCATGGAGTAAAGCCTTCCTCAGTGTTCAGTGGTCACAGTGGCCGTGGGCGGCCGAGGGCAGGTCGAGTGCCGGGTTCCGGTCGCAGAACCCGTAGGGGCGCATCATGAATCCGGAGTAGTCGACCGGCATGACCGGCCAGTCCTCCGGGCGCGGGATGTGAGTCGGGCCGAAGACGTGCCACAGCACGACGTCGGTGTCGCTGACGGACCGGTCGGCCGCCGTCCACGCGGGCAGGCCCGCCCCGCCCGGGTGCGCGTTGGGGCGGTCGCCCGCCGGGAAGCGTTCGCCGGGCGCATAGGGCGTGACCCACAGGTGGTTCGTGGCGAACGTCGCGCGCTGGTAGACCGTCGATTCCGGTTGCGCCATCAGGGTCGCCGACGGCCGCGGCACGAGCTGGTACGCGGTCGGCGCGCCGAGCCGGTTGGTGTGTTCGGTGCTGCGGACTTCCCACACCCGAGCGGCCGCCGGGTTCGCGTTCCGCTTCGCTTCCTGCTCGGTGCGCAGTTCGGTGGCTTTCCAGGTGAAGGCGTTGCCGTACGGGTTTTCTTCGCCGATCGGGATGCCGACAGCGTCCACTTCGTACACCGAGTTGCGCTGGCCGTCGACGGCGAAGTCGAGCCGGGCGCAGAACAGGTGCTGGTGCACCGGAGCGAACAGGCCGGGCGCGATCTCGGAAGCGTGCGGATGCGCGGAACCTGGCTCGGCGGCGCCGGAGAAGACGATGCCGGTCGCCTTGGCCTCGCATTCGATGGTGCCGTCGAGGTAGAGGTACCAGAAGAAGCCGTAGTCGTAGTTGCCGATGGTGGAGATCGACGAGATCACCAGCCGGCGGGAACGGCGGACCTCGGCGTTGCCGTCGAGATCCGTGTGCTTCCAGAGGATCCCGTAGTCCTCCTCGTGCATGCAGATCGCGTTCGGCACGCGCACCGGCTGGCCGTGGTCGTCGGCGAGGAAGGCGTCGAAGTAGTGGATGACGCCGAGGCAGTCGCAGCCGAGCCGCAGGCTGTTGCCGTTCTTGCCGAGCAGGTACTCGCCGGCGTCGAAGTAGCTGATCCAGAACCGGCCGATCGAGGTGTCGCCGTAGGGGACGACCATCTCCGGCACCGACGCGCGATACAGCACCGAGCGGTCCTGGAAAGTCAGCTGGTGCAGGGTGAGGCCCTCGCGCGCGTTGAACCCGACGCGCAGCTGCCAGCCCTCCCACGTCACCAGCGAGCCGTCGACCTGGAAGCTCGGGCCTTCCGGCTGGGTGATCTCGATCGGCTTGAGCGTGGTCCGCGCGGGGTCGTGGCCGTAGCGGCCGGAGTCCTGGGGGACCGCAGTGTCGCCCTCGTCCTCGACCCGGAGGACGCGCTGTTCGGTGAGGTTGAGGTGCGCGACCAGGCCCTCGACCGGGCGGGACCAGGGGTTGTCGGCGTCGTCCTCGCGCAGGAAGGTGAGCGAACGGATGACCCGGCCGGTCTCGTCCTCGCGGCCGAAGTAGCCGGGGGCGAGCGGGGCGCAGAACGCGTGCTCGATGCGGTCGCCGAGACCGCGGCGGTGCATGGCCGCCTGCCACTCCGGGGAGGCCTTGGTGATGGCCTCGGCCAGGTCGTACTCCTCGAAGAGATACGGGGGCTGGCCCTCGCCGCACTTCTCGTGGCTGACCAGCGTCTCGCCGGTCACCGAGACGATCGCGTCGGCGGATTCGCCGGTCGCGGTGTCGAGCAGGGTGAACTGGATCCGGCGGTCGGTCTCAGTACCGGCCAGTACGGCGGCCTTGTCCGGCTCCACCGGGAGGACCTGCGGAAACCGGGTCGTGTCGGTGACGAGCCCCTGTGCCTCCAGCACGGCCCGGCCTGCCGCGAGCTCGTCGGCGGTCAGCGGGTCAAGGGGGTGGGGGTGTGCGTTGCTCATGGTGTCCCTTCGCGCTCCTCGCCGCAGTGTTCGCGGTGGCCCGGGGGTAGCGGTAGCCGGGCTCGGGGGGTCGTGCGGTCGCTGACAACAAGGATGCACTCGCTGCCAATCCCCGGAAGGGCCGTTGCTGCAGGATTGCTCCATGCGACTGGACCTCGACGGCAAGGCCGTGCTGATCACCGGCGCCGCGTCCGGGATCGGGCTGGCCTGCGCGCGGGCGTTCCTGGCGGAGGGCGCGCGGGTCGGGGTGGTGGATCGGGTCCGGCCGCCGTCGCTGCCCGGGGAGGTCGTCGCGGCCCGGGCGGACGTTACCGACGAAGGGCAGGTCGCCGCGGCGGTGCAGCTCGTGGCGGAGTCGTTCGGCGGAATCGACGTGGTCGTCGGCTGCGCGGGGATCTCCGGGCCGGTCGGACGGCCGCTCGCGGAGACCAGCGCCGCGGACTTCGCCGCGGTCATGTCGGTGAACGTGCTGGGGCAGTTCCTGGTCGCGAAGCACGCGCGGCCGTGGCTGGGAGACGGGAGCTCGATCGTCTTCCTGGCCAGCGATTCGGCGTTCGTGTGCGCGCCGGGGATGGTGCCCTACTGCGCGTCGAAGGGCGCGGTGGTGTCGTTGACGCGGGCGTTGTCGGTGGAGTTCGACGGCGTCCGGGTCAATTGCGTGTGCCCGTCGGTGGTCGATACGCCGATGGCGCGGGGGGATTTGGGGGATCTGCTGGACGAACCGGGATTTCCGGTGCAGGCGGCCGAGGAGGTCGCCCAGCAGGTGGTGTATCTGGCTTCCGCGCGGGCGCGGACGGTGAACGGACAGGCCTTGCTCGCCGACTTCGGCTATTCGGCTCGGTCTGGGTTTCCTGCTTGAAAG
Source organism: Amycolatopsis albidoflavus (assembly GCF_039525725.1). Classification (NCBI taxonomy): domain Bacteria; kingdom Bacillati; phylum Actinomycetota; class Actinomycetes; order Pseudonocardiales; family Pseudonocardiaceae; genus Amycolatopsis; species Amycolatopsis albidoflavus. The sequence goes on from NZ_BAAAHV010000024.1 coordinate 36,305, forward strand.
GGAGAAATAACGATGGCAGACACGCGGGTCGTGGCGATTACCGGCGGAGGGACGGGCATTGGGGCTGCGGTTGCTCGGCGGTACGCCGGCGAAGGCGCACAGGTCGTGGTTCTGGGCCGGCGGCGGGAGCCGCTGGAGAAGGTCGCTGCGGAGACTGGTGCACATGTGATCGCTTGCGACGCCAGTGTTCGCGAGGACGCGGAGGCGGCGATCGCGGAGATTCTCGAGAAGTACGGGCGGCTGGACGTGATCGTGGCCAATGCCGGCGGGCATGGGCTGTCTTCGGTGGTGGACACCGGGGACGAGGAATGGGAAATCGCGCTCCGGTCCAATCTTTCCAGTGCGTTCGTGTTTTGCCGGGCCGCGTTGCCTTCCCTGGTGGAAAGCGGCGGGCAGGTCGTGATTGTTTCTTCGCTGGCCGGTTTGTTCGCCGGGCCCAATGTCGCCGGGTACACGGTGGCCAAGCACGCGTTGATCGGGCTGACCCGGTCTATTGCCCGGGATTACGGGCCTCGCGGGGTTCGGGCCAACGCGGTGTGCCCCGGGTGGGTTCGGACGCCGATGGCGGACGGCGAGATGGAGCAGTTCGCCGAGGCGGCCGGATTCGACGGCGGGCACGACGAGGGGTACCGGCGGGTGACTGCTGAGGTGCCGTTGCGGCGGCCTGCCGAGCCGGAGGAAATTGCTTCTATTGTTCGGTTCCTCGGGTCTTCGGAGTCGTCCTACATCACCGGTGCGGTGCTGGTGGCGGACGGCGGGGCGCACGCTGTCGACTTGCCCACGTTGGCCTTTGAGCGGGCGGGGATGTAGTCCGATAATGGCCGGATGACGTTCGAGGGGGACTGGGCGGCGAAGACCGCTGAGGCCAACCGGCGGTTCGTGGACAAGGCCGTGGTGATCGCCCGGGAAGTCGAGGTCCTGCTCGGCCGCGAGGCCATGACGTATCCGCGACACCCGGTCGCGCGCGCACGCGATGCGCTCGCCGACCGGATGTTCGCGATTCTGGCGGCGGCGCGCGAGGCCAGCCGGACCTTCTACAACGTCGAACAGCTGCCGGTCGCGGTCGTGTCCGACGCCTACGGCGACGACTGGGTCGACCAGGTGGCAGACGCTGTCGGCACGCTGGCCGCCGCGATGGCGCGGGCCGCCACCGTTCTCACCGGCGTGGTGGACAGCCAGTTCAAGGACGCCGACACGCAAGCGTGGGCCACCGGGGTGCTGGACGACGTGCGAAACGCCGCCGCGAAGGTTCTCCGCGAAGCCGCCGGTCAGCCGACGTGACGACTCAAGCCGAGGCCCGGGCCCGGCTGCTCGGCCACTTCACCGAAACGCTCCGCGCCCTGCCGCCCGGATCGGCACTGGTGCGGCGGCATCCGGGCTTGCCCAACGCGGCCTTTCACCGCGGGGTCACCCTGTCCGACGATTTCGGCCTCGACGAAACCCGGCGGTTCTTCGACATCGCCTACTGGGTGCTCGGAGCCACCGCCGCGACGGCCGATCAGTACCTCGACCTGACGATGCGTTCGTGGCGCGACCGGGGCTGGGCGACGGAGTTCCTCGAGGATCCGCCGCCCGCCGGTTACGCGAGCACCTCCGACGGGTACGGGTTCGCGATCAGGTGCAGTATCGACGGGTACCTCAGCATGGCGGGGACTACGCCGGTCTTCGCCGCGGACTCTCCTGAAGGGGACCCGCTTCCCGACCGGATCGACCAGCCCGCCGCCTAACCGTTCCCCGCTTCTCGCCCGGCTCGGTGCGCGCTGCGGAGGTCCGTGAGGGGAACCCTGGGGGAATCAGAGTCCCTCAGGGTTCCCCTCACGGACTTCTGCGGAAGCGGGGCGTGGAGCGAGGTCAGTCCGCTTCCGCCAGGGTTCGAAGCCATTTGGTCAGCAGTTGTGTTTCCTCAGCGCCCAGGATTTCCGGGTTCGCGGCGGCGTGCTCCAGAACGCGGTGGATGTCCGCGTGCTTGCTGTCGGCGGCGCTCGGCGCGGTGCCGGTGATCGCGGCGATCGCGCCTTCCCGGACGGCCGCCGACAGCGGGCGGTCCTCCTCGGCGAGGATGATCTGCCGCAACGTGACCCCGATGTTCGCCACCAGGATGTGCGCGGCCGCCTGGTCCGGCGGGACCGTCAGGCGGCCTTGGTCGGCGGCGGCCTTGGTCAGGGCGCGGAGCATCGCGCTGGGCCGTTCTTGCGCCGCGGGGGCGTGGCCGGGGTGGACCTGGCCGTACATGAGCGTGTAGAAGCCGGGGTTCGCGATTCCGAAGGCGACGTGGGCGTCCCAGCCGTCGCGCAGGTCCTGGATCGGGTCGCCGGACGGTTCGTGGGCGCCCTTTTCCGCGAGGTACAGGTCGAAACCCCGCTCGACGACCGCGTCCAGCAGGCCCTGTTTGCTGCCGAAGAAGTGGTACAGCGTCGGCATTTTCACCCCGGCCTGTGCGCAGATCGCGCGCAGCGAGATGTCCTCGCCCGGCGTCGCGGCGACCTGTTCGGCGGCGGCGTCCAGGAGCCGGGTCCGTGTATCCGCGTTCGCAATCTGTGTCACACCGCTATGGTAGCCGCTGTTGCACTGATACATTGATGCATATCAGCGATAAAGAGACGGAGGAGTCACCCATGACCGGCCACACTCTCGAAGGCAAGAACGTCCTGGTCGCCGCCGGGGCGAAGAACCTGGGCGGGCTCATCAGTAGGCAGGCCGCGCAGGCCGGCGCGAACGTCGCGATCCACTACAACTCCGCGTCGACCCGTCCGCAGGCGGAGGAGACTCTCGCCGCGGTCGAGGCGGCCGGCGGCAAGGGCGTTCTCCTGACCGGCGACCTCACTGTCCCGGCGAACGTGGCGAAGCTGTTCGCGGATGCCGAGGCCGCGCTCGGGAAGATCGACGTCGCGGTGAACACGGTGGGCAAGGTGCTGCGCAAGCCGATCACCGAGACCACCGAGGACGAGTACGACTCGATGTTCGACATCAACTCGAAGGCGGCGTACTTCTTCATCAAGGAAGCGGGCAAGAACGTCGCCGACGGCGGCAAGGTCATCACGATCGTGACCAGCCTGCTCGCGGCGTTCACCGACGGGTACTCGACCTACGCGGGCGGCAAGAGCCCGGTCGAGCACTTCACCCGCGCCGCGGCCAAGGAATTCGCCCCGCGCGGGATCTCGGTCACCGCGGTCGGGCCCGGCCCGATGGACACGCCGTTCTTCTACGGCCAGGAAACCCCGGAACGGGTGGAATTCCACAAGTCGCAGGCGATGGGCGGGCAGCTGACCAAGATCGAGGACATCGCCCCGATCGTGTCGTTCCTCGCGACGTCCGGCTGGTGGATCACCGGGCAGACTGTCTTCGCCAACGGCGGTTACACCACCCGCTGAGTTTCACCCGCGACAGCAAGGGAAACGCAATGTCCGAAGTGGAGATTCCGGAACCGGTGGCGTCGTTCGTCGACGCGGTGAACCGGCACGACGACGCCGCGTTCCTCGACGCGTTCACCGAAAAGGGCGTCGTGGACGACTGGGGCCGGTCGTTCAGTGGCCGCACTGAGATCAAGGGCTGGAGCGACGTCGAGTTCATCGGCTCGCGCGGCGTCCTGACCCCGGAGGAGGTCACCGTCTCCGGCGACACCGTCACCGTCGTCGGGGATTGGCGCAGCAACCACGCCAACGGACGGTCGAAGTTCGTCTTCGACGTCGACGGCGACCGGCTCGCGAAGATGACCATCCGCGAAGGCTGACCGGCCGGGGCGTGGGCGTCCCACCGCGGAACGCCCACGCCCCGGGTCAGTTGGTGCCCAGGTACGCCTGGTGCAGCGTGTCCGGATTGTCCAGCAGGGGCTGCGATTCCCCGGCGTAGGTGACCTTGCCGGAGGAGACGACCAGAGCTTCCTGCGCGACTTTCAGCGCCAGGTGGGTGAATTGCTCCACCAGGAGGATCGCCGCGCCCGCGTTGGCGAATTCGGTGACCGCCGGGAGAAGCCTGGTGAAGACGGCGGGAGCCAAGCCCAGCGACATCTCGTCGATGAGCAGGAACTTGGGCTTCGCCGCGAAGGCTCGGCCCAGCACCACCATTTGCTGCTCGCCGCCGGACAGCAGTGCGGCGGGCGAGTTCTTGCGCTTCTCCAGTTCGGGGAAGAGCGCCAGGACTTCGTCCACCCCGGCGGGGGTTTTGGCGGTCAGGCGCAGGTTTTCCAGCACGGTCAGGCTGGCGAAGACCGCCCGTCCTTGCTCGACGTGCGCCAATCCGAGCCGCGCTCTGGACACCCGCGAGTGCTTGGTGACGTCGGTGTGTCCGACGTGGATAGTCCCGGAGGCCGCGGGAATCACGCCGGACAACGCTTCCAGCAGGCTGGTCTTGCCCGCGCCGTTGGGGCCGACCAGCGCGGTGATCTTGCCCGGTTCCAGGGTCAGGCCGACGTCGGCGATGACGGGTCCCGCACCGCGCGTGACGGTCAGGTTTTCGATGCGCAGCGTGCTCACAGCATCTCCGTTTCGCCCAGGTATGCCTTCAGGACCGCGGGATCGGCCAGCACTTCCGCCTGCGGGCCGCTGGCCAGCACCTCGCCGAAGTCGAGCACGGTCAGGGTGTCGCAGACGGACCGGACCAGGTCGAGGTCGTGTTCGATGATCAGCACCGAGACGCCGAATCTGGCCGGGACCTGACGCAGGCGTTCGCCGAAGGCCACGTGTTCCTCGTGCGGGAGACCCGCCGCCGGCTCGTCCAGGAGCAGCACCTGGGGCTTTGCCATGAGGTGGCCGACGACCTCGACCAACCGGCGTGCGCCCACATCGACCCGGTCCAGCGGCGTTCCCGCTGGCGGGCAACCGAAGAACTCCAGCGCGGCAGCGACTTCGGCGGCGGGCGGGCGTCGGCGGGCCACGAAACGGACGTACGCCTCGATGGTCAGTCCCGACGGGACCCGGTCTTGCTGGAAGGTACGGCGGAGACCGGAGCGGGCTCGTTGTGTCGGGTTGCCGGTGAGTGGGCGATCGGCCAGTTCCACGGTCCCTTGAGCTTGGGGCAGGAAGCCGCTGATGGCGTCGACCAAAGTGGACTTCCCGGCGCCGTTCGGGCCGATTACGCCTAGTACTCCGCCCTTCGGGACGGCTAAGTCCACTCCGGACAGTGCCTTGACTTGGCCGAAAGTGACGCTCAAACCGCGGACCACCAGCACCGGTTCGCCGGGTGGCAAGCGCGGAGGTTCTTCGTCCAGCGCGGTGATTTGGACGCCAGCGCTGGCCCTCGACCGGCGACGCCAGAGTTCGCGGATCGCGGTGCCCAGGTTGCCGCGTCCGGCCAGAGCCTGGATGCCCAGCAGGCCGAAGATCACGTAACCCCAGTCTTGCGGGACTCCCCATCGCTTCAGCAGCTCCGGTACGGCGACCCACAGGACAGCGCCGAACACTGCCATGTCAATCAGGTGTGCACCGGACATGATGGCCAGCACGTACAACGCCAGCGACTGCAGCGGAGCGAAGCTGGTCGGGAAAGCGAACCCGACCTGCGCGGTGAGCAGACCGCCGCTGATGCCGCCCAGAGTGGCGCTGACCGCGAAGGCGGAGAGCTTGGCCGTGCGGACGCTGGCTCCTGCCGCAGCGGTGCCGCGTTCGGAGAACGCCACCGCGGCCCAGCTGCTGCCCCACGGACCGCGCCGGAGGAAGTGCACGACCAACGCGCAGATGATCAGGACGATCACGCAGAGCAGGAAATACGCGTTGTCGTCGGCGACCAGGGACGGCCGGTCCACCGAAACGCCGTCGGTGGTGCCGGGGAACTGGATTTCCACCAGGGTGACATCGGCGGCCGCGGCCAGACCGAGCGTCACCACCGCCAGGTTGATCCCGCGCAGACGCAGCGCGGGAAGTCCAATGAGGACACCGACCACGCCTGCCGCGAGACCGCCCAGAAGCAGCCAGAAGAGGAAGCCGCCAGGAGCGTTGGCGACATTCAGTGCGGAGACGACCCACGCGCCGATCGCGCCGAAAGTCAGCTGGCACAAGGAGATCATGCCGGCGCTGCCGGTCACGACGCCCAAGCCGAGCAGGGCGATGGCGGCTACTACGACGCTTACGCCGAGGTAGGCGAAGTAGCCGTTGAGGCCGACAGTCAGGCCGATTCCGACCAGCACCGCGACCACCGCGACGACCAGTGGGGTTCCGAAGCGGGACACTGCGCCCCGGTCAGCGAGCTGCATCCCACACCTCCTTGCGCTGAGACCACACGAGCAGGCCGACGATGGCCAGGAACGGGACGAAATTCCGCACTACCGAAAGCTGGTCGACCTGCGCGAGCGCGCCCTGCAGCATGCCGAGCACCAGCCCGCCGACGACAGCGAGGTCCAGCCGGCGGAACCCGCCGAGCAGGGCCGCCGCCGCGGCGGGCACCACCAGCATGGCCAGCGAGGTGGCGTCGTTCGACTGGGACGGGGCGACGATCACGATGATGATGGTGCTGATCAGGCCGGTGGCGCCCCAGACGGCGGCGCTGAGCCGTTTCGCGGGGATACCCAGCAGCTCAGCGGTCGTCGGGCGTTCCGACAACGCGCGCAGTGAGATGCCGACGGGCGTTTTGGTCAAGATCAGCCGTGCGGCGAAGGCGATCACCACCGCCAGCGCGACCGTCACGACGGTCACCTGGCTGATCACCACGCCGCCGACGGTGAAGGCCGGACCGGCCAGCAACGCCTGGAACGGCTGCGGTTTGTTGCCGAACAGGATGAACGACAGCGAAATCAACAGCAGCAGCACCGCGACGGTGACCGCCGAACGGGTGCCGGTGCCTGCTTCGGCCAGCCAGGTCGAGACGACCCAGCCGATCAGCACGCTCAGCAACCCGCCCAGCAGCACGCCGAGCACCACCGCCAGCCACTCCGGCAGTCCGCCGTGGACGGACAAGGCCACCCCGACGTAACTGCCGAACATGCCGGTGGCCGCCTGGGCGAAGTTGACGACGCGGACCAGACGGGACATCAAGGTCAGGCACACCGCCAGCACCGCGTAAAGCCCGCCGGCGGCCAGCCCGGCCAGCGCTCCCTGCACCATTGCAGTTCTCCTCTTTCCAGAGTGGATCGGGCTAGCGCCGCGGAATCCGCAGCCAGTCGGTACCGGCGATTTCCCACCGGTTCGTGCCCGTCGCGAGCTTGACCGGCCAGCCCGCGATGTTGTCGTGGTGCGTCTGCCCGGGGCCGAACACGTACGGCGTGCCGACCATCGGATCGGTGATCGGTTTCATCTCGCGCAGCGCCTTCGTCACCGATTCCCGCGTGATGTCCCCCTGCATGCCGTTGAGCACCTGCAGGAAGTACTTCGCCGCGAGGTAACCGCCCTGGCTGAACGAGGTCAGCGGAATGTTGTTGCGCGTCATGAGATCCCGCCACTCCTTGGTGCGCGGGCTCGACGGGTCGGTGAACGGGTAGAACTCGGCGGGGACGTAAACGCCCTTGCCTGCGTCCGAAACCGCCTTCGCGTACTGTTCACTGTAGACACTCGTGAGCAGCAGCCAGGTCACATCTTTCCAACCCTGTGCCTGCGCGGCTTTCAGCTGGCCGATCGAGTCCGGCTCGACCGGGTTGACCGTCACCGCTTTGCAGCCGGCCGCGCGGGCCTTGACGATGTACGGCGTGTAGTCGGAGCCGTTGTACGGCACGGTGGCGTCGACGTACTTCAGTTTTTTGCCGGTGATTTTCGACCATTCGTCGATGGCCGCGCGGTAGTATGGCAACGTGTTCCCGGCGATTTCCAGCAGTGCGCACATGTCCTGCAGGTGCAGCACTTCGGAGCCGTACAGCAGGGTCAGCGTCATGTCGTGGAACGGACCGACGTTGGCGGGCCCGATGTTCGGGCTGGTGAAGCACGACGGGTCGACGCCGATGCCGGAGATGGAAAGCACCTTCTCCTGCTGGTAGTACTTCGCGTTGATCTGGCATTCGATGAGGCTGGACGAACCGACCAGCGCGACTGCCTGATCGCCGCCGACGATTTCGCGCGCGGCGGCCGCCGCTGCCGCCGGGTCGCCTTTGTCGTCGATGGCGTGGTATTCGATCTTGCGCCCGTGCACGCCGCCCGCCGCGTTCGCCGCGTCGAAGACGGCCTTGGCGGCCTGGGAGGATTCCGGGAAGGTGGCGGGTCCGCTCAGCGCGTTGACCGAGCCGACCACGATCGGTCCGTTCGGATCGGCGGTGCCCGCGCAGCCCGCCGCGACCAGCGTGACGAGCACGGCCGAGGCGAGCGCGGGCAGGAACTTTCTCATCATGGCTCGGCTTTCCGGTCCACAGTGACCAGAGGGGGAGGGGAGAAGGGGGGCGGTGCCGGGGGAAGGACCGGCACCGCCGTTTCGCGAGAGACTCAGTCGGTCGCCGCGGCGACCGGGGCGGAATCGACGATCTGCTCGAAGCTCGCGACCTTGTCGCCGTCGAACTTCCACACGTGCGCGACCCGGGCGGTGAAAGCCTTGCCGGACTTGCGATTCGTGCCGGTGTACGTCCCGAGCCCGACAATCGAGTCACCGGCGTCCAGCAGCGCGGACAACGTGAACTGGTAGCCGTCCCAGTCGCGGGCGATCGCCTCGAAGACGTTGCGCTTCACCTCGTCCGGGCCGGTGTAGGTGCCCGCGTAGGGGAATCCGGCGGCCTCGGTCCAGGTGGTTTCGGGGCCGATCGGGGCGAGCATGCCGTCGAGGTCGCCGCGATCGCTGGCCTCGTAGTGCGCGGTGATCACGTCCAAATTGGACACAGGAGAACTCCTTAGACAGGCTGGACGTCGGGGTAGCTGATCGAGCCGAGCGGGTAGATGTGCCCGCCCGCGCGGGAATGCTCGGACCGGCCGTCGCCGGTGATGCCGAGGAAAACGCCGGTGGTGCGCAGGTCGTAGCCGAGGTCGTGCAGCCACACGCTGGCCACCGCGATGCGGAACTCCCGGAAGCAGAACAGGTACAGGCCGTCGGCGAACTTCCAGACGGTCGACATGTCCACGTCGCCGTGCCCGCGCTGCACGCCCTCGACGCACTGCCAGCAGTAGCGTTCGGAGGAGAGATAAACGTGCTCGTACAGGTGATTCGGGCTGTAGCGGTAGACGTTGCGCTTGCCGATGAGGTCCCGCGACGGCCCGGGCACGTCGCCGGTCGGCTCGCCGCCGTCGGTGGTGCCGGCGTGGAAGGTCTGCGAAACCCGCGGCGTGCCTTCGACGTCCTCGTCGCCGATCACCGACCGCACGGTCATCGCGCGGTGCGTGGTGGTCGAGTAGACGACGGTGAGGGATTCGCCCTCGACGCTCGTCAGAGGCAGGTTCACGAAGAAGACGTCGGGACGCACGGCGACCGCGTCGTAGGGATCCTCGACGCCGTTGAGGGTGAGCCGTTCGCCGTCGAGGAACCGCAACTCGAGCTTCGCGCCGTCATCGAGCGTGACGGTGAGCTCCCGCCCGGTGAGGTCCGCGTTGGGCAGCCGGTAGGTGTCGATCCCGGCGGCGAACTCGTCGTAGGTGCGCCATTCGTCAGGGGAAGGGTCGGACATGCCCATCATGCTCGCCGCGCCCCGGCCGGTGAGCGAACGTTCATGCGCTGGCGGGCAACTGCCGGACGCTCGCGGTCAATACCAGGGGTTCGGGGCGGAAACGACAAGCGGCGCCCCCGTTGTCCGGGAGCGCCGTACCTGTTTTGGCGGGCTTCAGCCCCGAGCGCGCAACTCGCTAGGCGACTGCGCGAACGCCGCCCGAAACACCCGCGAGAAATGCGCCGCGTCCACAAACCCCCATCGCGCCGCGATTGCCGCAACCGGACGCGCCGCCAGCAACGGATCCCGCAGATCCCGGCGGCAATGCTCCAACCGCCGCTGTCGGATCCACCCCGCCACCGTCGTCCCCTGCTCCTGGAACAACCCGTGCAGATGCCGCGTCGAGATGTAATGCTCCGCGGCGATCTGCGCCGGACCAAGATCAGACCGAGACAGATTAGCGTCGATATAACTGCGAATCCGCCGCATCAAGTCGTGGTGCGGGTCGGCCGCCGTGCGGTCCAGGTCGAGTTCGGTGGCCAGCATTGTGGTCAGCAGGTCGACCGCGTTGTGCGCCAGCCGTACGCCCACCGGGCTCGTCAGCACGTCCAGATTCCCGCCCAGTTGCGCCAGGAACGGCACCACCACGTTCCCGACGCCGGAGCGGCCGGACATCCGCACCGCGGTGAGCTGACCGACCAGATCCCGCGGCAGATCGACCTGCTGTTGCGGGAACATCAGCACGAGCGTCCGGAAATTCTCTTCGAACACGAGCGAATACGGCCGGTTCGTGTCGTAGAGCGCGACGTCGCCGGGCCGCAGCACTGCCTCGCGGCCGTCCTGGGTGAGGATTCCGGTGCCGGCCAGCATGACGCTCAGCTTGTAGCACGGCCGGTCCGCGCGGGCGATCAGTTCCGGCGTGCGCTCCACCGCGTGCGGCGACGCGGTGATCTCGGTGAGCGCGATCTCGCCCGCCTCGTGCGTGCGGAGCCTGCCGTGGAACCGGTCGCGGTGCTCGGTGCTCACCTGCAGCGGCACGAACGACCGCAGGACAGCGGACCGGAACTCCGTGAAGTCCTGCGCGACCGTGGTCGGCGTCTGCAAGATTGCCGTCATCATGTCACCTCTCCGTCGAAGTGCCGGTACCGCTGCTGATGGTCCGTGAAGGGCTCCTTGAGGGAATCAGATTCCTTCAAGGAGCCCTTCACGGACGGGACGCACCTTAGACCTGTTCGCCCAGTTTGAAACCCCGGGCGGTGTCGTCGGTGCGGGTGTAGGAGAACCCGTCCGCACCGATGGTCACGTCCATTTCCTTCGTCTCGGTCCGTTCCTCGACGGGCTGGAGCTTCCCGTCGAGGTCGAGCACCCGCGAGGCCTCGGTGTACCAGCTCGGCACCACCGGATTGCCCCACCAGTCACGACGCTGGTTGTCGTGCACGTCCCAGCTGATCACTGGGTTGTCCGGGTCGCCGGTGTAATAGTCGTGGGTGTAGATCTCGATCCGGTGTCCGTCCGGGTCACGCACGTACAAATAGAACGCGTTCGACACGCCGTGCCGGCCGGGGCCGCGCTCGATCTGGTCCGATTTCCGCACCGCGCCGAGGTGGTCGCAGATGTGCAGGATCTGGTGCCGCTCGTGCGTCGCGAACGCGATGTGGTGCAGCCGCGGGCCCGCGCCGCCGGTGAGCGCGACGTCGTGCACGGTCGGTTTGCGGAACATCCACGCCGCGTACACGGTGCCCTCGTCGTCCACGATGTCTTCCGACACCCGGAAACCGAGGCCCTCGTAATACTTCCGCGCGGCCGGGACGTCCGGTGTGTTCACGTTGAAGTGGTCCAGCCGCGACAGCGCGCCAGGGCCGTGCACGTCGTAGCGCTGGGTGAACCGCTCGACGTGCTCGGCCTCGTAGAAGAACTCGATCGGGAAGCCGAGCGGGTCCACCACGCGCACCGCTTCGCCGATGCCGCGCGTGGTGCCCTTCGGGACGCGGCGGACCTGGACGCCGAGTTCCCGGTAGTACGCCTCGGCGACGTCAAGTTCGGCTTCGCTGCGCACGCGGTACGCGAGCACGGACAGCGCGGGCTCCGCACCCTTGCGGATGATCAGCGAATGGTGCAGGTATTCCTCGAACGCGCGCAGGTAGACCGCTTCGTCGTCTTCGTAGGTCACCACGAGGCCGAGAATGTCCACATAGAACTCTCGCGACGCCTTGAGGTCGCTGACGATGAGTTCCGCGTAGGCGCAGCGGATGACGTCCGGCGGGGTCGTGGTCATGCCTTGTCCTTCCCGGCCCCGAAGCGCGCCGTGTGCACGTCGCCGAGCGTGATGTGCACGGCCTGCTGTTCGGTGTAGAAGTCGATCGAGCGGTAGCCGCCTTCGTGGCCGAGGCCGGACGCCTTGACCCCGCCGAACGGCGTGCGCAGGTCGCGCACGTTGTGCGAGTTGAGCCAGACCATCCCGGCGTCGATGCTCTGCGCGAAGTTGTGCGCGCGGGTCAGGTCGGCGGTCCAGACGTAGGCGGCCAGGCCGTACTTGACGTTGTTGGCCAGCTCCAGGGCTTCCTCGTCGGTGTCGAACGGCGTGATCGCCACGACCGGGCCGAAGATCTCCTCCTGGAAGATCCGCGCGTCCGGCTTCACGTCGGCGAACACCGTTGGGGCGACGTAGTTCCCGGTGTCGAGACCCTCCGGACGTCCGCCGCCGGCGAGCAGCTTCCCCTCCGTCTTGCCGATTTCGACGTAGCTCATCACCTTGTCGAAGTGCTCCGGGTGCACCAGCGCGCCGACCTCGGTGGCCGGGTTGTGCGGGTCGCCGACGACGATGTTGCGGGCGCGTTCGGCGTAGCGGGTGCAGAACTCCTCGTAAATCGGGCGTTCGACGAGGATCCGGCTGCCCGCCGTGCAGCGTTCGCCGTTGAGCGAGAAGACGCCGAACAGCGTGGAGTCCAGCGCCGCTTCGAAGTCCGCGTCGGCGAACACGACTGCCGGGGACTTGCCGCCCAGCTCCATCGACATGCCCTTGAGCCCGGGCGCGCAGTTGCGGAAGATCGTTTCCCCGGTGGTGGTTTCGCCGGTGAACGAGATCAGCCGGACGTCCGGGTGCTTGACCAGCGCGTCGCCCGCTTCCTCGCCGAGGCCGTTGACGAGGTTGAACACCCCGTCCGGCACGCCGGCCTCGCGGAAGATGTCCGCCCACAGGCTCGCCGACAGCGGCGTGAACTCGGCGGGCTTGAGCACCACGGTGCAGCCGGCCGCCAGCGCCGGCGCGAGCTTCCAGCTCTCCAGCATGAACGGCGTGTTCCACGGCGTGATCAGCCCGGCGACGCCGACCGGCTTGCGGTTGACGTAGTTGACCTGCTTGCCGGGCACCTTGTAGGTGTCGTCGGCCTGCGCGACGATCAGGTCGGCGAAGAACCGGAAGTTCTCCGCGGCGCGCTGCGCCTGGCCGAGCGCCTGCTTGATCGGCAGGCCGGTGTCGAAGGTTTCCAGCTCGGCCAGCTGCTTGTCGCGGCTCTCCACCAGATCGGCGATCTTGTTGAGGATCCGGGCGCGCTGGCGCGGCAGCATCTTCGGCCACGGGCCGTGGTCGAAGGCTTCCTTCGCCGCGGCGACGGCGAGGTCGATGTCCTCGGCCTTGCCCGCCGAAGCCGTCATGTACGGCTTGTTCGTGACCGGGTCGAGCACCTCGAAGGTGTCGCCCGAGACGCTGTCGGCCGGCGCTCCGCCGATGTAGTGGCGGATGTGCTCCGGCAGGTTCTCCGGAACGTAGTGCGCGGTCATGGTCACTTTCCTTCCACGGTGAAGCCGTCGACGGGCGAGAGGTACTGCTCGCCCTGGCGCATCAGTTCGGTGATCCGGGCGATGCCCGGTTCGGTCGGGGTGATCAGCGGCGGCCGCACGAAGCCCGAGCGGATCAGCCCGCGCTGCTCCAGCACCCACTTGCCCGGGGCCGGGTTGGTCTCGACGAACAGCAGGTCGACCAGCGGGTGCAGGCCGTAGTGGATCTCGCGGGCGCGGTCGAAGTCGCCCTCGGTCCACGCGCGGTACATCTCGGCGCTGGCGGCCGGGGCGATGTTGGCGGTCGCGCTCACGAAACCGGTGCCGCCGAGGGAAAGCAGCGGAAGGCACAGCAGCTCGATGCCCGACCAGACGAGCAATTCCTTGCCGCACAGGTGAAGTACGCGGGAGAAGTGCTCGAAGTCCTTGGTGGTCTCCTTGATCCCGACGAAGTTGTCGAAATCGCGGAACAGCCGCGCGACCGTCTCCGGGGCGAGGTCGACCGACGTCCGGCTCGGCACGTTGTAGGCGACGATCGGCAGGTCCGGGAATTCCTTCGCGACCGTGGCGTACCAGCTGTAGAGCGCTTCCTGGGTGGGCCGCGCGTAGTACGGGGTGATGATCAGCGCCGCGTCGATGCCCGCGTCGCGCGCCTCGGAGGTCAGCTCCAGCGTCTCGTCGAGCTTCGCCGAACCGGTGCCGGGCATGAACGGAACCTTGTCGCCCACCGCCTTGGCGACGGTGCGGATCGTCTCCGCGCGCTCGGCCACCGTCATCGCACCGGGCTCGCCGGTGGACCCGCCGATCGAAACGCCGTGCGAACCGGACGCGATCTGCCAGTTGACCAGGTTGGTCAGGCTCTCGTGGTCGACGGCGCCGTCGGCGGTGAACGGGGTCATCAGCGGCGCGATCGAGCCGGTGATGGCGTTCGGGGTACTGCGGAACCTCATGGGGTGGGGTCCTTCCTAGGGAGCTTCGGCGGGCGGGGCGGCCCGCCGGTCGAGGTAGGCGTCGAGGGTGGCGGTGCGGTGCCGGCGCGCGGCCAGCTCGAGTTCGAGCGGGTCGGCGTTCTGCTCGATCAGCACCAGCAGTTGTTCGTGTTCCTTGACGGATTCGTGCGCGCGGCCCGGGACGAAGCTGAACGTCGAATCGCGCAGCGAGGCCAGCCGATGCCAGCCGCGGTGCACGAGGTCGAGCACGTGCGGGTTCGGGCACGGTTCGAAGAGGACTGAATGGAACTCTTGGTTCAGCTCGGTGAACCGGTGCGGTTCGAACTTCTCCAGTGACAGGCGCATCTGCTCGTTGACCGCGCGCGCCCGTTCGATGTCCTCAGCGGACAGTTTCGGTGCGGACAGCGAGGTGGCGAAACCTTCCACCAGGGCAAGGGTTTGCATGGTGTGCTCGTACGCGGTCTCGTCGACCATCACCACCTGCGCGCCGACGTTCCGCTCGAACGTGACCAGCCCTTCGGCTTCGAGCAGCCGGATCGCTTCGCGCACCGGGACGACGCTGACGTCCAGTTCCTTGGCGATTTGCCCCAGTACCAGGCGATAGCCGGGGCCGAAGGTCCGGTCGGCGATCCGGTCCTTGATCCAGCGGTACGCGCGCTGGGACTTGCTCTCGCCTGCTACGGGCGCCACTGGGCGTACCTGGCCTTCCAGTGGTCGTTCATCGGGTAGAGGCCGTCGACGCTTTCGCCGTTCGCGACCTGCTCCGCGATGAACGTTTCCTGGCGTTCCTGTTCGATCGCCGCGTCCGCGATCTTTTCCACCAGGTGCGGCGGAATCACCAGGACGCCGTCGGAATCGCCCACGATCACGTCGCCCGGCTGCACTGTTGCGCCGCCGCAGGCGATGGTGATGTCGACGTCCCACGGAACGTGACGACGGCCGAGCACCGCCGGGTGCGGTCCGGAGTGGTAAGTCGGGATGTCCAGCGCGGCCACGGCCGCCAGGTCGCGGACGCCGCCGTCGGTGACGATTCCCGCTGCTCCGCGGACCTGGGCGCGCAGCGCGAGGATGTCGCCGATCGTGCCGGTTCCCTTTTCGCCGCGGGCTTCCATGACCAGGACGTCGCCGGGGTTGAGCGAGTCGATGGCGCGTTTCTGGGCGTTGAAGCCGCCGCCGTGGGACTTGAAGAGGTCCTCGCGGAAGGGGAGGTAGCGGAGAGTCCGCGCGCGGCCGATGAGTTTCGTGTCCGGGCGGGTGGAGCCGAGGCCGTCGATGGAGACGTGGTTGTAGCCGTTCTTGCGCAGCTGGGCGGAAAGCGTCGCCGTGCCTACGCTGGTGAGCTTGGTCTTGAGTTCCTCGGTGAGCACGAATTCCGCCGGGAGCCCTGCGGATTCCCTGTCGCCGTAAGCCTGTTCGCGCTGGTTGTCGTCGATTTTGGGCTGAGCACTGAACTCCGGGAGCGGCCTGGTGCCCTCCACGACCGGCGTGACGAGACGCCCGGTGGTCTTCGCGCCGCCGCTGACCTCCACTTCGACCGTGTCGCCCGGCTGCACGACGGACGACCCGGCCGGAGTCCCGGTGAGGATGACGTCGCCGGGCTCGAGGGTGCTCAGCTGGGAAAGGTCGGCGACGAGGGTGCCGAAGTCGAAGATGAGGTCCTCGGTGGTGTCGTCCTGGACGAGCTCGCCGTTGACCCAGGTGCGGACGCGCAGCTTCGCGGGATCGACCTCGGCGGCTGGGATGGTGGCCGGGCCGAGGGGAGTGAAGCCGTCGCCGCCCTTGGAGCGGAGGTTGGAACCGCCGTCGGCGTGCCGCAGATCGTATACGCCAAAGTCGTTGGCGGCGGTGATGCTCTCGACGTAGCTCCAGCCTTGGTCGGGGGAGACGCGGCGGGCCTGCTTGCCGATGATGAGCGCGATCTCGCCCTCGAAGGCGAGAAGTTCGGTGCCCGCGGGGCGCTCGATGGGGGTGCCGGAGGCGCTGATCGAGGTGGTGGGCTTGACGAAGTACGAGGGCTTCGCCGGGGTCCTCCCGCGCTGCTCGGCGCGGGACGGATAGTTCAGGTGAAGCGCGATGACCTTGCCCGGCCGCTCCGGCGGGGTGGTGCTCGATACGGGACTCATGGGGGTTGACCTGCCCGGATGTCGTCGGGAGAGGAAGATATCTCAAAAGATATACGATCCTGGACGGTTGGGGCAAGGGGTGGCGACGCGCTGGGCGGAGTGGTACCGCGGTGCCGCACGCTGGCCAGTACTATCTGCGGTACTTGTGGCTCATGGCCCCTGCTGGGGAGCCCTGGACGCGCTGGTGTCGTACAGCGCGGGCTGCGCAAGGCAGCTACAGAGCAGCGCCCGGATGGCTGCTCGGTTTCAGGGTCGGATCAACATGAGCGACAGCAACTGCAGACAACTCAAAGCATCGACACTGGCACCGGGGCCGGTGTACGTCGTTGCGGAGTTGACTTGTTGTTGCTGGTGGTTCCCCTGTGCACTCTGGCTGCCTTCGTCGCCGTGCTCGGTCTGGCGGCGTTCATCGTGCACAAGACAGGAGATACCAAGGGGCTCAGAGACCTAGCCGTCCTGATGCGTGCGCTGCGCCCTTCTCGGCGGATTATGCGTCGGCGTCAAGATGGGCCTCGTGAGCGCCCATCCCGGTCAGAACCGTGACAGGCGCTCACGAGGCTTTTCTCGGCGGGGGCGGGTCCATGAGACGAAGTCCCGGCTCGCCCGGGCGCGGCGCGTACTCAGCCAAAGCGCCCAGGCGAGCCCGCCGCGCCTGCTCTAGGCCCCCTCCTTCCAGCGGCTCACCGGAAGCGCCGGAACGCGATGCCCCCGGTGCCCGGTCATCTCCTCGTTGGCCACCAGCGCATTCAGCACCGCCTCCTCGACCGCCTGCACCACTGCCTCGAAGAACGGATCGATCGCACCCCACGGGATGAACCGCATGCTCTCGTAAGGTTCGTCGTCCGGCCGGGGGAAATGGCTGGTCAAAGCACCCGCGTTAGCCGTGCTGAAGGCCAGGAACAGGTCTCCGGAGAAGTGCGAGCCGGTGGTCCCGGTCCGGGCCAGCCCGAGCGGCACCCGTCGGGCCAGAGCAGTGCACTGACCAGGCAGCAGAGGCGCATCAGTCCCGATCACCACGATCACCGAACCGGCACCAGCCGGAGCGAGCCAGCTCGTGTCGGCCATCGGGTTGTCGTCAAGAAGCTCGGCACCTAGGTGCGATCCGGCCACCGTCAGCTCCGGGCGGCTTCCGAAGTTCGCCTGCACCAAGGCCCCAACGGTGTAGCTGTCCGAACCGTGCGAAACAACCCGCGAAGAAGTCCCGGTACCGCCCTTGAACCCATAACACGTCATCCCGGTCCCGCCGCCCACCGAACCCTCGGCAATGGGGCCGGAGGCAGCCGCATCGATGGCGGAGACGGCGTGCTCAGTCTGGATAGTCGGGGCGTTGACGTCGTTGAGGTACCCGTCCCACGTCTCCGCCACCACGGGGAGCAGCCACTCCGCCGCGGCGTCCGGGCGTTCCCGCACCACCCAATCGATCGTGCCCCGGTGACACTGTCCGACGGAGTGGGTGCTGGTGATCAAGACCGGCAGAGTCAAGGACCCGGTCTCGGCCAGCCAGGCCCGGCCGGTCATTTCGCCGTTGCCGTTCAAGGAGAAAGTGCCCGCCGAACAAGGCACATCGAACTGGGAACGGCCGCGCGGAAGGATCGCGGTGACCCCCGTCCGCACCGACGAGCCTTCGATCAAGGTGGTGTATCCGACCTCGACGCCGGGGATGTCGGTGATCGCGTTGTGCGGGCCGGGCTTGCCGCCAAGCGTCAAGCCAAGGTCGCGGGCGCGGGTCATGCGGGGGCCTCCAGGGAGCATCGGGTCGAAACGCGGGCATAGGAGAGCACCATCGCCTCGGCGACGGACCGGTCGAGCGGCGGCACCGCCTGAGTCAGGTGCAGGCCGTACCCGTCTTCGAGGGTGACGAGGTTGCGGGCGATGGTGACCGGGTCGTCGGTCAGGTCGAAAATCCCGGTCGCGGCACCGGCTTCCAGGATGCCGACGTACCCGCGGACTTGACGTTCGTACAGCGCGATGTGCCGCGCGGAGTAAGCCGGTTCGCGGCGGGCGATGGTGCCCAGTTCGTAGAGCAGCACGCACAGCTCGTCGTTCTTGCCGTTCGGCAGGCCGCTGCCGATCATCGCGCGCATCCGGGCGCGCGGATCGGCCTCCGCCGCGACCGCGGCTTCACGCGCGACGCAGAAGCGTTCGACGGCCTCCTGCTGCACGTCTTCAAGCAGGTCGCTCAGGGAAGGGTAGTAGTACAACAGGGAACCCGGCGACATGCCGGCGTGGTCCGCGACATCGCGCAGCTTCAGGTTCAGCACGCCGCGTTCGACGACGGTGTGCCGCGCCGCGGCCACCAGTTCCGCCCGCCGCTCGGGGGCCTTGCTCGGTCTTGCCATGCCTTGATTCTTTGAACAAATCTCGAAAAATGCAAGTCCTGAACGGATCGAGACCGCAGAAGTCTTGACGTGGCGGGCGTGAGGGCCTTAGCTGAACGCCCGGCTGGTTATTTGAGTTCCATTCAAACAACGTACTTGAGCAACGACTTGATGGAGGCCAGCGTTGTCCACCCCCGTCTTGCGCCGCGGGTTGCGCACCCTCGGCATGCTGCTGATCACGCTTTCCGCGATCAGCCCGGCGTCCTCGGTGTTCGTCATCGCACCGGGCGTCCTCACCGGCGCCGGATCGGGCGCCTTCTACGCCTTCCTCGCCGCCGCCGTAGTCGGCATCTTCATGGCCTTCGTGTACGCCGAACTGGGCTCGGCCTTCCCGTCCGCGGGCGGCGAGTACACGATCGCCGCGCGCACGCTGGGCAAACTGCCCGGATTCATGGTGCTGGGCATCATGATCGTGACGCAGGTGCTGATCGTCGCGGTGATCGCGCTCGGCGTCGGCCAGTACCTGAGCGTGGTGCTGCCCGGCGTGTCCCCGGCGGTCGTGGCGGCGGTGACGTGCGTGCTCGCCGCGATCGTCGCGGTGTTCGACATCAAGCTGAACGCCTGGGTCACCGGCATTTTCCTCGCGGTGGAGCTGCTGGCGCTGGCCGTGGTCGCGGTGCTCGGGCTGGCCAAGCCGGCCCGTCCGTTCACCGATCTGCTCGCGCATCCGGTCGCCCCGGGCGGCGGTCCGGCGACGATCAGCGCGGTGATGATCGCGACGGCGATCGCGATCTTCGCCTACAACGGCTACGGCTCGGCTGTCTACTTCGGCGAGGAAACCAAGGACGCCGGACGCGGGGTGGCGCGCGCTGTCCTCATGGGACTCGGGGTCACCGTGCTGGCCGAGCTGATCCCGGTCACCGCCGTGCTGATGGGTGCGCCCGATCTCGGCACTTTGTTCAGCTCTCCCAACATGTTGTCGTACTTCGTGCAGGCCCGCGGCGGCAGCACGCTCGACACCGTGCTGAGCCTCGCGGTCGCGCTCGCCATCATCAACGCCGTCCTCGCGATCGTGCTGATCAGTTCCCGGCTGGTGTTCAGCAGCGGCCGGGACCGCGCGTGGCCGAAGGCGATGAACCGCGCGCTCTCGGCGGTGCACCCGAAGTTCGGCACCCCGTGGGTCGCGACGCTGGCGACCGGCTTCATCGCCGCCGCACTGTGCTTTGTGGACCCGCAGATCCTGACAGTCGTGACCAGCACGTCGATCGTCGTCGTGTACGCGGCGCTGTGCCTCGGCGCGATTCTGGGCCGTCGTTCCGGGGCGACGGCCGGGGCGAAGTACCGGATGCCCGGGTTCCCGATCGCGCCGGTGGTGGCGTTGATCGCGCTGGCGTTCGTGCTCTACGTGAACGCGACCGACCCGGTGATCGGACGGCCGAGCCTCATCGTCACCGGCGCGATCGCGTTGCTGGCCTTGGGGTATTACCTCGTGGTGCTGCGTCGCCGGGGCGGCTGGCAGCTGAGCGAAGCGGTGGCGGAAGAGGAGCCCGCGCCCGCGCCGGTACGGGAGACCTCGTAACCCGCTGCCGGACCGCCAGACGCGCAATGCCGAGGTCCGTGAGGGGAACCCTGAGGGACTCAGAGTCCCTCAGGGTTCCCCTCACGGACCTTCGCCGGAACGCAGCCATGCCGCACTGCTGAGGAAAGCCTGCTGCGGGATGATGCCCTGGTGCGGGTTTCAGTGCTGGACACGTCGCCGATCGTCGCGGGATCGACCGCGCGGGAGGCGTTGCAACGCACGGTCGATCTCGCCGAACTCGCCGATGAACTGGGGTATCACCGCTACTGGCTGCCTGAACACCACAGCATGCGTGGTGTCGCGAGCGCCGCTCCCGCTGTGGCGGCCGCACGCGTCGCGGATGCCACGCCACGGATCCGCGTCGGCGCGGGCGGCGTCCTGCTGCTCAACCATCCGCCGCTCGTCGTCGCCGAGCAATTCGGCATGCTCGCCGCGTTTCATCCCGGCCGGATCGACCTCGGGCTCGGCCGCGCGCTCGGCGGTCCGCAACGCGTGGCCGACGCGCTGAACCCCGGCCCGGCGGAGAGTTTTCCCGCCCGCATCAAGGAGTTGTTGACCTACTTCTCCGACTCAGACCAGCCACTGCGCGCGACTCCCGCGCAAGGGAATGTGCCGGGCATCTGGCTCCTCGGCTCAAGCACCGCGAGCGCGCACCTCGCCGCCGAACTAGGCCTGCCGTACGCGTTCGCCTACCACCTCCGCCCCGCTGAAGCCACCGCCGCGACCCGGATCTACCGCGAGAACTTCCGCCCCGGCCACACTCCTGAACCGTCCATTGTGGTCAGCGTCGCGGTGGTCGCCGCCGCGACCGAGGAGCGAGCCGAATGGCTAGCCAGGTCCATTCGGGCTAAAGCGTTGAGCCGTTCGCGCGGCGAGCGGATCTTGTTGCCGCGTCCGGAAGACGCGACCGTGGACCCGGCGATCGGCCCCGGTCCGGTGCTCGCCGGAGCCCCGGCGGCGCTGCGGAATTCGTTGCGCTCAGTCATCGCCGACACCGGTGCGGACGAACTGATGATCACCACTCCGATTCACGACCACGCGGAGCGGAAACGGTCCTATGCGCTGGTCCGGGAGATCTCGGACACTTTGCCGTCGCGCGATTGATCCTGTTTTGTCCGATTGACCGTCGAGAAATCGGCTGTGGCGCACGGGGTTTCCCCAACGTTCAACCTGGCACGGGTTCGCATGTCACTTGTCGTGCCTAAGTTCCTCACGGCTTCGGAAAGTGGGGATTCATGAAAACCAGCGACGCGGTGCGGGCCCGCGCGATCACCAAGTGTTTCGGCGACGTCATCGCGCTCGACGGTGTCGATCTCGACGTCGCTTACGGCGAGATCCACGGGCTCGTCGGCCCGAACGGCGCGGGCAAGACGACGCTGCTCGGCCTGTTGCTCGGGCTCGCGGTCGCCGACGAGGGAAAACTCGAGATCCTCGGCCGCCCGGTCGGCCGCGCGCTCGCCACCCCGGACGGCATTTCCGGGTTCGTCGACGGCCCGGGGCTGTACCCCTCGCTCACCGCCCGGCAGAACCTCGCCGCGCTCGCCTCGCTGCGCGGACAGACCGTCGACCTCGACGACCTTCTCGCGCAGGTCGGCCTCACCGACGTCGCCGACGACCGGGCGCGCGGGTTCTCCCTCGGCATGCGCCAGCGCCTCGGCCTCGCCGCCGCGCTGCTGACCAAGCCGCGGCTGCTGATCCTCGACGAGCCCGCCAACGGTCTCGACCCGGCGGGCAAGAAACACGTGCACAGCGTGCTCACCCGGCTCGCCGACGAGGGTACCGCGGTGGTGCTGTCCAGCCACCGGATGGACGACCTCGAAGCGCTCTGCTCGGAGGTCACCATCCTGTCCGCCGGCTGCGTCGTTTTCACCGGCCCGCTGGCGAAACTGTCCTCCGACGATCGCGAACTGGCCTACCGCCTGGTCACCTCGGACCAGAAGGCCGCGCGCGAGATCGCCGAGAACGTGCCCGGGCTGCGGCTCGACGACACCCAGGCCCCGCGCGGACAGGCCGACGTCCTGGTGGTGAGCGGCCTGGTGCCCGCGCTGGACGACCTCGTCGCGCGCGTCGTCGGCAAGGGCATCGGCGTACGGGAACTGGCTCCGGTCGTTTCGCCGCTGGAGGCGGCTTTCCTGGAGCTGACGGAGCAGGGGGAGAAGCGATGACCGTCACCGAAGAACGGGCACCGGCGCCGGTCCGCCCGGTCGGGCTGGGCCGCGGCTATCGGTTCGAGCTGGTGAAGTTGTTGTCGCAGTGGCGAATCCGCGTACTGCTGCTCGCCTGCTGGCTCGCGCCCGCAGTATTCGTCGCCGCGGTCAGCCAGCAAAGCGACCTGCCGGTGGACACCCTGTTCGGCCGTCTGATGAACACCACCGGCTGGGCTGGGCCGCTCGTGCTGCTCGGTTTCGCGGGCAGTTACGCGCTTCCGCTGCTGACTTCGCTGGTCGCTGGGGACGTCTTCGCCGCCGAAGACCGGCTTGGCACCTGGCGGCACCTGCTGGTGGCGATGCGGTCGTACCGGCGGATCTTCGTCTCGAAGGCGCTCGCCAGCCTCACCGTGATCTTGTTGCTGGTCCTCGGATTGGCGGTGTCCAGTACGGTCGGCGGTCTCGTCGCAGTCGGCGGGCAGCCGCTGATCGGCCTCGACGGACACCTGCTGTCCTCGGGCGACGCGGCGCTGAAGGTCATTCTCGCCTGGATCTGCGTGCTCGCCCCAACCCTTGCCCTGGCAGGGATCGGCCTGCTCGGCTCTGTCGCATTAGGACGGTCGCCGATGGGCTTGCTGCT
This sequence comes from Amycolatopsis albidoflavus, assembly GCF_039525725.1. Lineage (NCBI taxonomy): Bacteria > Bacillati > Actinomycetota > Actinomycetes > Pseudonocardiales > Pseudonocardiaceae > Amycolatopsis > Amycolatopsis albidoflavus. The sequence goes on from NZ_BAAAHV010000024.1 coordinate 59,320, forward strand.
GCCCGCGGTGGTCGCGCTGGTGATGGCGGTGGCGCAGCTCCTGCCGCTGCCGGTCGTCGTGCGGCTCGCGCTGCCGACGTACGCGTTCATCTCGTGGAACGGCCTCTTCACCGACCCGGCCCAGTTCGGTCCGCTGCTGATCGGCGTCGGCGTGAGCCTGGTCTGGGCAGTGGTCGCGACTGCGCTGGCCTACCTGCTGTTCGTGCGACGCGACTTCACCGATCTGACGTATGACGGTGCGGGTCGTCGCGTACTGACCGCGGGTTTGCTGCCGCTCGCCGCGCTGGTCGGCATCACGGTGGCGGTCGTCGCGGTCGCTACGCCTGCCACGGGCTCGGGCATCGACCAGGCGAAGCTGCAGCAGTCGCTGTCCACCGAATTCGCGCACCTCTACCGGCTCCAGGCCGCGCAGCTGCACCGTCCGGACGTCATGGAGGAGCAGCTCGCGACCAGCACGGAATGCACCAAGGGCGGCGGCCTCGTCGAGGCCGAAGGCCCCGGCAACGACTGGCGATGCGTCGTCTCCTGGCATCTCCCCGGCATCGCGGCGACCGGACAGGCGATCTACCAGCTCGATGTCACCTCGGACGGGCGGTATGTCGCCGACGGCGACGGACCGAAGGAAGTGAACGGCTACTTCCAGGTGCGGACCCCGGAAGGGGACCGGCCCAACCCGCTGTGGCAGTTCGACGGCAACGTCGAACTGCTCTCCTCCACGAAGGGATGAGGACATGCAAGTAACGCGCCGTCGCAGGCGTGGCGGGAAGAAAGACCTCCGCAGATCCCGCAAGCTGCGCTTCGTCACGGCGGGGGCGACCACGGTCGCGCTCGTCGCCACGGGCTCGGGCATCGGCCTCGCCTCCACCAAGCAGTTCGGCACCGACCAGGTCGGCCAGGAAACCGCGAACGGCCTGACCATCTCCAGCGACCAGTACCTCAAGCCGATCGGCGAGCGGCTGGTCGTTCCCAACGGCAAGATCATGTCCTCGACAGTCAGCCCGGACGGCAGCCACCTCGCCGCGCTGACCACCGACGGCGGCATCGCGCTGACCATCGTCGACCTGAAGAGCTGGAAGGTGCAGCAGCTCGTCGGCAAGGACAAGAAGGCCGACCTGCAGCTGCCGGGCAACGACGTCGGCCAGGAAGGCCCGTCGTACTCGCCGGACGGCAAAACGCTGTGGCTGGGCCAGATCGACGGCTACCGCAAGTTCGACGTGAACCCGGACGGCACCGTCGCCAACCCGACCTGGGTCGCGATCCCGGCTGACGGGGCCAAGCATTCCCTTGCCGCTGGCGCGATCTTCTCGCCGGACGGGTCCACTGTGTACTCCGCGGTGAACGGACAGAACCGCGTCGTCGCCATCGACGCCGCCAGCGGCCAGATCAAGCAGAGCTGGACCGTCGGCAACGCGCCGCGCGCACTGGTGCGGATCGGCGACCGGATCTACGTCAGCAACGAGGGCGGCCGCGCGGCGAAGCCGGGCGACACCACGATCAACTCGTACGGCACCGACGTCGTCGCCGACCCGAAGACCGCGGCCGCCACCACCGGCACGGTCAGCGTGATCGACCTGGCGAACCCCGCCGCTCCGGTCAAGAGCATCGACGTCGGCCTGCACCCGACCGCGTTGCGCGCCAAGAACAACACGCTGTTCGTGGCGAACACCGGCGGCGACAGCGTTTCGGTGATCGACGCGCAGCGCAACGTCGTGGTGCAGACCATCGCGACGCAGCCGTGGCCGGAGGCGAACGTCGGCTACGAGCCGACTGACATCGCGCTCACCGACGACGGCCACCTGCTGGTGACCCTCGGCCGGGCGAACGCGGTCGCGGTCTACCGCTACTGGTTCCCGCAGGCCCCCGCCGCCTTCATCGGGCTGCTGCCGACGGACTACTTCCCGTCCGGCATTTCCGCCTCGGGCAAGAACATCCTGGTCGCGAACACCCGCGGCATCGACGCCCGCCGCCCGACCACCGCGGCCGGGCACGCCACGCACGACACCACGTCGAGCCTGCAGCGGTTCACCCTGCCGACCGACTGGCAGACCTGGGCGCAGACGTACCAGGTGTTCAAGCAGAACGGCTGGACGCCCGGTTCGGTGCAGAAGGCTAACGGCAACCGCAACGTCAAGCCGGTTCCGGTGCCGCAGCGCCTGGGCGACCCGTCCACGATCAAGCACGTTTTCCTGCTGGTCAAGGAAAACCGGACGTACGACCAGCTCTTCGGCGACATGAAGAAGGGCAACGGCAACCCGGCGCTCGCGCAGTTCGGCCAGGCCGTCACGCCGAACCAGCACGCGCTGGCCGACCAGTTCGGGTTGTACGACAACACCTACGACATCGGCACGAACTCGGCCGAGGGCCACAACTGGCTGATGCAGGCGGACAACCCGGAGTACACCGAGTCGTCGGCCGGCGAGTACAAGCGCAGCTACGACACCGAGGACGACGCGCTGGGCCACCAGCGCAGCGGCTTCCTGTGGACCGGGGCGCAGGCGGCGGGCAAGACCGTCCGCGACTTCGGCGAGTTCCAGCAGTTCCTGACCAAGCCCGCGGGCGCGAGCTGGCAGAACCTGTACTGCGACTCGAAGAACATGGCCGCGACCGGCGAGCCGACCGCCTACCCGCTGGTCTCGTCGTCGCCGATCCCGTCGCTGAACAGCGTTTCGGTGCCGGGCTTCCCGAAGTTCGACACCGACGTGCCGGACCAGTACCGGTACGAGATCTGGAAGAACGACTTCGAGAAGAACGGCCCGGCCAACCTGAACATGTTCTGGCTGTCGAGCGACCACACCGGCGGCCCGCCGAGCCCGGCCGCGCAGGTCGCCGACAACGACCTGGCCGTCGGCAAGATCGTCGACAAGATCTCGCACAGCCAGTACTGGAAGGACTCCGCGATCTTCGTGGTCGAGGACGACTCCCAGGCCGGGCTGGACCACGTCGACGGGCACCGGGCGCCGATCCAGATCATCAGCCCGTACGCCCAGCGCGGCGCGACCGACAGCCGGTACTACTCGCAGATCACCATGATCCGCACCATCGAGCAGATCCTCGGGATCCACCCGATGAACCAGAAGGACAGCGCGGCCACCCCGATGGCGACCGCGTTCACGCAGAAGCCGGACACCACGCCGTTCACCGCGGTGCCGAACCAGACGTCGCTGACCGCGGGCCTGAAGACCCCGCCGTCGTGCGGCACGGACAACGTCCCGACGGCCTCCACCGCGGCGGCGTCGACGGCGGTGCCCGCGGACAAGCAGCAGCTGGCGCAGCAGTGGCAGCAATGGCAGTCGCAGCAGAAGCTGACCGGCCCGAACGCCACCGCGGACTACGCCAACCCGGCGCAGATGGACCACTTCACGTGGTACCAGGTGCACGGGTGGAGCCAGCCGTATCCGGGCGAGGACAAGATCTTCGCCCCGGACCAGGTGCCTGGGGCGTTCATCCCGTCGGCTGAATCGGACGGCTGATTCGTTAGCTGGTAAGGGAAAGCCCCTGTCCGCTTTGTTAGCGGGCGGGGGCTTTTCTTTGTCTCAGGCGGGCAGCGGGGTGGCTGCGGCCGGGGAGAGGCCGTCGAGCAGTAGGGCGAGATAGCGGGGCCAGCTCGCGCCCGCCACTGCGGTGACCATGGTGATCAGGCAGGGGAGGGCTTCGAGCGTCACGTCCGCGCACACTGCGCCGGATTCCTGCGCGGGCAGCACCTCGCCGAACGCTCAGGTGCGTTCGCGGTTAGCCGGTAAGGGAAAGCCCCTGTCCGCTTTGTTGGCGGGCGGGGGCTTTCTTTGTCTCAGGCGGGCAGCGGGGTGGCTGCGGCTGGGGAGAGGCCGTCGAGCAGCAGGGCGAGATAGCGAGGCCAGCTCGCACCCGCCACCGCGGTGACCATGGTGATCAGGCAGGGGAGATCCTCGAGCGTCAGATCGGAACGCACCGCCCCGGATTCCTGCGCGCGGGACAGCACCTCGCCGAACGCCCCCAGATGCCGCCCGGCGATCGAGGCGGCGAGGGCGTTCCCGTTGACCAGCGCGAGGATCCCCGGGTGCTCGCGAAACGCGGCGACCCCGCTCTCCAGCACGATTTCCAGCGCCCGGCGCGGATCCGGCTCAGCGTCGACACGAACGCGGATCGGCTCCGCTTGCTCGGCGAAGTAGTCCTCGAGCACTGCGGTCAGCAGGTCGTCCTTGGTCGGGAAATGCCGGTAGAGCGTGCGCGCGCTCACCCCTGCGGCCTGCGCGATCTTGTCGAGCCAGACGTCGCCGCTGCCTTGGACCGCCGTGCGCGCCGCGGCGAGGATGGCGCGCCGGTTGTGCTGGGCGTCGGCTCGCGAACGTTCGGTTCTGGGCACGGGCGTCACGCTAGCACCGCCGAGCTAAATGTCAGTCGACTGACATTTAGGCTACGGTGGTCGCATGGACCACGGAATCGTCACCTTCCTCACCGACTACGGCATCGCCCCCGTCCGGCTCGGGCAGGCGGTGGAGGAGCGCGGCTTCGGCTCGCTGTTCCTCACCGAACACACCCACATCCCGGCCAGCAGGCTCACCCCGTACCCGGTCGGCGCCGCGGAACCGCAGCCGTTGCCGCGCTACTACTCGCACACTTTCGACCCGTTCACCGCCCTTGCGGCCATCGCGGCCAGCACGCGAAGAATCGGGCTCGGCACCGCGGTGTCGCTGGTCAGCCAGCATCATCCGATCACCTTGGCCAAGCAGGCGGCGAGCGTCGACGTGCTGTCCGGCGGCCGGTTCGAACTCGGAGCCGGCCCGGGCTGGAACGCCGAGGAGATGGCCAATCACGGCGTCGACCCGGCCCGGCCGCTCGCGCGCATGCTCGAACACGTCGCCGCCGTCCGGACGATCTGGACCGAGGACGAACCCGAGTTCCACGGCGAATTCGTCGACTTCGACCCGATCTGGTCCTGGCCCAAACCGGCGCGCCCACTGCCCGTGCTGATCGGCGGGGTCGGGGTGAAGGTGCTGGACCGCGTGCTCAGCCACGGCGACGGCTGGCTCCCGCTGCCGCTGTACCCGATCGACTTCCTGCGCACGCGGATCGCCGAACTGCGCGAGCGGGCGGGCCGCCACGTCCCGGTCACGCTGTACGGGGCCGATCCGGAGAAGCTGACGGACTATGCGGAGGCGGGCGTCGACCGGGTGCTGTTCGAACTCGCGGACCACGAGGATCCCGCCGACGCGCTACGGCAGCTCGACCTCCTAGCGGATTTCGTGAGCTGAGCGGGCTGAGTTCAGTGCGCGAGATCGACCACCACCCGGCGGATCTGGTCGGCTGGTACTTCCTGGCTGCTCACCCGGAATGGCGCCTGTGCCCGGACGCCGATAGCGAAAGTGCACTGGCCTTCGAAGAAGCCAGCGAATCGGACCGCGCGCAAGGACGGCCAACCGGTTGGCTGCGCGAAATAGTCACCGACCTGGGCCAGTACGCGACCAGGTTGGTGTCCGCTGTCGTCAAAACCCTGCGCGGGTGCGCGGATCACCGCTTGCAGGACCGCGTTTCCGGGAACTGGCAAGGGTTTCCCGGAGGGATCCGCGGTCACGAGCGGAACGTATCGCACGGTGAATCCGGCTGCGGCAGCGCCATTGATAGTGAACACGACTTCGTCGTAACAGCCGTGTCGGCTGACGGTGACGAGGTACAGCGCGTTAGTCGTCGAACCGGGACTTTCTTTGGTTCCAGTGCCCCAATTCCTTGTCGGGCCACAGGGTGCGGGCTGACTGTCCGAACGGGACGGTGCCGGACGGTCCGAAGAGGACGGAGCGGCAGTAGCGTTCTGGGCTGCCGTGGTGGCGGGAGCCGAAGTCGCGGCGGGAGCGGACGGTGTGGTGGTGCCCGGCGGTGCTGGGACGCCGGTAGGCCCACTGCATGCGGACAGCAGCAGAATCCCCGCCGCCACCGGGATCTTGCGCAGCACAACGTTTCGCGCCGGAAGCCCGCGGACTTGTGAAGAGTAGGTGTTCATGACGCGCCTGCCTAGGGAAAAGGTCCCCGGGGCAGGCCGGGCGGATGCGGTCAGTGTGCGGTCAGGCCAGGCGGTTCGGCGACGACGGTGACTCAGTCGCCGGGATTTCGTCGCCGAACCGTTGCCTGGATCAGGCCCTTCAGGACCCGGTGTGCTGCTCCGGTTCCAGCGAGTTCCCCGGCGGGATCTGCCCGCAGCTGGACGGCGCGGCCTTGCCCGCGAACCGGTCGCCGAGCCAGGCGATCGCGGCCGGCGCCCACGCCGGAAGCGCGGTCGCGTGGCTGAGCAGGTCGTACTGCGTGTACTTGATCGAGGTGTTTCCGGTCGCGCAGTACTGATTCGCGAGCGCGCGCACGTCGCCGGCCACCATCACGCCGTCGCCGGTGCCGATGCCCGGCTCATTGCTGACAGTGCCTTCGAGCGCGCCGTTGTTGGCCTGCGCGATGAACCCGGGAATCGAAGGCGTCGCCGCCGAGCCGATGTTCACCTTGTTGACCGCGTCGACGAACGGCGGCACCGAATCCGGGTTCGCGTACTCCGGCTTGACCAGCTTCTGCCAGGTCAGCCCGGGGTAGCGGCCGAGCGCGTTGGCGATCGACGCGTGTTCCAGCTCGCCGAGCACCTTCAGCCCGTACTCGCTGGCGTAGGGCTTGAGGTCGATGCTGTACCCGCGCGAGACGCCGATCAGCGCCATCGGGATCACGCCGGACCAGACCGGGCTGCCGCCGACGTACTTGAGGTTGTGCGCGGGGTCGACGAGCACCCCGCCCTCGGCGAACCCGACGAGGTTCTTCTCGACGTCCGGCGCGTAGCTCGCGGCGATCGCCGACGCCCAGCCGGTCGCGATCGCGCCGCCGGAATAGCCGATCAGGCCGAATTTGGTGGATTCGGTCATTCCGGTGCCGGGCGCGTGCGTCGCGGCGCGGATGGAGTCCAAAGTGGTCTGACCGTATTCCGGACCGTCGGCGAAATCGGCGGTCGGGCCCTCGGTGTCCGGGATGACGACGCTGTACCCGAGCGCGAGCGCCGGTGCGATGAGCAGCGATTCGGCGTTCGGCAGCACGCCGCCGAGCCGGACGTCGCCGGCGATCGCGCGGGACGGCGCGTCCTCGGGGTCGAGCGAATCGTACGCGGATTGGTAGGAAATGACCTTTCCGTTGCCGCCCAGGGGATTGCGGACGACCGAGGTGACGTTCGCGGTGGGATTGCCCTGTGCGTCGGCGGTCCGGTAGAGCAGCTGGGTGGCCTGCACTGGAGTCGGGAAGCCGAACACGTGATAGGTCAGCGTTCGCGTCTTCAGCACGGTGCCCGGCGCGTACGACGAGAGCGGCGTGCTGCCGTCGTAACTGTAGAAGGAATCGGCCGAGGCGGCGGCGGGCAGCGCGACGGCGGACGTGATCGCGAGAGCGGCGGCGGCGATCAGCGCGCGGACGGGTTTCCGGATCATGACTCCCCTTTGAACCATGAAGTACGAACCATGATGTGGATCACGACTGGCGGGTAACTTACCAGTGAGTAGGTATCCGCACAACTACGGAATGTGCAGGCAGTGCCGGTGCCGGGGAGTCAGGCCTGCCCCGAGTAGGCGGCGGCGAGCGCGGCGGCTCGGTCGTGCAGCGCGGTGCGCAACGATTGCGGCGCAAGGACTTCCGCGTTCCGGCCGGCCTGCCACAGCGCCCATTCGGCGTGCCGGGAATCCTGGAAAGCCGCCTCCAGTCGAATCCACCCGTCCGGGCCGGATTCCTCGGCGAGAATGGCGAGCGCGGTGCGTGCCAATTCCTCCCGCTGCGCCGGGCGAATCCGGACCAGCGCGACGATGCGGTCACCGCCGCCGCGGAACCGGGTGCTGCGTTCCTGCCAGGCCCGGCCGAGGTCCACTCGATCGGGCCGCTGCGCTGGTTCGTCGAGCTCCTCGGCGGCCAGCACCCGCGACAGCCGATACGTCCGGTCCTCGCCCTCGCGAGTGGCCAGCAAATATCCCAGCTCCCGTACGGTCACCAGTCCGATCGGGTGCACTGTGCGCCACTTCGGGGACTGGTTCAGGGCTTGGTAGCGGATGCGCACCTGGTGGCCGGCGAACACCGCGCGGCGGATCTCGGCCACCACCGCGTCCGGTGCCTCGTCCGCGACCGCGCGGCGCGAAAGGAGGTCGATCTCCGGGTCGATGAGCAGTCGCTCGGCCACGCCCGCCGCAGTGTGCCGATGGCTTTCCGGCAGCGCGTCGACCACTTTGAGCATGGCCGAAGCGAGCGCCGAACCGAGGCCGAACGCCTGAGCGCCGCGGCGTGACCCGGCGACCAGCAGCGCGAGGGCTTCGTCGTGGTTCAGCCCGGTGAGTTCGGTCTGAAATCCGGGCAGCAACGCGAAACCGCCGTTGCGCCCGCGTTCGGCGTAGGCCGGCACGCCCGCCGCGGACAGCGCGTCGATGTCCCGCAGCACCGTGCGGGTGGAGACTTCCAGCTCGCGGGCGAGAGTGGTCGCGGACAGCCGGCCGCGCTGGCGCAGCAGCAGGACCAGCGAGACCAACCGGTCGGCGCGCATACCGGAAATTCTAGCCAATACACGACACAGGATGTCGCGTATTGCTTGCCAAGCTCCTCCTCGTATTGCCGAGAAGTACTGCCGAGAACGCGAATGGAGCAAGTGGTGGAGCGAACGACTGTCAACCCGTGGGCGTGGTCGACGGCGATGGGATACAACCAGGGCGAACTGGTGTCCGGCCCGGTCCGGACCCTGTACTGCTCCGGGCAGACCGCGATGAACGGCGACGGCGAACCGCAGCACACAGGGGACATGGCCAAGCAGGTGGCGCTGAGCCTCGACAACCTGGAGAAGGTGCTCGCCGAAGCGGGCATGACGCTGGCGAACCTGGTCCGGCTCAACGTCTACACGACCGACGTCGACAAGCTTTTCCAGCACTACGGCGTCCTCGCCGCCCGCCTGGCCGCGGCCGGGATCGCCCCGTCGACCACGATGCTCGGCGTGACCCGGCTGGCGATCCCCACTCTGCTGGTCGAGCTGGAGGGGACCGCTGTCGCCGAGCTGTAGTGCCGTAGTTCGGCCACCCGCATATATCGCAACGTGATATATATGGACGAGTGACCGAACGAGGCATGTCGGAGCAGGTCTTCCTGATCCTCACCGCGCTCGCCGACGAGCCGAAGCACGGCTACGGCATCGTCCAGGCCGTCGAGAAGCTGTCGGAGAACCGAGTCCGCCTCCGGGTCGGCACGCTGTACGGCGTGCTGGACCGGCTGGTGGCCGACGGGTGGGCGGAGCGGGACAAGGAGGAGATCCACCAGGGCCGGCTGCGCCGTTACTACCGGCTGACCGATCTCGGCGGCCGAACTTTGGCCGAGCAGACCCGGCGGCTGGCGGCGAATGCCGCGGCTGCGGATTCGGTGCTGCGGGCGCGGGGCTGGGCGCCGCGGACGGGCGGCGAGGCATGACCGCTCCCGAACTCCAGTACCGCCGGATGGTGCGGCTGCTGCCTCGGTGGTACCGCGCCGAACGCGAGGACGAAATGGTCGGCGCGCTGCTGGACGCGCGCGACGGCGGTCGCATCGAGGAAGGGCGCGAACTGCTCGCGATGCTGGGGCTGGGCCTGCGTGCCCGGCTGGCCGCAAGCTCAGCCCCGGCTCGCGTGGTCGCTTTCGGCGACACGGTGCGCCTGGTCGCGCTGCTCGGTCTCCTGTGGGGCGTGATGAAAGGCGTCCTCGCCGTCGGGCGTGACTTGTCCGACGCTGTCACCTTTCCGCATCTGCTCGGTCCCTTCGCCGCGACGGTGATGGTGCATGTGGCTCATCGGCTCTGGCTGGACCTCGCCTTGACCGCCGCGACGACGGTGCCTCTCGTGTTGCTGTTCGCCGGACGGCGCCGGGCCGCTCGAATGGTCGCCGGGGCAGTGCTGGTCGCGGGATTCGCCGCGTTCCTGTACCGGTATTCGTTTAGTTTCAGTCCAGATCTACTGGGCTATTTCGTCCCGCAATGGCTGCCGTTGCTGTTGATGGTCGCCGGATTCCATGCTGGCGCGCCCCTGCCGGTCGCGCGGAAATGGTGGCTCGCGCTGGCCGCGATCGCGGCTTCGGCGCTCTACTTCGGCTCCTTCGTCGACTCGGATCTGCGCGGGCTCTCCTGGTATGCGTGGGCGGCCGTGCTGATCATCCCGGCTTATTTCGCGTTCCGGCGCCGCACGCCCGCGTGGTCGTTCTCGCTGGCGGCCTGCTGTGCGTTCGTGCTGACCCAGCCGATCGTGCTCCGGGCCACCATGGCGGGCGCCGGCTTCGAGCCGACAGAGCTGCTGCAGATCTGCGTCGTGGGCGCCGGCATCGTGGCGCTGGTCGCGACCGGAATCATCGATTACCGGCGGAGATCTTAATCTTGGACACTATTCCCAGAGCGCTTCCGCGCGCCGTAAAACAGCCGGTTTACCTCCCTGATTATCGGCGAAGAAACCGCTGGATAATCGTCGGTTCGATACTGTTGATCGCCATTCTCGGCTACGTCACCCGCTGGATTTGCGATGATGCGCTGATTTTCACCAGAATCGTCGAGCAGATCCTCGCCGGGAACGGTCCGGTCTACAATCTCGGCGAACGGGCCGAAGCGTCGACAAGCACGCTGTGGCAATGGCTGCTCGCGTTCGCCGGGTTCGTGTTCGGCCAGTCGGACACCTCGACGCTGTCCTGGATGCTCGGCCTGCTGCTCACCGCGGCCGGGTTCGGCTTCGCGGTGAGCGCGACGAGCCGGTTGCACGGCGGGCACGTCGCGGCGATGGTGCCGTGCGGTGTTCTCGCACTGCTGGGCGTCCGGCCGGTGTGGCAATACGCGACGTCCGGGCTGGAGACCGGGCTCAACACGTTCTGGATGGCTCTGTGCTGGTGGCTGCTGGTGCGCTCGCGCGGCGGCGGGTCGGCCAGGTCCGCCAGGTCGGTGGTCGGCGCGGCGTTCGCGATGGGACTGGGGCCGCTGGTCCGTCCGGAACAAGCGTTGGTCGCGGCGGTGTTCCTGGCCGCGTTGTGGTTGGTGGCGAAGCCGTCCTGGCGAGTCACGCTCGGCGCGGTCGCCGCCGCCGGCGCGCTGCCGGTCGGTTACGAGATCTTCCGCATGGGCTTCTACGGCATCCTCGTGCCGATGCCCGCGCTCACCAAAAACGCGAGCGAATCCTTCTGGGCAAGGGGATTCGGGTACGTCGGAGACTTCGCGAACCCGTATCTGCTGTGGCTGCCGCTGGTGCTCTGCACGGTCCTGCTCGCCGGAGTGCTGCGGCGCCGCACCGATCTGGTCGTCACGCTCACCCCGGTCGTCGCGGGTCTGCTGTCGCTGGGATATCTGCTCAAGGTCGGCGGCGACTACATGCACGCGCGGATGGCGCTGCCGATCTTCTTCCTGCTGATGCTGCCGGTACTGGTGGTCCCGGCTTCGAAGAACACTCGCGTGGCTGCCGTCGTCCTGCTCGCGTGGGCCGTTCTTTGCGGCAGTCTCGGGCAATTCGTGCCGCGGAACGGCGAACTGATCGACGACGAGCGCGGTTACTACCACGCGTGGACCGGTCAGGCGTGGCCCACCGAATCGGCGGACTTCACCTGGAAGCTGGAATACCTCCGGAACGCCGCCAGGCCGCGGATGTTGACCTACGAAGGCCCCGGCCCGCAAGCGCGGATTCTGACGGTACCGCTGCGCGCGGACGTCCCGTCGAAGTCCGTGATCATCGGGGTGTACCTGGGGACGACCGGGGTCATGTCGCCGGTGGACGCAGGCGTGGTCGATTTCTGGGGCCTGGCCAACCCGATCGGCGCGCGGTTCGAATTCCCGACGGTGAAACCGGGACACTCGAAACCGTTGAGCAACGCCTGGCTGCTCGCGGATTACGCGGACCCTTCCGCGCCGGTCCCCAGCCCGGGCAACTTCGCGGTGCGCGCCGACGTGACCGCGGACCAGGTCGCCGCCGCCCGGCACGCGCTGAGTTGCGGCGAGCTGGCGGAAATCCAGCGCTCGGTGCGAGAACCGATGTCGCCGGGCCGGTTCTGGGCCAACCTCACCGGCGCCGTGCACCGGACCGGGGTGACTGTCCCGCCGGACCCGTTCGCCGCCGAACGGACCTTCTGCGGATCCTCGTGATCCGCCTCGCGGAACTGCCCTTGCCCAGGTCAGACCAGGAAGCGCATCCTGGAGCACACGGGGCGGAGGTGACGGGATGACGGCCGGGCCGACCTTGATCGGATCCGTGCGACGCGCGTTGCACCTGCTCGACGCCGTCGGCGCGAGCGAGCGGCCGGTGCCGGCCAAAGTGCTCGCCCGCAGCGTCGGACTGCCGTTGCCCACGACGTATCACCTGCTGCGCACCCTCGTCCACGAGGGCTACCTCCGGAAACTCGACGACGGCTACGCACTCGGCGGCCAGGTCAGCGAACTGTGCCAGCGCACGTCGCTGCACGCCGTCCTGCCGCGAATCCGCCCGGCACTGCGAGCGCTGCGCGACGAGGTGCGCGGCGCGGCCTACCTCTCGCTGTACTCCGACGGCGACATCAAACTCATCGACATCGCCGACAGCGCGGCCGCCCCGTCGGTCGACTTGTGGGTCGGCGTCCACGAATCGGCGCACGCGACGGCGTTCGGAAAGTGCATCCTGTCCGGCCTCGCCAGCGAGCACCGGCGGGAGTACCTGTCGCGGCATCGGCTGGCGGATCTCACGCCGAACACCATTACCGACAGCCGGGTCCTGGAACAGAAGCTGGCGCGATGCGGCGATGTTTTCAGCGACCGTGAGGAGTACTTGCTCGGCATGGCTTGCGTGGCGACGACGGTTCGCGCACCGGGGGTGCTGGGCGCGGTGGCAATTTCGCTGCCGGTGCGGAGGTTGGGTTCGGCTCGGGTGGAGTCGGTGCGCCGCACTGCTTGCCGGGTGTCTCGTGCGCTGGTCGTCGCGCAGTGACACCGGCCGTTTGTGGGTCTGCGGGTACGAATTGGCGTGGGTGATGGCGTTTTGGCGCGGGCGTTCTGTCCGGCGTCGGGGGCGAGCAGTGCCTGTCGCGGCGTGCCATCACCGCCTGCCGGGTGTCTCGCACGTTAGCCGTCGCGCACTGACCCCGGCCGTTGTCACCATCTGAAAACCAGTCCGTTGTCCACCGGCCGTTCTCCGACGAGAGTGGACTTCAGCGCGCCGGAAGGACATCCCCGGCCCCCCGCGTCGGGGAAGCGCACGGGTCGCCGCCGAGTTCCACCGTTGCTCGGCGGCGTCCCGTGTTCGCCTCAGCTGGCGTTGGCGAACTGGCCCGGCCGGCGTGCAGTTGGCTGCGTTGATCAGTCCGACCAGACAGGCCAAGGCGGCGAACTGGTCCGGCGGGACGGTCGGCCCAGGGGCACTGCTTGTGCCCGATGGTCCGGCCAGTGCTCCATCGTCCCGCGACGAGGTGGCGCAGCCTGTCCGGCTTGACAGCGAAAGCCACCACGCCTGCCTGTTTCGCGACGGGCAGAAGCGATGTGGATGCCCGGCTGCGAGTGCGGTGATCGAGAGGCGTGGCTTGCTTCGAGTAGGTCACCACGCCGACGCGATCTGCGCCTTGCCGCTGACGAAAGCGCACAGCCTGGCCATATCGGGGAAGCGCACGGGTCGCCGCCGAGTTCCACCGTTGCTCGGCGGCGTCCCGTGTTCGCCTCAGCTGGCGTTGGCGAACTGGCCCGGCTGGTACAGCCCGGCCGGCGTGCGCACGATGACGTTCATCCGGTTGGCCGCGTTGATCAGGCCGATCAGGAATACCAGCGTGGCGAGCTGGTCGTCGTCGTAGTGCTCGCGCGCCTGCGCCCACGTCGCGTCGGAAACGTCGCCGGCGTCCGCGATTCGGGTGCCCTCTTCCGCCAGCGCGAGCGCGGCCCGCTCGGCGGGGGTGAACACGGTCGCCTCGCGCCAGACTGCGACCAGGTGCAGCCGTTCCGCGGTCTCGCCCGCGGCGGTGGCGTCCTTGGTGTGCATGTCGGTGCAGAAACCGCAGCCGTTGATCTGGCTGGCCCGCAGCGAAACCAGCTCCTGCGTCGACCTCGGCAGCGACGAGTTGTGCACCAGCATGCTCAGCCCGGCGAACCGCTTGCCGATCGACTTGCCGAGGTCGTTGTTCATCAGATCGAACCGTGCGCTCATCAGATCCTCCAGTGTGGTGAAGCGGATGCCCATGAGATGCCGGCCGCCCGCCGGATGTGACAACTCCGGATGTGACCCGCGTCGCACCGGGAAAACCGGTGGCTCGGGCGCGGGGCCGGGACGCAGAATGCGGACGTGGCCGACCAGGGCAGTACCGCGCGGGCGACCGGGCTGAGCCTGGTCTCCTGGGTGCTGTTCGCGAGTTCCGGCCCGCTCGCCAAAGCAGTGCTCGACGCGGGCTGGAGCCCGGCGGCGGTCACTGCGGTGCGGATCGGGCTCGCCGCGATCCTGCTGACACCCGGCGTCGCGCTGCTGCGGCCGCGAGCGCTGCGGTTCCGGCGCACCGAGCTGTGGTTGCCGTTCGGTTACGGACTCCTCGGCGTCGCGGGCGTGCAACTGTTCTTTTTCGTTGCGGTGTCCCGGATTCCGGTCGCGGTGGCGATGGTGCTGGTGAACCTGTCGCCGGTGCTGGTCGCGCTGTGGGTGCGCGTCGTCCGGCGAACGCGGCTGCCGGCGGCGGTGTGGCTGGGAATCGCGCTGGCGATCGCCGGGCTGGTGCTGATCGCCGGGCTCGGACCCGGTGCGCGGCTGGATTTTCCCGGCGTCGCGGCGGGATTGGCGTCGGCGGTCTGTTCGGCCGGATATTTCCTGCTCGGCGAACGCGGTGCGCGGCGGCACGATCCGCTCGGAATGACCGCGGCGGGGCTGGCGATCGGGGCGATGGCGACCATCGCCGTAAGTCCATTGTGGACCATAAAGGCCGCCGCGGGTCCGGTGACGATGGGCGACGCGACGATTCCGGTCTGGCTGGCTTTGCTGATTCTGGCCGTTTTCGGCACCGTGCTGCCGTATCTGGCGGGGCTGCGTGCGCTCGGCGGGTTGCCGGTGGCGCTGGCCGGAGTGCTGGCGCTGGCCGAACCTCTGGCCGCCGCACTGCTCGCGTGGCTGTTGCTGGGCCAGGAACTGGGGCTGGCGCAGGTGATCGGGGTGGCGGTGCTGCTGAGTGGCGGGGGCGTGGTGAGTGTTTGTGCCGGCGAGAACCGGCACAAACACTCACCACCCCTTACATCTTCGCCGCCCCCGCCTTGATGGCCTCACGAATCCGCGAATACGTGCCGCAGCGGCAGACGTTGCGGATCTCGTCCAGGTCGGCGTCGTTGATCTCGCGGCCCTTAGCCTTGGCCTCCTTGACCTTCGCGACCGCCGCCATGATCTGGCCGGGCTGGCAGTAGCCGCACTGCGCGACGTCGTTCTCCAGCCAGGCTTCCTGCATCGGGTGCAGGTCGGCCTTCACCGTGTCCGGCAGGCCCTCGATCGTGGTGATCTCGTCCGTGGCCTTGATGTCGGCCACTCGCACCGAACACGGGTTGAACGCCTTGCCGTTGAAGTGCGACGTGCACGCCTTGCACACGTTGATGCCGCAGCCGTACTTCGGCCCGCGGACGCCGAGGACGTCGCGCAGGACCCACAGCAGCCGCACGTTGTCGTCGACGTCGACGGACACCGGCTTCCCGTTGAGGATGAAGGTGTGCTTGCTCATCGTGCTCCTCAGTAGGTGTGGCTCAGGCCGTCAGTCGGCGATTCGGGGACGGGCGGGACAAACGACTTGACCTCGAAGCCGATCGGGTCGTCGTGGTTGATCGGGAACCGCTTCGGGACCTTGCCGGTCGCGCGGGCGTACGCGCACGCGACTGCCGCGACGGAACAGGCCACGCCCGCTTCGCCCGCGCCGCCCGGCTGCTCCCCGTTGGACGGCATCGCGATCGCGGTGAAGTCCTGCGGGATGTTCCACTGCCGGGTGTAGAAGTAGTTGTCCCAGCTGGCTTCCAGGAAATGCCCGTCCTTCAGGTGGACACTGCTGGTCAGCGCGAGCGCCAGTCCGTCGGCGAAACCGCCCATGATCTGCGCCTCGAGGCCGCGTGGGTTGATCACCAGCCCGGCGTCGAGCGCGATGACCGCCTTCGTCACGCGCGGACCGGCGACGCCGTCGCGGATCTTGCGGTTCACCGTCTCCGGGCGGCAGTCGATTTCCACGAGGCAGGCGCTGGCACCCTTGTACTCCTTGTGGATCGCGATGCCCTGCGCGGTGCCCGGGGCCATCTTCTTGCCCCAGCCGCCGACCTCGGCGACCTTGCGCAGGACGCCCTTCACCTTGTCGTTCTTGAGGAATTCCATCCGGAAGTCGTACGGGTCCTTGCCCATCGCCTTCGCGAGCATGTCCACGACCAGCTCGTTGGCGCAGCCGACGTCGGGCGAGTAGACGTTGCGCATCGACCCGGTGTTGAACCGCTGGTCGGTTTCGGTGAGCGTCTGGTCGACGACGCCGAAGTTGTACGGCATTTCCTGGCTCAGCACGAAAACCGCCTCGGCGACACCGAGGTTGCCCAGTCCGGTCGGGAGTTTCGTGGCGACCGAGGTGAGCATTTCGCCGAGCCCGTGCCGGAACGACGTCTCGACGGAGGTGTGCCGCTGCTCGAAGGTGAGCACGTTCCCGGCGAGCACGGTGGCCCGGATCCGCGACGTCGCCATCGGGTGCAGCCGGCCCTGGCGCGGCTCGTCGGCGCGGTGCCACATCAGCCGAACCGGCTTGCCGAACGCCTTCGACGCCTGCGCCGCTTCGACGGCGTGGTTGCCGAACAGCTTGTGGCCGAAGGAACCGCCGCCGGTGACGACGTGGCACTTCACCTTGCCCTGCGGCAATCCGACCGCCTGCGCGACCTCGCCCTGGGTGACGATCGGCGACTTCAGCCCGGCCCAGATCTCCGCGCTGCCCTCGCGCACGTCGGCGACCGCGCAGTACGGCTCCAGCGCGGCGCTCGAACGGAACATGAACTCGAAGTCCGCCTCGACCGTCTTGGTCAGCACCGGAACCTTCGGCACCGCAAGCGGAAGCTCGGCGCGGCGCAGGTTGGCGAGCACGGATTCGTCGTCCTGGCCCTCGACGCTGCCGGGGCCCCAGTCGACCTGCAGCGCGCGCACGCCGTCGATGCACTGGCCGAACGTCTCCGCGCGGACCGCGACCCCGGTCGGGATGATCGCGATGTCGGTGACGCCGGGCAGCTTCAGCACGTCGGCCTGGTTGCGGACGGCCTTCGGCGTGCCGTTGAGCGTCGGCGGGCGGCAGATCATCGTCGGCAGCGCGCCGGGGATGTCCAGGTCCATCGCGAACTGCTTCTTGCCGGTCACGATGTCGTGCGCGTCGAGGCGGGTCTGCGGCTTGCCGAGCACCTTGAAGTCGCCGGAGCCCTTGAGCTTGCTCGGGTCCAGCTGCACCTGCTTGGTGGTGCTGGACGCGGCCTTCGTCGCCAGTTCGCCGTACGTCGCGGTCTTGCCGTTCGGCGCGGTGACGATGCCGCCCTTGACGATGAACCGCTCGGCGGTGCCGCCGAGCAGGATCGCCGCCGCTTCGAGCAGCTGCTGCTTGGCGATCGCGGCGGCGACGCGGATCGGCGTGTAGGTCGAGACCGTGGTGTTCGACCCGCCGGTGAGCTGGTTGAACAGCAGTTCCGGCCGCGCCGGCGCGAGCGTGACGTGCACCTTCTCGACCGGCAGGTCCAGTTCCTCGGCGATGATCATCGCGGTCGAGGTGGTGATGCCCTGGCCGACTTCGGCGCGCGGGATCTCGAACGAGGCGCTGCCGTCCTTGTTGATGGTGACGGTGATCAGCTGCGACGTCGGAAGCCCGGCGTCGGTGAGCGCGTCGTTGAGGTCGTATAGCTCGGGCGGCTGCGGAGCGGAGGGGACGGCGGCGGACGCGGGGCTGGCGAGCCCGACGTCCGCGGCGACGACGAGGGTCCCGGCCGCGACGACGTAACCGAGGAATCCACGCCGGGAAAAGCCCCCGCGCTCCTTCCCGGTGTCCGGCTCGGAGTGACTGAGAGTCACGCTGGTTCCCCTTTCGAGGTAAGGACCGCGTGCCGGAACGCAGCACGTGCACGCGGGTGGTGGTGGGGGACCACCTTGCCGGGTGAATCCGGGCTTGAGTGTTCAAGTTCTGTACAGCGGCAGCGGAGAGCGATGGTTATCCTGCTGCGCGTCACCAACGAAGGTGGAGATCCGCGTGAGCTCGATGACGTCCCCGCGCAGCGTGATGCTGCGGGAACCGATCGCCCAGTCCTGGCGCCGTGCTTCGCTCGCCGGGGTGCGCCCCGAAACCGCGCTGCTCGGGCTGCGGTCCGCGGAGGTAGACCCGGCCAGCAAGCTGCTCGCGGCGGCCGCGCCGGTGCTGGAGGATCTCGACGAGCGGCTCGCCGGCACCGCGATGTCCACTGTGCTCGTCGACCACGACGGCAGGCTCGTGCACCGGTGGAGCGCCGACCGCGCCGTCGAAGACTGTCTCGACCACCTGGGCATCGGCGTCGGCACCTGCCTGCTGGAGGACGAGGTCGGGACCACCGGGCCGGGCACCGCGCTGGAAACCCGGTCGAGCATCGTGGTGCACGGGGAAGAGCACTACGCCGAGGCGCTGCGCGGTTTCAGTTGCTACGGGCACCCGATTTTCCACCCGGTCACGCGCAGGCTGGAGGGCGCGCTCGACATCACGCTGCTGGCCGCCGAGGCGAATCCGCTGCTCGCGCCGCTGGTCGCGAAGGCTGTCGAGGAGATCGAACGGCAGCTGCTGGAGGGCAGCCGGGTGTCCGAACGGTCGCTGCTGGCCGCGTTCCAGGCGACGTCGCGCCCGACCCGGCCGGTGGTCGCGATCGGCCCGGACCTGTTGCTGTGCAACCAAGCCGCCGCCGACCTGCTGGAAGGCGCGGACGTCGCGCTGCTGTGGAACCTCGCGGGCGAGGCGAGCCGACCGTCCGAAATGGAGACCGAACTGCGCTCCGGCCAGCGCGCGCGGGTCCGGGCCGAACCGGTGCCCGGCGCACGCGGCGGAGTGCTGGTCGAGATCCGCCCGCTGAGCGCGGCCGAGGCCCGGCCGACGCGGCGTCGAGCTGTGGTCATTCCCGGACACGTGCACATCTCCGGCCCGCCCGGAACCGGCCGCACCACCGAGGCGCGGCTGCGGGTGCCCGAGGAACCGTGCACGACGCTGACCGGCTCGGAAGCAGTCCTCGGCGGCTCGGCGGCCTGGGCCGCTCAGTTCACCGCCGCGGTCGAGGCGGGGTCCGGCAGCATCTGCGTCGACGGCGCGGACCTGCTGCCCGCTGAGCTGGTCGACCTGGTCGCCACGCACGCCGCTCGAGGAGTCGGCCCGCATCTCGTGCTGACCACCGGCCCGCGCGAGGGGCTGACCGGCCCGGAGCGGGCGCTGATCGCGTCCTGCGCGGAGAACGTCGAGCTGCTGCCGCTGGCGCATCGGCCGGACTTCCCCGAGGTCGCGGCGCGGATGCTGGCCGAACTCGGGGCCGCGCGGACGCACAACATCACGCCGGGCGCGCTGCGGATCCTCGGTTCGTACGACTGGCCGGGAAACCTGCCTGAACTGCGCGGCGTGCTGAGCCAGGCGATCCGGAAGCGGTCCGTGGGCGCGATCGGGCCGGGGGATTTGCCGCCCGCGCTGGTGGCGGATGCTTCTGGCCACGAGCTGGCGCCGATCGAGCGGGCGGAGCGGAACGCGATCGTGGCGGCGTTGCGGTCGGCCGGGGGGAACAAGGTGCGGGCGGCCAGCACGTTGGGGATTTCGCGGACGACGTTGTATGCGCGGATGCGGGCTTTGCGGGTGCTGGGCTAGTTGGCATGGTTATTGGCATTGGCGCGCTAGTCGGTAGGCGTCGGGTCAGCGGTAGTCGGCCGGTGATTGTCCAGTCCACCGGCGAAATGCTCGCCGAAACGCGCTCGCCTCGGAAAAACCCAGCCGTTGAGCCAGTTTCTCCATCGATTCGTCGCCGCGGCTGAGACTGGCGATCGCGGCGTCCCGACGAACGCCGTCGCGGATCTGGCCGATCGACGTGCCCTCGCCCCGCAACAGCCGGCGCAGGTGCTGGGTGCTGACGCCGAGCCGGTCCGCAATGCCGTCCGGTGCGATGGTGCCCTGCTCGACGATCGCGCGGACCTGGTCGGCGAGGGCCGAACCGTAGTCGCGGGTAGCGAGCCAGGCGTCCGGCTGGTCCTCGAGAAACTCGGCCAGCTCCGCCTCGCCGCGGATCACCGGTGCGGGCAGGAGCCTGCTGTCGAAGGCGAGGACCAGCGCGTCGGCGTCGAACTGCGGATGGCGGCCGAAAACCAGCTCATAATGCGGCGCGTGGTCCGGTTTCGGCCACGGCAGGCGGAGTTCGCGCAGGTCGATGCGTTGTCCGGTGAGCCAGCCGAGCAGCCGGTGCACGACGATGGCGACCAGTTCGGCCGCGACGTGCTCGGGGTCGTCGAGCTGGCCAACGTCGATCTCGACCTCCGCCAGCGGAGCCGCCGAGCGGACCGCGACGGCGGGCATGCCGGGCAGGACGTGAGCGGCTTCTTCCAGGCGGTGCAGGGCCGTCCGCAGGTCCGGCGCGGGCGCGACCGATCGGACTACCAGCCGGAACAGTCCGCGCGGGGCTCGCGGGCCGAGGGCGAAGAGTTCGTCGTCGGTCTGGAGCCACAGTTCGCGGGTGAGCTCGGAGACCTGGCGGAGGGTGACACCGGCGCGGTCCGGCGGGATGCCGAGGCGGCGCAGCAGCGCGGGGCGTCGAGATTCCGGCGTTCGCCGATCCGCGCCGGCCGCCGGGCCAGGGCGTCCAGAACCGCCGGATCGTCCGCGGTCCAAGGCTAGCTGGCGGTTAACGGGCGATTTCTACCCGATCGGGTGACGCGGCTCGGCCGGGATCCGCGCGCCGAGCAGCCGTTCGGTCTCCGTCCAGAGCCACGCGCCCAGCTCCGGATCGCGGCTCGTCGTCACCGGCTGTTGCACCTCCGCGTGGGCGGTCCGATGCGGGCCGAGGTACTCGCCGCCGCGCAGTTCCAGCGAGGCGACCGCGGCGACGACCGGCCGGGCCGCCTGATCCTTCCCCCGCACGATCCCGCGGAACAGCGCCCGAGCCGCCCGCGCCCCGGGCCGCCCGAGCGTGAGCGCGTCGATCGCCCCGCCGGGATGCACGACGATCGACTGGAGGTCCGCGAGCCGCCGGTGCAGTTCGAAGCCGAAGATCTCCACCGCGTGCTTGGACATCGCGTACGCGACCCGTGCCCGGTAATCCCTTTCGGACAGCCAATTCTCGCGATCGAAGGGGATCTTGCGGGTCAGCGTGCTCCCGAGACTGACCACCCGCCGGACCGCCGGAAGCGCGCGCCGCAGCAGTTCCGCGTGCGCGAGGTGGTTGATCCCGACGATCTCCTCCACCCCGAACGCGCCGACCCGCCGCGCCTGGCCCGGCCCGAACGCCCCCGCGACGACACCCGCGTTCAGCACAAGTGCATCCAGCGGTACTTCGCTGAGCTGGTCGCCAGCCCGGGCGATGGACGTCCGATCGGCGAGGTCCAGCTGAAGGAACTCGTGCCGCGGCGGGTCCGGGAGCGCGGAAACCGCCGCGTGGCCCCGGGATTCCGACCGGCCGAGGACCAGTACCCGGGCACCGAGATCGGCGAGCTGTGCGGCGGCGAAGAAACCGATTCCGGAGGTAGCCCCGGTGATCGCGACGGTCTGCCCGTCGATCCGCTCGGGTTGTACTTCTTTCGACACAGGGTGGACGCTACGTTCGCCGCCGATGTCCGCACCAGTACCGGCGCTAGCGGATTTCGGGACCATTCCGCGCATTCCTCAACGCCGGGCGAGCGCGGCCAGCCGGTCCGCGACCAGGTCGATGTCGGCGTCGGTGGTGCGGTAGTTCGCGACGCACGCCCGGATCGCGGTTTGCCCGCGCAGCCGTGCCGGACCCAGCAGCGCGGTGCCTTCGTCCGCGAGCTGGGCGAGCAGCTGCGGGTATTCCTCGTCGCGGCGGCCGTCGATGCGCACGCACACGGCGGTCAGCGCTACCGGGTTCAGCAGAGTCAATCCCGGTTCGGCGGCGACGCGTTCGCCGAGCCGCGCGGCGAGGCGGAGGCAGCGTTCGGCGGCGGCGCGGAAGGTTTCGACGCCGAACGTCCGCAGCGCGGCCCACACCTTCAACGCCTTAAAACTGCGCGAAAGCTGTGGTCCGTAGTCCATGAAGTCGAGCATCAGGTCGTCCTCGGCGACGGTCAGATAAGACGACGAGAACGCGAAGGCAGATCGAAGTTTTCCGGCGTCTTTCACCACCAGCGCACCGGCTTCGAGCGGCATGAACAGCATCTTGTGCGGATCCAGTGCGATGGAATCCGCGCGGGACAACGGGGCGAACGTCTCCCGCACCGAGTCAGCGAGGACGAACAACGCACCGTACGCGCCGTCGACGTGCAGCCACAGGTCTTCTCGCGCGCACAGATCGGCGATGGGTCCGATCGGATCGATCGATCCGCTGGTGACCGTGCCGGCGGTGGCGACGACGCAGAACGGTTCGAACCCGGCGGCACGGTCGGCCGCGACGGCGTCGGCGAGGAGGTCGACTCGCAGGCGGAAGTCGTCGTCGACCGGGATGTGCCGGACGTGGTCCAGGCCGATGCCGAGTGTCGCGGCGGCCTTGTCGACGCAGCGGTGGGCCTCCGTGGAGGTGTACAGCACCAGCGGCGCACCGGATTGCAGGCCGCGTTCGCGGAAATCCGGGCGGCGGTCTGAGAGGGCGGTGGTGATCGCGTCCCTGGTCGCGCCGGAACCGCCGTTGGTCAGGATGCCGCCCGCGGCCGGGCCGAGGTCGAAAAGACCGGCCAGCCAGCGGACCACCGAGCGTTCGACGACGCTCGCCGCGGGGGAGAGCTGCCAGAAGTTGCAGTTTTGGTTGAGCACGGCGGTGATCGCATCGGCGTACGGAGCGATGCCGTTCGGCGGACCCTGCACGTACGCGAGGAATCGAGGGTGCGCGACGGTGGTCGAGTTCGGCACGATGCGGTCCCGAACCTCGGCGAAGAATCCTTCTACGCCAATGCCTTCTGCCGGAAACGGTTCGGCGAGGAGTTTGGCCAGCGTGTCCCGGTCGACGTCCGGGAGGATCGGCCGGGTCCGGAGGGATTCTTCGTAGCCGTCAACGAAACGGGCCAGCGAAGCGGCTGCTTGCGCGCGTTCCGCGGGGGAGAGGGCGAGGGAGTTCACGTGCTGCCTTCCGGTCGGATGCTGGTATCGACGGTAGTGCGGAAGGCAGGGCAGCCGATGCCGAAGATTGCGCCGCAGACTCTCGTGAATAGCATCGGATGCCATGGACAAGACCGATCGCGCAATTATCCGCCACCTGCTGGCTGACGGCCGGCTGCCGAACAACGAACTCGCCGACCGGGTCGGGCTGTCGCCGTCGCCGTGTCTGCGCCGGGTCCGCGCGCTCGAAGCGGCCGGGGTGATCACCGGTTACCACGCGGCAGTCGACCCAGCCGCGCTCGGCCGTGGCCTCGAGGTGCTGCTGCACGTGGAAATGGCGGATCAGCGCAGCGAGGTCATCGAGGCGTTCGAGGAGGCGGTGCTGCGACTGGACGAAGTGGTGTCGTGCCGCCGGATGTTCGGCACCCCGGACTATCTGATGCAGATCGCGGTCGCTGATATGGCCGCGTACGAACAGCTTTACATGACTGAGTTGACCCGGATGCCGGGCGTGGCGCGGACGAATTCGCAGTTCGCGATGAAGACGGTGAAAGCGGCACCTGGTCAGCACTGGTGAGATCTTCCGGCGGGCACTGGGCGAAGCTCGATAAGCCGTCCCGCGGCCGGGATTTTCTGACAAAGACATGTCTGGACCAGTCCGTTGACATGGTTGTCATCGCGGGCTGACCATGGTCTCGTCGCCGGAGCGCACGCCGGTTCCGGACTCGCACCGCTCGCCTGAACGGGTTCCGTCCGCTTTGTCGTGCCGGAGGAAGCTGCCATGCTGCTTCGTCGATTTCTTGCTGCCTTAGTTTTCCTGGCCGCCGTACCGGGCCATTCCGCCGAAGCGGCACCGCTCGGCCAGGCGGTGCGGATCATGCCGCTCGGCGATTCGATCACGGCCGGAGCGGGCAGTGCCACTGTGTCGTCCTATCGGGCTCCACTGTGGACAATGCTCTCTGGAGAATCCCGTTACTCGCCGCGGTTTGTCGGTACCCAGACCAATGGAAGCCTGCCCGATCCGGCCAACGAGGGCCACAGCGGTTACACGATCGACCAGATCACCGCGGGCATCGACGGCTGGCTCGCGTTCGACCGGCCGGATGTCGTCCTGCTGCACCTCGGCATCAACGATCTCGACCGCGGCATCGAGGTCGCCGGAGCGCCGGCCCGGCTGCACACTCTGCTCGACCGGATCTACGCCGACCGGCCCAACGCCGCCGTCCTCTTGCTGGGGTTGATCCCCACGTCAGCGGGCTTGGAGAGCCGGGTCGCGGCGTTCAATTCCGTCGTGCGCGGTTTCGAGGCCGACGAAACCCAAGCCGGGCACCGGTTCCGCTACGTCGAGCCGCCCGCGCTCGCCCCCGGGGAAATGGTCGATCACCTGCATCCGAACGATGCCGGGTACCGGCGAATGGCGGAAAGCTTCTCCGGCGCGCTCGCCCGCGCGTACACCGAGGGCCTGTTCGCCGGGCACCCGCCGCTCGGCGCCGGAACTGAATCCGGCGGCACCGGAAAGGTCCGCTGGGCCGATTTCGACGGCGACGGCCGGGCGGATTACCTGACCGTTGCGCAGAACGGCGCAGTCAGCGTTTACCTGAATCGCGGCGGCGACGGCCACGGCGGATGGCAGCCGCTCGGACAAATCGCCACCGGGCTCACCACGGACCCGGCGCGAGTCCGGTTCGCCGATTTCGACGGCGACGGACGCGCCGACTACCTCCTGCTCGAACCGACCGGTGCGGTGATCGTCTACCTCAACCGCGGCGGCGACGGCCACGGTGGCTGGCAGTCGCTGGGCCAGGTCGCGACCGGAACCACCGCCGACCCGAGTCGCGTCTGGTTCGCGGACTTCGACGGCGACGGACGCGCCGACTACCTGACCATCGGGCAGAACGGCGCGGTCACCGCCTATCTCAACCGCGGCGGCGACGGCCGCGGTGGCTGGCTCGGCCGAGGTCAGGTCGCTGGCGGCACGACCACCGACGTGCGCAGCGTGCGTTTCGCCGACCTCGACGGCGATGGCCGGGCCGACTACGTGACGATCGCTCCGAGCGGCGCGGTCAACGCGTTCTTCAATCGCGGCGGCGACGAGCAAGGCGGCTGGTATTCGCGAGGCCAGGTGGCCACTGGTGTCACCACGGATTCCAGTGCCGTCGCTTTCGCCGATTTCACCGGCGGCGGCAATGCCGATTACCTCCTCGCCGATAAAACCACCAACGCCGCTTCCGGCTATTCCTGGGAAGGCGGCGACGGCCACGGCGGATGGATCGACCGCGGCCGAATCGCCAGCGGTGTTCCGATCAGCTGAATAAACCCCGATGGAAAAGGACGCGCGATGAAAGTTCGAGCGAGAGTGAGTTGTGCTCTGGCGACGGCGGTTACCGTCGCTGGACTGTGTTCCGGACCAGTTCAAGCGGCTGAACACCGCGCGGCAGCCGACCCGGCCGGCCTGGTCAACCCGTTCATCGGAACCACCAATCAGGCCAACGATTTCCCCGGCGCGGACGCTCCGTTCGGAATGGTCCAATGGAGTCCGGACACCAACTCGCGGCCACCGGGCGGAGGCTATGAATACAACGACTCGACGATCACCGGATTCAGCCTGACCCACATCGCCGGCCCCGGCTGCGGCGCGGCGGGGGACCTGCCGATCCTCCCGACCGTCGGCGGAGTCAACCCGTCCGCGAACGTGAACTTCCAGCACAGCAACGAATCCGCGTCCGCCGGGTATTACCGGGTCAAGCTCGACAACGGCGTCAACACCGAACTGACCGCCACCACGCGCAGCGGCATGGGCCGGTTCACCTTCCCCGCCGGAAACCAGTCGAACCTCGTGTTCAAAGTGGACGGAAGCCAGAACCGGCCCAGCAACGCACAGTTCACCGTCGTGTCGAATACCGAAGTGCGCGGCCAGGTCACCAGCGGCGCGTTCTGCGGCGCGGCCAACAGCTACACCGTCTACTTCGACCTGATCTTCGACCGTCCATTCGCGAGCAGCGGCAGCCGTTCGGTCACCTTCGACACCTCCGGAAACCAGGTGGTACAGGCGAAAGTCGGCGTGAGCTACGTGTCGGCCGCCAACGCGGCAGCGAACCGGACCGCCGAGAACGCCGGCTGGGATTTCGACGGCACCCGCGCCGCCGCCGCGCGGGCGTGGAACGACCAGCTCGGCAAGATCAAAATCGCCGGCGGAACATCGGACCAGCAGAAGATGTTCTACACCGCGCTGTACCATTCGCTGCTGCATCCCAACGTGATCAGTGATGTCAATCGCCAATATCCCGGCTTCGACGGCAAACCGCACACCGTCGACGCGGGCCACGACGCGGTGTATGCCAACTACTCAGGTTGGGACATCTATCGCGCCCAGGCTCAGCTGGAGGCATTGCTGGCGCCGAAGGTGGCGTCCGACACCGCACAGTCCATGGTGGACGATTACCGTCAGACCGGGATCTTCCCCAAGTGGTCGGAGAACAACGGCGAGTCCTACGTGATGGTCGGCGACCCCGCCGCGGCCATCATCGCCGACTACTACGCCTTCGGCGCCCGCGACTTCGACACCGCCGACGCGCTTAAGGGCCTCATCGCGGAAGCGGCCAAAGCGAACGACAACCGTCCAGGCCTGAACTACCTCGACAGCCTCGGCTACCTGCCGCACGACGGAAACTTCGGCTGCTGCAACGCCTACGGCCCCGCAGCGACCACTTTGGAATACAATACCGCGGACTTCGCGCTGTCCGCTTTCGCCGGCGCGCTCGGCGACACCGCCAACCAGCGTACGTACCGCAACCGCGCGCAGAGCTGGCGCAATCTGCTCAACCCGCAGTCCGGTTTCGTCCAGGCCCGCAACGCCGACGGCAATTGGCCGCTCGACTTCGACCCGACGAACGGCAAGAGCATGGTCGAGGGTACGTCGTTCATCTACACCGGCATGGTGCCCTTCGACCTGGCCGGACTGACCCGCGCCAAGGGCGGCCCGACCGTGATGAACCATTACCTGGACAACGTCCTGCGCACGTACGACGGCAACGACGGCCTCGCCTGGATGGGCAACGAGCCCAGCATCGAACTGCCCTGGGAGTACGACTACACCGGCGCGCCGTACCGGACGCAGGAGACGGTCCGGGCGATCCAAGGCAAGATCTGGCGCAACACCCCGGACGGCCTCGGCGGCGGCAACGACGATCTCGGCACGATGAGCGCCTGGTACGTCTGGTCCGCGCTCGGCATGTTCCCGGAAACCCCGGGCACCGCCGACCTCGCGCTGGGCTCGCCGGTCTTCAGCCAAGCCGTCGTCACGCTCCCGTCCGGCAAGACCCTCACCGTCAACGGCAACGGCGCGGCGGACAACGCGCCGTACGTCCAGGATGCCTCGTGGAATGGCACCGCCTGGAACAAGGCGTACGCGCCGGATATCAGCAACGGCGGCAGGTTCAGCTTCACCCTCGGCACGACGGCCAACAAGGCCTGGGCCGCGGACCCGTCCGCCGCGCCGCCGTCCTACCCCGGAGACAGCCCGGCACCGGCGAGCCCGCGCGTCGGCCCGATCGTCGCCGGAGTGTCGTCGAGCCTGTGCGTCGACAACGCGTTCTCGAAGGTCACGGACGGCAACCCGATCCAGCTTTACGGCTGCGATTCGACCTACGCGCAGGACTGGGTGATCGGCACCGATCACACGCTGCGCGTCCACGGCAAGTGCCTTGACGCCGACAACTCCGGCACCACGAACGGCACCCGCATCCAGCTCTACACCTGCAACAACACTGGAGCCCAGCAGTGGGTCGAGGACAACGGCGCGCTGCGGAACCCGCACTCGGGGCTCTGCCTGGACGATCCGAACAGCAGCACCAAGGAGTTCACCCAGCTGCAGCTCTACACCTGCAACAACAGCCCCGCGCAGAAGTGGGCGCTGCCCCGCTGACCTGACCGGTTGCCCAGACCTAAGGCGGCGCCGGGGCTGGTGTGCTGTCCGTGAGGGGAACCCTGAGGGACTCTGAGTCCTTCAGGGTTCGGCGGATTCAGGTGGTGGTTGCAACGCCTGGTGTTTGTTGGTGTGAGAGTAGCGTGTTGAGGGTTTCGGCTGGGGTGTGCCAGTCGAGGGTTTGGCGGGGTCGTCCGTTGAGTTCGGCGGCGACGGCGGCGAGGTCGTCGGGGGTGTGGACCGACAGGTCGGTGCCTTTGGGGAAGTACTGGCGGAGCAGGCCGTTGGTGTTCTCGTTGCTGCCGCGCTGCCAGGGGCTGTGGGGGTCGCAGAAGTAGATCGCCAGTCCGGTGGCGAGGGCGATGTTCTTGTGCTGGGCCATTTCGGTGCCCTGGTCCCAGGTCAGCGACCGGATCAGCAGCGGCGGGAGGGTCGTCGCGGCCGTCGGGCAGCGGCACCAGGATCGTGAACCGGGTCTGGCGTTCGACCAGGGTC
>NZ_BAAAHV010000025.1:0-101249 GCF_039525725.1 Amycolatopsis albidoflavus
CCGAAGAAATCATCGACTCGCTTGCACGATATTGCCGACGAATTTCAGGCGCAGGACACTAGGCGTACATCGCCAACCGGATCGCGACGACGTGGCTTTGCATTGCTCGATCAGCTTGGCACGGAAGTCAGCGGTGGACCGTCGGCACCGGTGGACTCGCCAGGACCTCGCGACGTTAATCGCAGTGCTTGCCTCTCTCGTCAGAGAGCGACAGCGTGGAACGCGATGCGTTCGATCATCGCGTCCAGCCCGGCTTCCAGCGCCGCAGTGCTGCGCTGCGCCTGCGCGAGGAGCAAGCCGCCCTGCAGTGCGGCCATCGTCGCCAACGACAGGCGGTGCGGGTCGGCGTCGTCGCGCAGCACACCCCGGTCGAGCATGTCCTGCAGGCCGTCGCGGATCGCATCGGTCCACAGCGTGAAGCCCTCCGCCAATGCGGTGCGCGCGGCAGGGTCGTGTTCAGCGAGTTCGCTGGTCAAGCTCCCGAGCGGGCAGCCGCCGCGGCAGTCGAGGTCGTGTTCGATCTGCACGATCGCGTCTCGCCAGTCGCGCAGCGCCGCGAAGCTGTCCAGGCGGGAGAGGAGCACTCGCTGTCCGGTCAGGATGCGGGCCGTCTGGAACTCGATCACCGCGCGGGTGAGAGCGCTCTTGTCCGCGAAGTAGTGGTAGATCTGCGACGAGCTGACCCCAGCCGCGTCCCGGACGTCGGGAGTGCTGGTGCCGGCGACGCCGCGTTCGAACATCAGCTGTGCGGCGGCGGCGACGATCCGCTCACGCGTAACGAGCCCGCGGGTCGTCCGTTTCGTCGCGCCGGCGCCCTCGGCAGCCGGGGTCACGGTCTCGCTCACCCCTGCAGGATACGGAAGTGAGCCAAAACTGGATTTGACTATCCAGTTTACCGTCGGTACTACTGGATAGAGTAATCCAGTTTGAGGTTTGGCCCCTGCCCGTGAAGCACCTCCCGTGTCCGAAAGGCTTGACGTGACCACCACCAACAGCACCATTGCCGAGCAGGTATCCGCCATGCAGCAGGGTATGGCGGGTCAACTGCCGGCCGAGGCCCTGGCGGCTTTTGGCGGCGAGCAGGCGGAACTGGACGCCGCCGGCTTGCCCGAGGGCGTGCTCGCCGCAGGTGCGGCGATGCCCGACGGAGAGCTGCTCGACGCTCACGGCAACCAGGCGACGCTCGAATCCGCCCGGCACGGCAGGCCCGCTGTGGTCGTGACCTACCGAGGCGCGTGGTGCCCGTACTGCAACGTGGCGCTGCGCTCCTACCAGGAGCAGCTCGTGCCCGTGCTCGCCGAACGGGGCGTCGAACTGATCGCGATCAGCCCGCAGAAGCCAGACGGTTCGCTGTCCATGGCGGAGAAGAATGAGCTGACCTTCACCGTGCTCTCCGATCCCGGCAACCAGATCGCCGCCGCGCTCGGCGTGCTCACCGCCCCCACCGAAAGCGCCCGCGCCGCGCAGGCAGCTCTCGGCCTCGACCTCACCGCGGCCAATGCCGACGGCAGCCATGGCGTACCGATGCCGACGGTCGTCCTGGTCGACGCCGAGGGCACGATCCGGTGGATCGATGTGCACCCCAACTACGCCACTCGCACTGAGGTCCAGGAGATCGTGACAGCGCTCGATCTGCTCTGAGCGCCACGACCTCTTTCCGGGGAAGCGGGCCCCGTCGCCGCTTCGGAAACGACTCAGGCCGCCTCCGCGAAGCGTGACGGCTCGGAGGCGGCCTGAGAGGTCAGATTCAGCTAGGAGTACATCGCCAACCAGATCGCGATGTAATGCGACACCGCCGCCAACACCGTGCAAGCGTGGAAAAACTCGTGGTACCCAAACGTCTCCGGCCAGTGATTAGGCCACTTCACCGCGTAAAAAACCGCCCCCACGGTATAAAACAGGCCGCCCACGCAAAGCAGCACCAAAGCCGCGACCCCGGCATGGCTCAGCAGTTCCGGCAGGACGAACACCGCGACCCACCCGAGGGCGATGTAGATCGGCACCCCGAGCCAGCGCGGCGCGTGCGGCCACAGCATCTTCATCGCCACGCCGAGGACCGCGCCGCCCCAGACGATGGCCAGGACGATGTATCCGGTCGGCTTCGACATGGCCAGCAGGGTGAACGGGGTGTACGTGCCGGCGATGAAGAGGAAGATCATCGAATGGTCGGCGCGCTTCATCCACTTGTACGCGCGCGGGCTCCACAGCCTGCGGTGATACAGCGCGCTCACGCCGAAAACGCCCAGCACGGTGAGGCCGTACACGGACGTCGCCAGCGCGGCCACCCCGGAAACCGTCGAGGCGGCGAGGCTGATCAGCGTGGCGGCGCCGGCGACCGCGCCGAAGAACGACCAGAAATGGATATGGCCGCGCAGCCGGGGGCGAGTGTCCTCGGGGACGGGTGGGGGCTCGATCGTCACGCTCACCGAGCCAAGGCTACGGGACCGTAGGTTTTTCGCCAGCCCCCGTGGCGCGTCACACCCTTACTCCAAGGGTGCGTACGCTCGGGCGACGTGAGCCTCCGGTCCTTCATGTCCGACGTCGTATACAGCGTCTACAGCCGCCGACTGATCCAGCAGTCGGCAGGCCGTCATCCTCGGCATATCGCGATCATGCTCGACGGCAATCGCCGCTGGGCCCGCGAGGCCGGGTTCGCCGATGTGGCCGACGGGCATCGCGCCGGGGCAAAGAAGATCGCCGACTTCCTCAGCTGGTGCCAAGAGGCCGAGGTCGAGGTCGTGACGATGTGGCTGCTGTCCACCGACAACCTCAACCGCGATCCGGACGAGCTCACGCCGCTGCTGAAAATCATCACCGACGTCACCGACGAACTCGCCGGGGCCGAGGCGCCGTGGCGGCTGCGCATCGTCGGCGCACTCGACCTGCTGCCGCTCGAGGTGGCGCAGAAGCTCACCGCCGCCGCGGCGCGGACCGAGAACCACTCGGGCATGGAGGTGAACATCGCGGTCGGCTACGGCGGACGGCAGGAGATCGCCGACGCCGTCCGAAAACTTCTCCTGCAGCACGCCGACGAGGGCACTTCGATTCGAGAACTCGCGAAAATCCTCGACGTCGACCACATCTCGGAACATCTGTACACCTCCGGCCAGCCGGATCCGGAGCTGATTATCCGAACGTCCGGTGAACAGCGGCTTTCCGGATTTCTGCTCTGGCAGTCCGCGCATTCGGAATTCTGGTTCACCGAGGCTTACTGGCCGGCATTCCGGCGCGTCGATTTTCTCCGCGCGATGCGCGACTACGCCTGGCGGCATCGCCGGTTCGGAGTCTGAGCGGCGAACCGGCCCGGCGGACCCACCCAGCCGGGCCGGTCAACCCGGGCCGCGAACGCCGCGAAGGCCCCGGAGCCGGGCTCCGGGGCCTTCGCGTCAAGACGGCTCAGCCGTGGTGGTGCTCCATCGAGTGGGCCACCAGCGCCGGGGTCAGCGCGACGCCGGTGTAGGCGCCGGCGACCAGCGAAGCGGCACCGTAGCCGAGCGCGCCGCCGCCCTCGATGAAGGTGGCGTAGGCGTCGCCGAACGTCGGGTCCGGAGCGCCCTGGGTCGCGGCCGGGGAGGCGAACGCCGTCCCGCCGATCATCATCAGACCCGCGGCGGCACCGGCGACAATTCCAGCCTTCTTCAGCACTTCGCACACTCCTAGGTAGAGATACTGGGATTCGGGGCACCGGAGTGTTCCGGTGGTGTGTCCCGCAGTAAGGAAATTACCCCCGAATGGCCTCTAGCGAATGGTGCGTACGCCCATTGTGTGAGCGCTTGAAGGCCCAGTTCACTCGGACCGGTTCAGTGTCCAGGACGCGAAATGCATTCCGGTCTTGCGCGTGGTACAAGGCCCTTTACCTGGGAATTGCCTGCACTCGGTGATTAATTTTCCATGATCATCCATTTGCGCGACCCCCCGATCGCTGGACCCAGTGACGCTGAGTGAGCACTGTGGACACTCTGTTGCGGGCGACCGACGGTGGGATGACGAATCGGCGAATCACCTGTGTGGCTGCCTGCACGACGGGGCGGACGTAGGTACCTTCCGGGATAGAGGGCTCGCGTTCCGTGCGGGTTCTCGCGGGAGGCCCTGGTCGTGGCGTTGATCGAGGGGGCGGCTCAGCCGCCCACGAGATGCACGAGGGGGCCGGCACCCGGCCCTCGTGGCCGTGCCGCCTGACGCAGCCAGCGTCAGGGAGTGCGGACCCAGCCAGGGAGGTGCCCGGCCCAGCGAGTGCGGGCGTGGGGTGCACACGCCCTCGAGGGAGATGCCGTCGTGACTGCGCAGCGTTCACCCCGCAAGGCCTCAGGCCGTTCTTCGACCGGTGCCCCGGCGCCGGAGAAAGCCTCGATCTCGCCCGAATCCCCACGCATCACTTATGTGCTCGACACGTCGGTGCTGCTCTCTGACCCGTGGGCGGTCACCCGGTTCGCCGAACACGCGGTGGTGCTCCCGCTGGTCGTCATCAGCGAACTGGAGGCCAAGCGCCACCACTCCGAACTGGGCTGGTTCGCCAGGGAATCCCTCCGGCTGCTGGACGATCTCCGGCTCAAGCACGGCAGGCTCGACGCCCCGATCCCGATCGGCGACCAGGGCGGCACCCTGCAGGTGGAGCTGAACCACACCGATCCGTCCGTCCTCCCGGTGGGCTTCCGCACCGACTCGAACGACCACCGCATCCTCGCGTGCGCGCTCAACCTCGCGACGGAGCAACCGCAGGTCGTCCTGGTGACGAAGGACATCCCGCTGCGGGTCAAGGCGGGCGCCGTCGGGCTCACCGCGGACGAGTACCGGGCGCAGGAGGTCACGCCGTCGGGCTGGACGGGTATGGCGGACGTGGACGCTCCCCAGGAGCTGATCGACGCGCTCTTCTCGGGCGGTTCGGCGGATCCGGCGGAGTTCGGGCTCGGCGAGGTGGGCGAACTGCCCTGTCACACCGGGCTGCGGCTGCTCGCGGGCAGCTCCAGCGCGCTCGGCCGGGTCACGGCGGACAAGCGGGTGCGGCTGGTGCGCGGCGATCGCGAGGCGTTCGGCCTGCACGGCCGCTCGGCCGAGCAGCGCGTGGCGCTCGACCTGCTGCTGGACTCCGACGTCGGCATCGTCTCGCTCGGCGGGCGCGCGGGCACCGGCAAATCGGCGCTGGCGCTGTGCGCGGGCCTGGAGGCGGTGATGGAACGCCAGCAGCACCGCAAGGTCGTGGTGTTCCGTCCGGTCTACGCGGTCGGCGGCCAGGATCTCGGCTACCTGCCCGGGTCCGAGAGCGAGAAGATGCAGCCCTGGGCGCAGGCGGTGTTCGACACGCTCGGCGCGTTGGTCAGCCAGGACGTGCTGGACGAGGTATTCGACCGCGGCATGCTCGAAGTGCTGCCGCTGACGCACATCCGGGGCCGCTCGCTGCACGACACCTTCGTGATCGTGGACGAGGCGCAATCGCTGGAACGCAACGTGCTGCTGACCGTGCTTTCCCGGCTCGGCTCGGCCTCGCGGGTGGTGCTCACGCACGACGTGGCCCAGCGCGACAACCTGCGGGTCGGACGGCACGACGGCGTCTCGGCGGTGATCGAGAAGCTGAAGGGGCACCCGCTGTTCGCGCACGTGACCCTGACCCGGTCGGAGCGCTCGCCGATCGCGGCGCTGGTGACCGAGATGCTGGAGGACCACGGCTGATCTAGTTCCGTGAAGGACTCCTTGAGGGAATCTGATTCCCTCAAGGAGTCCTTCACGGACTTGCTGCGGGGTTACCAGCCGGAAGGCAGCGGGCGTCCCTCGGCGAAACCGGCCGCGGACTGCACGCCCAGCAGCGCACGCTCGTGGAACTCCTCAAGCGTGCGCGCGCCCGCGTAGGTGCAGGACGAGCGGACGCCGGAGCAGATCGAGTCGATCAGGTCCTCGACGCCGGGGCGGGTCGGGTCCAGCGCCATCCGCGACGTGGAGATGCCCTCCTCGAACAGCGCCTTGCGAGCGCGGTCGAAGACGTTGTCCGTGCGCGTGCGGGCCCCGACGGCGCGCTTCGACGCCATCCCGAACGACTCCTTGTACGGGCGGCCCTGCTCGTCGTACCGCAGGTCGCCGGGCGATTCGTGGGTGCCGGCGAACCAGGAGCCGACCATCGCCGCCGACGCGCCCGCGGCCAGTGCCAGCGCGACGTCGCGCGGGTGCCGCACGCCGCCGTCCGCCCAGACGTGTTTGCCCAGTTCACGGGCGGCGGCCGAGCATTCCGCGACGGCGGAGAACTGCGGGCGGCCGACGCCGGTCATCATTCGCGTGGTGCACATCGCGCCGGGGCCGACGCCGACCTTGATGACGTCCGCGCCCGCGTGGATGAGGTCGCGGGTGCCCTCGGCGGTCACGACGTTCCCCGCCACGATCGGCACCTTCGGCGACACCGAACGGACCGCCTTGAGCGCGGCGATCATCTTTTCCTGGTGTCCGTGCGCGGTGTCGACGACCAGCGTGTCGACGCCCGCGGCCAGCACCGCTTCGGCCTTGGCCGCGACGTCGCCGTTCACGCCGACCGCGGCGGCGACGCGCAGCTTGCCCTGAGCGTCGGCAGCCGGCGTGTAGATCTCCGAGCGCAGCGCGCCCACCGCGGTGAGGACGCCGGCGAGGCGACCGTCGGCGTCGAGGCCGAGGGCGAGCCGTCCGCCGTGGCTGTGCAGAAGCTCGAAAACCTCGCGCGGCGGCGTGTCCAGCGGCACCGAGACGACGGCGGGTTCGGCGACGTCGGCCAGCCGCGCGAAACGGTCGACACCGGCGCAGGCAGCCTCGTCGACGACGCCGACCGGCTTGCCGTCACCGTCGACAACGACGACCGCGCCGTGTGCTCGTTTGTGCACGAGGTTGAGGGCGTCGGCCACCGCGTCGCCGCCGGTGAGGACCAGCGGCGTGTCCCAGACGGCGTGGCGGGACTTCACCCAGGAGACGATTTCGGCCACTGCCTCGGTGTCGACGTCCTGCGGAAGCACGACGAGCCCGCCGCGGCGAGCGACCGTCTCGGCCATCCGCCGCCCGGCGACGGCCGTCATGTTGGCCACCACCAAGGGGATTGTCGCACCGGTGCCGTCCACAGTGGACAAATCGACGCCGAAGCGGGATTCCACGTCCGAACGGTTCGGCAGCAGGAACACGTCGTCGTAGGTCAGGTCGTGAGCGGGCACGTGCCCATCCAGAAAGCGCACGAGTCACCAGGCTACGTGGCTTGCGCGCGAGACGCTAACCCGGCGTGGCGCGTGGAACAATGGCCGGGTGGACAGCCGTGATCGCGACGACCAGGGACGGGCGCGCAACGCCCGCCCGCGTGATGGTCTAGGCCGCCCGCTGCCGTATGGATCCGACGGTGTGCCGCGCCAGCCCGAAGGCGTGCAGCGGACCCCGGCGGAGACCCTGGCGGAGGCCCAGCACCTGCTGGACGCCGGTCGCCCGTTCCACGCGCACGAGGTGTTCGAGGACGCCTGGAAGGCGACGGACGGGCCGGAGCGCGAGCTGTGGCGCGGCCTGGCGCAGCTGGCGGTGGGGCTGACGCACGCGTTGCGCGGGAATGGGAACGGCGCGGTGGCGCTGCTGGAGCGAGGTGCGGAGAACATCGCGCCGTTCCGGGAGGAGCCGCCGTACGGGGTGGATGTGGCCGGGTTGCAGCGGTGGGCGCAAGCGCTTGCGGGCGAGGCTCGGGAGCGGGTTCGCGTTGTTCCGGAGGTTCCTCGGCTGGCTCGGTAGGCGGCTTCGTCGCGTCGCTCGGGCGCGCGGCGGTTCGGGATGGCTGCAGAGAGGGTGGTTCGCTGGTCGGGCGAACTCTTGGCGGCGGGCGGTCGGCGTCGCGATCGAAGTAGCGGAAAGCGTGCTGTTGCTCGGCGGCGAGCCAGTCGCGACCCCCACGCGAAGCAGCCAGATCCGGCGGTGCGGCTTGGGGCGAGGCCTGGCGGGCCTCGGGTGCGGCTCGCGGGCGATCTGATGTTGCGGCTCAGGCTCCAGCCGCTCGTGAATCGCGGTCGATGTGTGGCGGCGCGGCCTGTCGTGATGATGCGAGCAGGTCTGGCGACGCGTGTCGATGCGGCAGGCGGGTGTCGAATTGGCTGGTCTAACTGGCCGCAAGCGTTTGCGGACCGGCGGCCGATTCAGAACTCGCCGGGCGGCTCGGCAACGCGTGCTGACCCGCCCGGCGAGACTCGGAGCGGATCAGGCGGCGGGCCAGTCGGCCGACGCGGCCTTTTCCTTCCCGACGGTCGTCGCTTCGCCGTGGCCGGTGCGGACGATCGTCGCGTCGGGGAGAGGGAAGAGGCGGTCGCGGATGGATTTCACGATGGTCGGGTAGTCGGAGTACGACCGGCCGGTGGCGCCGGGGCCGCCGTGGAACAGGGTGTCTCCGGTGAAGAGGACTTCCAGGTCAGGGCTGTGCAGGCAGACCGCGCCGGGGGCGTGGCCGGGGGTGTGCAGCACGGTCAGGTCGGTGCCGGCGACGGTGATGACCTGTCCGTCGGCCAGGTCGCCGTCGGGGGCGCGGTCCGGGTGGGTCAGGTCCCACACGACGCGGTCGGCCGGGTGCAGCAGGATCGGCGCGCCGGTGCGCTCGGCCAGTGCGGGGGCGGCGTTGACGTGGTCGTTGTGTGCGTGGGTGCAGACGATCGCGCGGACCGTGCGGTCTCCGACGACGTCCGCGATGGCGTCCGCGTCGTGGGCGGCGTCGATCACGATCACCTCGGACCCGTCGCCGACGATCCAGACATTGTTGTCCACGTTCCAGCTGCCGCCGTCGAGCTCGAACACGCCCGACGTGACCAGGTTCTGCACTATGGCCGTCATGCCGCAGACCCTAGTGGCCCGCGAGGCATACCGCCGGTACCTACTTTCGAGTATTCTTACTCGCGGTAAGTTATCCGCGACGACGGGACTGCTCATGACCGACCCCCGGGCTCTGCTCGCCGAACCGCTCAAACTCGCCTGCGGGGCCGTGCTGCCGCATCGGATCGCGAAGTCGGCGCTGAGCGAGCAGCTCGGCGACCGCCGCAACGCACCGTCCGGCGAACTCGCGAGGCTGTACCGGACCTGGGCGCACGGGGGCGCTGGCCTGCTGGTGACCGGCAACGTGATGGTCGATCCCACCGCGCTCGGCGAACCGCGCAACGTCGCGGTGCCGGCCGTGCCGGATCCGGCGGCGTATCGGTCGTGGGCGCAGTCCGTGGACGGCACCGACGCGCAGTTGTGGGTGCAGCTCAACCATCCCGGTCGGCAGAGTCCTCGGTACCTGTCCCGGCAGCCGGTCGCTCCGTCGGCGGTGCCGTTTGGCGACCGAGGGGTGCGGACTGCGTTCGCCGCGCCGCGGGCGTTGACTGGCGACGAGATCGAAGCGGTGGTGGAGAGGTTCGCGTTGTCGGCGCGGGCGTTTGTCGAGGGCGGGTTCGCCGGGATCCAGATTCATGGCGCGCACGGCTACCTGATTTCGCAGTTCCTGTCGCCGCTGGTGAATCGTCGCGACGACGAGTGGGGGCGCGACCGCAGCCGGTTCCTGCTTGAGGTGGTGCGCGCGGTGCGGGGCGCGGTGGGCGACCGCGTGCCGGTTTCGGTGAAGCTCAACAGCGCTGACTTCCAGCGCGGCGGCTTCGACGAGGACGAGTCGCTGCAGGTGGTCCGCGCGCTGGGCGAGGCCGGGATCGACCTGCTGGAGATTTCCGGCGGCACGTACGAGCGGGCCGTGATGATGGGGGCCGGCCGGGCGAGCACGCAGCGGCGGGAAGCGTATTTCCTGGACTACGCGGCGAAAGCCCGGCAGATCAGCGACGTCGCGCTGATGGTCACCGGCGGGTTCGCCACGGCGGCCGGGATGGCGGAGGCGCTGGAATCCGGTGCGCTGGACATGATCGGGATCGGCCGTCCGTTCATTGTCGACCCCGGCCTGCCGGGACGGCTGCTCGCGGGCGAGGACGTGCGAGCCGAACGACGGTGCCCGCGCACGGGAATCCGCCTCGCGGACAGCCTGGTCGAAATTCAGTGGCACACCCAGCAGATGCACCGCGTCGCCGCGGGCAAACCGGTGGACCTCAAGCGCGGTGCCTGGCGGGCGTTGGCCCAGGCCGGGCTCAGCGATCCGCTGAACGCGTTTCGGCGGGTACGCGCGTGAGCCGCCGGTCGACGAGCCTGGCTCCGCTGGCGAGCACGATGAAGAAGACGCCGATGAGCACGCAGTTCAGCGCGACCTGCCCGTAGCCGAGGTCGTCGGCGTTGACGAACGGGTACGGGTAGTAGCCGTCGATCGCCCCGCGGACGAGGGTGAAAACCAGCCACGCCAGGGGATAGACGAGCGACCACCAGACGGTGCGCCATTCGAGCACGCGCGGGGCGAAGATCAGCCAGCCAAGCACGCACAGCACCGGCGTGACGCGGTGCAGCAGGATGTCCGCGGCGAGGCTGAGCCCGTGCAGTTCGTACAGTCCGGCGAGCGCGACCTGGTAGACCACGCCGGTGACCACGATCCCGACCAGCGCGTCGAGCCAGAGCACGCGCATCAGCGGCGAGGTGCCGCGTCCGCGAGCGAAAGCCGAGCTGGTCACGAGGACGAGAAGGTTCGAGATGATCGTGAAGTAGGTGAACAGGTTCGCCACCCGCCCGCCGAAGCTGGCGTACCGCC
This sequence comes from Amycolatopsis albidoflavus, assembly GCF_039525725.1. Lineage (NCBI taxonomy): Bacteria > Bacillati > Actinomycetota > Actinomycetes > Pseudonocardiales > Pseudonocardiaceae > Amycolatopsis > Amycolatopsis albidoflavus. The sequence goes on from NZ_BAAAHV010000025.1 coordinate 10,619, forward strand.
CTTGCGCCGGCACCAGCGCGACGATCTGGATCACGAGCGCGGCCAGCACGACGACCGCGGTCACCCCGAACCACAGCCGGGCCAACGCTTTCGAGGACATGCCGCTGACACTACGGTCCCGGCCTGCTCCGCCCGGCCCGACACGACCAGGGTCGGTCGCGTCGGGCCGGGTGAACTTGCCCCGGACGCCCGCTTGCGGCGGAGGCTGGGGACTACCGCATCACCGCACCGCCTTCACCAGGGCAGGCACGAAGACCGACGCGTCGATCGTGCCCCAGCCGCTCGCGATGTCGTAGCCCGGACCGGCCTTGAAGCCTTCGACGTCCCACTGGCTGTTGTCGCCCTTGGTGACGTCGACGATCCCGGCCGCGGTGCCCTTCGGACCCAGCTTCGAGTACAGGGCCGGGTTGATCTGGCCCAGCCGCCCGTGGTTGGCCTGCACCGCCAACGCCAGCACGCCCGCGAACAGCGGCGCCGACTGCGACGTGCCCTGGACGCCTTCCATGCTGATGTCCGGGTACGACCGCATCGTGCTGCCGGTGATCTGCTTGACGTGGTTCTGCCAGGACGGCCGCGCGTACGCCTTCGACAGGCCCGCCCCCTCGCTGAACCCGTTGTCCGCCGCGTTGACCAGGTCGTCGGGCTGGGTGCGGACGCCGTTCGCGTCCAGGTGCAGCTGGGTGCCGCCGAGCGTGGTGACGTTCGGGTCGCTGGCGGGCCAGCTCGCCACGCGGTACGGGTACCGGCCGGGGCCTTGCAGGTACGCCCCGGTCGGGCCGTCGTCGCCGGACGACGCCACCAGCGTGACGCCGGCCTTGCTCGCCCGCTCCAGCGCCGGGTCGAGGGTCTTGATCGACTCGAACGACGGGAAGTTCTCCTCGGTGGTGCCGAAGCTCATCGAGACCACGTCGGCGATGCGGTGCTCGGTCATGTAGTCGACCGCGTGCATCATTTCCGGCAGCCCGGCGAAGCCCTGCGTCTCGGCGACCGGAGTGGCCGCGACGACGATCTTCGCGGCCGGGGCCATCGCGTGCATCATCGTGACGTCGAGGTCGGTTTCCCCGCCCCACGACTGGCAGGCGGCGGTGTCCACCCCGGGATCGGTGCACGCGGGCACCGCGCCGGACGGCTGCAGCACCTCGACGTTCGCCGGCGGCAGACCGTGCTGCCGCGAATACTCGTCCAGGACTTGCTTGACCTTGTCGTCGCCGAACGACACCAGCGTGGCCACGGTGGACCCGGCGCCGGTGATGCCCTGGTTCCACAGCTTCGTGGCGTTGTACGCGCCGCTTTCCTTCGGCAGCTTGGCCATCGCCGCGTTGAGCCGCGCGACTCGCTCGGACACGGTCGTCGCGCCGACGAACGACTGCGCGGCGGCCGAGAAGTGATGCCGGGACGGCTGCGGCGGCACCGGCGCGGCACTGGCCGGTGCCGCCACCACGGCGGCGGCGAGCGCCACGCCCGCCAGCAGGGTCATCGGCCGCCCGAATCCCCGGACGGCTGATTTCACCCGGAACGTCATGCTTTTCTCCCATCGACACAGGCCAGTGCTCCCACTCTCGGGCACGCGGCCACGGGTGCGACATCAACTTTCGTCGGGCGTTTTCCCGAGTACGGCGGGGAAAACTGCCCGATGTCCGTAATGTGCCCGCTCATCCGGAGGGCGTGCGGGGCGATCATCCGGAGGACTCCTCGGAACCGGGCCGATCTTCCCGGCCGGGTTGCTCGGCGGAATCAGGTTGCGTCTGGGAGCCGGGTTGCCCGCCGGAGCCGGGTTGTTTCTGGGAGCCGGGGCGCTCGTCGGAGCCGGGGTGCCCTGAGGAACCGGGTCGCTCCTCGGAACTGGGTTGCCCGCCGGAATCCGGCTGCTCCTCCGAACCGGGCTGCCCCGAGGATCCAGTCCCTCCCGCAACCCCGGCTCGCTCGGCCTGTCCGGATTCCTCCGCCGGACGGCTGCCGCGCAGCAACCCCCGGACGGTGTCTATGGTGTCCGCCTCGCCGGGTTCCTTGTCCGGCCGATACCGCACCACCCGCGCGAACCGGAGCGCCAGCCCGCCCGGATACCGGGTGCTGACCTGCGCCCCGTCCAGTTCGATCTCGACCACCGTCTCCGGTCGCACGTGGACGGTCCACTGGTCGCGGTGCGTCTCGATCTCCTGGAACCGCTCGGTCTGCCAGGCCAGCAGCTCGTCGGTGAGGCCCTTGAACGTCTTGCCCACCATGATCGGCGGCCCGCCGTCCGGATCGCGCGCGCCGAGGTGCAGGTTCGACAGTTTCCCGGTGCGCCGCCCGTGTCCCCATTCCACCGCCAGCACCACCAGATCGATGGTGTGCACTGGTTTCACCTTCAGCCACGCACGCCCGCGCCGCCCGGCGGCGTAGAGCGAATCGAGGTCCTTCACCATCACGCCCTCGTGCCCGGCGTCCATCGCCGCCTCGAGCACCGCGGCCGGTGCTTCCGGCCGGACCGAGCCGGGGATCACGTGCTCGCCCGCCACCCGGCGCAGCGCCTCGTTGCGTTCGGACAGCGGCGCGTCGAGCAGATCGACCCCGTCCAGGTGCAGGCAGTCGAAGAAGTACGGCCGCAGCAGCAACGCCCGCACCTGTTCGTCCCGCGTGCTGCCGAACCGGCTCATCGTTTCCTGGAACGGCCGCGGCCGCCCGTCGTCGGTGAGCGCGAGGGTTTCGCCGTCCAGCACCACCGATTCGCACGGCAGCGCCCGCACCAGCTCGACCAATTCGCCTACGCTGCCGGTGATTTCCCGCAGCGTGCGCGTGTACACGTGCACTTCCGCACCCTGGCGGTGCACCTGGATCCGCGCACCGTCCATTTTGTACTCGACGATCGCGTTCCCGTGCTCCGCCACGGCTTCTTCCAGCGATTCCGCCGGCGACGCGAGCATCGGCCGGACTGGCCGGCCCAGCTCCAGCCCGAATTCCGCGAGCGCCGCCGCGCCCCCGGTCAGTGCCGCCTGCCCGGTGACCGGCAGCCGTCCGGACAACATGAACGCGCGCCGCACCTGGTCGACTCCCACCTCGGCCGCCGCCGCGACCGCGTCGACCATCACGCCTTCCAGCGCGCCCTGCCGCAGCTCCCCGGTGACGAGCCGGAACACGAACTCCTGCTCGGCCCGCGTCAGCCGGGAGAACAACGCGGTGAGCACCTCCGCCCGTCGCTTCACCGAACCCGCGCCCGCCGCGGCCGCGACCTCGGTGAGCGCGACGTCGACCTCCGCCACGGAGACGGCGGGCGCGGCCGCCGGTTCGACGGCGAGTTCGGCGAGCGTGCGCCAGCCGGCTCCGAGCCGGTCCTGCGCCGTCTGCCCGGTGAGATACGCGATCACCGCGGGCAGTTCGCCGGGTTCGGCCGTGCGCAGCACACTGGCCAGCACGGCGATCTTCGTTTTCCGTGACCGCGTGGCCGCCAGTTCGGCGGAGGCGGTGACGAGGTCGGTGAACAACACCCGGCCATCATCGCCCCCGCCACCGACAAAAACTCCCGCCCCGGCCTCGACCGGGTGAAAAAGAGCTGGTCAGGCATCCGGTCGAGTGCAGTACTGGTCCAGCAGCCCCTGTTTTGTCACGCACGGCGTGTACCCTGCGTCCTGCAGTTCCGCCCGCGCCGTGCTGCTGCGCAGATAGTCGATGAACTGCTTCAGCAGCGAATCGTTCTCCGGCACGCCTTTGGTGTAGAGGTACTCCACCGTCCAGAAGCGATAACCGGCGTCGATGCTGGTCACGTCGGGGTAGCGGTCGTCGAGTTTCGCCATGGCGACCCGCCCTCCGGCCGCGGCGATCTTGGCCGCCGGGACGTCCGCGTAACCGATCGCGCCGGGAGTGTCGCCGACGGCGCGCAGCAGGTCGTCGGTCGTGCCGCGTTCGCAGCGCACCACCGCGGCGTGCGGGTCGCGGGTCGGCGTCCGGCAGTCGTCCGACGACAGTCCCGGCTCGGCCGTGCCCAGCACTTTCTCCTCGAAAGTCTTGCGCGTGCCCGATTCCTGCCCGCGGCCGACGACCCGGATCGGAATCGACGGGCCCTCGCGCAGTTGCGACCAGTTGGTGTACTTCCCGCTTAAGACGCCGCGGACCTGCTCGCCGCTCAGGTGGTCAAGGCCGACGGATTTGTTCAGTACCAAGCTGTACACGAGCACCGCGACCGGCTGCGTGACCAGATCCGGTCCGGCATCGGCGGCCTTGCCGTCGGACAGCACGGCCAAGCTGTCCTTTTGTTCCGCGGGCAATGGTCCCAGCTCGCGCATTGCGGACACGCTCCCGACCGCCTGGGTCGCGATCGTCGAGCCGGGACACTGTCCCTGGTACTCCGTCGCGATGCCCTTCATGATCGGTGCGAACGCACTGGATCCGTGCACCGCAAGGGATCCGCTGCCGCAGCCCGCCGCGGGCCCGCGCGACGCGGCGACGAGGAGCATGCTCAGCAACGCGCCCGTCAGCAGCACTCCGATCGCCACGGTCACCACCGGCCACGACAGCCAGCGCTGTTTGCGTTCGTCCTTGATCCGGCCGCCGCTGAGCCGTCCGGTGACGGTCAGGTCTTTGGTCAGCGGCCCGCCCAGCCAGTCGTCCGGCTCGCGCAACACCACGACGAGCTTGAACTTTTCCCGTCGCTTCAACGAAAGACGTGCGAGCCGGACGCCGTGCCATTGCGTTGTCTGCGCGGCCGGGGCAGGGGACTCGGGCACCCGGAAGAAGCCGGACAGCCGCTGCGACAGCAATGCCCGCACACCGGACAGCGGCACGGTTTCGGGTCCGGGCGCGGGCCGGTCGTGGGTAAAGAACTCAAGCCCGTCTCGGACCACATCGCGCAGGCCGTCCTTGGCGCCGGACACGCGCGCGTCCCAGACCACCCGCCTGCCGAAGGTGAACTGCAGCGGGTGTTCCCAGTCGTCCCGGCCGATGTCGAAGCTGCCGGTGTTGCGGATGCGGATCACGACCACGCTGAGCGGTTTCAGCAGTTGCACCGTGCGCTCGAGTTCCGGATCCGCTTGCACCGCACCGTTGTCGTGGTCGCTGAGCGGGACCGGGTCGAGGCCGATCTTGGAGTTGTACAGTTCCCGGTAGATGACGCGCCTGCGGCGGATCACGTAGCGGTCGACGATCGGGGCGAGGATCGTCGCACCGGCGACGACCGCGATCGGCACGATGCCGCGATCGGACGTGAGCACTTCGGCGAGCGCTCGCAGGACATCTCCGAAGCTCACGGTCACCCCCCTTGCCCGCTCCCGAGACTGTCCACACTAAGCGTCGGCCGCGGGACCCCTCCCCGGTGCACCAGGTGTTCACCGGCGGTTCAACCGGCCGACGCGATCCGCTCCACGGCGGCGCGCAGCCGGTCCGGCGGGAGCGCGGCGTACCCGAGCACGAGACCCGGATATCCCGCCGCGGTATGGGAATAAGTCGACAAGGCGGGGGCGTGCACGCCTGCCGCGGCGAGGTTTTCCTGAAGCTGTACGTCATCGGTGCCGTCCGGGAGCCGGACGACCAGGTGCAGTCCGGCGGCGATCCCGACCGGCTGCCACTGCGGAAGGCGCTGCGTTATGGCTTCGATAAGCGCGTCACGACGAGCGCGGTACAGGCGTCGGGTACGGCGCAGATGCCGGTCGTAACCGCCGGTGGCGATCAGATGCGCGAGCGCGGCTTGCGGGAGCGGCGGGCAGCCGAGGTCGTGCATTTCCTTGACCCTGGCCACGGCGTCGCGCAGGCGTCGCGGCGGGATGAGCCAGCCGATCCGCAACGCCGGCGCGAGAACTTTGCTGACGCTGCCGATGTAGGCGACATGATCCGGAGCGAGCGCGTGCATCGCGCCCAGTGCGGGGCGGTCGTAGCGGTGCTCGGCGTCGTAGTCGTCTTCCAGGATGAGCCCGCCGGTTTCCGCCGCCCAGGACAGCAGTTGCCGACGGCGTTCCGGATGCAGCGCGACGCCGAGCGGGAACTGGTGCGCGGCGGTCACGAGCACGACTGAACAGTCTGAAGTGGACAGTGCCTCGACGTCGATGCCCTTGTCGTCGACTGGAATCCCGACGGGCCGAAGTCCATGGTCGCGCAGCAGGATCGCTTGGCCGTGGTGGCTCGGGTCTTCGACGGCGATGCGCTGGTCCGGCAACGCGTCGGCCAGCAGCGACAACGCTTCCGCGGCTCCGCTGGTGATCACGATGTCGTCCGGGTTCGTCGGTAACGCCCGGACTCGCCCGAGGTAGGCGGCCAGTTCCGCGCGCAACGCCGGATGCCCGGTCGGATCGGGGTAGCCGAGTCCGAGATCGGGCGTCGCGTTCAGGGCTTCTCGTTCGGCGGCAAGCCATTCGGCCCGCGGGAAGGCCGACAGCGCGGGCAGTCCGGGACGCAGGTCGAACTCCCAGGTCGGCGATTTCGTAGTACTCACACGAGGTGTTGGCGCGGGATCGTCGATCGGCGCGACCCGAGTGCCCGAGCCGTGTTTGCTCAGCAGATAGCCCTCGGCGGTGAGTTGCTCGTACAACGCGGTCACCGTGCCGCGCGCGACCCCGAGTTGGCGCGCGAGATCGCGGCTCGACGGCAGCCGGGTGCCGGCAGCCAGCCGTCCAGTGCGGATCGCGTCGCGCAACGCGGCCTCGACGGCGCGACCCCGGCGTCCTCCGGTGGCGGCGGGCAGCAGCAACTCGCGGATGGTTTCCACAGCCCGACAGTACGGCCAAGTGGTCCAGTTAGTCGAGCATCGAATGGTCCTTCTGAATAGACCACTCGCGGCTGAAGACTGAGCTGCGTGAAACGGTCGATGGTGCTTTCAGGGGTGGCCGGCGCGGTGCTGGTCGGCGGATCCGTGCCGGTCACCGGCATGCTGGACGGATATCCGGTGATCACCGGGCAGGCGTTGCGGTACGCGCTCGGCGGCCTTCTGCTGCTCGGCTGGGCGAAGGTCACGCGCAGCCCGTTGCCGCGGCCGAAACTCGGCGATCTGCCGACCCTGCTCGGCCTCGCCGCGACCGGGATGATCGGCTTCCAGGCCTGTCTGCTGCTGGCCCAGCGCTACGCGGAACCCAGTGCGGTAGCGGCGTTTCTCGGAGCCAGCCCGCTCGTGCTCGCGTTGCTCGCGCCGATGCTCGACGGTCGCCGTCCGTCCGCCGCTCCGGTCGTCGGGTCGGTACTGGCCGGGCTCGGCATCGTGGTGCTGTCCGGTGGCGGATCCGCTTCCGCGCCAGGGTTGTTGCTGGCCGCGCTGGCGATGCTGTGCGAAGCGTCGTTCACCCTGCTCGCGGTGGGATTGCTGCGCCGGCTCGGGCCGTTGGCCACCTCGACGTGGGGTTGTTTCACTGCTGCGGCAAGCGGTTCCGTGGTCGGGACGGTGGTCGATCCGGCGGGAGCCTGGCAGTGGCCGAACGCGCGTGAGCTGGTCGCGTTGCTGTTGCTGGCCGTCGTGGTGACCGCGGTGGCTTTCGTGCTCTGGTACAGCTGCGTCGTAGAGCTGGGCGCGGACCGGGCGGGCGTGCTGATCGGGCTGATGCCGGTGTCCGGGTTGACTGTCGCGGTGTTGATCGGCGCGCAGCAGTTCGAGCTGAAAGACTTGGCCGGCGTCACTCTGGTTGCTGCTGGAGTCGCATGTGGACTGTGGAAACGCGAAGCGGCTCGCCCGGAATTGTCCGAACGAGCCGCTACAGTCGGCTGAGCGCTACTTGCCGCCGCGCGCCATCCGCAGCACGTCGAGCGCCTCGTCGAGCTGCGCTTCGGTGAGCTTGCCGTCGCGGACGTACCCGCGCTCCAGCACGACCTCGCGGATCGTCTTGAGCTCCTTGAGCGCCTGTTTCGCGACCGCGGCCGCCTCCTCGTAGCCGATGTACTTGTTGAGCGGCGTGACGATCGACGGCGATCCCTCGGCGTACTGCCGCGCGCGCTCGGTGTTCGCGGTGACCCCGGCGAACACCTTGTCCGCCAGCAGCCGCGAGACGGCCGCGAGCAGCCGCGCCGATTCGAGCACGTTGCGCGCGATGACCGGCAGGTTCACGTTGAGCTGGAAGTTGCCCGCCGCACCGGCGAACGCGACCGCCGCGTCGTTGCCGACGACCTGCGCGACGACCTGCAGCGTCGCCTCCGGGATGACCGGGTTGACCTTGCCCGGCATGATCGACGAACCCGGCTGGAGATCCGGCAGCGCCAGCTCGGCCAGCCCGGTGCGCGGGCCGGAACCCAGCCAACGCAGGTCGTTCGCGATCTTGTTCAGCGACACCGCGACCGTGCGCAGGTGCCCGGAGGTCTCGACCACGCTGTCCTGCGTCGCCTGTGCCTCGAAGTGGTTGCGTGCCTCGGTGAGCGGCAACCCGGTGATCTGCGCCAGTTCGGCCGACACTGCCGCGCCGAAGCCGTCCGGCGCGTTCAGGCCGGAGCCGACCGCGGTGCCGCCGATCGGCAGTTCGCCCAGCCGCGGCAGACTGGACTGCAGCCGCTCGATGCCGAAGCGGACCTGCGCGGCCCACGCGCCCGCTTCCTGGCCGAGCGTGATCGGCACGGCGTCCATCAGGTGCGTGCGGCCGGACTTGACGACGTCGTTCCACTCCTCGGCGCGCGCCTCGATCGCGCCGGCGAGGTGCTCCAGCGCCGGGACGACGTCGGTGAGGACGGCCTCGGTGGCGGCGACGTGGATCGTCGTCGGGAACGTGTCGTTTGAGGACTGCGACGCGTTGACGTGGTCGTTCGGGTGCACGTCGCGGCCGAGCGCGCGGGTGGCCAGCGTCGCGATGACCTCGTTCGCGTTCATGTTGGACGACGTGCCCGAACCGGTCTGGAAGACGTCGATCGGGAAATGCTCGTCGTGGCGGCCCTCGGCGACCTCGTCGGCGGCCTTGGCGATCGCGTCGGCGACGTCGGCGTCCAGGACGCCAAGACGCGCGTTCACGCGGGCGGCGGCGGCCTTCAACAGGCCCAGCGCGCGGATCTGGGCGCGCTCGAGACCGCGGCCGGAGATGGGGAAGTTCTCGACGGCACGCTGCGTCTGCGCGCGGTAGAGCGCGTCGACCGGGACGCGGACCTCACCCATCGTGTCGTGTTCGATCCGGTATTCCTGTTCAGCCATACCTTCGATTCTGGCCCCGATTCCGGTTTACGGCCGGGTGTTGTCGCCCACCCCGGTAGGCTCGGTTGTGTTCTCGATCACCGCCACCCACCACTGGCATGGAGCGAGCCTCATGGATTACGACCTCGTCGTCATCGGAGCCGGTCCCACCGGCCTCTTCGCCGCCTACTACGCGGGATTCCGCGGCCTCTCGATGGCCGTCGTCGATTCGCTGCCCGAACCGGGCGGCCAGGTCACCGCGATGTATCCGGAGAAGATGATCTACGACGTCGGCGGGTTCGCCGCGGTCCGCGGCCGGGATCTCGTGCAGGGCCTGGTGGACCAGGTCGCGCCGTGGAAGCCGGACTACCTGCTCGGGCGCAAGGCGGAGAAGCTGGAGAGCGTCGAAGGCGGCCTGGAACTGACCCTCGACGGCGGCGACGTGCTGCGCGCGGGAGCGGTCCTGATCACCGCGGGCATCGGCGAGTTCACGCCGCGTCCGCTACCCGCCGGAGACGGCTGGCTGGGCCGCGGGATGGTCCATTTCGTCCCGTCGCTCGCGGCCCACGAGGGCCAGCACGTGGTCGTGGTCGGCGGCGGGGATTCGGCGTTCGACTGGTGCCTGGCCCTGCATCCGGTCGCGGCGAGCGTGACGCTCGTGCACCGCCGCGCGAAGTTCCGGGCCGCGGAGTCGATCGTGCGGCAGGTGCGAGAGTTGGGCGTGCGGTTGGTGACCGACGCGGAGGTGTCCCGGTTCGTCGAAGCCCCGGACGGGTCTCTGACGGCGGTTGACGTGACAGTGAAGGGCGAGGCGGACGAGCAACTGCGCGCGGACGCTGTGGTCGCGGCATTGGGATTCACCGCGGATTTGGGGCCGATTGAGAGCTGGGGGCTGGAAATCGACCACCGGGCGATTTCAGTGGACTCGACTATGGCGACGGCGCGGCCACGCGTTTACGCGGCGGGAGACGTGGCGGCGTATCCGGGGAAGGTGAAGCTGATCGCGACCGGGTTCGGGGAGGCGGCTACGGCGGTGAACAACATCGCGGTGGCGTTGAATCCGGAGGCGCATTTGTTCCCGGGGCATTCGAGCAACGTCGAGTGACGCCGTAGCCGGAAGCGGAGCCGCGCGGCCGGCAAGGTCGAATGGAGACATTTGGCCGACCTGGCGGTGGATTTCCGTTGGGACGTAAGGCGGACTGCGAGCTGCGACGTCGGGTGAATCAGCCGGTTTTCTCCGCGATCCAAGGCTGATACGCCACCGCCGACGTAGCGATCGACGGAGCCGATCCGCACGTCGACGAGCGGTTCCCCGGGCGGCTGACCATCCCGGCCAGCACCCACCGGTCGCCGTCGCGGGTCAGTTCCGGTCCGCCGGAATCGCCGTAGCACGAGCCGGATCCGCCCGGGCTTTCCGTGCACAGTTCGGAGGTTCCGTCGAACGTCGCTGTGCATTTCGCGCCCGGCACCAATTGCGTGTCGAGCTGGCGCAGCGACTTCGAGACCGGCCCGCAATTCGGCGTCGCGCAGGTCTGGCCCCAGCCGATTACCCGGACCGCCGTGCCCGGTGCGGCCGAACCGCCGATCGCGATCGGGGCGGCCTGCACCGGGGCGGTCAGCCGGATCAGGCCGACGTCGCCGGTTTGCGTTTCGGCGTTGAAATGCGGGTGCAGTACGAATTCCGCCGCTTTCGGCGTTTCCCCGCCCGCGTCCGCGTCGTTGCTGCCGACGCGCAAGCCGATCGTCGCCGGGTCCTTCGCGGACAGGCAGTGCGCCGCGGTAACCACCCAGGTCGGCGTGATCAGGGAACCGCCGCAGAACAGCGCGCCGCCCGAGGTGTGCAGGGACACCGCGAACGGGTACGGCTGGTCCGCGTCGGTTCCGCCGACGATCGACGGCACAGCAGGCCCGGCCGAAGCGCCGCCCGCGCTGAGCACGACTCCGGCGAGGACGGTCAGCGCCAGCGCGAACAGCCGTTTCGACACCGGGAACTCCTTGGCAGATCAGGGAAGCGGAGGCACCGCGCGCTCGTCCTCGTCGAGGTCGAGGTTGCCGTCGAAGTTGACGGACGAGTACGCCCGCAGCTTCTCGAGCCGGTGGTAGCCGTCGATCATTCTGACCGTCCCGGACTTGGAGCGCATGACGATCGACTGCGTCGTCGCGCCGCCCGCCCGATAGTGGACGCCGCGCAGCAGGTCGCCGTCGGTGACGCCGGTCGCGCAGAAGAACACGTTGTCGCCGGTGACCAGATCGTCGTTGAGCAGGATCCGGTCAAGGTCGTGGCCCGCGGCGAGCGCCTTCTCGCGCTCGGCGTCGTCCTTCGGCCACAGCCTGCCCTGCAGCTCGCCGCCGAGACACTTCATCGCGCACGCGGCGATGATGCCCTCGGGCGTGCCGCCGATGCCGAGCAGCATGTCGACGCCGGTGGTCGGCCGGGCCGCGGCGATCGCGCCCGCGACGTCGCCGTCGGAGATGAACCGGATCCGGGCTCCCGCCTCGCGGACCTCCTTGACCAGCTGTTCGTGCCGCGGCCGGTCGAGGATGCAGACCGTCACGTCGCTGACGCTGGAGTTCTTCGCCTTCGCCACGCGCCGGATGTTCTCCGCGACCGGGGCGGAGATGTCCACCTTGCCCGCCGCGTCCGGGCCGACGGCCAGCTTCTCCATGTAGAACACCGCGGACGGGTCGAACATCGCCCCGCGCTCGGCGACCGCGAGCACGGCCAGCGCGTTCGGCATGCCCTTCGCCATGAGCGTGGTGCCGTCGACCGGGTCGACCGCGACGTCGCAGTCCGGGCCGTCGCCGTTGCCGACTTCTTCGCCGTTGAACAGCATCGGCGCTTCGTCCTTCTCGCCCTCGCCGATGACGACGACGCCGCGCATCGAGACGGTGGAGACGAGCTGGCGCATCGCGTCGACGGCGGCGCCGTCGCCGCCGATCTTGTCGCCTCGGCCGACCCAGCGGCCGGCGGCCATCGCGGCTGCCTCGGTCACCCGCACCAGTTCCATGGCGAGGTTGCGATCAGGCGCTTCGCGTCGGCTGCGGTCACTGGCGGTGGTCATGGTGGCCTCCCGGAACACGGTTCGTCAGCGGGTGCCCAGTCTGTCAGATCCCTAGACCACCTGACCGATTCAGCAACGCATGGTGCACGTCACTCTGTGTCGTCGTCGGTCTCCACCGAGGCCAGTGCGGCCTCGATCCGCTCGCGGGCGCCTTCCAGATGCCGCTCGCACACCTTGGCGAGCTGCTCGCCCTTCTCCCAGAGCTCAAGCGATTGCTCCAGGGAAAGCCCGCCGGCTTCCAGTTCCTTCACGACCTCGACGAGCTGATCGCGGGCCTGCTCGTAACCGAGTCCGGCGGTGTCTGCTTCGCTCACGTTCTCCGACCTTGTGGTGCACGGGGCTGTTCGCGCAGACTACCGTGTCCGGCAGACATTCCAGGGGAACCAGGCCTGCCCCGCCGCGGGCAAGCGACCACCGCACTGGCCATCGCGTGGTCGTAACCGACGAACGCCAGCGCGAACTCCTGCCCGTCACCGTCCGCGATGGCGTCCTCGAGATTCTCCTGCGCGCTCGCCACCCGGCGCCGGTGGCCGGTTCCCTCGGCGAACCACCACCGCACGCCGACGTGCTCGGACGTCGCCTCGGACAGTCGCCTGAGCTGCGGAGCCAGCCCGCGCCGGGCCGCGGTGCCGCAGCCGGCGAGCAGGGCGGTCCAGCATTCGTCGGCGGCTCGGTCGGTGACCAGGGCCTGCCTCAGCAGGAGACCGGCGTTGAGCCGGGCGGCGGCGTCCACCGTGAGCGGGAGGAACGCCGGGGCCCGGTGCATCACGGCCGGTCTCCTTCCGGTACGGGTGTCGTCGGCTCGACGGATTCGGCCACCGCCTGGACCGCCCCGTCGGCGACCCGTACGCGCAGCTGCGCTCCGTCCTCGATCTGGGAGACGGAGCGGAGCACGTGGAGGTTGCCTGCGGAATCCGTGAACTGGACGACGGCGTAGCCGCGCGCCATCGTGGCCGCCGGGCCGAGCGCGGCCAGCTTGCCCCGCGCGTTCGCGACCTCGGCCTGGTCCTTGGCGAGCAGGCCGAGCATCGCGCGACGGCCGCGTTCGCGGTGCATCTCGACGTCGCTGAGGCGGCGCTCGATCGGACCCAGCGGATCCGCCAGCGACGGACGGCTGCGCAGCTGGGTCAGCAGCCGCGTCTCCCGGTCGACCCAGCCGTGCAGCGCGCGACGGCCGCGGTCGCGCATCTGCCGCACCCGTGCGGTCTCCTCGCGGACGTCCGGCACGATGCGCTTGCTCGCGTCAGTCGGGGTGGAACAGCGCAGGTCGGCGACGTGGTCGAGCAGGGGAGTGTCCGGCTCGTGGCCGATGGCGCTGACGATCGGCGTGCCCGCGGCCGCGACCGCCCGGCACAGCGCTTCGTCGGAGAACGGCAGCAGATCCTCGACGCTGCCGCCGCCGCGGGCGATGACGATCACGTCGACGTCCGGGTCTTTGTCCAAAATGGACAGTGCACGGAGGATTTGCGGAACCGCTTGCGTACCCTGCACAGCGGTGTTCAGCACCTTGAACAACACGTGCGGCCAGCGCGCCTGCGCGTTCGCCAGCACGTCCCGCTCGGCCGCCGACGCGCGTCCGGTGATCAGCCCGATTCCCTTGGGCAGAAAGGGAATCGGCCGTTTCCGTTCGCGGGCGAACATGCCTTCGGCGGCCAGCAGCTTGCGCAGCCGTTCGATCCGCGCGAGCAGTTCGCCGATGCCGACTGCGCGGATCTGGTCCGCGCGCAGGCTCAGCGTGCCCCGGCCGAAGAAGAACGACGGCTTCGCGTGGATGACCACTCGGTCGCCTTCGCGCAGCGGCGTCGGCAGTTCGCGCACCAGCCACATCGGACAGGTGACGGACATCGAGACGTCCGCGGACGGGTCGCGCAGGGTCAGGAACGCGGTCTGCGTGCCGGGCCGCGCGTTCATCTGCGTGACCTGGCCTTCGACCCAGACGTCGCCGAGCCGGTGGACCCAGTCGCCGATCTTGCGCGCGACGGTGCGGACCGGCCAGGGGTTCTCCGCGCTGGTCGCGGGGTCGTTGCTCACTGGCCTTCCGCGGGGTCGCCCGGCTGTTCCTCGGCCTTGCGGGCGTTGCCGATCCGCCGTGCGAGCATGCCGACGAACGACGCGCGGTCGGCGTTGGCCTTCTCGTACTCCAGCAGTTCTTCCAGCTGGGGCACGGTCAGCCGGCGCAGCCGAGCGCGCAGCTGCGGCAGCGTCAGCTCGTCGTAATTGCCCAGGCCGGCCGGGCCGGAGCTGTCGTTCTCGCCGTCGGAATGCTCCTCGGCGAGCGCGCGGGTCTCCTCGACCCACGGGTCGTCGATGTTTTCCGCGGCGAGGTCCGGCGGCGGCGTGCGGTGGCCGTTGGTGCGCGGCTCGGGCAGGTCGTCGACCGGCACGAGCGTGGGCCGGGACGGGGCGAATTCGGGCTCGGCGTCCTCGTCGAACGTGGCCCAGCTGGGCGTGTCCTCGACGGGACGCAGCATCGACAGCGCGTCGTCGCCTTTGATGGCCAGCTCGGTGACCTGCTGCTGGACGCGCATGGACAGCTGCAACACCTGGCTCACGACGGTGACCGGCAGGCCGGTGAGCTGCTTCGGGAGCTCACGAACCCGCTCGGCGGTGGTGACGGCGAGGCCCGCGGCGACCCGGAGGGGGAGCGGGAGTGGCTTCATGGGTCCAGCGTGCCGTATCAGGGCCGTCCTGCCCAACCGAACGGGTGGCCAGGGGCGCCGGACGTGACGCCCGGCACAGCCTGAATGGCCGCCGCCATCATCCGAACGAGGACTTCAACCCCGGATCGGCACTGCCCGTACCCTGGAGGCATGACTTCAGCGAGTCCCGGAACCGAACCCGCCGGTACCCCGACGATCTCCCGGTCCGGCGCCGCCAAACGCGTGCTGCTCGCGAAGCCGCGCGGGTACTGCGCCGGCGTTGACCGCGCGGTCGTCGCCGTCGAGAAGGCGCTCGAGCTGTACGGGCCGCCGGTGTACGTGCGCAAGGAAATCGTGCACAACCGGCACGTCGTCGAGACGCTGCGCGAACGCGGCGTGATTTTCGTCGAGGAGACGTCCGAGGTGCCCGAGGGCGCGCTCGTGGTGTTCTCCGCGCACGGCGTCTCGCCCGCGGTGCACGCCGAGGCCGAGGAACGGAACCTGCGCACCATCGACGCGACCTGCCCGCTGGTCACCAAGGTGCACAAAGAGGTCAACCGGTTCGCCAAGGACGACTACGACATCCTGCTGATCGGCCACGAGGGCCACGAGGAGGTCGAGGGCACGGCAGGCGAGGCGCCGGACAAGGTGCAGCTGGTCGACAAGCCCGAGGACGTCGACAAGGTGGACGTGCGCGACCCGTCGAAGGTGATCTGGCTGTCCCAGACCACGCTGTCGGTGGACGAGACGATGGAACGCGTCGACCAGTTGCGCGGCCGCTTCCCGACCTTGGCCGACCCGCCCAGCGACGACATCTGTTACGCCACCACCAACCGCCAGGTCGCGGTCAAGGCGATGGCCCCGGAGTGCGATCTGGTGCTGGTCGTCGGCTCGAAGAACTCGTCGAACTCGAAGCGGCTGGTGGAAGTCGCGCTGAAGGCTGGCGCGTCGGCTTCGCACCTGATCGACTTCGCGTCGGAGGTCGACGAATCGTGGCTGGAGGGCGTGTCGACGGTCGGCGTCACGTCGGGGGCCTCGGTGCCGGACGTGCTGGTGATGGACCTGCTGAAGTGGCTGGCCGAGCGCGGGTACGGGCAGGTGGACGAGGTGACCACGGCCAACGAGAAGATCGCGTTCGCGTTGCCCAAGGAGCTTCGGAAGGCTGTTAAGTCGGAGTCCTGACGGGCTTTGGGTCTGGCTGCTTGCCTTTTGTCGGGGTCTGCTGCGACTGAGGGTTTGGTGCGGTGCCGGGAATCTGGCTGCTGTGGCCGAGAAACCGTCAGGACCCGTGCAGCTACCGACCTGAGGCCAGAGATTTCTTTGCACCACAACGAAAAGGCCGCCGATCCCGGTTAAGGGATCGGCGGCCTTTGTCGTTTGCCTGTGCTGTCTGACCGCGGCTGTGCCTGACGCGAGTAATCCGCGCTGGGTCAGCCCTCGTCGTCCCAAGGACGCTGGCGGCGCGGCGGTTCCCGGCGAGGCGGACGCGGACGCCCGGGCGGCGGTTCGTCCCCGCGTGGCCGACGACGCGGCGGCGGTGCGTCACCCCGCGGATCACGACGGCGCGGATCCCCTTCCGGCGGCCGGGGACGACGGCCCTCTGGCGGCGGCTTGCGGCCACCGCGCGGAGCGTTCGGGTCCATCGGCTCGCGCCGAGGGCGGGCACCCGGGTCGCCCGGCGGACGGGGGCGTCGCGGCGGCGGAGCGTCGAGATCGCGCGGCGGCCGGCGACGGTTGCCCGGAGGCGGCGTCTGCCCGGTGCGCCCGGCAGGCGGCCGCGAGCGAGGACGGTTCGCGGCTTTGTCGTCGTCCTCGTCCCGGGTGCGCGGCAGCTTGCCGTCTTTGATCTTGACGGGCGCGTCCGGGTCGCGTTCGCGATAGATCCGGAAGAAGCCGAAGAGCAACGTGACGCCGGTGGTGACCGCCATCGTCGGGAAGCCCTTGATCAGCGGCGTGCCGATGTTGAGCAGCTTCGACAGAGTGTCGCTGGCCTCCGGGCCCCCGCCGGTCAGCAGCACCACGCCCGGCACGGTGACGGCGAGCACCAGCGGCGGCTGCACCATCGGACCGAACAGCCCACGTTTTTGCACCGCGCCGACCGCGATCACGGCCCCGAGGAAGTAGGCCGCCTTGAAAACAAAACCGAGGCTGCCGGTGGACTTCTCGTCGATGATGGCGCCGAGCACTGCCAAGCCGAAGCCCACGAGCACAGCCGCCCACCAGGGCAGGCCGCGCCTCGTGCCGACGACGAGACGCTCGTCCCACGGCACGGGGGCGTCATCGGCATCGGGATCGCTCTGGCGATCGCGTATCGCGGTCACGAGGCACACCGTAGCCCGTACTTGTCACGATCTTGTTGGCACTGCCGAGGACAGCACGAAGCAGCCACTCGACCGCATGACATTTCGTACGGTCGAGCGGTACTCGCGGTACGGCCTGCCCGCCCCGCTCCGCCGGACGGGGAACCAGTGGACCAGACCTCTGACCAGCGGTGATACCGACGGTATGGTCTGACTGCCCGTTCCCGGCCCTGCGCTGGCCCCAGGCTATGCCACCGCCCGACGGCCGCGACGGCGGCGTCGCCGGTTCCGTTCCGGAACATTCGCCGTTCTGGAACTTGACCGGGAATTGACGTTCCCGCGAACCGCCTGAGCATCCGGATCCTGCCCGCGCGACGTCGGAACCCTGCCCTTTCGCTCGCCGCGACGGCAGTGTCCAACCTGGACTTCGCCGTTCGTTCTGGGCAATCCGGACTCCGTCGCACGCCCGGTCGACGCGCGTCGCAGCGCCTGGCCGGGAGCCGCGGGAAGCCGCTTGACCGTGGCGGGCCATGACCACGCGGACCAAGCCCATCGCCTCAACTGGAGACGCGTGTTCGCGGATCACGGATCACCGGTCATCGGGATGGCGACCCGGCTGACTGCGGACGCCTCCCGCGCCACCGCGATGGCTACCGCGCTCACGGCAACGCCCGAGCGGGGCGTGCCTCGTGACGCTCGGCGGGCCTCGCACGCAGGCTCATTCCGCCGGATCGCGCCGTCGAACCCGCGCGGCCGAGGGGTACCGCACCCGAGCGCGGCCGAGAGGCACCCCGCCGGAGCGCTGCCGAAGGCCGCCCGACCGGAGCGCGGCCAAGGCTCGTTCCGCCGGACCGCTCGCCTGAGGCTGTTCCGCCAGACCGCCCGCTTACAGCCGAGCCGCCAGACCGCCTGCCTAAAGCCGTTCCGCCGGACTGCCGGACCGCTCGCCTGAGGCCGAGCCGCCGGGCCGCTAGCCAAGATGCCGCCAGACCGCTAGCCAAAACCTCGTCTCGTCCAACAGCACCACGAGCCTTCAAACCCCAGCCCGTGTTCCGCGCGTCTCAGCCAGCCTCCCTGGCGTCATCAACCAACGCTGCCGGACCCAGTCCCGCGAGAGCATGCCGACGACCGTCCGATCGCGACTGTCGAGCCCGCGGCCATCGCGCCGCGACCTCAACCAGCTGCCACCTCGTCTCCCTTCCGAAGCTGCGGCACCGGTGCCGGACTGCCCGACGCGTCGGTGAGCGGCGCGACCGTCGCGCGGAACGACTCCAGCGCCTCGAGTTCCCGGCGGCGGGCCGAGACAAAGCGCTGAAGGTGCGTGGTGGACAGATTCAGCGCTTCGACCGCATTGCCCGCGGCCCGATGTGCGGCGGCGGCGCCCGCGCGCACTTGCTCGACGTCCTCGACGAGCGCCCGGTCGCTCGCGGCGAACAGCGCCGCCGACGCGAGCACCCCGAATCCCGTGGGGCCGCACAGGAATACGCGGCGGTCGATCAGCCAGCGCAGCAGTTCGGGATCGGTGTCGAGAGCGGCGACCACGGCCGCGTCGGACGGGACGAACATGACGGTGCCGTAGATCGCGTCCGCCCAGCGCTGGTAGCCCTTGCCCGCCAGCTCCGCCGCGCGGGAGCGCAACTGCCGGACGTGGACGCGCAGCGCGTCGAGCCGTTCTTCCGGATCGTCGGTCTCGACCGCCTCCGCCCAGATTGCCATGCTCGCCTTCGCGTCGACCGGCACCGCCCGGCCGCCGCCGACATTCAGCACCAGGTCAGGCTTCGCGCTCCCGCCGCCGCCCAGATCGGTCTGCAGGGTGAAGTGCAGTCCCTCCCGCAGTCCGAGTGCGCGCGCGGTCTCCACGAGCACCTGTTCGCCGAGTTCGCCGCGGCCGTGGATCGACGCGAACGCCACCTCGTACCGGCGCAGCGCGAGTTGCTGCTGGTCGCCTTTCGCGCGCTCCGCCGCCACGAGCCGAGCGGCCGCGTCGGCCCGGCGCATTCCGTCGTTGTACAGCCGCCAAAGCACGACGACCGCGACGCACAGGAGCAGCGCGAGCACGATGGCCGCAGTGGTGATCACCGTCTCCACCCGGTCCTCCTTTCCGTCGGGTCCGTCGGGTGTCCGGACGCGAGACATCATGGCGGACCCCACCGACAAAAACCGGCACGCACGGTCGCGCTGTGTAGCTGACCTGCGACTTTGCAGATTCGGTGCTGGGCGTGTCCCCACGGACCTGATCGGCTTCGTACACACGTTCGAGTGGGGCATCGGCGTGCCTGCGGGATTTCGTCGGGGTCTGCTCCTAACGTGGTCGCCGTGAGAGTCCTCCATACCTCTGATTGGCACATCGGCCGCACGTTCCACGGCGCCGATCTGCTTACCGAACAGGAGGCCGCCCTCACGCACATCGCCGAACTCGTCGACCGCGAGTCGGTCGACGTCGTGGTGGTGGCCGGTGACATCTACGACCGAGCGGTGCCGTCCGCCGAAGCTGTCCGCGTCGCCACGGCCGCGATGACCCGCATCCGCCGGGCCGGCGCGGAACTCGTGATCACGCCGGGCAACCACGATTCGGCCGCGCGGCTCGGCGCGTTCGCCGAATTCGCGGCGGCGGGCGGGCTGCACGTCCGCGCGACGGTCGAAGGCATCGCGGAACCCGTTGTGCTGCACGACGAACACGGCGCGGTCGCGTTCTACGGCATCCCGTATCTCGAACCCGAGCCGTCGCGGCACGCCTTGGGCGTGCCGGAGGCGCGCGGCCACACCGGCGTGCTCGGCGAGGCGATGCGGCGGGTGCGCGACGATTTGGCCGGTCGTCCGGGGACGCGATCCCTGGTGCTGGCACACGCTTTCGTCATCGGCGGCGAGGCCAGCGAATCGGAACGCACCATCGCGGTCGGCGGCGTCGAGCAGGTTCCCGGCTCGGTGTTCGACGGCGTGGACTATGTCGCGCTCGGCCACTTGCACGGTCCGCAGACGCTCGCGGAACACCTCCGGTACTCCGGAAGTCCGCTGGCGTACTCGTTTTCCGAAGCGCGGCAACGGAAATCGGTGTGGTTCGTGGATCTCGACGCCAACGGCCTGGCCGAGGTCCGCCGACACGAGCTGCCCGTGCCGCGTCCGCTCGCGACCCTCTCCGGCGAACTCGCCGCTTTGCTCGAGGACCCGGAGCACGAGCAATGGCGAGAGCATTTCCTCTCGGTCACCGTCACTGATCGAGTCCGTCCGATCGATGCGATGCGGTTGCTGCAGGACCGCTTTCCCTATGCGGTGCACATGGATTGGCGGCCAGACGGCGGGGCCGCCGGCACCGAACTGAAGTACGCCGAGGCGGTACGCGGGCGCAGCGACATCGAGATCGCGCGCAGTTTCCTCGACGACTGCCGCGGCGCTCCGCCGACCGAACGCGAGGAGCGGCTGGTGCACCTGGCGCTCGAAGCGGCGAACCGGACGGCGGTGGCGAAGCTGTGAGACTGCATCTGCTGGAGGTGGAAGCCTTCGGCCCCTACGCGGGTCGAGAGGTGGTGGACTTCGACGCCCTCGGCGCCGACGGTCTGTTCCTTCTCCACGGCGACACCGGCGCGGGCAAAACCACGCTGCTCGACGCGATCGCGTTCGCGTTGTTCGGCGTAGTTCCTGGCGCGCGCGGCGACGTCAAGCGATTGCGGTGCGATCTCGCCGAACCCGATCGGCAGACCGAGGTCGTGCTGGAGCTGACCGTGCAGGGTCAGCGGCTGCGGATCGTGCGCGGTCCGGAGTACCAGCGACCGAAGAAACGCGGCGACGGGTTCACCACGCAGCAGGCCCGGGTCTCGCTGACCTGGGTCGGCGAACCGCCTGCCGGGCTGCCGCCGGACGGAAGCATCCGCATCGACGAGGTGGCGCGCACTGTCGAGCGGCTGCTGGGAATGACGGCGGCGCAGTTCTTCCAGGTGGTGCTGCTGCCACAAGGAGAATTCGCGAAGTTCCTCCGCAGCGACACCACGGAACGCGAGAAGCTGCTGGAACGGCTTTTCGGCACCGAGCGGTTCTCCGACGTCGAACGCTGGTTCGCGGACCTTCGCACGGAACGCGGCCGTGCGCTGGAAAAGCGGCAGCAGGAGGTCCGCGAACTGCTCGCTCGCTACGCGCAGGAAGCGCAGCAGGAACCGCCGGAGGAAGGACAGCCCGAGTGGGTCGAGGCTGTCCTGACCGAGATCGCTGCCCGGGCCGAGGCAGCGGAAACCGAAGCAGCGCAAGCACGTTCGGCGGCGAAGTCCGCTGACGTCGCGCTGCGCGAGGCGGAAGAGGACGCGGACAAGATCCGCCGCGTCCGCATCGCGCACACCCGGCTGACGCAGATCGCTGAGCAGGCGACTGAACGTGCCGAGTGGACGGAAGAGATCGCGGCGGCTCGGCGCGCTGCCGCGGTGGTGCCTGAAGCCGAGTTGATGGAGCGGCGCACGTCCGAACTCGGCGACGCGCAAGTGCTGGTGGCAGACCGGATCCGAGACCTCGCCGAGCTCGGTTTCGACGCGGTCGGGCTTGCCGTCGCCGACCTTCGCGAGCGCGCTGGCTCCGTTCGCGAGGAGGCGGGTGCTCTCGCCGAGTTGGCCGCGGAAGCGACCCAGCAGAAGCGCGACGAACAACGCCGTGCGGAGCGGCAGAAAGTCGCGAAGAAAGCTGCCGAGCAGGTTGCTGGTCTTGCGGAGCGGCTGGACAAGCTGCCCGGTCTCCTCGCCGCTGCGCGGACCGAAGCGACGGCGGCCGCAGAAGCGGCGGCGAAACTGGACGGCGCCAAGTCCCGCGTCGACGAGCTGACGGCGCTCACTCGTGCGGCCGAGGAGTTGCCGCCAGCGGAAGCCAAGGTCGCGCGTGGCGAAGCGAAACTGCGCGAAGTGGTCGACGAACATCAGGCGGCTCGGCAACGTCGGCTCGATCTCCGCGAACGGCGTCTCGACGGCATGGCAGCCGAGTTGGCTGCTGGCTTGGCCGATGGAACGGCGTGTCCGGTGTGCGGGTCGGCCGAGCATCCGGCACCGGCGAACCACGACGCGCCGCTGGTTGACGCGGCCGAAGAACGCGCAGCCGAAGACGCCGAACAGAAAGCGTCGGCATTGCGACAGCGAGTGGTGTCCGCGTTGGAGGAAGCCAAGGCGCGGGTCGTCTCCTTGCGGGAACGATTGGACGGACGCGCCGCGGAGGAGATCGCGACCGCGCTGACCGAAGCCCGGGCGGTCGTCGCGGAACTCGCTGGAAAGGCGCAGCGCAAAGACCAGCTGACCAGGAAGGTAGCCGAGCTGGAACGCGGTGCCGAGCAACTGACGGAACAGCGTCGTCTCGCCGAGCAGACGGTCACCGAGGCGAACGGCGAGATCCGGGCCTTGGCCGAGCGGATCGCCGAACGCGAACAGCGGCTGATCGCGGGCAGGGGAGACTTCCCGGACGTCCCCGCGCGACGGCAGCACCTGCTCACGTTTGCCGGAGCGCTCGACTTGGCAGCTGAGGCGCACACCGCGGTGTCCGGAGCGGAGTCACGGCTCGCGGAACAGCGGGATCTGGTGGAGATCTCGTTGCACGCCAAGGGGTTCTCCACCCTTGAGGAAATGCGCGCGGCCGTCCGCAGCGATGAGCAGGTCACCAAACTCGAACAGGGCCTCGCTGAGGCGGAAGCGATGGCCGCCGGTGCGCGGGAGATGCTCGCGCAACCGGAACTGTTCGGGATCTCGCCGGACGATGCGGTCGAGGTCGCGCCGTTGACTGAGCGGGCAAAGGAGACGCGTGCGCGCGCAGACACCGCTTTCGCCGCGCGGCAAGCGGTTTCGGCGCAACACCGCGAACTGGTGAAGCTGGCCGGGCGGCTTGGCACTGCGCTGTCGGAGCTGCGGCCGTTGGAGGAGGAACAGGCCGAACTTCGGGCGCTGTCCGAAGTGGTCAATGGGCGAGGGCAGAACGCGCGGAAGATGTCGTTGCGCTCGTACGTTCTGGCTGCCCGGCTGGAAGAGGTCGCGCTCGCGGCGACCGCGCGATTGCGGACGATGAGCCAGGGCCGCTACTCCTTCGTGCACTCGGACGCGGCCGGCGCACGCGGCACGAGGGGCGGCCTGGGTCTCGACGTGCTGGACGACTACTCCGGCACGGTGCGCCCAGCGAAGACGCTGTCGGGCGGCGAATCGTTCCTCGCGTCGCTCTCGCTGGCGTTGGGCCTTGCCGACGTGGTGGCAGGCGAAACCGGTGGTGCGCTGCTCGACACCCTCTTCGTGGACGAGGGTTTCGGCACCCTGGACGCCGAAACGCTGGACGTGGTGATGAACATCCTCGACGAACTCCGCGCCGGCGGCCGCGTGGTGGGCCTGGTGTCGCACGTCGAGGAACTCCGCCAGCGCATCCCCACGCGGTTGCGGGTGCGGAAGTCCCGCACCGGGTCGAGAGTGGAGTTGCAGATGGCTTGATGAAGCCCAGAGCGACGGCCGAGTCGCTGCCGGACGCCTTGACCCGATGTGGGCGAGGCGGCGGGCTGGCGGGGCGCGTTGGCCTGATGTGGGCGAGGCGGCGGGCTGGCGGGGCGCGTTGGCCTGATGTGGGCGAGACGGTGAGCTGGCGGGGCGCGAAAGACCGACGTGGACCCGTGGGGTGGCGCGCTGGCAGCGGTGGACGCGGCGGGATGGTTGCGAGGCGGCATGCCGACCCGTGGCGAGCTGCGGCTAGCCGGTGCGGGTGAGTGCGCCGCTGGGCTGGCTGCCGCGGTGGCGGGCCGACCATTGTTGGAGGAGCTGGAGCAGCCCTCATTCGGCGACCCCGGCCCGGCCTGTCCCGGCCTGGCTTCGTTCGACTCAGCCCGGCCCCGTCTGGCCTGGCTCGGCTCGGCTTGGCCCCGCCTGGCCTGGCCTGGCTTGGCCCGGCCCGGCCCGGCCTGTCCCGGCCTGGCTTCGTTCGACTCAGCCCGGCCCCGTCTGGCCTGGCTCGGCTCGGCTTGGCCCCGCCTGGCCTGGCCCGGCCCGGCCCGGCCTTGCCCAGCCCGGCTCAGCCCGGCCCGGCCTTGCCCAGCCCGGCCCGGCCCGGCCCGGTTTGGCCGACCCGGCCGTGTCCGGCGAAGTCCGCGCAGCCTGGCCAACCCGGTCGCGTCCGGCCAACCCCGCGCAGTCCCACCACCTCAGCCGAGCCGTCAGGCGGACTCCTCGTGGTGCAGAAGCCACCGCTTGGCGTTCACTCCCCAGCGGAAGTTGCCGATCGCACCGCCGGTCCGCACCACCCGGTGGCAGGGCACGAACAGCGCCGCCGCGTTGCGGGCGCAGGCGGTTGCTGCCGCGCGGACTGCGGAGGGGTTTCCCGAGAGGGTGGCGTACTCCGCGTAGCTCACCGGGCTGCCTGCCGGGACTTTGCGCAGCATCTCCCACGCGTGCTCCCGGAACGGGCCTGAGCGCTGCCGCACCTCGATGTCGGCGACGGCGTCCAGGTCGCCGCCGTGGTAGCGGCGGATCGCGGTCGTCACGGGGCCCAGGTCGCGGCGTTCGGTCAGGGTCGCCGGGGCCAGGGACGGCGAGATGAGCGGCGTCAGTTCGGCGATGTCACCCGTCCAGCCGGAGGCCAGTACGGCTCCGTCGCCTGCCACCACGGCGGTGAACGGGCCGATCTTGGTGTCCAAAGTGGACCAGAAGGCGGTGTGCACGGGAAAAGTCTCCATCAAACGGTTCGGGAGCTGAGATAGCGGCTGGCGTACGAACTCCACGGCTGCCAGCCGCGCGCGGACGTCGCCAGGTCGATGCCCAGTTCGGCCGCGTTGCGGCGGACGGCTGGGTCTGCGGCCAGCAGGATGTCGGGGGCGCCGAGGAGGCGCATCACGACGTAGTCGGCGGTGGCCGGATCGACGCCGAGCGCGAGCATCTCCGCGCGCAGTTCGTCGGCGTCCCGGCCCACGTGGAGGTCCAGCTCACCGGCGACGATCGCGGCGGCGACCTTCTTGACCAGCGGCTTCACGTCGGCCGAAGCGATGGCGGCCGGGGTCGGGAAGAGGGTCGTCAGGGTGTCCATGGGCGGGTCGGCGGGCGGGACTGGCTCGCCGAGCCGGACAACGTCGGCCACGTCCTCGCCCAGCAGGGCGCGGAGCAAGACCTCCGGACCGTCGACGGCGCCTGGCACGCGGATGCCGGGGGTGGCGGCGACCAGCGGGGCCAGGGCGTCGTCGGCGGACAACACGCGGGTGACGGCTTCCGGGTCCGCGTCCAGGTCCAGTAGCCGCCGTACTCGGCTGACGGCGCTGCTTAGGTCGCGCAGGTCGGAGAGCGCCAGGTCGCACTGCACGTAGCCAGCCCGCGGGCTGACCCACACCGACGCCGGGCCGTGCGGCAAACGCAGGGTGCGGCCGTAGCCGTCCTCGGAGACGGCTTCGATGCCCGGTAACGCGCGGGAGGCGTGATAGTTCAGCACACCCGCGGCGTCGAACGGAGCGCGGAACGGCAGGCGAAGGCTGAGCCGCGTCGCGCCGCTGGGTTCGTTGCGGTTTCCGCGGCGGAGCGAAGCTGCTCGGAGCTGCGACGGAGTCGTCGCGAACACCTCGCGGATCGTCTCGTTGAACTGCCGGATGCTGGAGAACCCGGCGGCGAACGCGACGTCGGTCAGCGGCAGTTGCGACATCTCGATCAGCAACCGCGCCGAGTGGGCGCGGTGTGCTCGGGCGAGGCGGATCGGGCCCGCGCCAAGCTCCGCCGTCAACACGCGGCCGAGCTGGCGCTCCGAGTAGCCGAGCTGACGGGCCAAGCCGGGCACGCCCTCGCGCTCGACCAGGCCGTCCGAGATCAGCCGCATCGCGCGGGCGGCCAGGTCGGCGCGCACGTTCCAGTCCGGCGAACCCGGGACGGCATCCGGCAGACAGCGGCGGCACGCGCGGAAACCACCGGCCTGCGCGGCCGCCGACGTGGGGTAGAAGCGGACGTTCTGCGCCTTCGGCGTGAGCGCCGGGCAGGACGGGCGGCAGTAGATGCCCGTCGTGCGCACAGCCATGATGAACTGGCCATCGAACCGCTGGTCGCGGGCGGTCACCGCGCGGTAGCAGCGCTCGGTGTCGCGCCAGATCGGGATGGTCGAGGTAGCCATGCCGTCGATGATGCCAGCAGGTGAGAGCCCTGACTGGCGGAAAACCGACACGACGTTGCGGCCGCGCTCACCGGGTCGGCGGGGGTCTTCGCCCAGCACGTAGACTTACCGGCCGTGAGTCTCACCCTCGGTATCGTCGGCCTGCCCAACGTCGGCAAGTCCACCCTGTTCAACGCGCTGACGCGCAACGACGTGCTCGCCGCGAACTACCCGTTCGCCACGATCGAGCCCAACGTCGGCGTCGTGCCGCTGCCGGACCCGCGGCTGGACCAGCTGGCCGAGATCTTCTCGTCGGAGAAGACCGTGCCCGCCGTGGTGTCCTTTGTGGACATCGCGGGCATCGTGAAGGGCGCGTCCGAGGGGGCGGGGCTCGGCAACAAGTTCCTCGCGAACATCCGCGAGGCCAACGCGATCTGCCAGGTCATCCGCGTGTTCGACGACCCGGACGTGGTGCACGTCGACGGCCGGATCGACCCGATGTCCGACATCGAGACGATCAACACCGAGCTGATCCTCGCCGACCTGCAGACGCTCGAGAAGGCGCTGCCCCGGCTGGAGAAAGAGGCGCGCACCAAGAAGGAAGCGCGTCCGGCGCTCGAAAACGCCCAGAAGGCCAAGGAAATCCTCGACGCCGGACGCACGCTGTTCCAGGCGCAGAAGGACATCGACAGCGAGGCGCTGCGCGAGCTGAGCCTGCTCACCACGAAGCCGTTCCTGTACGTCTTCAACGCTGACGAGGCCGTGCTCACCGACGACGCGCGCCGCGAGGAGCTGGCGAAGCTCGTCGCCCCGGCGGACGCGGTGTTCCTCGACGCGAAGGTCGAGGCCGAACTGCTGGAGTTGGACGACGAGGAGTCCGTGCGCGAACTGCTGGAGTCCGTCGGCCAGCTGGAGCCGGGCCTGAACGCGCTCGCCCGCGCGGGCTTCCACACGCTCGGCCTGCAGACCTACCTCACGGCCGGCCCGAAGGAATCCCGCGCCTGGACGATCCCGCAAGGCGCGACCGCCCCGCAGGCCGCCGGCGTCATCCACACGGACTTCGAGCGCGGCTTCATCAAGGCGGAGATCGTGTCGTTCGCGGACCTCGTCGAGGCGGGCTCGATGGCCGCCGCGCGCTCGGCGGGCAAGGTCCGCATGGAGGGCAAGGACTACGTGATGGCGGACGGCGACGTCGTGGAGTTCCGCTTCAACGTCTGACCGGCTTCGCGCGCGGTACTGCTTCCCCGGCCGGTCTTTGCCGGGGAGGCTGGAGCATGGCGAAGATCCGTCGCGGGAAACCGATCCGGTTGGCGCATCCCGATTTCATGACCGGGGTCGCGGCCAAGGAGCGCTGCTCCAGGCCGTTTTGTCGGACCGAGTTCGTATGATCCAGCTATGCCCGTGCTCTTCACCCCGTCCTTGCCGGATCGCGAGGACGGGGGACGCCTCGGCGGTGCGCCGCCGGTTGTGATCGAGGCGCATCCGCTTCTCGAGACGCATCGCTATCTGCTGACTGTCCCCGCGGCTCCGTGGGCGCCCGACAGCGAGGTTTCGGTGCTGCTGCGCAACGGATTCGACATCGGCGACAGCGACCTCGAATACCCGGACCTGGCGATGCGTGCGCTGGTGCACGCGCCCTCGCCCCGCGGAGAACAAGCCGAGTTGGGGTGGCCGGGGCTGCGCTCGGCAGCGCTCGTCGAGATGCCTGATACGGAGGACTCGATCGCGCTGATCCGGATCGCGGACGAACCGGTGCTGATCCAAAACGAACCCGGCTACGCCGACGCCGTGCGCGCCGACGGGCATCAGTTTCTCTTTCAGGTCAACGAAGAGGGCTGGCCAGTAGAGGGCGAACTCGAGGACGTCATCGACGAATATCTCTGGGGATACGGGTCGGTCTACTTCTACGGCACGCCGGGCGCCGACGGAATCGTGCGCGAGGTCGTCGCGGGGTTCATCGACTTCTGAGCCTCGGCAGGATGGCGGTCCTGCCGAGGCCGAGGTCGAAAGTCAGTTCAGCTCGGCGACGCTAGCCACCACCACACCGTAAAGATCCCCGATCGTCGCCAGAGCGCCGTTATGCAGCTGCTCAGCACTAACCTCCCCAGCCGGAGCCAGCAACGGCCGAGTAGCGCAGGCGTCGGCGACGACGGTCGGATGGTTGCCGCGCAGGAAGGCGCCCTCGGTGGTGAACGTGACGCACATGTTGGTCATGAACCCGGTGATCACCACGTTCTTGTGCCCGGCTTCGTCGACCCGCGAGCCCAGGTCGGTGTTGACGAATGAATTCGGCGCGCCCTTGACGACGACCGTCTCGCCGTCGATCGGCGCGACGTCCGGATGAATGCTGCCGATCTCGGCGCGGATGTCGTAAGGCGTGCCCTCGCCGCCGTCGTTGATTACGTGGATCACGGTCGTTCCGGCGGCGCGCGCCTTGGCGAGCAAGTCTTGAGCCGCGGTCAGCGCCGGACGCCAGCCGTCCAGTTCCATCACGCCGCGGGTGTAGGTGTTCTGGTAGTCGACCAGGATCAGCGTCGCGTCGGCCAGCGTCGCCGGGGTCTGGTCGAGACCGTTCAGCTCCCGCAGCGTTTTCCTTGCCATGGTGGGGGTTTCCTCTCGTATCTGGTTCGCACGATCGACGCTAGACTCGGCAGCGGATGTCGGCAATGACATGCAAGACGCAGAAACCGACATGAGGGGATGCGATGAAGAGACTGCTGGTCGTCGTCCTGTTCGATCGGATCGACCTGCTCGACGTGACCGGGCCCGCTGAGGTGTTTTCCTTGCTGCAGCGGGAAATGGACCAGCCGACGGGCTACCGGGTGGTGCTCGCGGCCGGAACGACGGACCCGGTGACCACCTCGGCCGGGGTGCGTGTCTTGCCCGACGTGACGTTCGCGGAGTTGTCCGGGAAGGCGATCGACACCCTGATCGTGCCGGGGGCGGTGACGGCCGGGGAGAACGGGGAGATCGTCGCGCGCTGCGACCCGGCAGTGGTCGAGGAGGTGCGCCGGCTCGCGGGGCAGACGCGCCGGGTGGCGTCCGTCTGCGTCGGTGCGCACATCCTCGCGGCGGCGGGGCTGCTCGACGGCAAACGTGCCACCACGCACTGGTCGACCGCTCGGCAGCTGGCCGCGGAGCATCCGGAAGTGACCGTCGACGCGGATCCGATCTTCATTCGCGACGGCAGCGTGTGGACCGGGGCGGGGTTGAGTGCTTGCCTCGATCTCGCACTCGCGCTGGTGGCCGATGATTTCGGTCCGGAGCTGGCGTCGCGGGTAGCTCGCCAGCTGGTGATGTTCTTGCGGCGGCCGGGTGGGCAGAGCCAGTTCAGCGTGTCCTTGGAACCCGCGTCCGCGACTCGGCGCGTGGATGAGTTGCGGCAGCACATCGCCGCGCATCTGGCGGATCCGTTGACGGTCGCTGACCTCGCCGCGCATGCCCACGTGACGGATCGGCAGATCACGCGAGTGTTCAAAGCGGAACTGGGGATGACGCCCGCCGCGTACGTCGAGCACGCGCGGGTCGAGGCGGCGCGGCATCGGCTGGAGACGACTGATGAAACGCTGTCACGGATCGCCGGGGCTTGCGGATTCGGTACGGTTTCTACGCTGAACCGGTCTTTTCGGCGGACCTTGAATACGACGCCCAACGAGTACCGGGAGCGGTTCCGGATCAGTTAGCGGCAGAACATTTCCCCGCCGGAACACGCCCCGAAGGGCCGACCGGGACGCGGGTGCTCAGCCGAGCAGGCCGAGCACCACCATCGACAACAGGACGACAGCGGTCGAAAACACCGCGACCCACGTGCGCTGTGCGGCGGTGAGCTGGACGGAGGTGCTGTTCATGGCGGGTCCTAGCGGGGCGAGTGCCGATGATTACCGCTGGGATAGCGCCTTGATCTAGCTCACTGTTACCGCTTGTGATCAAGGTCACGGCGATTGCGCGCGGTGTGCCACAGCACCCCGCCCGCGGCGGCCACCATCAGGCCGAACGAACCCATCCCTACCACGAGTGCCTGGACCATCCCGGCTCCTTCCGTCGCGTCTGTCCGGGAGACGCGCGAGGGGGCCGGTCGTTATGCCAGGGTTGCGGACGTCACACCTGGTCAGCGGGCCGCCAGCACCTCGTCGATCTGCTTGGCCAGTGCGAAGTCGCGATCGGTCAGCCCGCCGAGGAAGTGGGTGCTGAGGCGGAAGGTCAGCGTGCGCCAGCGGATGTCGATGTCGGGATGGTGGTCGGCCTCCTCGGCGAGCACGGCCACCCGGTCCACCACCTCGATCGCCGCCGGGAAGGACGGGAGTTCGGCGGTCCGCACGATGCTGTCGCCCTCGCGCTGCCACTTCGGGACGGTGCCGAGGGCCTGCTCCACTGCCGAGTCGTTCAATAGCTGAGTCATCACTCCATGGTGTCGGCTACGCTGCGGCATTGCCACGGGAGTCCGGTACGCCGGGCTGAGAGGCGGGCCTCGCACCCGCGACCGTTCGCACCTGGATCCGGATCATGCCGGCGCAGGGAGGCCGTATCGCTCTCCCTCATCCGGCGCAGTGCAGGAGGGGAAGAATGATGTCGCGGACCGTCCGCACGGTGGCCTGCCTCGCAGGAGTCTCGGTGCTCGCCAGCGCCTGCTCGCTCTCCAGCGGCGACTCCGGCGGGTCGTCCGCGAGCTCTGACCAGCAGACGCCGACCGTCACGCTGGTCACGCACGATTCGTTCGCCGCCCCGCAGGACGTGCTCGACGCCTTCCAGCGCCAGTCCGGGATCAAGCTCAAGATCCTCAAGTCCGGCGACGCCGGCGCGCTCACGAACAAGCTCGTGCTCACCAAGGGCAGCCCGATCGGCGACGTCGCGTACGGCGTCGACAACACCTTCGCCTCGCGCGCTCTCAGCGAGGGCGTCTTCCAGCCCTACACCAGCCCGGAGGCCGACCGCGGGCCGCAGCGTTACTCCGTCGACCCGCAGCACCGGCTGGCGGCGGTCGACCTCGGCGACGTCTGCGTGAACATCGACCCGGCCTACTTCGCGAGCAAGGGCCTCCCGGAGCCGAAGACGTACGACGACCTCGCCGACCCCAAGTACAAGGACCTCACCGTCGCGGAGAGCCCGGCCACCGCGTCGCCGGGGCTGGCCTTCCTGCTCGGCACGGTCGCGAAGTACGGCGAGGACGGCTGGAAGGGCTACTGGCAGAAGCTGAAAGACAACGGCCTCAAGACCGTCAGCGGCTGGGAGGAGGCCTACACCAAGGACTTCTCCGGCTCGTCGGGCAAGGGCCCGCGGCCGATCGTCGTGTCCTACGCCTCGTCGCCGGCCGCCGAGGTCGGCGAGGACGGCAAGCCGCGCACCAAGGCGCTGCTCGACACCTGCTTCCGCCAGGTCGAGTACGCGGGCGTGCTCACCAACGGCAAGCAGATCCCGCAGGCCCAGAAGGTCGTCGACTTCCTGCTGTCGCAGCAGTTCCAGACGACGGTCGCGGCCAACATGTACGTCTACCCCGCGCGCCAGGGCGTCGAACTGCCCGCGGGCTGGGCCACCGCGGCGCCGCAGCCGCAGACGCCGGCCACCATGCCCGCGGACAGGGTGCAGGCGGGCCGGGAGAAGTGGATCGGGGAATGGCGCTCGCTCATGGGCGCGTGATCCCCGCGCGCACCATCGGGCTCACGCTGCTCGGCTTGCTGCCGGCCGCGTTCCTGGTGGTGTTCTTCGCCTGGCCGGTCGTCGCGATCGTGGGCCGGGGGTTTTCCGCGGGCGGCGTCGACACTGTGCTCGGCGACCCGCAGACGTGGCGGCTCGCCGGGTTCACGCTGGCCAGCGCGGCCGCGTCGACAGTGGTCGCGGTGCTCGCCGGGCTGCCGGTGGCGTACCTGCTCGCGCGTGTCCGGCTGCCCGGCGTCGGATTGGCGCGGACGATCGTGCTGGTTCCGTTCGTGCTGCCGACGGTCGTCGTCGGGCTGGCTTTCCGGGCGATCTGGCCGGACGGCGGGGTGCTGCCGCTGGTGCTGGCCAACGCGTTCTTCAACGTCGCCGTCGTCGCGCGCACGGTCGCCGGGTTGTGGGCGCATCTCGATCCGCGAGCGACCGAGGCCGCGCGGGCGCTCGGTGCCTCGCCGTGGCGGGCGTTCCGGTCGGTGACGTTGCCTGCGCTCGGCCCGGCCATCGCGTCGGCTGCCGCAGTGGTGTTTCTGTTCTGCGCCACCAGCTTCGGTGTGGTGTTGATTCTCGGCGGCGGTAGCTACCGGACGCTCGAGACCGAGATTTACCTCCGCACGGTCGACCTGCTCGACCTTTCCGGGGCGGCTGCGTTGTCGCTGATCCAGTTCGCGGCCGTCGTCGCCGCGCTGGTGCTGGGGGCGGTGGCGCGCCGGAAGCGGGAGAACGCGGTGAAGCTGCGGTCCGCCCAGGTCACCGCGCGTCGGCCCCGAGGCGGGGAGTGGTGGACGGTCGGCGCCGCGGTGGTGGTGCTCGGCCTGTTGCTGACGCCGATCGTCTCGCTGCTCGTAGAGTCGGTGTCCACTTCGGACGGATGGAGCTTCGCCGGATACCGCGCGCTGAACACCTTGGGGCAGAACGGCGCGCTGCAGGTGTCTGGCTGGATCGCGGCGCAGAATTCGCTCGCCGCGGCTACTGATGCGACGCTGCTGGCGATGGCTGTCGGGCTGGTCGCGAGTGTGGTGCTGGTGGCGCTCCGCCGTTCGCCGGGAGGGCTCGCACGCGGGATGGGCGAGACCATGGACGTCGCGTTGATGCTGCCGTTGGGCGTGTCCGCGGTGACCGTCGGCTTCGGTTATCTCGTGACGCTCGACGCGTTGCCCGGCGACCTCCGCACGTCGCCGCTGCTCGTGCCGTTCGCTCAAGCGCTGGTGATCATGCCGCTGGTGGTGCGGATGATCCTGCCGGTGCTGCGCGCGGTGGACGTCCGGCTGCGCCAGGCCGCCGCGACGCTCGGCGCGAGCCCGGCGCGGGTGTGGCGGGAGATCGACTTTCCGCTGGTCGCGCGGTCGGTGGTGGCCGCGGCGGGCTTCGGGTACGTCGTCGCGCTCGGCGAGTTCGGCGCGACCAGCTTCCTCGCGCGGCCGGACGCGCCGACGCTCCCGGTGGCCGTCGCGACGCTGATCAGCAGGCCGGGGGAGTTGAACAACCAAATGGCGTACGCCGCGTGCGCCCTGCTCATGGTGGTGACTGTGGTGGCGGTGGCGCTGATCGACCGGTTCGGCTCGGTCCGTGGCCGCAGCACGGTCGGGGAGTTCTGATGGCGCTCACGGTACGGGATTTGACTGTCCACTATGGATCATTCGCCGCGGTCCGCGACGCGAAGCTGGACATCGCCGACGGCGAGGTGCTCGCGTTGCTGGGCCCGTCCGGTTCGGGCAAGTCGACGTTGCTGCGCGCGATCACCGGGCTGGAGCCGGTGTCGTCCGGTTCGGTTTCCTGGGACGGTACCGATCTCGCCGCGGTGCCGGTGCACAAGCGCGAATTCGGCCTGGTGTTCCAGGACGGACAGCTGTTTCCGCATCGCGACGTCGCCGCGAACATCGCGTTCGGCCTGCGGATGCACGGCGTGCCTCGCGAACGGCACGCGGCGCGCGTGGAGGAGCTGCTGAAGCTGGTCGGCCTGGAAGGCTACGAACGGCGACGGGTGACCGAGCTGTCCGGGGGACAGGCGCAGCGGGTCGCGTTGGCTCGTGCGCTGGCCCCGGAACCGCGTTTGCTGCTGCTGGACGAGCCACTGTCCGGATTGGACGCCGGACTCCGCGAGCAGCTGGCCATCGATCTGGCGGATCTGTTGCGGCGCAGCAAGATCACCGCGCTGCTCGTGACGCACGACCAGGAGGAAGCGTTCACGCTCGCCGATCGCGTGGCGGTGCTCGACGCCGGGGAAATCCGACAGGAGGGCGCGGTCCGGTCGGTGTGGAACAAGCCGGTGGACGAGAACGTGGCGCGATTCCTTGGCGTCACGATGTTCCTGGACGGCACCGCGGCCGATGGCGTGGTGCGGACCGAACTGGGCACCGTCGAGCTGGGCGTGGACGACGGTCCGGTGAGGCTCGGATTGCGGCCGCACGGCTTGAAAGTCGCTGCCGAGGGCGTGCCCGGCGAAGTAACCGCCGCGGTGCACCGGCGAGAGCATCTGCGGCTGGTCGTCCGCTGCGGAGAGTCCACTGTGGACGCGATCGCCCCGGCCGGGGCGGACTACCGGGCAGGCGACCCCGTCCGGCTCCAGCCGGATCCGGACGGGATCGCCGTAGTGGGCTGAACCCCCAGGTCAGCCGTCTCGGGTGACGAGGCGCCCGTAGGCGATCGACAGCCCCACGACGATGTAGCAGGCCGCGCGGACCGCGCCTTCGCCCATCATCGACAGCGTCATCGGATCCTGCAGGGCCGAGGCCGGGGCGAGGGTCCAGTTCTGCGTGAGCAGGAACGGGTGCACCGCCTTCAGCGAGCTGAGGAAGCCGAGAATCGTGAAGACGATGTTCATCGCCAGCACCGAGGCGACCACGAGCATCGGGTGCTCGGTAAAGCTCGACACCGCCAGCGCGATCGCGCCGACCGCCCACAGCTGCAGCACGATCCAGCCGCCGACGAGCAGGATCCGCAGCAGCGCCTCGCCGAGCGACAACGTGGTGCCCGACAGCGTGAACAGCGAATCCGTGCCGTTGATGATCAACCCGGTGGCCACGCCGGTCACGCACATCGCGAGCACCGCGACCACGGACACCGTCGCGACGCCGAACGCCTTGACCGTCAGCAGCCGCCCGCGACTCACCGGCGCGATGAGCCAGCCGCGCAGCGTGCCGTGCGCGGCCTCGCCGGCGATCGCGTCCGCGCCCGCCATCGCGGAGGCGAGCGGCAGCAGCAGCGTGAGCGTCATGACCATCGCGGCGATCGGCAGCACGAACGCGTTGTTCACCGCCGACACCAGCAGCGCGCCGCCGCTGTCGTCCGGTGCGTTGCCCCCGGTGTTCTGGCCGACGAACGTGAGGCCGATCCCGATCACGATCGGCACCAGCGCCAGCAAACCCAGCACGGCGAGCGTGCGCGGCCGGTGGAAAATCCAGCGCAGCTCCGCGGCGATCAGCCGGAGCAACGGCACCGTGTCGTGCCCGGTCCGGCTCACCGGCACGGCGACGGCAGCGGTAGTCATGATTCCCCCTCAGCTTCGTCGCCAGCCGCCGATTCCCCTTCGGTCAGCCGCGCGAACAGGTCCTCCAGCCCGGTCCGCGCCCGGGTCGCCTCGTGCACCTCGACCCCGGCTTGCACGAGCACCTGCAGCACCCTCGGCGAGGGCGTCGCGGTGAGGTCGACGCGGACGCCGTCCGGCGTCAGCCGAGCCCCGATCCGGTTCTCCCGCAAGGTTTCCACCGCCTGCTCGGCGTCCGGGGTGCGCACCAGCAGCGCGGCGTTCCCCGACTCCAGCAGATCCGACAGTTCGCCTTGCGCGACCACCGTGCCGGACTGCAGCACCGCCACGTGCGTACAGGTCGCTTCGACCTCGGCGAGCAGGTGCGAGGAAACCACCACGGTCACGCCGTCTGCGTGCAGATCGGCGATGATACGGCGGATCTCCCTGGTACCCGCCGGATCCAGACCGTTGGTGGGTTCGTCGAGCACGACCATCCGGCGCGGCACCAGCAGTGCGCTCGCCAAGCCGAGCCGTTGCTTCATGCCGAGCGAATAGCCCTTGTACCGGCGGCGCGCGGCGACCGACAGCCCGACCCGGTCCAGTGCGGAGTCGACCGCGCCGGGGATCGCGGACGACGCCAGCCGGGGTTCGGCGGCGGCGAACCGCAGCAGGTTGTCGCGGCCGGAGAGGAACGGGTGGAAGCCCGGCCCCTCGACCAGCGCGCCGACGTCCGGCAGCGCGTGCGCGGATTCCTCCGGCATCTTCCGGCCGAGCAGTTCGACCTCGCCCGCGGTCGGGCGGACGAGCCCGAGCAGCATCCGGATCGTGGTCGTCTTGCCCGAACCGTTGGGCCCGAGCATGCCGAGCACGGCGCCCTCGGGCACGTCCAGGTCCACGTGGTCCACCGCGACCGTGCTGCGGTAGACCTTGCGCACCCCTCGGGTGCGCGCGGCCAGCGGGACCGCCGGGGCGGGCACCTCGTCCGAGATGCCCGCCCCGGTTTCGACCGCGATGCTGGTCACTTGGCGCCCAGCGCTTCGTAGAGCACCTGCTCCGGGACCGCGCCGGCGGCGAACCGGCCGTCGTCGGTCAGGACCGCGCCGCCCACCTTCGTGGTGAAGAGGTAGCCGCTGCCCCACGGGCCGTTGACCCGCTTGGCGAACCGGCTCAGCATCTTCTGCACGTCCGCGCCGCCCTTTTCGTCGCCCTGGGCCTGCTTCGGCTTCATCAGGTCCGCGGGCACCTTGCCGGTGACGACGGTGTCCCACCCGTCGCCGACGAACTTGGTGGCCTGCTTGGCCTCGTTCGCGAGCGCCTTGTCGCGGTCGTCGATCTTGGCCTGCTTCTCGGTCACCTTCGCGCCCTTGGGCGGGGTGAAGGCGAACAGGTCCGCGGACTGGTCGGCGAACTCGATCTTGCTGAACGCCAGCTCCAGCGCCGGGGCGGTGGTTCCGTTGCTCAGCACCGAAAGCCGCAGCGGCATCCGGGTCTGCGAGTCGACCGCGACGCGGATCTCGCGCAGCAGCGTGCGCTCGGTCGGCTTCGGCGTGAGGACCAGCTCGTACGCCGGGCGGTCGGCGACCGTCGCCGTGCCGTCGACCGCGACGTTGCTGCTCTCGCGCACCTTGGCGAGCAGTTCCTTGGCCGCGGTGGACGGGTCGGCGGCCTTGCCCTCGACCGGTGCGTGCTGCTTGGTCGCGACCTCCGCCGGGATGGTGGTCTTGGTCGCGCTGTTGGTCTTGGAGTCGTAGTCCCACACGGTGTTGCCGTTGTGGATGATCGTCTCCTGCGCCTGCCCCTTGGTGAGCGACACCTTCGTCTTGCCGGCGCCGTCGCTGAACACCTGCGCCGAGTCGACGCCCAGCGCGCCCGCCCCCGGGATCGCGCCGGTCGCCATTTTCGGCAGGCCGAGGTCGTTGCTCACCGTCACGGTGCCGTCGAACGGCGCCGGCTTGGCGGTGACCACCGACTGGACCAAGTCCTCCGCGCTGACCTGTGGCAGCTTCGGCGCGTCCCCCGCCGAGGCAGGCATCGCCACGACAACCAGTCCCCCGACACCGAGCGCGGTGCCGACGACGGCCGCTGTGATGGCCTTCTTCTTCGGATCCATCTCGTCTCTCCCTGTGTTCCCGGGCTCTGGTGGGCCCGGCTCCCGGTGCAGACGTTCCCCCGCCGAGGCTGAGATACCCCTGAATGTTCGGCCCGGCTAGCTGAGATCGCACTGAGAGTACGCGCGTCAACTGCACAAACCGGCCATGATGAGGATCGTGAAACCTCGGGTGCTGGTGGTCGACGACGAACCTGGCGTGCGCAAGGCGCTGCAGCGCGGCCTGCGCGCGGAGGACATGGACGTGGTCACCGCCGCGGACGGGCCGACCGGGCTGCAGCTCGCGCGGACCGGTTCGTTCGACGTCGTGCTGCTGGACATCATGCTGCCCGGCTTGTCCGGCTATCGCGTGCTGGAACGGCTGCGCGCGGAAAACGTGACCACGCCGGTGCTGCTGGTGTCCGCGAAGGACGGCGAGATCGACCAGGCCGACGGCCTCGACCTCGGTGCCGACGGTTACCTCGTGAAGCCGTTCTCGTTCGTCGTGCTGGTCGCCCAGGTACGGGCGGTGCTGCGCCGCGCCGGGCCGGACGCGTCCCGCGGTGCGTTGAAACTCGGCGCGCTGGAAGTCGACCGAGCGTTGCGGCAGGTGCACTGGGACGGTCAGGAAGTGCCGTTGAGCCCGCGCGAGTTCGGGTTGCTGGAGGTGCTCGTCGGCCGCGCCGGGACGGTCGTGACGAAGGACGAGCTGCTGCGCGCGGTGTGGGGCGAGGAGCAGGCCGTCACGCGGAATCTCGTTGAGGTGTATGTGGGTTACGTGCGGCGCAAGCTCGACGCGGTCGGCGCGGGCTCGATCCTGCGGACGGTGCGCGGGCACGGCTATCTCGCCTCGGACGACCAGCTCGACGAGGTCATGTGACCGGCTCGCCGTCGTCGTGGTGGAGCGGTCGTTCGCTGCAGGTCCGGATCACCGTGCTGGCCGCGGCGATCACCCTCGGCTGCCTGCTCGGCCTCGCCGCGCTGGCGGCGAACAAGCTCGACCCGCTGCTCACGGACTCGGTCGACGAGGAGCTGACCGCCGCGCTCGTCCCGGCGGCTGGCGCGGTCTCCGCCGGGACGCCGCTGACCTCGGCGGACCCGGTTTCCGTGCGCGTGCTGGACATCTCCGGCGCACCGGCGGACGGCCAAGCTCGGCCGAAGCTGACCGAGGCGGAGGTTTCGCAGCTCAAGGCGGGTTTGCCAGTGCAGTCCGACGGTTCGCGCTGGCGCGGCCAGGTGGTCAGCACGCCGAACGGCAGCCAGCGGCTGGTCGTCGCCGGTGCCGGGCTGGTCGGGTTCGCCGCCGCGGTGCATTACGGCGGGCTGTGGCTGGTCGTGGTCGCGCTGGTCGGGGCGCTGGTGGCAGGTCTGGCGACCTGGCTGGTCGTCCGGCTCGCGCTGCGCCCGGTGGCTCGGATGCGCGGGCTGGTGCGAGCGCTGCCGCCGGGTTCCCGGCTGCCGTTGCCGACGTCGCACGACGAAATGCGCGCGCTGGCCGAGGAATTCAACGCGCTGCTCGAACGCCAGGAGGAGGTCAGCCAGCGGCTGCGCCGGTTCACCGGCGACGCGGCGCACGAGCTGCGTTCGCCGGTCGCGTCGATCCGGGTGCAGGCCGAGGTGGCCGTGACGAATCCCGATCCGGAGCTGTCGCAGGAGACGCTTTCGGACATCCTCGAGGAGTCCGAGCGACTGTCCGGCCTGCTCGACGGCCTGCTCACGCTGGCTCGCTCCGACGCGGGCGAGGTGCCGCCCGCGGAACCGGTCGAGGTGGTGTCCGAGGTCCGCGCGGCCGTGCGGCGGCTGCCGTCCGGGACGCCGAACACGCGGGTGAGCAGCGCGGTGGCGCAGGCCTGGGCGTCGGCGGCGCACCAGGAGGTCGAACTGGTGCTGGACAACCTGCTGCGCAACGCCTGCCGGTACGCGTCCGGCCAGATCGTGGTGTCCGTGCTGGCTTCGCGGTCGAAAGTGCGGGTCGTGGTGGACGACGACGGTCCCGGCATCGCGCCCGAGCACCGGAGCAAGGTGTTCGACCGGTTCTATCGGGTGTCCGACGACCGGGCTCGCTCGTCCGGCGGAACCGGGCTGGGCCTGGCGATGGTCGCCGAAACGGTGCGCCGCCGAGGCGGTCAGGTCCGGGTAGGAGAGTCGCCCGACGGCGGCGCGCGGTTCGAGGTCACCTGGCGGGCGGGAGCGGACCGGTGAATCCGGTGGGGGAGACTGGGCGCATGGACGCGGTCATCGTCGGGGCGGCACTGGTGCGCGACGGCAAGCTTCTTGCCCAGCAACGAGCTTGGCCGCCGCACCACGCGGGCCAGTGGGAACTGCCGGGCGGGCGCGTCGAAGAGGGCGAGACCGAAGCCTTCGCGCTGGCGCGGGAATGCCACGAGGAACTGGACGTGGTGGTCACCATCGGCGAGCGCGTCGGTCCGGAAATCCCGCTGCCAGGCGGAAAAGTGCTGCGCGTGTACTCCGCCGCGCTGCTGTCTCCCGGCGACGAACCGCGCGCGGTCGAACACACCGCGCTGCGCTGGGTCGGCCACGACGAACTGGACGATCTGGACTGGCTCCCCGCGGACCGGGACCTGCTGCCCGCGCTGCATGAGCTCGTGAGTGCCGGTTCCGAGTAGAACCGGCACTCACGAGGCCCTTCAAGCAGCCCCGACCATCCGCAACGCCGCGGACACCCGGTGCGAACTGCGGTCGATCGCCCGCTCCGCGCCGGCCTTGCGGACCCGCTCCAGCTCGGAGACGTCGTCGAGCAACGCGCGCGTGCCCTCCCGGACCGGCCGCAACTCCTCGATCACCGCGTCCGCGACGGTGTCTTTGAGCACGCCGTACGACGGATACTTATCGGCCAGCTCCGCGGGCTCACCGCCGACGCAAGCCGCCAGGATCTCCAGCAAATTCGAGATCCCCGGCCGATTCTCCGGGTCGTAGACCGGCGCCGAATCCCCGTCCGTCCGAGCCTTGCGAATCTTGCGCCGAATCTGGTCCGGCTCGTCCAGCACGAACACCACGCCCGCGGAATCCTGCGCGGACTTGGACATCTTCCGCGTCGGCTCGGCCAAGTCCTTCACCCGCGCCCCCGCCGGCGGCAACGTCGCCTCCGGCACGACGAACACCTCGCCGTACGTGGAGTTGAACCGCCGGGCAAGCGTGCGCGCCAATTCGACATGCTGCCGCTGATCCTCGCCGACCGGCACTTCGTCCGCGCCCTGCAACAAAATGTCGGCCGCCATCAACACCGGATAGGTCAGCAAACTGAGCCGGACTCCGGCCTGCCCCTTGGATTTCTCCTTGAACTGGATCATCCGCGCCGCCTCGCCGTAAGAGCAAGTGCACTCCAGCACCCAGGTCAACGCCCCCAATTCGCGAGCAAGATCAGACTGCACGAACACCCGCTCCGGCGCGATGCCCGCGGCCACCAGCACGGCAAGCTGCTCGGTCGCCAACGACCGCAACTTCGCCGGATTGTGCGCGGTAGTCATCGCATGCAGGTCGGACACGAAGTACAGATCGTCCGCCCCGCCCTCGGCGGCCCACCGCCGCAACGCGCCGAGGTGATTGCCGAGCTGAACGTGACCGGACGGCGTGATGCCGGACAGCTGGACCATTGGAGTTTCCCTCTCCCTAGGACATTCGGACCCCTGGAGCGGACACAAAAAAGGCCGCCCACCGGGGCGGCCTTCGCTGGTTTTTCAGCGCAGAGCTATAGGGCCGCCAACCGGCGGCCACCACTGAGTGCTCTGGAAACGCATGCGGCGAGCCTAGCACCGGACTACGGTTCGAACCATGTTCGTCGTCGTGCTCACGTACATCGTTCCGCTAGAGGAAATCGACCGCGCCCTCCCAGCCCACAACGAGTGGCTCACGAAGCAGTACGAAGACGGCCACTTCCTAGCGTCGGGAGGCCAAAAACCCCGAACCGGCGGCGTGGTGATCACCCGCCCCATGGAACGCGCGCGACTGGACGCGATCCTGGCCACCGACCCCTTCGCGATCGCCCAGCTGGCGACCTACGAAATCATCCACTTCCAGCCCACCCGCACGTCCCCGGAACTGAACCTGGTGAACGAACTGCTGGATAACAACTAGCACCGTCCGTGAGGGCCACCTTCACGGACTCTGAGTCCCTCAGGGTTCCCCTCACAACCCACACACCTGCCCACATGCGCCCGCTCGCTGGGATGTGCGCCCCAATGCGGCATTGGGTGCGTCGCACGCACCCAATGCGGCGTTCGGTGCGTCAGACGCACCCAATGCCACATTGGGGCGCTAGCCCCGCCACCCGCGAAACCGCAGCCGGTGCACCCAACCGGCGTTGCACCCACACCACCCCCGCACCCCGATACGAAGCCAAAATGCGGTCTGAGGGTGCTTGTCAAGGCATCTTTCCAGCCTTGACAAGCACCCTCAGACCGTCATCACAATCAAGCTTCGGGGTGCCCCACGCAACCAACGGGCGCAATGTCGCCGCCAGGCGACGAGCCGCAACAGAGGTCAAGCAGCCTCAGTCACCCGCTTCTTAGCCTTCTTCAACGCCAAAACCGGACACTTCTTGCACCGATCCTTAGACCGGCAGCACTTCTTCTTGACCTTCCCGGCCTTCATCAGCTTCCGCACCACAGCCCGAGGATCATCCGCGTGCTTCTTCCCCACCGCGACTCCTCAACCCGACTGCGACAACACCACGAGAACACCAGCAAGATTAGGTGAGCCTAACCGATCATAGGGCGTGGCGCTCCTCACACCAAC
Source organism: Amycolatopsis albidoflavus (assembly GCF_039525725.1). Taxonomy (NCBI): domain Bacteria; kingdom Bacillati; phylum Actinomycetota; class Actinomycetes; order Pseudonocardiales; family Pseudonocardiaceae; genus Amycolatopsis; species Amycolatopsis albidoflavus. Next base: position 52,667 of record NZ_BAAAHV010000025.1, read on the forward strand.
CCAACAGGTATCCTGGTTGAAGTCCGCGTGTGGCCAAAGCCGGTCAGCGAGAGCCGGTCGCAGTGTCCGGTGCCCGTCATCCCGATCCGCCGCGCGGTGCCACCCGCCTTTTTTCTTCGAAGTTCAGGAGTCTTCGCGTGCCCGCAGCCAGCGCCACCGCGGTCGAAACCGGCCGCGCGTCCGGCAAGACCCGGCCCGACCTGCGCAACGTCGCGATCGTCGCCCACGTCGACCACGGCAAGACCACCCTGGTCGACGCCATGCTCCGCCAGTCCGGCGCCTTCGCCGAACGCGCCGAGCTGGTCGACCGCGTGATGGACTCCGGTGAGCTCGAGCGGGAAAAGGGCATCACCATTCTCGCGAAGAACACCTCCATCCACCGCCAGACCGCCGACGGCACGGTCACCATCAACGTGATCGACACCCCGGGCCACGCCGACTTCGGCGGCGAGGTCGAGCGCGGCCTGTCCATGGTCGACGGCGTCGTGCTGCTGGTCGACGCGAGCGAGGGCCCGCTCCCGCAGACCCGCTTCGTGCTGCGCAAGACGCTCGAGGCGAAGCTGCCGGTGATCCTGCTGGTCAACAAGGTCGACCGGCCGGACGCGCGGATCTCCGAGGTCGTCGAGGAGACCCACGACCTGCTGCTCGACCTGGCGGGCGACATCGAGGACGCCGACCTCGACGCGATCCTCGACCTGCCCGTCGTCTACGCCTCCGCGCGCGCCGGCAAGGCGTCGCTGGAGCAGCCCGAGGACGGCGGCCTTCCCGACAGCGAGAACCTCGACCCGCTGTTCGAGACCCTGCTCCAGCACGTCCCGGCCCCGGCCGCGGACCTGGACGCCCCGCTGCAGGCGCTCGTCACCAACCTCGACGCGTCGAACTTCCTCGGCCGCATCGCGCTGATCCGCATCCACGCCGGCAAGCTGCGCAAGGGCCAGACCGTGGCCTGGATGCGCGAGGACGGCACCGTCCAGAACGTCCGGATCTCGGAGCTGCTCGTCACCGAGGCGCTCACCCGCGTCCCGGCGTCCGAGGCCAGCGCGGGCGAACTGGTCGCGATCGCGGGCATCCCGGACATCACCATCGGCGACACCCTCGCCGACGCGGAGAACCCGGTCGCGCTGCCCCGGATCACCGTGGACGAGCCGGCCATCTCGATGACCATCGGCGTCAACACCTCGCCGCTGGCCGGGCGCAACGGCGGCGACAAGGTCACCGCGCGGCTGGTCAAGGCCCGCCTCGACCAGGAACTGATCGGCAACGTCTCGATCCGCGTCCTGCCGACCGAGCGCCCGGACACCTGGGAGGTGCAGGGCCGAGGCGAGCTGGCGCTGGCCATCTTGGTCGAGCAGATGCGCCGCGAGGGCTTCGAGCTGACCGTCGGCAAGCCGCAGGTGGTGCTGCGCACGATCGACGGCAAGCTGCACGAGCCGTTCGAGCGCCTCTACATCGACTCGCCCGAGGAGCACCTCGGCGCGATCACGCAGCTGCTCGCGTCCCGCAAGGGCCGCATGGAGGACATGAGCGGCAACGGCACCGGCCGGATCAAGCTGGTCTACGTGCTGCCCTCGCGCGGCCTCATCGGCTTCCGCACCGACTTCCTCACCGAAACCCGCGGCACCGGCATCGCGAACCACGTGTTCGAGGGCTACTTCCCGTGGGCGGGGGAGATCCGCACCCGGCACAGCGGCTCCTTGGTCGCCGACCGCTCGGGCCCGATCACCGCGTACGCGATGATCCAGCTCGCCGACCGCGGCACGTTCTTCGTCGAGCCCGGCGCGGAGGTGTACGAGGGCATGGTCGTGGGCGAGAACCCGCGGTTCGAGGACCTCGACATCAACATCACCAAGGAAAAGAAGCTCACCAACATGCGGCAGTCCTCGGCCGACGTGATGGAGACGCTGGCCCGCCCGCGCAAGCTCAGCCTCGAAGAGGCGCTGGAGTTCTGCGCGAGCGACGAATGCGTCGAGGTCGCGCCGGAGGTCGTGCGGGTCCGCAAGGTCACGCTCGACATCAACACCCGCGCCAAGGAGCGCTCGCGGGCCAAGAGCCGCGACAACAACAGCTGAACCTCGCGAAGGTGAAAAAGGGCGCCTCCCGTTCCGGGAGGCGCCCTTTCGCGTGAACCCCGGCAGCGGTTCGTGCGTCCACTCTTATGGCGGTATCCACTCCGATGTCACGGAGCGGCGGCCGATGTGGGAATCTCGATGCCGGCCCCCGCCCTGGCATGGCAGCATGACCGCTTCGACCACGGAGCGCGGCGGGAACTTTCAGGAGGACGAGCGTGCGATTCGGACGCCGGCTGGGGCCGGTGCTCGCGCTGGCGGGAGTACTGCTCGCCGCGTGTTCGAACACTCCGCCGCCCCCGGTGGTCACGTCGGCTCCGCCGTCGAGCACGACCAGCGCGGCGGCGCTGTCGCAGATCGTGGTCGGCGTGGACGACGTCGTCGGCGGCTACAACCCGCACAGCATCGCGGACGCGTCCACGATCACCACGGCGCTGTCGCAACTGCTGCTGCCCTCGGTGTTCCGGCAGTCCGACGACGGCGCGCGCACGCTCGACAAGACGCTGATGGTCTCGGCCGAGGTCGTCTCGCAGGTGCCGTTCACGGTGAAGTACGTGATCCGCCCGGACGCCTCGTGGTCCGACGGGGCCCCGATCGCCACCGAGGACTTCATCTACCTCGCCAACGCGATGAAGACGAACCCCGGCGTGATCGACCCCGCGGGCTACCGGCTGATCTCGGACATCGAATCCCGCGACGGCGGCAAGGGCGTCGAGGTCACCTTCAGCAAGCCGTACCCGGCCTGGCAGACGCTGTTCGACAATCTGCTGCCGCAGCACCTGCTCAAGGACTCGCCCGGCGGCTGGACGAACGCGCTCGCCACGAGCTTCCCCGCGGTAGCCGGGCCGTTCGCGATCAAAACGATCGACACCGCCCGCGGCGAAGCGACCCTCCAGCGCAACGACCGGTACTGGGAGAAGCCGGCCGCGGTCGACACGCTGATCCTGCGCCGCTCCGACGCGTCCGGCATCGCGACCGCACTGCGCAGCGGCAACGACCAATTCTCCTTGACCCACACCGATTCCACCGGCCTGCAGCTCCTGAACGACCTGGGCTCGGCCGTCCAGTTGCACACTGTGCCCCGGCCGCTGACCGCGTCGGTGCTGCTGCGCCCGGTCAGCGCGACGCTGGCTGACTCGCGCGTCCGCGCGGGCATCGCCTCGCTGCTGGACCGCGGGAAACTGATCTCCGCCGGGGCGAAGGGCGGCCCGGCCGCGACCCTGAAGGCGGACGCACAGGTCCTGCCGCCCTCGGCGAAGGACTACGCGGCGACCATTCCGGCCGGCCCGCCGTCGGCTCCGGACGCGACCAAGGCCGAGCAGAATTTCACCGCCGCCGGGTACAAGAAGGAAGCCGGCGTGTGGCGCAAGGGAAACAAGACGCTGTCGATCGTGCTCGCGTCGCCGGGGGAACAGGAACCGTACGCGTCGATCGCGAAGGAACTGGCCTCGGAGCTGGTCGCCGGCGGCATCGAGGTCAACCAGATCAAACCGCAGCCGCGCGACCTGTATTCGTCGCTGCTGGCCATGCCGGTCGTGAATGGAAAACAACAGGCGAGCCCGGATTCGAACAGCACCGTGGGCGTCGACATCGCGGTCGTGGGCCAGCCGGTGGGCGGCGATCCGGCGACCGTGCTGGCGTCCAACTACGGCTGCGCGCCCGAACCGGCCCAGGCGGACAAGGCCAAACCTGTGGTGCCTGCCAACTCCGCGGGCCTGTGCGACCAGGGCCTCCAGGCGACGATCGACTCGGCTATCACCGGTTCGGCGACTGTCACCGATTCGCTCAAGACCCTGGAACCGCAACTGTGGTCCCAGAACGTCGCGATCCCGCTGTTCCAGGAAGCCGAAACTTTGGCGGTGGGCAAGGGAATCTCCGGCCTGACGCCCGGCCCGCCGATGCAGGGCCCGTTCGGCTCCGCGGTGAACTGGACCCGCGGCGCCACCTGATCCGGCACGCCTCCGTTCCGCAAAAGTCCGTGAGGGGAACCCTAGGGGAATCAGAGTCCCTCAGGGTTCCCCTCACGGACCTCCGCGCCGCAGGCCAGGTCCACCGGCCAGCGTCCACCCGCCGCCGAGAAAACCCCAATGCCACATTGGGTGCGTCTGACGCACCCAACGCCACATTGGAGCGCAAGCAGCGCTGGGTCCATCGGCACGCGAAAAGGGCCTCGCACGAGTAAGTGCGAGGCCCTTTTCGCGTGCGTCAGATCAGCTGCAGGCTTTCCGCGAAGTGGCAGGCGACCGGGTGCGCGTGGCCGCGGTCCACCAAGGCGGGTTCCTCCGTCTTGCACTTCTCGCGACCGGCGTCGTCCAGCTGGTTCGCGAACTTCGGGCACCGGGTGCGGAACCGGCAGCCCGACGGCGGGTTGGCCGGGCTGGGCACGTCGCCGGTGATGACGATCCGCTGCCGCGTCCGCTCCTTGCGCGGGTCCGGCACCGGAATCGCCGAGATCAACGCCTGCGTGTACGGATGCGCCGGAGTCTCGAACAGCTCCTCCGACGGCGCGGTCTCCACGATCTTGCCGAGGTACATCACCGCGATCCGGTCCGCCACGTGCCGCACCACCGAAAGGTCGTGCGAGACGAACAGGTACGACAGCCCGAGCTCCGCCTGCAGGTCCTTCAGCAGGTTGAGCACGCCGGCCTGGATCGACACGTCCAGCGCGGACACCGGCTCGTCCAGCACCAGCACCTTCGGCTTCAGCGCGAGCGCGCGGGCGATGCCGATGCGCTGGCGCTGACCGCCGGAGAACTCGTGCGGGAACCGGTTGCCGTGCTCGGGCCGCAGGCCGACGGTCTTCATCAGGTCGCGGACCTGCTGCTTGCCGCCGTTCTCGTACAGCCCGTGGATGCGCAGCGGTTCGGCGATGATCTCGTTCACCGGCAGCCGGGGGTCGACCGAGGCGTACGGGTCCTGGAACACGATCTGCATGCTGCGCCGCAGCCGCTGCAGTTCGCGCTTGCCCATCGTCGCGAGGTCTTTGCCCTCGTAGGTCACCTTGCCGCCGGTGAGCGGCTGCAGCGCCAGCGCCACGCGGGCGGTGGTCGACTTGCCGCAGCCGGATTCGCCGACCAGCGCGAGCGTCTCGTGCGGGTAGATGTCGAACGACACGTCCGACACCGCCTGCACCGCGCCCGAGACGCGGCGGATCAGGCCGCCGCCGCGGATCGGGAAGTGCTTGACCAGGTTCTGCGCGGAGAGGACGGGCGCCTGCCCCGTCGTGGCCTCGCTCATCGGTTCGTCTCCGTGTCGGTCGCGGTGGCGTCCACGGCGACCGGGACGGCTGCCGCGTCGGCCGAGGTGGCGCTGAACAGCTCGGCCGGGTCCTTCCCGACGACCTGCTCGGTGAAGTGACAGGCCGCGTGCTGGCCGTTCGGGCCCGCGACGAGCTCGGGTTCCTCTTCGTCGCAGATCGGCTGCGACAGCGGGCAGCGCGGGCTGAACGGGCAGCCCGGCGGCATGTTCTGCGTGGCGGGCGGCGAACCGGTGATCGGCGTGAGCCGTTCGGTCTTCACGTCCAGCCGCGGCAGGCTGCCGAGCAGGCCCAGCGTGTACGGCATCCGCGGGTTGTAGAAGATGTCGTCGACCGTGCCGGATTCGACGACCTTGCCCGCGTACATCACGTGCACCCGGTCGGCCTGGCCGGCGATCACGCCGAGGTCGTGCGTGATCAGCACCATCGCCGCGCCGGTTTCCTTCTGCGCGGCCTGCAGCGCCTCGAGGATCTGCGCCTGCACCGTCACGTCGAGCGCGGTGGTCGGCTCGTCCGCGATGATCACGTCCGGGTTGTTGGCCATCGCGATCGCGATCACGACGCGCTGGCGCATGCCGCCCGACAGCTGGTGCGGGTACTCGTCCGCGCGCTGCTTCGGGTTCGGGATGCGGACCAGGTCGAGCAGTTCGATCGCCTGCTTCTTCGCGACGTCCTTGCGCACGTCGTGGTGCGCGGTGATCGCCTCGGCGATCTGGTCGCCCACGGTGTACACCGGGTTCAGCGACGTCATCGGGTCCTGGAAGACCATCGCGATGCCCTTGCCGCGGACCTTGTTCAGTTCCTTCTCGTTGCACTTCAGCAGGTCTTTCCCGCCGAACCGGATCGAGCCGGACACCTTCGCGGTCTTCGGCAGCAGGCCCATCACCGCGAGCGAGGTCACCGATTTTCCGGAGCCGGATTCGCCGACGATGCCGAGCACCTCGCCGCGGCGAAGCTGGTAGTTCACCCCGCGGACGGCGCTGACCACGCCCTCCCCGGTAGGGAACTGCACGGTCAGGTCCTCAACGACGAGGACGGGATCGCCGCCGCGTCCGTCGGAGACGTTCTGGGTCATGCGCGCACCTTCGTCTGCTGGGGGTCGAACGCGTCCCGCAGGCCGTCCCCGATGAAGTTGATCGTCAGTGCGATCAGGATGATGAAAATGCCCGGGAAGTAGAACAGCCACGGCCGCGTGTCGATCGCGGTCTGCGCGCTGCTCACCAGGAGACCGAGCGAGGTGTCCGGCGGCTGCACGCCGAAGCCCAGGAACGACAGCGCCGTCTCGAGCAGGATGGCGATCGACACGAGGATCGTCAGGTTGACGATGATCGCGCCGAGCGCGTTGGGCACCAGGTGCCGGAAGATGATCCGGCTGTCGCTCGCGCCGAGCGCCTTCGACGCCTCGACGAACTCCTTCTCGCGCAAGGAAAGCACGACGCCGCGGGCCACCCGGGACACGTACGCCCAGTAGAGACCGCCGATGACGACCGCGATCAGCCACCACGAACCGCCGGACTGGTGGCCGAGCACCGCGGCCACCGCGAGCAGCGGCAGCGTGAGCACGAGGTCGGCGATGCGCATCAGGACCGTGTCGAGCCAGCCGCGGTAATAACCGGCGACCGCGCCCCACACCGTGCCCACGACGGTCGCGAAGATCGCGACGAGGATCGAGATCTGCAGCGAGATCTGCGTCCCGCGCATCACCTGCGCGAGGGTGTCGTGGCCGACGGCGTCGGTGCCGAACGGGTGATCGCCCGAGGGCGGGGCCGAGTTCTGCTCGGTGATGGTGCCCGCGTCGTACTTCCAGATCGCCGCGCCCACGTAGGCGAACAGGATGATCAGCACGAACACGACGAGGCTGATCATCGCGAGCCGGTGCTGCAGGAACCGCCGGAAGACCAGCTGCGCCTGGCTGCGTTCCTTGACCGTGAACTCGCGTTCCGGCCCGGCTTCCGGGGTGGTCGCGACCTGCAGGCGGGAATCCGAGCCGGTCGGCATGTCGGGAATCGTTTCGTCAGGCATAGCGGATCCTCGGGTCGAGCAGGCCGTAGAGCAGATCGGCGACCAAGTTGAGCAGGATGATGAACGTGGCCGCGATGAGAAGCCAGGCCTCCACCGCGTACACGTCGCTTCGCTTGATCGCGTCCAGCAGGAAAGCGCCCGCGCCCTGCCATTGGAACACGGTCTCGGTCACGACGGCGCCGCCGAGGATCGAGCCGATGTCGAGTGCGGTCACCGTGGTCAGCGGGATCAGCGCGTTGCGCAGCGCGTGCTTGCGCGTCACCGTCCAGCGCGGCAGGCCCTTGGCCCTCGCGAGGCGGACGTAATCGCTGTTGAGCACCTCGAGCATCGAGGCGCGCTGGTACCGGCTCCAGGCCGCGTAGCTGGTCAGCGCCAGCGAGATCGTCGGCAGGATCAGGTGGCCGAGCACGTCGCCGAACTGGGCCCAGAACCCGCCCGCGGCGACCACCGACGAGGAACCGATGGTGTAGAAGACCTGGTCGCCGACCGTCGTGTTGATCGAGATGCCGACCTGCTTCAGCACCAGCGCGAACCAGAACGACGGCATCGACAGGAACAGGAAGCCGAAGAAGGTCGCGGTGTAGTCGAACTTGGAGTACTGCCGCGACGCGCTGATGACGCCGATCAGCACGGCGAGGATCAGCGCCACCACCATGGCGAGCACGATCAGCCGCAGCGTCACGCCGAAGCGGCCGAACACCTCGCTGCCGATGTTCATGGTGGACTGGACCGAGGGGCCGAAATCACCGTGCAGCACGCCGGTGATCCAGTGCCAGTATCGCTCGAGAATCGGCTGGTCGAGATGCAGCCGGATGCGTTCGAGTTCGATGGTGCGAGGGGGCGGCGGCGGGTTTCTCGCGATCAGCGGGGTCAACGGGTTGGCCGAAAGCGACACCATCACGAAGACGACGAACGTCGACACGATGAGGATCGGCACCGAGACGAAAAGCCGGCGCAGTGCGAAGGCAAGCATGGAGGTCTTCCTGCTCTGGACGGTGTTCTGCCGGCGCCCGCCGCTCGTGGTGGCAGGGCCTTGGCGACGAAACGGGGCAATCGTGGTGTTCGGGAACTAAAAGGGCATTCGGTTGCGGATACGGTGAAGGGCCGGCATCTCGGCCGGCCCTTCACCGGGTGTCCCGCGGGAATCTACCGGTCGTTGATCACTTCCGGATGCCCCACTCCGCCATGTTGTACACCGGCCCGTCGAGGGTCGAGTTGTTGCGGATGTTCGCGATCTTGTCCGACGAGGCGATGAAGGTCGGCTTCTGGTACAGCGGAAGCACGTACGCGTCGTTCGACATGACCTGGTCGGCCTGGTTGAGCAGGTCCGCCGCCTTGGTCTGGTCGGTCTCGGCGTTGGCCTGCGCCATCAGGCTGTCGACCTGCGGGCTGCTGTACTTGCCGTAGTTGTTGCCCTGCCCGGTGCCCCAGTTCTGGATGGCGCCGCCGAACGGGAACGGCGAGGCGACCCAGGCGAAGACGATGACGTCGTAGTCGCCGCTGGTGGTGGTCTGGCCGAGGTCGTCGGTGGACTGGACCTTCACCTTGACGCCCAGCTGGGCAGCGGTCTGCGCGAACAGCTCGCACTCGTTCTGCCGGATCTGGTTGCCGACGGTGTAGCGGATGCGCAGCTCGGGGATGGCCTTGCCGCTCGGGTCCGACAGCTGGTTGTTGTTCAGCTTGTAGCCCGCGTCGGTCAGGATCTTCTTGGCCTTCTCGATGTCACCGGAACCCTGGCCGGTCGAGCTCACCGTGTCCTTGTAGCCGGTCTGCTGCGGCACGAAGTTGTGGTTGTTGAGCGGCTCGACCTTGTTGGTGAACTGGCCGACGGTCTTGGCGATCATGTCCTTGCGGTTGATCGCGGTGAACAGCGCCTGGCGCAGCGGCTTCTGGGACAGCGCCGGGTTCTTCAGGTTGAAGTCGAAGTGCTCCCAGGTCAGGCCGAGGCCGATGAACGAGGAGATGTTCGGCATGTTCTTGACCTGGTTGATGAGGTCGACCTGCGGCTGCGGGTAGATGACCTGCACCTCGTTGTTCTGCAGGGCGGTCGGCTCCTGCGTCGCGTCGGTGATGACGCGGAAGATGACGCTGTTCAGCTTCGGCTTCTCGCCCCAGTACTTCTCGTTCGGGACCTCGGTGACCGACTGGTTGTTGACGAACTTCGAGATCTTCCACGGGCCGCCGGACCAGGTCGGGACGGTCGTGCCGAACCACTTGAAGGACGACGCGAGGCCGGCCGGGGTGTTGATGTCGCCGTGCTCCTTGGCCAGGTGCGCCGGGTACATCGCGCCGCCGGAGCTCCAGAGCAGCTTCCAGTCGGTGAACGGCTTGTCGAACACGACCGTCACGGTCTTGCCGCCGTCGGAACCGGTGACCGACTTGACCTGGTCGTAGCCCGCGGTGCTGGCCGCGGCGCAGTCGGGGCAGTCCTTGCCGTTCTGGACCTTGTAGTTGTAGATGAAGTCGTCGGCGGAGAACGCGGTGCCGTCCGACCAGACGGCCTTCGGGTTGAGCTTGTAGACCACCGTCTGCGGGCTGGTGCTCGTGACGTCGGCCGACTCGACGAAGTCCTTGTTCAGGACCGGCTTGAGGTCGGGCGTCGCGTAGAAGGTGTAGGGCAGCAGGCCCTTGGTGACCTCGCCGGTTTCGAAGACGTTGCCCTCGGCCGAGATGACGTTCCAGTTCGGGACGTTCTTCTCGATGGCGTAGGTGACGTCGCCGCCCTGCTGCAATTGGTCGGCCTGCGCCGTGTTGCAGCTGTTCGGGTTCTTGTCGCAGTCGGCGAATGCCTGCCCGGTCTGCACCGCGCTGTTGCCGCCTCCGCCACCACCGCATGCGGAGAGCAGAAGGGCCGCGCCCGCGACGAACGCGCCGAGTTTGGCGGCGCGCGACCTAGTCGTCACTAACATTCATTCTCCTTGCTCGACGCCGTCGCGGGTTTGCGAGGCGGCTCTTCCTGACGCGCAAGCACCGATCGGTATCGCGTTGCTCACCGTAGCCGTGAAACTTAGGCATTGGACAGACGGCAAACCTATCGATCCGGACACTCTCAGTGAGATCGTTGCGGAACAGATATCTCGCACCCCCTGGTTGCACCGTGGTTTCCGCACTTGATCGACTACGGTTAGTAGTTGATCACGGAAATTCGGAACCGGTTCGGGTGGTGGTTCGGTCCAGTGGGCCGACTGGCCCGGCGGACAATAACCGCCCCGTTCCGTGTGCGGTACCCCAGCTAATGGAGCAATCACACGGCCGCGACGAACCCGAAGTGACAAGAAATTGGTCCGATCTCGTGAAACGAAACAATGCGCCCGCCGCCGGGCGCGGGCAGGACTGTCCGGACGGAGGCGGGTGCTCGGTGGGTGTTCCGAGCATCTTGCGTCCTTGCCCGCGCATTCCGAACCGCGGAACGTTCCGCGGAAGGGAACGCCCACGGTCCGGGACGCTGGTCCGACTTAGTGGGATGCCGATGCATTTTCCCGTGCACGCCGCGGATTTCGTTCCGGAACGCCGCGCCGGGGGTCGGCATCCCGGTGCCGGACGCGACGGTCACTAACCTGAGGGCGTGAAGCGGAAGCTGCTGCTGGTCCACGCGCACCCGGACGACGAAAGCATCGCCACCGGCGGAGTCATCGCGCGTTATGCGGCCGAGGGCGTCGAGGTGTGCGTCGTGACCTGCACACTCGGCGAAGAGGGCGAAATCGTCCCGCCGCGGCTCGCGCGCCTCGTCGCGGCGGAGGCCGACCAGCTCGGCGGATACCGGTCCGGCGAGATGGCCGCCGCGGCCGTCGCGCTCGGCCTCACCCGGCACGAGTACCTCGGCGGCATCGGCCGGTGGCGCGATTCGGGCATGGCGGGCACGCCGGCAGCCGACCATCCGAGGGCGTTCACCGGCGGATCTCTGGTGGAGCAGACCGCGCAGCTGCGCGAACTCATCGACGACTTCGCTCCCCAGGTCGTCGTCACCTATGACTCCTTCGGCGGCTACGGCCATCCCGACCACATCCGCGCGCACGAGATCACCATGGCGGCCGCGCCGGACGCCCCGTCGGTCGAGCGGGTCTTCCACGTGGTCCAGTCCGAGGCGGCGCTCGCCGTCGGGCTGGCGGAACTGCGCGCCGACGGAACATCACCGTTCCGGGTGGCCGCCGACGGCGAGCTTCCGTCCACTCCGGACGGCAAGATCACCACCGTGGTCGACATCTCCGCGCACCGGCAGGCGAAGCTCGCGGCACTGCGTGCGCACGAAACCCAGCTGACCGTGGTCGACGGCGCCGTCACGCACTTCGCGCTCACCAACAGCATCGCGCAGCCGATCCCGTCCGCCGAATACTTCGTGCTCGCCCAGGGCGACGCGCACGGCGCCGAGACCGATCTGTTCGGCGGGTGGTGATGGTGTCCACCCCGCCCGCGCCGCTCACCCGTGACCAGTGGCTGATGCTGGTGCTGCTGGCGTTCGACGCGGTCGTGCTGGCGCTGCTCGAACTGTTCTTCCTCCCGCTGCGCCTAGGCCCGCTCGGCGAGGTGCCGATGCCGGTCACCGCGCTCGTCGGAGCGGTCACCACGCCGTGGCTCGTGCTGACCGCGGCGAAGCTCGTCCGGCCCGGGCTGTCGTTCGTTCCGCTTCTGGTGTGGGTGCTCGTCGTGTTCGGGGTCGGCCTGTTCGGGCCGGGCGGTGACGTCGTGCTCGTCCAGGACTGGCGCGCGCTGCTTCTGCTCGGCGCGAGCGCGCTGCCCGCCGCGCTCGTCCTCGGCGGCGGGCTCGGCCGGGCCGCGGCGAAGAGCGGCGCCCGTGTCTGAGGCCATTTCGGACCGTCAGGTCGTCGCGATCCTGCGCCCGTTCGTCCGCGCTTGCGCTCCGATGATCGACGCCCTGCGCGAGGCCGACCCGTTCGGTTTGCAGGCGCGCGCCCGGCGCGGCGAGGGCGAGTTCTCCGACGCCGGGTTCAAGAAGAAAATGCTCCACGCGCTGACGACGGTGAAGGTGCCGGGCACCGCCGGATGGGCGGCGATGGACATCGACCAGCGCGCGAGCTGGTGGGTCAACCGGGTCGGCAGGCTCACCTCGTTGCTGACGTCGATCCCCGGTCTCGGCGGCGCGCTCGCCGACCGGCTGCCGGTGCAGGACACCCTCGGCGCCGCGTCGCAGGGGCTGGTGCTGTGCGCGATCGCGGGGGAGTACGGCGTGACCGACGTCGGCAGCCGCGTCCGGCTGATCGCCTCGGTGCTTTTCGAGCGGGACATCGACGCCGACCTCGCGGCGGGAGCCAGCCACGACAAGTCCGCTCAGTCCGCAGAGGACAGTGAGACCGCGCGGCTCACCGAGGAACTCGACGAATCCCACCGCAAACACGGCAACGTGACCGCGAAAGCCGTCGCCACCACGCTCTGGCACCTCGGCAAGTCGCTGTGGGGGATCACCGGCGAACTCGAGAAGCGCCCGCGCGGCCGGTGGTTCCACCGGGCACTCGGGATGCTGCCGGTGGTCGGCGCGGCGGGCGACTACCTCGGCGAGCGCTCCGGGCTCAAGAAAGTCTGGAAGCGCGCGCACGCCTGGCTCATGGCCCACCGGCAGTGGGCCTGAGCCCTTACCGCCAGAACAGGAACGCGCTCTGCCCGATGAAGGCCGCGGACGCGTTGCCGCCGAGCGGTGCGTAGATGTGCCCGGCGATCGTCCAGAGCAGATCCGACACTGGCCGGAAAAGGAAGAACAGCGCGAACAGCACCAGCGGAGCCCACGGCCGCACCCGCGCGCCGAACGCCCGCGCCTGCGGGGAGAGGTACGGCTCGAGCGCGCCCCAGCCGTCGAGCCCCGGCACCGGCAGGATGTTGATCAGGAACGTCATCATCTGCAGCAGCGCGAGGTAGGACATCGCATAGAAGAGGCCGGCCGCCATCGGGATCAGCATCGTCGCCAGGCACAGCGCGGCTCCGCAGGCGAGGTTGCTGAGCGGGCCGGCCAGCGAGGTCCACGACGCGGTCGCGCGGTTGCGCAGCGCGCCGCGGTTGATCCACACCGCGCCGCCGGGCAGCGGGATGCCGCCGATCAGCAGGAAGATCAGTGGCAGCACGAAGGACAGGACGGGGTCGGCGTAGCGCCGGACGTCCAGCGAGAGGTACCCCTTGTGAGCGATCTCGTGATCACCGCCGCGGAAGGCGACGAAGGCGTGCCCGAACTCGTGGAGCGTCAGCGACGTCATCCAGCCGCCCGCGACGAGGAGCACGACGCCGGCGATGAACATCGGGTCGCGGGAACCGAGAAGAGTCGTGGAATCACCGTATGCAGCCAGGAAACCACCGGCGACGGCGACGGCGAGGATGCCGAGGAAGATCGGGCTCGGACGCACTGCTGATCTCTGCACCCCACCAGTCTTCCGTATGCCCGGTGTGAAGTCTTCGGCGTGTCCCCTTGCGCACCCGGGCACAGAGATCCCCCGAACTCGCTACTCGGCTTGACCTGGCCGACCTACACAGGTGTAATCACAGTGATGTCATTCGCTGTCGGAGGGGGCAGCGGGTGTCGTTTCACCACCGCCAGCCTGGGGAGTGCGTAGGAGCGAGGAGGCGGACGTGCGGTTGGAAGCGGACAACAGGGAATGGGGGCACGTCGTGGGTTGGGGAGAGAACCCGGAGCAGCAGCTCGGGGATCTGACCGACCTTTTCGACGTCCCCGAGGAGCAGGACTGGCAGGAGCGCGCCCTGTGCGCGCAGACCGACCCGGAGGCGTTCTTCCCCGAGAAGGGCGGCTCGACCCGCGAGGCCAAGCGGATTTGCCTTGGCTGCGAGGTCAAGGACGACTGTCTCGAGTATGCGCTGGCGCACGACGAGCGCTTCGGCATCTGGGGCGGACTGTCCGAACGGGAACGTCGCAAGCTGAAGAAACGGGCTGTCTAAACGGGTTTCGGTTCCCCCGGTCCACGCGGACCGGGGGTGCGCCCCGCCGCCGTCGTGGCGGCGAGCCAGTGGTGCGGCCGGTGCGACGCGGCGGGGAGGGGAGCCCCCGCCGGGGTGTCGCCGGGCACATTCGACGGATTCGCGCGGCCTGATCCCGTGGCCCCGTGAGGGCAAAACTGCCGTCGCGGAGGCCGTAAATTTCGGTGCTGTGCCGTGGTTCTCTTTGTGATCTTCGTCTTCCGCGCACGAGATCCCCGGGGTGCCGCGGATCTCGTGCCCGGACCGGATGCCGCCGGTTCCTCGCTTGAGCGCCGGTTCGGCGCCCGCGGGATTTCTCTGGTGCTCGGGTTCGTCCACGCGGTGGGATTCGCCGGGCGTGCGGCGTGGGCCGGTGCCCGCGCGTCGAGCCACGCCGTAGGGTGACCGCACCCATCGTCCCGTCCGAGCAGGAGCCGTTCTTGCCTCGCACCGTCGTTCCGCCCGCTGTGCGGACGTTGCCCGTTCTGGCCATTGCGGTCTGTCACGACGGCGAGGAATGGCTGCCGCTGGCGCTTTCCGCGTTGCGGCGCAGCACAGTCCGTCCGCGGCACGTGCTCGCCGTGGACACCGGATCAACCGACCGTACCCCGAAACTGCTCGCCGACGCAGCACAGCCGGGCGTGGCCGCCGAGGAACCCGTGCTGTCCGGAGTTGTCACTCTGACGAGTGAAACCGGGTTCGCGGAAGCGGTCGCCGCGGCCGTCGCGCACGCGGTAGAACGGTGGGGAGACCCGGGAACGTGGCTGTGGGTGCTGCACGACGACTGCGCCCCCGAGCCGGACTGCCTCGACCAGCTCGTCCGCGCCGCGGAGGAAAACCCGTCCGCGAAGGTGCTCGGCGCGCTCGGCACCGACTGGACCGATCCGCGGCTGATCGTCGAGGCCGGGCTGTCCACCGACGCCTCCGGGCACCGCCAGCAGATGGCCGCGCCGGACGGCGAACCCACCGAGGTTCTCGCCGTGCCGAGCGCCGGATCGTTGGTGCGGCGGGAACTCTGGGACGCCCTCGACGGCTACGACCAGGACTTCCCGTTGCTGCGCGAGGATCTCGACTTCGGCTGGCGCGCCAACGCGGCCGGCTCGCTCGTGCTCTCGGTGCCCGCGGCGCGCGTCCGGCACGCCCGCGCGCTGTCCACCGGGCAACGCACTCCGGACGCCGCCGGACGCCCGCTCGCCGCGCTCAACCGCGCGCACGGCCTCCGCGTCTTTCTGGTGAACTGCTCGGCCCCGTCGTTCTGGTTCGGGCTCGTCCGGCTGCCGATCATGCTGGTGCTGCGCGCGTTCGTGTTCTTCGTGCTGCGGCGTACCACCGAGGCAGGTGCGGAACTGGCCGCGCTCGGATACTTGTGCGGGGGCAAGGGAAATCTCCGCGCGGCCCGTGCGCAGCGGCGGGACCAGCCTCGGCCGGGGACTGTCCGCGGGCTGTTCACGAGCCGGATCACGCGGCTGCGCAACGCAATCAGCGCCGGGGTGGTTGGGCTCGTCCGGCGCGGGGTACAGAGTGATGTCGCCCTCGGGACCGTTCCGGAGAGCGTCGAGCAGGAGTCTGCGTGGATTCCGCCGGAGGCGCTCGCCGCGTCTGGGGCGCGTCCGGTCGGTCCGGACGCATTGCCCGCTGGCGCGCTGCGCGGCCTGAGCACTCGGGGCCGGGGGCTGCGTCGGCCAGGCACGGTTGTCGCGGTCACGCTGCCGGAAGCGCCGGTGTCCGAAGAGGACACTGAAGCGGTCGAGGAGAGTGCGGCCTCGCCGTCGCCGTCGCCCCGTCCGGAGCCGGCCGCGCCGGAACCGGATCTGGTGTTCGTGGAGGTCAACCGGCGGCGCGTGCTAGCCGCGACCGTCTTCGCTCCTCCGGTGGTGCTGGTCGTCCTGCTCACCGCGCTGGCTTTGGTGCTCAACCGCGGGCGGCTCGGGCTCGACCTGTGGGGCGGCCAGTTGCTGCCGGTCGGCGGGCTGGGCGAGATCTGGTCGACGTATCTGTCGCCGTGGCATTCGATCGCTGGCGGCACTGGTGCGCCCGCTCCCGCGACGCTGCCGGTGCTCGGGACGATCGGGGCGATCTTGGCTCCGATCGGCGGTCCGGCCGCGCTGGTGGCGATCTTGCTTATCGGTGACATCCCGCTTGCCGCGCTCAGCGCTTATGTCGCTACTCGCAAGCTTGCGGTGCGTCGTTGGGTGCGTGCTGCTGTTGCTGCGACGTATGCGTTGCTGCCTGCCGCTACCGCGTCGGTCGCGCAGGGGCGGCTCGACGTGGTTGTGGTGCATCTCGTGTTGCCGCTTGTGGTCGCGGGGATCGTCCGGTTGCTGACTCGGCCGGGTACGCGGTGGTTGCACGTCTCGGCGCTGTCGGCGTTCGGTGTCGCGTTGCTGGGGGCGTTTTCGCCGCTCGCGCATGGGCTTGCGCTGGTGGGGCTGTTGGTCGGGTTCGTGGTGTTGCCCGCGCCGTCCGGGCTGGCTCGACGGGTGGCGTCGGTCGGGATTGTGGTGCTGCTGCCGCTGGTTCTGCTGCTGCCGTGGCCGACGGTGTTGTTGCGGCATCCGGAACTGTTGCTGCAAGGGCTTGGCGGTCCGGCGGCTCCGGCGTCGGCGACGGATCTTGCTGGGCTTACTCCGGGTGGGCCGGGGGCGTGGCCGATCGGGGTTGTCGTGTTGGCGGCGACGCTGGTCGCGCTGGTGGTTCGGCCGCGGAAACAGGTCGTCGGCGGGTTGGCTCTCGCGGTGCTGGGGCTGATCGGCGTGGTGTTGGTCCGGCAGGTGCAGTTGACGCCGATGCAGGGCGGTGCGCCCGCGTCGGGGTATGCCGGGGTGCCGTTGCTCGTAGTCGGGGCTGGGTTGTTGTGGGCTGTGCTGGCTACTTGGCAGCGTGGTGGGCTTGCGATGCCTGCTGCTTGGTTGCCGAAGGTGCTGGCGGTGGCTGGGGTTGTGGTGGTGGCCGCGCTGGGGGTTGGGGCCGTCGCGACTGGGGCTGAGGGGCCGTTGACGGCGGCGGCTCGTCCGCAGTTGGCGCCTGAGGTGGCTGCCGATGTCGCGGCTACTGGGCGGGGCGTGCTGGACGTTTCTTCTGGGCAGGTTCGGCAGACCGGTGGTCGGTTGGCGCTTTTCGGTGATGATGAGCTCGCGCCGGTCAAGGGGTCGCCGGACCGGTTGGCTGAGTGGCGGCGAGGGCTGGGGCAGGGGGATGTTGCCGCGCTGAAGCGGGTGTTCGCGGCGGCTGCGGCTTCTGGGGTGCAGTACGTGGTGTTGCCGCTGGGGACGGATGCTCGGGCGTTCGCTGGTGCGGTTAGCGATTTTGCCGCGGTGGCTGCTCCGATGGCGGACGGGCGGCCGGTGTTGCGGTTGTTGCCCAAGGCTGGCGAGGTGGCGTTGATTTCGCCGGAGTTGGCTAAGCAGGCTGTTACCGGTGGGGGTGCGCCGGGGACTAATCCGGGGATTTCGCCGGTGGCGGCGCGGTTGCCGGATGTTCGGGTTCGGGCTTCCGAGGGGCCTACTGGGCGGTTGCTCGTGTTGGCGGCTGAGCAGGAGGCTGGGTGGCAGGCCAGTGTCAATGGGAAGGCTGTGCCGATTGTGCCTGCTTGGGGGCATCAGGTCGCGGTGTCTGTGCCGCCGCAGTCTTCGGAGGTGTCGGTGATGTTTCCGGGGACTGAGCGGGGGTTGTTGCTGTTGGTGCAGTTGGCCGCGGTGTTGTTTACGGCGTTGACTGCGATTCCGTCTCGGCGGCGGGGGTGACTGCTCGTCGCCTGGCGGCGACATTGCGCCTGAGTGGGGGCCACCACCCCGAAGCTTGATTGTCCTGACGGTTCGGGGGTGCTTGTCAAGGCGGGAAAGATGCCTTGACAAGCACCCCCGAACCGCAGAGGAGGCTTCGTATCGGGGTTGGGGGTGGGGTGGGTGGCTCCAGCGGTGGGTGCAGCGGCTGCGGTTTGTTGGTCGTGAGGGGAACCCTGAGGGACTCAGAGTCCGTGAGGGTTCCCCTCACGGACTGGGCCAAGGGTCAGTCGCCTTCGATTACGTCTGGTTCTACGCCTAGGTAGCCTGCGACCTGTTCTACCAGGACATCGTGGACTAGGTCTGCTAGTTCTGACGGGTCTTTGGCGCGTGCTTCCAGGGGGCGTCGGTAGAGCACGATCCTGGCGCGGGTGGGGAGGCCGGTTCGGTCTACGCCTGCGGGGACCAGGCGCGATAGGGGGACTGCGCCGTCGTGCAGTACGCCGTCTGCGGGGGCTCGGCCGTCCATGCGGACTTCTGGGACGTCGTCCACCGCTACGTCCAGTTTTGTCAGTTCGTGGCGCCAGCGGGCTTCGATGGGCTCCAGGGCGTCCAGCACTAGCGCGTCGAAGCGCTCCGCGCGGCTTGCTGCTGCGGGCAGGGTCGCTGGATAGAGCGTCCCGCGCAGGCCCCGGCCGTGCCGGTCCCGTCGCATTCGCTGCCGTTGTCGGTAGTCACGAGCCGTCGCCACCGTCCAAGTCTATGCGGTCGCCAGGACAACGCGCGTGTCGCCGGTACTCGCTTGCGGCGACGCGCTATCGTTTCGGATCGTGCGGAGCGTACGGAAATGTTCGCGAACGGGTTGCCTCGAACCCGCTGTCGCCACGCTCACGTATGCCTACCAGGACTCGACCGCGGTCGTCGGACCGCTGGCCACCGCTTCCGAACCGCATTCCTACGACCTGTGCGAGGCCCACGCGCTGCGGCTGACCGTCCCGAAGGGCTGGGAAGTCGTCCGCCACGAGGGGGCCTTCGCCGCGCCGGAGCAGTCCGCCGACGAGCTCACCGCGCTGGCCGAGGCGGTCCGCGAGGCCGGTCGCTCCGACGTCCCCGCGGCGCAGCCCGAGCCGGAAGGCCCCTCCGGCAGGCGCGGCCATCTGCGCGTCCTCCCGGGGCGCGCCTGAGCTGTCCTCCCGCCCGGTAGGCTTTCGCCCGCGGCGCGACTGGCGTCGCCACGGAACTAGCGGCGGGGAGAAGGCGTGCCAGACCTTTCGGGCATCGTGAAGGCCTACGACATTCGCGGCGTGGTCGGCGAGCAGCTGGACGCCGCCCTCGTCCGGGACTTCGGGGCCGCGTTCGCGCTGCTCATCAAGCCCGAGGCACCGGCCGTCGTGATCGGCCACGACATGCGCGACTCGTCGCCCGGCCTGGCCGAGGCGTTCGCCGACGGGGTCACCTCCCAGGGCCTCGACGTGGTGTCGATCGGCCTGGCCAGCACCGACCAGCTCTACTTCGCCTCCGGTTCGCTCAACCTGCCCGGCGCGATGTTCACCGCCAGCCACAACCCCGCGAAGTACAACGGCATCAAGATGTGCCGCGCCGGCGCGTCCCCGGTCGGGCAGGACACCGGCCTCGCCGAGATCCGCGACACCGTCGAGCAGGGCGTCCCCGCCTTCGACGGCCAGCGCGGCACCGTTTCCGAGCGCGACGTCCTCAGCGACTACGCCGCCTACCTGCGCAACCTCGTCGACCTCTCCGGCTCGCGGCCGCTCAAGGTCGTGGTCGACGCCGGCAACGGCATGGGCGGGCACACCGTCCCGACTGTCTTCGACGGGCTGCCGATCGACGTCGTGCCGATGTACTTCGAGCTCGACGGCACCTTCCCGAACCACGAGGCCAACCCGCTCGACCCGGCCAACATCGTCGACCTGCAGGCCAAGGTGCGCGAGGTCGGCGCGGACGCCGGGCTGGCGTTCGACGGCGACGCGGACCGCTGCTTCGTCGTCGACGAGCGCGGCGAGCCGGTGTCGCCGAGCGCGATCACCGCGCTGGTCGCCGTGCGCGAGCTGGCGAAGGAGCCGGGCGGCACGGTCATCCACAACCTGATCACGTCGAAGGGCGTGCCGGAGATCGTCGCCGAGCACGGCGGCAAGCCGGTGCGCACGCGGGTCGGGCACTCCTTCATCAAGGCCGAGATGGCCCGCACCGGTGCGATTTTCGGCGGCGAGCACTCCGCGCACTACTACTTCCGCGATTTCTGGCGCGCCGACACCGGCATGCTGGCCGCGCTGCACGTGCTGGCCGCGCTCGGCGAGCAGAACGGGCCGCTGTCCGCGCTCACCCAGGACTTCTCGCGCTACGCGGCGTCCGGCGAGATCAACTCGACGGTCGGCGACCAGGTCGCGCGGATGCTCGCGGTGAAGGACGCGTACGCGGGCAAGTCCGGCGTCGAGATCGACGAGCTGGACGGGCTCACCGTGCAGCTGCCCGGCGGCGCGTGGTTCAACCTGCGTCCCTCCAACACCGAACCGCTGCTGCGGCTCAACGTGGAGGCCGCCGACCGCGCCGCGGTCGAGGCGCTCACCGCCGAGGTGCTCGCCCTTGTCCGGGCCTGACCCGCTGGCGCCGGATTGTGTCCGGAAGGCGCCCTCAACACCCCAACGACGCGTGGTATGGAGGAACTATGGCCATCACGCTTGACGCACAGCTGCTGGAGATCCTCGCGTGCCCGTCGCCGGATCACGCTCCGCTGCGTCCCGGCACGCCGGACGACGCCGAGGCGGACGCGCTGACCTGCACCGAATGCGGCCGGGTGTACCCGGTGCGCGACGGGATCCCGGTGCTGCTGCTCGACGAGGCGACGCTGCCCGGCTCGGCCGACCACGGCGACAGTGCTTGACCATGCTTGACGATTCCCTGCTCGACGACACCGCGCGGCTGGCCGACGCCGACCGCGCGGGGTTGCTGCGTGCCGCCGCGATGGCGGGCGCGCAGGTGCGGGCCACCGCCGAGGCGGCGGCCGAACTGGAGCTGAGCGACCGGCTGGACGTCGGGCGTCCGCGTTCGCTCGTGCTCATCGACCGGCCAGGGGTGAGCCGCACGCTCACCCGGCTGCTGGCCGCGCTGCTCACGCCGTCGTGCCCGGTGCCGGTCGTGGTGGCCGAATCGGTGCCTGCCTGGATCGGCGCGCTGGACGTAGTGTTCGCGCACACCGACGACGCCGGCGACCGCGAGCTGGCCGCTTCGCTGGAGCGCGCCGCCCGGTTCGGCGCGTCGGTGGTGCTGTCCGCGCCGGCGGAGGGGCCGGTCGCGGCGTCGGTGGCGGGCAAGGGCGTGCTGCTCGCGCCGCGTGTCCCGGTGCCGCCGGAGCTGGCGTTCCCGCGCGGGCTCGCCGCCGGGCTGCTCACCGCGAACGCGCTCGGCCTGCTGGTCGCGGACGTGCAGGCGCTCGCCGACCAGCTCGACCTCGAAGCGGAGAAGGACTACCTGGCGCGCGAGTCGTTCGCCAACCCGGCGAAGGCGCTCGCGCTGCGGGTCGCGGACCGGGTGCCGCTGCTGTGGGGGCTCGACCCGGTCGCGGTGGCGGTCGGCGAGCACGCGGCGCACGCGTTCGCCGCGCACGCCGCGCTGGTGTGCGACGTGGAGGACTACCGGCAGGCGCTCGCTCGCCCGGCCTTGCGGCGGATCGCACAATCAGGCGGCGTGGAGCGAGACATTTTCGCCGACCCGGACGACTCTCCTGGTGGAGTCGCGACGCGGGTGCTGCTGCTGTCGGTGCGGACCGGCCCGGCCACCGAGGCCGCCCGGTACCAAGCCGAGGAGTTCCTGCCGGGCGCGGACCTGATCGCGCCCGCCGAGGAGATCGAGGCCGACGAGATCGTCCGCGCCGCGGTGCTGGCGCTGCGGTTCGAGCTGGCCGCGGTGTACCTGGGGCTGGCGGCGGGCAGCATCGGCGGGGCCGGGAGATACGAACCGGCCTCCGCCTGAGGGAGCAGGGGGGAACGCGGGCAGGCGGTTCCGCCGCCGCGTGCGTCGGCCCAGTGCCGACGGGAAGGATTGGGAGTTGACAGTGGAGCTGTTGCGCAACGCCGTACGGCCCTACGCCTGGGGATCGCGAACGGCCATCCCGCAGCTGCAGGGCCGCCCGGTGCCGGCGCCGCACCCCGAGGCCGAGCTGTGGATGGGAGCGCACCCGGGGGACCCGTCGCACGTGCTCGGCCCGGACGGCACCGAACTGAGCCTGCTCGAACTCGTCGACGCCGATCCGGTCGGCCAGCTGGGCGAGGACTGCGCACGGCGCTGGGGCAACCGGCTGCCGTTCCTGCTGAAGATCCTCGCCGCGGAAGAACCGCTGTCGATGCAGGCGCACCCGTCCGCGGCGCAGGCCGCGGAGGGACACGCCCGCGAGGAGAAGCTGGGCATCCCGCGCGACGCCGCGAACCGGAACTACCCGGACCCGACGGCGAAGCCGGAGCTGGTCTGCGCGCTGACCGAGTTCCACGCGCTGGCCGGGTTTCGCGACCCGAACCGCACGGTCAAGCTGCTGAAGGCGATCGAGACGCCCGGGCTGGGGAAGTACACCGGCCTGCTGGAAGCCCAGCCGGACCCGGCCGGTCTGCGCGCGCTGTTCACCACCTGGATCACGCTGCCGCAGTCCGCGCTGGACGAACTGCTGCCGGAGGTGCTCGACGCGTGCGTCCGGCACGTCCAGGACCACGGCGAATTCGCGACCGAATGCCGCACGATCCTGGAACTGGGCGAGACCCACCCGCGCGACGCCGGCGTCCTGGCGGCGTTGTTGCTCAACCGCCTGACACTGCGCGCGGGCGAGGCGATCTACCTGCCTGCCGGGAACCTGCACCTGTACCTGCACGGCACCGCGGTGGAGATCCTGGCGAATTCGGACAACATCCTGCGTTGTGGCCTCACGCCGAAGCACGTGGATGTGCCGGAGCTGCTGCGCGTGGTCGACTTCGCGTGCGGGGAAATGCCGGTGCAGCACGGAGAATGCGCCGGCCAGCGGATGGCGGTTTACCACACGGACGCTCCGGAATTCGAGCTGTCACGGGTCGAATGGGCGGCTGGGGACGACGTCGAGATCGAGGTCGACTCGGCTGGGCCGCAGATCCTGTTGTGCACCGAGGGGGATCTTCTGGTGGTCGCCTCGGATGGGGAGCAGGTAGAGCTGCGGCGGGGGCAGTCGGTGTGGCTGCCTGCCGCCGATCCGGCGGTGCGGGTGCGGCCGTTGGCCGGGGTGCGGACGCAGCTGTTCCGGGCTACTGCTGGGGCTTGCGAGATGTGAGCTGACCGGCCGGTTGTCAGGTCCCGTGCTTCCGGCCGCAAAGGCTGCTCTAGGCTCCCACCGGGCAATTCGGGCGCGGAGCAGGGGAGCGGGAAGTGTCAGCTGGCGGGGGAACCAAGGCGATCATCGCGGCGCTCGCCGCCAATGCCGGGATCGCGGTGGCCAAGTTCGTCGGCTTCCTGGTCACCGGGTCGTCGTCGATGCTGGCGGAGGCGGTGCACTCGCTCGCCGACACGTCGAACCAGGGATTGCTGCTGCTCGGGCAGAAGACCTCCAAGCGGCGCGCGACCCGGGAGCATCCGTTCGGGTTCGGCCGCGAGCGGTACTTCTACTCGTTCATCGTCGCGCTCATGCTCTTCACCCTCGGCGCGGCGTTCGCGCTCTACGAGGGCATTCACAAGATCATCGAGCCGCAGCCGCTGGACACGCCGGTGGTCGCGGTGGTCATTCTGGTCGTCGCGATCTGTCTCGAGGGCTACAGCTTCCTCACCGCGATGGGCGAATCGCGCAAGATCAAAGGCAATGTGAGCTGGTGGCGGTTCATCCGCCAGGCCAAGGAACCCGAACTGCCGGTCGTGCTGCTGGAGGACTCCGGCGCGCTGCTCGGCCTCGTGTTCGCCCTGCTCGGCGTCGGATTGTCGGTGCTGACCGGCAACCCCGTTTTCGACGGCATCGGCACGGTCTTCATCGGCGCGCTGCTGGGCGTCATCGCGGTCATCCTGATCATCGAGATGAAGAGCCTGCTGATCGGCGAGGGCGCGACCGACACCGATCTCGCGACCATTGTGGACGAACTGGCCGCGGGCAAGGTCGAGCGCGTCATCCACATCCGCACCCAGTACCTCGGCCCGGACGAGCTCCTCGTCGCCGCGAAGCTCGCGCTCGTGCCCGGCCTCGACACCGCCGCGATCGCCACCGCGATCGACGACGCCGAGGCTCGCGTGCGCGCGAAAGTCCCCGTCGCGACGCTGATTTACCTGGAGCCCGACCTCGACCGCGAGACGCGCTGACTGTCCGGACAGCTGGCGCCCAACTGACACGCTAGGGTGGCGCCCGGTCCCCACGAAGGTCACCGCAGGAGGTCAACGTTGCCCGGCACTGGGTTGTGGCGCACCAAGTCAATCGAGCAGTCCATTTCGGACACCGATGAACCGGAGACGAAACTCCGCAGGAACCTGAGCGCCTGGGACCTCACGGTCTTCGGCGTCGCGGTGGTCATCGGCGCCGGCATCTTCACGCTCACCGCGCGCACGGCGGGCGACTTCGCCGGGCCGTCGGTGTCCGTCGCGTTCGTCATCGCCGCGATCGCCTGCGCGCTCGCCGCGTTGTGCTACGCCGAATTCGCTTCCACCGTCCCGGTCGCGGGCAGCGCGTACACGTTCTCCTACGCCACCTTCGGCGAGTTCATGGCGTGGATCATCGGCTGGGACCTGATCCTGGAGCTGGCCGTCGGCGCCGCCGCGGTGGCCAAGGGCTGGTCGTCCTATCTGCAGACGGTGCTGGAGTACATCTTCGGCAAGGGCACCAAAACGTCGATCGATCTCGGCGGCGGCTTCGGCATCGACTGGGGCGCGTTCATCGTCGTCGCCGCGTTGGTGACTCTGCTGGTGCTCGGCACGAAGCTGTCGTCGCGGTTCTCGATGGTGATCACCGGCATCAAGGTCGCCGTGGTGCTGTTCGTGGTCATCCTCGGCATCTTCTACATCAAGTCGAGCAACTACACGCCGTTCGTCCCCGAGGGCAAACCCGCCGGGTCCGGGTCGAGCGGCGTCGACCAGTCGCTGTTCTCGCTCATCGCGGGCGGCGGCAGCAGTTCGTTCGGCATCTTCGGGCTGCTGGCCGGCGCGTCGATCGTGTTCTTCGCGTTCATCGGGTTCGACATCGTCGCGACCACCGCGGAGGAGACCCGCAACCCGCAGAAGGCCGTGCCGCGCGGCATCTTCGGCTCGCTGGCGATCGTGACGGTCCTGTACGTCGCGGTGTCGCTCGTGGTCGTCGGCATGGTGCCCTACACCGACCTCTCGACCTCGGCGGGCGACGGCAGCCACAAGACGCTCGCCACCGCGTTCTCCGCGAACGGCGTCGACTGGGCCGCGAACATCATCTCCGTCGGCGCGCTGGCCGGCCTCACCACCGTCGTCATGGTCCTGATGCTCGGCCAGGTGCGGATCATCTTCGCGATGTCCCGCGACGGCCTCATGCCGCGTTCGCTGGCCAAGACGAGCGACCGCGGAACGCCGAAGCGCGCGACGATCGTGGTCGGCGCGCTGGTCGCGGCGGGCGCGACGTTCTTCCCGGCCGACAAGCTCGAGGAAATGGTCAACGTCGGCACGCTGTTCGCGTTTATCCTCGTGTCCGCGGGCGTGCTCGTCCTGCGCAAGACCCGCCCGGACCTGACGCGCGCCTTCCGCGTGCCCGCCGTGTGGGTCATCGCGCCGCTGGCGATCCTGGCGTGCCTGTGGCTGATGCTGAACCTGACCGTGCTGACCTGGCTGCGGTTCGTCGTCTGGATGGTCATCGGCGTGGTCATCTACTTCGCCTACAGCCGGCGGCATTCGCTGCTCGGGAAGCGGCAGTCGGGTGTGGAGCAGGGCGGGGCCGTCAAGGACTCCCCGCCATCGGTCGCCGACTGACCTGTTTTCGCTGTTCAGCGGCCCGTCGCCCACTGTGGGCGGCGGGCCGTTTCGCGTGCCTGGTCACGGGCGCGCAACTCGCGGATTTCGGTTCGGACGGCGACTCGAACCCAGGGTGATCGGACAACTGCGGGTGCGATACTCTCCGCGTCGTCTCCCTCTGACGGGTTAATCACTAGCGGGTAATTCGCGCGAACAGTGGTCGGGGTTCCTACGGAGGGTCGTGGTTTTTCGCATGTGCTGTCCCCCGTTCGGATTTTCCTTCGAGGAGTAACTCCATGCCCATCCCCACCAAACTTCGCGCCGGATTCGCCGTTGCCGCGGTCGCCGGGCTCGCCCTGCTCGGCTCGGCGACGGCGGCGTCCGCCTGCACCACTGGCGACGACCGCGGACACCCGGTTCCGGGTACGAAGATCACTGACTGCAGCAAGGTCGAGGGCGTCAGCGGCAGCAAACTCGACCAGGGCGACGTGAAGTTCACCGGCGGTGTCGGCGAGAAGACGCTGACCATCACGGAGACCGCTGAGGGCGTGACGGTCGAGGCGATCGTCGTCGTGGGCGGCGATGACGGGCATTCCGTTTACGTGCCGGGGAAGAAGAAACTGCCCAAGGTGGCTCCTTGGAAGGATCTTGTCGCGCCGTACAACTACGACCGGTCGCAGCCTAAGATCGACCAGTGGTTTGTGTGCGGGACGAAGACCGCGCCGACTAAGCCGCCGGTTTCCGAGACGCCTACCTCGCCGGCCAAGCCGACTTCTTCCGCTCCCACCGCCGCGCCGACTTCGGCGCCGTCCAGTGTTTCCGCCGCTCCGACCACGACTAGCGCTCCGGCCGCGGTTCCTGCCGGGAATCAGAATGGGACCGGTGGCGGGCTGGCCAACACTGGGTTTGACAATGCTTGGCTGTTTTGGGTTGGCGGAGTGTTGATTGTTGGCGGTGGCGCGTTGCTGGTGCTGTTGAAGTTGCGTCGTCGCGGGACGAATTGATTGTTGCTGGAAGGTTGAGGGGGCGGCTCGTCGCCTGGCGGCGACATTGCGCACGTTGGTTGCGTGGGGCACCCCGAAGCTGATTGTGACTACGGCGCGGGGGTGCTTGTCAAGGCGGGAAAGATGCCTTGACAAGCACCCCCGCGCCGCGTTTTTGGCTTCGTATCGGGGTGCGGGGGTGGTGTGGGTGCCTCGATGGTTGGGTGCACCGGCTGCGGTTTCGCGGGTGGCGGGGCTAGCGCCCCAATGTGGCATTGGGTGCGTCTGACGCACCGAACGCCGCATTGGGTGCATGCGACGCACCCAATGCCACATTGGGGCGCATCCCAGCGAGCGGGCGAGCGGGCGGGCGATGAGCGGGCGGGCTTCACGGACCGTGCTGGTCGTGAGGGGAACCCTGAGGGACTCAGAGTCCGTGAAGGTGGCCCTCACGGACGCGCGTGGGTCAGCGGGGGCGGGGCAGGTCGCCGAAGAGGGAGCCTTGTTCGCCCAGGGTGCGGGCGCGGCCGTTGGGGCGGCCCAGTCCGGCGGCCATCGCGACCGCGTTGTCCCACTCCGGGTCGGCCAGGTACTCGGTGTGCTTGAGGACTCCGGGGGCCCAGCGGCTGCGGCCGTCGGGGGCTCGCAGGGGGTCGGGGACCCAGTGGTCGCCGCCGAGGATGAGGACTCCCGCGTCGTCCGGGGTGGCTTCCAGGGCTCCCCACTTGCCTTCCGGGAGGTAGCCCTCGCCCAGCAGGTGGCCGCCGCTTGTCTGGTGCCGCCAGGTGGTTACGCCGCCGCCGAAGATGTCTGTTCCCCGGCACAGGGCGCGCCAGCGGCCGTCCAAGGAGGCGAACAGTTCGGCCAGCGAATCCTGCGGCAGGACTGCGGGGAAGGCGCGTTGGTAGCCCCACTGCAGGGGCGAGCCGGCGGTGAGAAGGCCGACTCGGTCGCGTTCGTCCGGAGGGAGTTCGGCGGACAGTTGGGCGGCGGTCAGCACCGTGAGGATGCTGCCCAGGTTCAGGCCGGACAGCACGACTCGGGTGCCGGGTTCGGCCAGGTGTTCCTTGACCCGGTCGGCCAGTTCGGGGACGACTTTGAGCGCGTAGCAAGGCGGTACGCCGGGGTGTGCGGCGCGCGGCCAGAAGGAGACGAGGTCCGCCAGGGCACCGAGGTGTCGGCTTCGCTGGGGGGAGCGGGCCGCGGAGT
Source organism: Amycolatopsis albidoflavus (assembly GCF_039525725.1). NCBI lineage: Bacteria > Bacillati > Actinomycetota > Actinomycetes > Pseudonocardiales > Pseudonocardiaceae > Amycolatopsis > Amycolatopsis albidoflavus. Next base: position 80,754 of record NZ_BAAAHV010000025.1, read on the forward strand.
AGACCACTCGCAGCAGACCGGCGGCCAGGGCGCCGAGCGCGAATACGCCGATCGCCGAGACGGTGGTGAACCAGTTGGGCTGCAGGTTGAAGCCGAACCGTACGACCAGCAGGGTGATCGCGCCGACGCACAGGCCCAGCGCGACGATCAACGCCAGGTGGTGCAGGTGCCGCCGTTCCCAGGCGGAGCGGGCCCAGGCTCGGGCGGCGTCTTGTTCTTGCTGCTCGTCGTGTTCCATTAGTTCGACGATGGGCGGGATGCCGCGCCGGCGGCGGCGCAGCGGGACGCCGATGGCGTACCCGGCGATGGCCAGCAGTGCCATCAGGCCCAGGCCGCCGCCCCACAGGACGGTGACCAGGTCGTACGTCGTGGGCAGGGAAAGCTTTTCGGCGCGGAGCAGTTTTCGGACGGCGATCGCCAGCCCGGCGCCGAAACCGCCGCCGAGGAGTCCGGCGAGGGCGAGAACCGGGGCCGCGGCCCAGCCGCCGAGCCACGGGCGGAGCCGGCGCGGGCGGTCGCGCCAGGCTTTGCGGGCCAGCAGCGCCGACGGGATCAGCGCGAGCGCGAACAGCAGGGTGACCACGAGCAGAGAGCCGCCGAGGCTTTCGACGGTGTTGTCGACGCCAGGGAGCCGGTTGTCGACCGGCTTGGCCAGCACGGCGGCGAAGATGACCAGCAGCGTCGCGAAGGTGATCAGGCTTCGGCGCGCGATGGCGCCGGTGTCGCTGCCGATCGCGCAGCCGATCAGGACCGCGAGGACCAGCGCGAGGGTGCAGATCCACGCGACCAATTCCGGGATTTTCGTGGGCACGTGGAAGGGGCCGCCCAGCAGCAGCAAGGAAATGCAGGCAAGCGCGGCAACGGCGTGTGTCGCGGACATTCCGGGCGCTTCCGGATCCGCGCGCAACCGCATCGGGACGCCTTGGCGGCCGGGACGGTCGGGCGGGCGGACCCGCCAGTTCGTGGACGAGATCCGGTGCAGGGCGTAGACCAGCGCGAGCAGCACCGCCACGCCGACGCCGATGCGCAGCGATCCCTTGCGCAGCTCCGGCGCCACCCAGGTCAGACACGCCCGCCCGGGTGCGAGGCATTGCGTCGCGACGAGGTCCAGCACGGCCGCCGCGACCTGGCTGACCAGCAGCATGGTGAGCAGCACCGAGGCGATCCGCAGCAGGCCGCGGCACAGGCCGCCGAGCCACCGGCCGCGGTGCGCCGGCGGCAGCATCCAGAACGCGACGTTCGCCAGCGAGAACGGGAACAGCAGCGCCCAGGCGGCCTTCGCGACGCCGCCGGACGTCATGCCGCTCCACAGGTAGCCTTCGACGGTGCGCGGGATCGACCGGCCGAGCGCGGGCACCACCGGACCGGGTGCCGGACGCCGCAGCCGGTCGGCCGGGCGCACCACGCGGCCGAGTTCGTCGCCGGCGACGTCGACGGTCTGGACCGTGTCGAGGAGCGTTTCGCCGCTCGTGCCCACGAGTCCGGACACCCTCATTTCGACGATGCGGGTGTCAGGGCCGGGGAGCGGGGCGGGCACGGTGTTCTCTCCTCATCCGATCGAGTCAGGGTCGAGCCGACAACGGTACTGTTCAGGTGCCATCAAACCTTGGAGGAACCGCACTATGACCCCCGAAAGCGTTGTCAAGCGGCACGACACCCGGGGCGGCCTCGAATTCGCCGTCGCCGATCTCGAGGCCGCCGAGTTCGGCCGGAAGGAGATCCGGCTCGCCGAGCACGAGATGCCCGGCCTGATGGCGCTGCGTCGCGAATACTCCGAGGTGTACCCGCTGCGCGGCGCGCGAATCGCCGGCTCCCTGCACATGACCGTGCAGACCGCGGTGCTGATCGAGACGCTGGTGGCGCTCGGCGCGGAGGTGCGCTGGGCTTCGTGCAACATTTTCTCCACCCAGGACCACGCCGCGGCCGCGGTCGTCGTCGGGCCGCACGGCACCGCCGAGGAGCCCAAGGGCGTCCCGGTGTTCGCCTGGAAGGGCGAAACGCTCGAGGAATACTGGTGGTGCACTGAGCGGATGCTCACGTGGGAGGGCGAAGGCCCGAACATGATCCTCGACGACGGCGGCGACGCCACCATGCTGGTGCACAAGGGCACCGAGTACGAGAAGGCCGGCGTGGTCCCGTCCGCCGACGAAGAGGACCCCGAGGAGTGGAAGGTCTTCCTGGAGCTGCTGCGCGCGTCTGTCGCGGCGGACAAGGGCAAGTGGACCGCTGTCGGGCAGAGCGTCAAGGGCGTCACCGAGGAAACCACCACCGGCGTGCTGCGGCTGTACCAGCTGGCGGCCGCGGGCGAGCTGCTGTTCCCGGCGATCAACGTCAACGACTCGGTGACGAAGTCGAAGTTCGACAACCGCTACGGCATCCGGCACTCGCTGATCGACGGCATCAACCGCGGCACCGACGTGCTGATCGGCGGCAAGGTCGCGGTGGTCTGCGGCTACGGCGACGTCGGCAAGGGCGCGGCGGAATCGCTGCGCGGCCAGGGCGCCCGGGTGATCATCACCGAGATCGACCCGATCTGCGCGCTGCAGGCGATGATGGACGGCTACGAGGTCAAGCGCCTGGAGACGGTGCTGGACGAGGGCGACATCTACGTGACCACCACGGGCAACAAGAACGTGGTGATGGTCGAGCACATGGCGCGGATGAAGCACCAGGCGATCGTCGGCAACATCGGCCACTTCGACAACGAACTCGACATGGCCGGGCTGGCCCGCTACCCCGGCGTGCGGCGCGTGAACATCAAGCCGCAGGTCGACGAGTGGGTGTTCCCTGATGGCAAGAGCATTCTCGTGTTGTCCGAGGGCCGCTTGCTGAACCTGGGCAACGCGACCGGGCACCCGAGCTTCGTGATGTCGAACAGCTTCGCGAACCAGGTCATCGCGCAGGTCGAACTCTTCACCAAGACCGAGGAGTACGACAAGGAGGTCTACCGCCTCCCGAAGAAGCTGGACGAAAAGGTCGCCCGGATCCACCTCGAGGCACTGGGCGGCGAGCTGACGAAGCTGTCGAAGGAACAGGCGGAATACATCGACGTGGACGTGGAGGGCCCGTTCAAGTCGGAGCACTACCGTTACTGATCGCTGACACTGAAGCCGCCCCGGAATGTGTTTCGGGGCGGCTTTTGTCTGCACATGAAAACACATGATATCTCTAATGGGTGACGTGTTATCATGATGTGGTGAAACAATTGATCACTCGCGTCGACGACGAGCTGCACGCTCGGCTGAAGGCCAGGGCCGAGGCTGAGGGGCGCAGCATGAACGACCTGGTCACGGAAGTGCTCAGCGCTGCGCTCAACAGGGAAGAGACGCCGGAAGCATGGAAAGCCCGGCTGCTCGCGGAGGGCAAGCTGGTCACCTTCGAGCCTGAGCGGAAGCCGGTCGGTCTCGACGAACTGGAGCGGCGTTCGGCCGGTTGGGGAACGTCGGTCAGCGAGGCACTCGACTGGTCGCGGGGCGAATGGTGACTGTCTATTACGCCGATACGAGTGCGATCGTGCGGGTGTTTTTCGCTGACGAGCCTGAGCATGCCGAATTGCGCGACTTGCTTGCGAGCGGCCGCAACCGGGTTCTCACGAGTGAGCTGACTCGGATCGAGTTCGCCAGTGCGATGGCGGCGGCCAAGCGCTCGGGGCGCATCCCGGATGCGCGGGAGTTTCTGGATCAGTTCGATGCGATGAGCTGTTCTTCGACGTTAGGGGCGATCCCGTTTCGGCCTTCGCGCGTTTTTCCGGCCGCTCAGCGATTGGTCGCCGAGAACTATTCCCTCCGCACACTCGGCGCGCTTCACCTCGCGGTCGTGATGCGGGAAACGGCTGACCTTACTGGCGGCGAACCTGTCACTGTGGTGACCTGTGATGCGCGTCAGGCCGACGCGGCAAAAGCCAATGGGCTCCTCGTCCGCTAACGCGGATACCGCATCGTCAACACCGCGGTAGCCGGTCCGCCGATTCCGCGGTAAACATGGTCTGTTTCCGCGATAAACGTATGCGTCCCGGCAGCAGAAACCGTCACCGGCGCGGAAACCGGCCCTACTTCCGCCGTGCCGGTCAGCACCGTCAAAACCTCCCGCACCCCAGCGCTGTGCGGATGCGACACCTGAACCCGCTCGTGGATTGTCAGCCGGTACACCTCGGTCACGCCGTCCGCGTCCTCCCAGCGGCCGAGCAGGGTCGCGGCCACGCTGTCGCCGTGCGCTTCCGCCACTCCGTCGTCGCCGAAGAGCAAGTCGCTCAACGGGATCGACAGCGCGGTGGCGATGGCGAACAGCGTGTCCAGAGTCGGGTTTCGGCGGCCGTTTTCCAGCTCCGAAAGCGTTCCCTTGCCGAGACCGCTGTCGGCGGCGAGCGTGGTCAGGCCGACGCCCGCACGGGTGCGCAGCGTCCGGATGCGGGTACCGACCGCCGCGGCGAGGGCGCGGCCGTCCGGGGCGGGTGACGTCGACACTCGGCCTAGTCTAGTGTTCTGTTTACAGAACAGCAGGAGGTGTGCGGATGTCGGCAATGCAGAACGTGCAGGACGCGCTCGACGAGGCGGGCGTCACTGGTCAGGCGCGGACGCTCCCGCAGTCCACGCGCACGGCGGCCGAGGCGGCGGCCACGCTGGGCTGCTCGGTCGGCGCGATCGCGAACAGCCTGGTCTTCATGGCCGACGACGCCCCGCTACTGGTCTTGACCAGCGGCGCGCACCGGGTGGACGTCGACGCGCTCGCCGTGAAGCTCGGGCGCGGCCGGATCCGGCGGGCCAAGCCGGACGAGGTGCGGGCGGCCACGGGGCAGGTGATCGGCGGGGTCTCGCCGGTCGGGCACCCGGCCCCGCTGGAGACCGTGGTCGACGAGGCGTTGCGGCAGTATTCCGAGGTGTGGGCCGCGGCCGGGACGCCGAACGCCGTCTTTCCGACGACGTTCGACGAACTGGTCCGGATCACCAAGGGCACGCCGCAGCGAGTGGACGGGTAAATCCCGGGGTGTGGTCGTGCTCTGAATCCGCCAAGCTCGAGCGGGCTTCGGGCGATGTAGTTGGCGAGGCTGCGGAATCCGAGTACTGAGCCGAGGCGGTGGCTTCGGGCAAGGGGCCGCGATCACGGCTGGTCGCGGAAACTGATGCGCATCAGCCTGCTGTCGGCCCAGTCTTCGAGCCGGGTCGGTCGGATGGTGCCGGGGTCGTGGGGCTGATTGAGATCCGCGACGATCTCCGCCAGCACGGCCCGACGTTCGGCTGGATCGGTGACCGGCGTGGCCCGTGCGGGCAGATCCGCGCGGATCCCGTTTTTGAGGTGGAAGGTGAAGCTGGGATTGGCGAGAAGGTTCGCATGCCAGTCGGTCGCGGCACCGCCTGCGCCGCTGCACAGGTAGGTGCTGCCCGCGGCCCGGTAGAAGAAGATCTCGATGCGGCGTGGCCGGCCGGTGCGGCGGCCGACCGTCGTGATGTCGATGATCCGTTCCCTGGTGCCCGCAGCGCGAGTGAACTCGACGGCTCGTCGGATGTGGTCTGGCCAAGACACGTCCAGCGCGGAGCCGTTCGGGTCCGGGGTGCTCATGCCTGAAGGGCTGGGCCGAGGAGGAGTCCGCCGTCGATGACGTACTCCGACCCCGTGACGAACGACGCGTCCGATGACGTGAGGAACAGGAGAAGCCGGGTGACGTCGGCTGGCTCCCCGAGCCGGGGGACGGCGAACGGCTCGGGCGAGTAGAAGTCGGAGATCGCCGCGGTGGCGCCGGCCGCTGGCTCGTGGATAAAGGGAGTCGAGATCACGCCGGGGTGGATGGTGTTCACGCGGATGTGGTCGCGGCCGAGTTCGAGTGCCGCGGTTTGGGTGAGGCCTCGCACGGCCCACTTGCTGGCGACGTACGGCGCGTAGTGCGCCGTGCCGCCCAGGCCCATGATCGAGGCGATGTTGACGATGGCTCCGCCTGCCGCGCGGCGCAGGGCGGGGGTCGCGATCTTGATGCCGAGGAAGATCCCGGTGAGGTTGATGTCGAGGATGCGCGACCACGTGGCCTGGTCGGTGTTCTCGATTGTCGCCGGCGGATTCTGCACGCCCGCGTTGTTGACGAGCACGTTCAAGCCGCCGAAGGCGCTCTCGGCGACTTGAACGGCGGCGGACCACGAACTCTCGTCGGTGACGTCCAGGTGGGCGAAGCGAGCGCGGGGTCCGAGTTCGTCGGCGAGAGCGGTGCCGCGGTGCGCGTCGATGCCGCCGATCACCACGTTGGCTCCCTCCGCGTGAAAGGCGCGTACGTGGCTCGAGCCCTGGCCGCCGGCTCCGCCGGTCACGAGCACGGTCTGGTTGTCGAAGCGGGACATCGAATGTTCCTTCGCTGCGTGAGTGGTGAGCCGAGTGACTCACCACTGCAACGTTAGGGTCGGCCGCAGTGGCGAGTCAAGTCACTCGCCTCGTAGACTCAGCCCATGAGCAAGGTCGTGCCGACGTATCACCAGCGCGTCGCCCGGGAAAAGCGCGCGCTGATCGTGAAGGCCGCGACCGAGCTGTTTCTCGAATTGGGCTACGACCGGACGTCGCTGGCGCGGATCGCGGAGTGCTCGGGCGTTTCGCGGGCCACCTTGTTCAAGCAGTTTCCGAGCAAAGCCGCCCTGTTCGACGCCATCGTGACCGAGTCATGGTCGACCGCGGACGAGGAGGATCCACCGCCCGCGGGCGACATCGCCGACGGGCTCGCCGTCATCGGCCGCCGTTACGCCGAGCTGCTGGGCCAGGCCCAGATGACCGATCTGTTCCGGATCGTCATCGCGGAGCTGCCGCGGTTTCCTGAGCTGGCCCACGCGCAGTTCGCGCGCGGGAAGATGCCCTACTTCGAGTCCGTGCGCAGCTACCTTCTGGCCGAGCACGAGGCGGGAACGGTGCGGGTCGAGGACGTGGAACTCGCGGCCACGCAGTTCCTCGGCATGATCTCCAATTACGTCTTCTGGCCGACGCTTCTGGTGCCGGGCTGGGAAGTGAGCGCTGAACGCGTCTCTCAGGTCGTCGACGAGGCCGTCCGCACCCTCGTCGCTCGGTACGCCGTGACTGGATCAGGGGCGTCGGCCGACGACTGACTCAGTTCCATTCCACCGCGATGCCGGCCAGCCCCGGTCCGGTGTCGCGGAAATACCCGCTCGTCACGCCGCCGGTGTCGCACGGCAATTCCTCCGCCTCGACCGGCAGGGCGTCGTCGCGGGCGCGGACCTCGCGGGTGATCCGGGCCGGCATCGCGGTGGGCGCGAACTGCAATTGCAGCAGATAGCTCGCGCATTGGTCGCGCAGCATCCGGTAGTACCCGGGGAATGTCACGGCGGAATTGTCGTGGATTTCGAAGCAGAAAACGTGGATCTCGCCCTCGGCGAGCTTCCGGTCGAAAAGCAGCTCCGTCGCCATCGTCTCGCGCGCCGGATGCCTGCGGATCCGGCCGACGCGGCAGCCTTCGGCGGTGATCAGCTCGACGTCGTCGATCCGGCAGCCGGGGTCGCCGTTGTAGACGGCCACGTACCGGTCCGGGCCGTGCCGCCGCGCGCGGGTGACCAGCCGGGTCCGGAATTTCACCTGGTGCTGCTGCTCGTCGATGGTGATCTGGTCGTGCACCGACAGCATTTCCAGATCGGAATTCGACTGCCGCGACGTCGGCGGCGCGCCGAGGTCGCTCATCAGCTGCTCGACGATCGCGCCCATCTCGCCCGAGCGCAGGTCGTGGAACGACGCCGCCGCCTGGTGCCCGCGCGGACGCGCCGTGCGCGGGCCGATCAGCACCACCAGCGAGTCCGCGGGCAGTTGCAGCACCGACTCCAGCGCGCGGACCGCGGGCAGCGCCTTCGGCACCTCCGGCTGGCGGAGCCCGCGCTGCCAGTAGCTCAGCGTCGACTGTCCGATGTGGACGCCGCGGAGCGCGAGGTGCGCCCGCAGCCGGGCGAGCGACAGGCCGCGATGTGCGATCGCGAGCCGCAGCGCCTGGTGGAATTCACCGGACCGCAGTGCTTCGCCGAGCTCGGGCGGCAGTTCACCCGCGCCGCGCCGGCCAGGTTCCATGATCAGTGGGCCATCCCCGTCTCGTGCCACCGCTGTCCCTTCAACGCCGCCCGTGCGCTGGGCGTGAATGCCGCGGAACGTTCACGTTAGCAGCGCGCGGTCACGGGTCCGGCCCCCGTTTGGTGTGCTTGGCCACGGAAGGGTAACCGTTCCGTGTTCCACCGCCGACCCGGAACACCCCCGTTGCCGGACGGGCATCTTGCTCGGAGTGATCGACCGGTTCACCGTTGTGACCACCACTGGCCACGTCTAGGCGGGAGGTGCGTCATGGGCTTGGGGAAACCGAATCACGTGGGGAGCACTGCCGGGCGGGTCCGGCGGTCCTCGACCAGTTGCCGAAGGCACGTCGGACGCTTGCTGCTCCTCATGGCGTTCACGGGCCTGGCGTTGCCGGTGTCGGCTCCGGGCGCGGGCGCGGCGCAGCCCGCTGACACCGGCAACGCCCACCTTACGGCCGCGCCGCGCGGCGAGGTGGTGCCCAGAGACGGCCAGAGCACGCCGGCGCAGCCGCACGGCGACGACTGGATTCCGCTGCTGTGCCTCGCCGGACTGCTGGTCGCGGTGCCGGTGGGTTACTTCGGCTTCGTCCGCGCGCGCCGCGAGACGGCCTGAGGACGCCACCAAGTATCTTCGACCGGGTGGGGCGACTGGTCGTAATCGAAGGTTTGGACGGCGCGGGCAAGCGCACGCTGTCCGAGGGGCTGACTGCTGCGCTGAAGGACGCTGGCGCGAGCGTCGGCAGTCTCGCCTTCCCGCGTTACGGCCGCAGCGTGCACGCCGATCTGGTGCGGGAAGCGCTGCATCGCGGGCACGGCGACCTCGCCGATTCGGTGTACGGAATGGCGCTGCTCTACGCCCTCGACCGCAGCGGCGCGGCTGACGAGATCCGCGAACTGCTCGCGGCCAACGACGTGGTCCTGCTGGATCGCTACGTCGCCTCGAACGCCGCGTACGCCGCCGCGCGGCTGCGCGAGCACGCGGATGGCGCTGTGGTGCAGTGGGTTTGGGACCTCGAGGTGACGCGGTTCGGCTTGCCGCGGCCAGACGCGCATCTGCTGCTGCGGGTGAGCCCGGAGGTGGCTGCCGAGCGGGCAGTGCGCCGCGCGGAGTCGGACGCGGCGCGGGCACGGGACGCGTTCGAGTCGGATGATTCGCTGCAGCAGCGTTGTGCCGCGGTCTACGACGAGCTCGCCGCCGAGTCGTGGCTCGCGCCGTGGCATGTGCTGGACGGTGTGGCCGGCGTCGATCTGCCGACGTTGGCGAAGTCCCTGCTGGCTTAGCCCAGGTCCGCGGTCGCGGCGCGCAATTCGTCGAGCGCTTCGACTGCCAGCGCGCCGAACTCCCGCCGATTGTCCGCCTCGACCCAGCGGTGGAAAGCCGTGCCGAACGCGAGGCAGCCCAATTCGGCCGCGACGGTGACTGTCGGTTCGCCGACTCCGCGCGCGGCGAGCGCGTCGTGCATGCCCGCGACCAGCTTGGCGCGCTTGAGCAATTCGCGTTCGAGCAGATCGCTGTTCGCCGCCACGACCGGCTGCCGTTGCCGGGCCAGAGCGAGCCGCTCGCCGGTGAAAACCGCCGCGACGGCATCCAATGCCCCGCCGACTGCTTGGAACGGCGTCGCGCCCGCTGGCGTCCCGGCGATGCCCTCGGAGAACAGCCGGGTCAGTTCCTCCTGCCCGCCGAACAGCACTTCCCGTTTGTCGGCGAAATAGCGGAAGAAGGTCCGCTTCGTGAGACCGGCGCGTTCGGCGATTTCGGCGACCGTGGTCTGGTCGTAGCCGCGTTCGGTGAACAGGTCGAGCGCGGCCCGCTCCAAGCGTTCGCGTGCGTTCGGTTCCCAGCGGCCCATGCCGTCCAGTCTAGGTGATGACACCGAATGACATCAGGCGTACTGTGATGGCACTAGGTGTCATCAACCGTGGAAGGAACACTCATGCGCGTTTTCGTCACCGGGGCCAGCGGCCACGTCGGCTCGGCTCTCGTCCCCGAACTCCTCGCCGCCGGGCACGAGGTGACCGGCCTCGCCCGGTCGGACGCCTCCGCCGCGACACTCGCCGAACGCGGCGCGCAGGTGCGTCGCGGCGACCTCGACGATCTCGACGGCCTGCGCGCGGCGGCGGCCGAGGCGGACGGCGTCGTGCACCTGGCGTTCAAGCACGACCTGATGGCCAGTGGCGAGTTCGCCGGCGCGGTCGACGCGGATCTCGTCGCGCTGAAGGCGCTCGGCGAGGCCCTCGCCGGCACTGGGAAACCGCTGGTCTCGACCTCCGGCACCCTGATGTTCGCCGGGCTCGGCCGCACCGGCACCGAGGACGACCGGCTTCCCGGCGGGCCGCGAGTCGATGCGGAAAACTACGTGCTCGGGCTCGCCGACCGCGGCGTTCGGACGTCAGTCGTGCGGCTGCCGCCGTCGGTGCACAGCTCGCTCGACAAGCACGGTTTCGTCCCGACCATGATCCGCTTCGCCCGCGCGGCCGGGGTTTCGCCGTACGTCGGCGAAGGGGCCAACCGCTGGTCCGCTGGGCACACGCTCGACGCGGCCCGGCTCTACCGGCTGGCTCTGGAGAGCGCCCCGGGTGGGGTCGTGCTGCACGCGGTCGGGGATGAGGGTCTTTCGCTCCGGCAGATCGCCGAGACGATCGGTGCGCGGCTCGGTGTCCCGGTGAAGTCCATCACCGCGGAGGAAGCTCCCGCGCACTTCGCGTTCCTGGCGCCGATGGTGCAGTCGGACGCGCCGACGTCCGCCGCGCGTACTCGCGAACTGCTCGACTGGAAGCCGGAACACCCTGGCCTGCTTGAGGATCTGGCTCAGGAGCACTACTTCGCTACGGCGTGAACCTCGCCGGATCGAACAACGAGATCGGATGCCGGGTGGTGCCGTCGACGATCAGCTCGGCCAGGATCTCTCCGACTACCGGCACGAATTTGAAGCCATGGCCGGAAAATCCGCACGCCACGACCACCCGCGGATGCTGCGGATGCGGGGCGATCACGAAGTGCTCGTCCGGGGTGTTGGTGTAGAGGCAGGTCGCCGCGCGGCGGAAGGTCGCCGGGAGCGTCGGAATCCGGGAACCGACGACGGCCGCGACCGCGCGTACCTCGTCGTCGTGGATCCCCCGGTCGATCGTGTCGGCCGTGCACGGCTCGCCGCCAAGGTGGATCGCAACCTTGACGCCTTGCGCGGTGTGCGCGGGGAATCCGTAGAACTGGCCGCCTTCCGCGGTTTCCCAGATGTACACGGGATGGTCGACGAACGGCTGCACGTCCGCCGGTTCGAACCAATACTGGACCTGGCGGCGCACCTCGAAATCGACGCCTAGGTCGCCGAGCAGCACCGGTGCCCACGCGCCGGGGCACAGCACGAGCCGCTCGGCGGTGTAGTAGCTCGAAGCGGTGCCGACCCGGACCCCGGTTTCCGTGCTGGTCCAGGTGAAAACCTGCTCTTCGTGGTGCAGTTCGGCGCCGTGGCGCGCGGCGAGTTGAAGGTGTGCGGCGACGCTTCCTTCCGGCGACACGAAACCGGCGCCGGGTTCCCACAGCGCCACCTCGTCCTCGGCCGGGGCGATGGTGGGGAACCGGTGCCGGATCTCGGCCGCGTCCAGGATTTCGTGCGGGATGTCGAATTTCTCGGCGGAAAGCGTGCTTCCCGTGATCGTGCGCGACTCCGGCGGTCCGCCCATCACCGCGCCGCAGCGGGTGAACAGCGACCGTCCGGAGTCGCGTTCGAGCTGGTCCCACATCTCGTGCGCGCGCAGCAGCAGCGGTACGTAATCCGGACCTTCGAGGTACGCCTGCCGCGTGATCCGCGAACCGCCGTGGCTCGAACCGAGGTTGTGCACCGGCGCGAACTGATCGATCCCGAGCACCTTCTGGCCCCGTTGCGCCAGCCGGTAGGCGGCCGCGCTGCCCATGCCGCCGAGGCCGATCACGATCACGTCGTAATGCGTCATTCAGTGCTCCTCAACGGTTTCGCGGCCACTTTCGCCGCGAACCGTTCCCCGAAGTGTTCGATCTCCACTGGCGTGCGCGGCCGGGCGTCCTCGACGGGAAGCCAGGCGTAGGCCAGGTTTTTGTCGACGGTGTAGCCGTACGCGCCGCTCGTGACGTATCCCGCCGGGCGACCGTCGACGTACACCGGTTCGCGACCCTGCATCACGGAATGCGCGTTGTCGACGGTCAAGCACACCAGTTTCCGCCGAACCGTCGAAGGAGAACGGTGGAGAAGCGTGTCCCGGCCGAGGAAGTAACCCTTGTCCATCCGCACCGCGAACCCGAGCCCGGCTTCGTACGGATCGTGCTCGGTGGTCACGTCGATGCCGCAGCGCCGGTGCCCTTCCTCCATCCGGAGGCTGCGCAGCGCGTCCTCGCCGGCCGCGACGATCCCGTGCGGCTGCCCGGCCGCCCAGAGCGCGTCCCACAGTGCCCGGCCGAGATCCGCGCCGGTGTGCAGCTCCCAGCCGGGTTCGCCCACCTCCGACCCGCGCAGCACGGTCACCGGCACGTCGCCGACGTACGTCCGCCATACGCGGGAGTCCGATGTGGACAGTTCGGGCAGCACCCGCTCGGCGACCGGTCCCCACAGGCCGAGACAGCAGGTGCCGCCAGTGGTCTCGCGCAGCTGGACCGAGCCGTCGCCGGGCAGGTGGCGGCGCAGCCAGGCGACGTCCCGGTGATGATGCGCGGCGACGTGAAACTCCTCCACGCCGAGCCGGGCGACGGTGAGCTCGCTGCGGATCCCGCCGTCTTCGCCGAGCAGCAACGTCCCGGCGACCGAGCCGGGCGGACGGTCGAGCTGGTTCGTGGTCATCGTCTGCAGGAACGGCAGCGCGCCGCGTCCGGTGATCTCCAGCCGTCGCCGCGGGGTCAGGTCGAACAACGCCACCCGGCTCCGAGCCGCGACGGCCTCCGTGCGGCTGTCGGTATACCGCTGCGGCCGCGCCCAGCCGTCTTCCTCGCGAAACTCCGCGCCCAGCGCGACTTCGCGCTCATAGCAAGGCGAGGTCCGCAGCAGTTCCGTCGCGGGCCGTTGATGCCCCGCCGTCGCCAAACTCCGCTCCCGGACCCGGCCGGGAGCGAGCTGCAGCCGATCGAACCGCGCGAGGTCGACGGAGTGCAGGTCGAGGTGCGCTTGCCCCTCGATGAGCCAGCGCGTCAACTCCCGAGCGACGCCGGCGGACCACGCGCAGTCCACCGCCTCAGCGACCCAAAACCCGTCGAGATCCGGATGTTCGCCCAGCAACGGCAACCCGTCCGGCGTACCCGGAACCAGCTGCCGGACCCCCTCCTCGACCTTCGCCTCGGCGAGCGCGGGCACCAACCCGAGCGCAGCCGTCCACGACTCCTCGAAGCCCGCCGGAGCGAACTCGGCGTCAGTCTCGACCGGGCCGAGCGCACTGATGCCCAGCCGGTCGACGTGCTCGCGCAGCGACAGCCCGGCCCCGCGCAGAATGGGTTTGTCCGCTTCGGTGAAATGGTCGTTGTCTCCGGCGAGCTGCGCCAGCGGCGTGGTGCGCGCGTGATCGACGGCGATCGGCACCACCGGCACCGCGAGATCGACCAGCCGCCCGAACTGCGGCCCGCGCACTCCGGCGCACGAGATGACCACGTCGGCACGGAACCGGTCGGTCGCGGTCGCCACCGCGGTCACCCGGCCCGCCGTGCGCACGATCTCGACAATCTCTTGTCCGGTAAGGAATTTCGCGCCCCGCTCCTTGGCGCGACGGGCTTGGGCGAGCGCCGCGCGGATCGGCTTGACGAGCCCGTCGCCGGGAAGGTGCAGTCCGCCGATCACCTTCGCGGGGTCGAGCAGCGGGTGCAGCTGGGCGCATTCGCCCGGTTCGCGCAGATAGCCGCGCACCCCGGACGACGTCGCCCAGCCAAGCCGTTGCCGCAGCCGGGAAAGCTGCTCCGGCGCGGTCGCGAGTTCCAGGCTCCCGACCGGCTGGAAACACCAGCCGCCGTCGACGGTCAGCCCGCTGTACTTCTCCGCGGTGTACTTCGCGAATTCGGACGCCGTGCGGTCGGCGTGGGTGCGGAAGAGCAGCCCCGGCCCGGCCGAGGCGATGGCCGGCTCCGGTTCGAGGACGGTGACGTCCGTCCAGCCTCGTTCGGTCAGCTCGTCGGCGACCGCGCAGCCGAGGAGCCCGGCGCCGAGCACAACCACCCGCGGTCGCACCGCCATCGCGAGGTACCTCCTGCCTGCCGGCCGTCGCGGACGGCCCGGCTCGGGACGAGACAGGCATGCCGGAACGCCCCCGCCGGGGAACGGACGCGTTGCGGATGGAGATCGATGTTCCGTCTGCTGCAACTCACAAATTGCGGGATCGCGGGCGCGCTGTCAAGAGAGCCGCCGCGGCCCGGGAGTTCACGCGGAAAAGTAGCCAAGCTGAGCGGAAAGCTCCCGCGCCGCGTCCGCCATCGGCGCGACGATCTGCCGGATCCGTTGTTTGGACAACCGGTAGGACGGACCGGACGCGCTCATCGCCGCCACGACGTCGCCGCCGGGCCCGCGCACCGGCACCGCGACCGCGTGCATGCCCAGTTCCAGCTCCTCGAAGGACGCCGCGTAGCCGTCCTCGGCGACGCGCTCCAGCTCGGCCGCCAGCTCGTCCCGGTCGACCATGGTGCGCGGCGTGTACTGCTCCAGCTCGTGCGCGAGCATCCGCTTGCGCTCGGCGTCGTCCATCGCGGCGAGCAGCACCTTGCCGCTGGAGGTGGCGTGCAGCGGCGTGCGCTGTCCGGTCCAGTTCTGCGTGGTGATCGCCGCCGACCCGCGGGCCTGGCTGATGTTGATCGCGACGCCGTCGTCGGCGATCGCGATGTTGACCGTCTCGCCCAGTTCCTCGGCGAGCGTCTGGCAGGTCTGCCTGCCGAGCTTCGCCAGGTCCATCCGGCCGGTCGCGGCGCCCGCCAGCCGGACCACGCCGAACCCGATCGCGTACTTGCCGCGTTCGCCCAGCTGCTCGACCAGCCCGTGCGCCTCCAGCACGCTCAGCAGCCGGGACGCCGTCGACTTGTGCACGCCCAGCTCGCCCGCGATTTCGGTGATGCCGGTTTCGCCGTTGCGGGCCAGCAGCTCCAGGACCGTGATCGCCCGGTCGACGGACTGCACCGCGCTTCCCGTTGCGTTTCCCGAGTCCTGGTTCCGCATAGCGCAACAGTAACCGTTCGGCTGCGATCTGTTCGGCTGAGCGGGCGAATCCGGTCGCGGCCGGACGCCGGAAGGGGCCGGATGGCCCAACCGGGCCGGTGATCTTGATCTTTCCGGTGGTCAAACGCGCGGGTCGTGCGCGCGAGTGCGGGCGGTAGTGCGAACATGTGGTCATGAAGGCACGTGTCTTGGTGGTCGACGACGACCCGGCGCTGGCGGAGATGCTCACCATCGTCCTGCGCGGCGAGGGGTTCGACACCGCGGTGGTCGCGGACGGTTCGCGGGCGCTGCCCGCGCTGCGGGAGCTGAAACCGGACCTGGTCCTGCTCGATCTCATGCTGCCCGGCATGAACGGCATCGACGTGTGCAAGGCGATCCGCGCCGAGTCCGGCGTGCCGATCGTCATGCTCACCGCCAAGAGCGACACCGTGGACATCGTGCTCGGGCTCGAGTCCGGCGCCGACGACTACGTGGTCAAGCCGTTCAAGCCGAAGGAACTCGTCGCCCGCGTGCGCGCCCGGATGCGCCGCACCGAGGCCGAGCCCGCCGAATCGCTCACCATCGGCGACCTCGCGATCGACGTTCCCGGGCACGAGGTCACCCGGGAGGGCAAGGCGATCCCGCTGACCCCGCTCGAGTTCGACCTGCTCGTGGCGCTGGCCCGCAAGCCGCGCCAGGTGTTCACCCGCGAGGTGCTGCTGGAGCAGGTGTGGGGCTACCGGCACGCGGCCGACACCCGGCTGGTGAACGTGCATGTCCAGCGCCTGCGCTCGAAGGTGGAGAAGGACCCGGAGCACCCCGAGGTGGTGCTGACGGTGCGCGGAGTCGGGTACAAGGCCGGCCCGCCGTGAGCGTGCGATGACCGGTCTCGCGGGGCGGCTTCGAGCCGCCGCCCGCGCCACGGCCCGGCTCGCCGGCCGGGTCGTGGTTTTCGCCCGCCGCCGCGCGGTGGCGTTCAACGAGCTGTGGAAGCACTCGCTGCAGTTCCGCGTCACGATCTCGACGCTGGCGCTGTCGTCCGCCGTGGTGTTCGTGCTGGGCATGGTCCTGCAGAACCAGATCACCGAACGGCTGCTCGACACCAAGCGCCGCGCCGCGATCGAGCAGACCCAGGCGCTCGCCGACACCGCCGCGCGCGAGCTGGTCGGGATCGGCGGCGAGTCCCCGGACGCGCTGCACACGCGTCTGCAGAACGCGCTCAAGAAGATCGCGACCACGTCCTCGTCGCGCGCGGGTTCCACCGCGGGCACCTTCGAACCGGTGCTGGCCAGCGTCGGGCGCGGGCAGTCGGACACCGACCCGGTGTACGTCGGGCCGTTCAACTCGGTGCCGGAGCGGCTGCGCCAGTTCGTCGAGGCCGACCACCTCGCCCGGCTTGAGCACACGGTCGACGAGAACGGCGTGCGGACCACGTACCTGATCGTCGGCACCTCGCTGATGTCCGGGGCCAGTCCGCTGCAGCTGTACCTGCTGTTCCCGCTCACCAGTGAGCAGACCACCGTGTCGACCGTCCAGAACACCTTGTTCGTGGCCGGCATCGTGCTGCTGCTGTTGCTCGCCGGCATCACGAACCTGGTGGTCCGGCAGGTGGTGCGACCAGTCCGGCAAGCGGTCGCGGCGGCCGAGCAGTTCGCCGGCGGCGACCTCGATCAGCGACTCGCCGTCGTGGGCGAGGACGACCTCGCCAAACTCGCGGTGTCCTACAACAGCATGGCGGCCAGCATTCAGAACCAGATCCGCCAGCTCGAGGAATTCGGCGGCCTGCAGCGCCGGTTCACCTCCGACGTGTCGCACGAGCTGCGCACCCCGCTGACCACCGTGCGGATGGCCGCCGACGTGCTGCACGCGTCCCGCGAGCAGTTCCCGCCCGGCCTTGCCCGCTCGACCGAACTGCTGGTCGACGAACTGGACAGGTTCGAGGCGCTGCTCGGCGACCTGCTGGAGATCAGCAGGCTCGACGCGGGCGTCGAAGAGCTGTCCGCGGAGTACATCGACGTGCGGCCGATCGCGACCCGCGCGGTCGAGCAGGTGCGGGTGCTCGCCGGAACCGCGGGCAGCGCGGTCGAGCTGGTGCTGCCGGACGAGGACACCTCGGCCGAGGTGGACGCGCGCCGGATCGAGCGGATCCTGCGCAATCTGCTGGCCAACGCCGTCGACCACAGCGAGGGCAAACCGGTGGTGCTGACGGTCGCGGTGAACGAGACCGCGGTCGCGATCACCGTCCGGGACTACGGCGTCGGCCTGCGGGCGGGGGAGGCCGAGCTGGTGTTCAACCGGTTCTGGCGCGCCGACCCGTCGCGCAACCGGCGCACCGGCGGCACCGGGCTCGGCCTCGCGATCAGCCAGGAGGACGCGCGGCTGCACGGCGGCGTCCTCGACGCGTGGGGCGAGCCGGGCCACGGCGCGTGCTTCCGGCTCGAGGTGCCGCGCCGCCAGGGCGTGCCGATCGCGGAAAGCCCGCTGGTGCTGCCGCCGCCCGACGCCGTTTCGGAGATCACGCTGTCGCCGTCGTCGGTCGCCGAACTGCACCCCGCGCCGGAAGCGATCCTCGCCGATCCGGCCCCGGACCGGGAGGAGGTCGGTCAGTGAGGCGAGCGCTTCTTCTTCTCGCCTGCGCGCTGATGCTCGTGAGCTGCGCGAACGTTCCGCAGGAGTCGCTGCCGGTCGTGGTGTCCGCGGAAAAGGCGCCGCAGCAGGCCAACAACGCGCCGGAACCGCCGGCCAACGCCGAACCGCTCGACATCGTGCGGCTGTTCATCAAGGCGAACGCCGATCCGCGTTCGAGCAACGCGGCGTCGAAGGCGTTCCTCGACGACAAACAGCGCGGCGCGTGGCGGCCGAACCGTTCGTTCACGATCATCGACAAGACCTTCAGCACGGTCTACGACACCGCCGCCTCCGGCCCGACCAGCACGCCCGCTCCGCCGTCGACCACGCCGGATCCGAACGTCCGCACGGTCACCGTGCGCGGTTCGGTGCTCGGCACGCTGAGCGCGGACTCCGCGTTCATCCCCGGCAGCGGCCCGGCCGAGCAGACCTTCCAGGTGCGCAAGCAGGCCGACGGCCAGTGGCGGATCTCCAGCCCGCCCCCGCCGGTGCTGCTGGTGACCGACGACGAGTTCGACGGCAACTACAACCCGGTCGCGGTGAGCTTCTACTCGCCCGATTCCGGGGCCTTCGTGCCGGACCTGCGCTACGTCCCGGCGAAACCGCAGTCGGGCATGCCGGGCCGGGTGATGGACCTGATCCTGCAGGGCCCGTCGGCCGGGCTCACCGGTGCGGTGAAGAACCTGTTCGGCGACGGGGTGTCGCTCGAGAACAACGTGAAGAACAACGACGACGGCTCGCTCACCGTCCCGTTGAGCGGGCTCACCGGGACCAGTCCGGAAACCCGGTCGCTGATCGCCGCGCAAATCGTGCTGTCGATGCAGACCGTCACGTCCACCCGGATCCGGCTGCTCGCCGACGGCGCGCCGCTGGTGCGCGACCACGAGTACTGGCGCGGCAGCGACGTGCCCTCGTACAACGCGAGCCCGGACCTGCGGGGCCTGATGACGATCGGCGGCCGCGTCCGCTCGCTCAGCGACGGCGCGCCGATCGGGGGCGCGGTGGGCAACGGCGCGTACCAGGTGCTGAACGCGGCCCAGTCGATCGACGGCAAACGGCTCGCGGTGGTCGAACAGGACGGCGACCGGGTGCGGCTGCGCATCGGCGACCTCGGCCGCGACCTGCCGACGGTCGACCTCGGCGGCGGTTCGCTGAGCCGCCCGACCTGGCGGCCCGCCCCGACCGGAGCCGGTCCGTCGAACGAGGTGTGGACGGTCGTCGACCATTCGATCATCGCGCGGATGGTGCTCGACCCGAACGGCCGCTGGCTGCGCCAAAGCGTCAACGCGAACGACCTGCTGGCACTCGGGCCGATCGGCGTTCTCCGGCTTTCCCGGGACGGCGCCCGTGTGGCCGCGACGGTGAACGGCCAGCTGGTCGTGGCGTCGGTGGTGCGCAGCGGGGACACGGTCACCTTGCGCGAGCCGCGCGTCCTGCAGCCTGGTGTGCTGATCGACGTCCTGGACGTGGATTGGGGTTCTACGCCGGACACTCTCGTGGCCGCGACGTCCTCGCCCTCGCAGCCGGTCCAGCGCCTGTCGGTCGACGGACGGCGGATGGACGCCTACAACAGCTCGAACCTCACCGCCCCGGTGCGCGCGGTCGCGGCGGCGCCGGGCCAGCCGATCGTGGTCGCGGACGCCGGAGGCCTGTGGACGGCGACCGAACTGGGCGAGGTGTGGCGGCCGCAGTCGCACTCGATGCAGAACGCGGAGCCGTTCTATCCGGGGTGATCCCTTCTTGGTGCGGATTTCGGGCCGAGGTGCTCGCGCGGCCCGAAACTGTCGGTGGTCGGGTGCACACTCTTGGTCATGTTGCTGAGACTTCTGCTCAACCTGATCCTGCCGACCTTCTGCGCGGGATGTGAAACCCGCGGCGCGGCCGTGTGTGCCGGATGCGCCACGGCGTGGGGGTCCCCCACTGAGGTGTTTCGCGCGCCGCTGGCGTCGCTGGCTCCGGCGTACGCTCTGGCTCGCTATGCGGGAGTCGCCAAGCGAACCTTGATCGCCTACAAGGAACGCCGCCGTCGCGACGTGGCTCCGTTTTTGGGCCGGGTGCTGGCTGCTGGCTTGACGGCGTTGCTGCCGGGCGGTCCTCGCGCCAGTCCGTGGTGCCTGGTTCCCGCCCCGAGCCGACGGACTGCTTCCCGGGTTCGCGGCGGCCCGCACGTCCTGCGAATCGCCTCGGAAGCCGCCCGGCTGACGGGTGGTTATGTCGCGCCCGCCCTGGTGCTGACCGGTGGACGGGACGCGGTCGGTTTGAGCCGGGCCGAGCGGGCGGCCAACCTGGAAGGTCGGCTTCGCTTCGCCGCGGCTGGCCGTCCGCCGCCTGGTGCGCGGGTCGTGGTGGTGGACGACGTGATCACCACAGGCGCCACGTCCGCCGCATGCGTCACGGCGTTGAAAAACGCGGGCGTGCCGGTGGTGGCGGTGCTCGCCCTGCTCGGGACAGTCTGAAAGGCAGCCTGTCCCACGTCCGAAACCCGAACGCGTCCTGGCCCGCGTCCATCCCGTGAGTCCGCTGCGCCGAGACGCGGCGGCGTTCCAAACCGGAGGGGTCCGAAACCTGAAAGTGTCCTGGCCCGAGTCGATCCTGTGCCGCTGCGCCGAGACCGGCGTCGTCCGAGACCTGAACGTGCCCTGGTCCGAGCCCGTCCCGTGAATCCGCCGCGTCGAGGCGGGCGGCGGCCGAGATCGGCGTCG
>NZ_BAAAHV010000026.1:0-5100 GCF_039525725.1 Amycolatopsis albidoflavus
ACCCCGAAGCTTGAGTGTGACTACGGCGCGGGGGTGCTTGTCAAGGCGGGAAAGATGCCTTGACAAGCACCCCCGCGCCGTGTTTTTGGCTTCGTATCGGGGTGCGGGGGGTGTGGCTGCCTTGATTGGGTGCATCGGCTGCGGTTGGTGAGTGGTGGGGGTTAGCGCCCCAATGTGGCGTTGGGTGCATGTGGGGCACCGAATGCCGCGTTGGGTGCGTGGGATGCACCGAATGCCGCGTTGGGTGCGTGGGATGCACCGAATGCCACATTGGGTGCGTCCCACGCAACGAATGTGGCATTGGGGCGCATTGTGGCGGCGGGCGAGCGGGCGGGTGGGCTGTGAAGGGCTCCTTGAGGGAATCTAGGTCCGTGAAGGGGCCCTTCACGACCAACCGGCTGTCCGTGAGGGGAACCCTGAGGGACTCAGAGTCCCTCAGGGTTCCCCTCACGGACAGCCGATCCCGCCCAGGTCCGTAGACCTGGGCAAACCGCAGCCCCGGCGCCGCCTTAAGAAGCCACTGGCGTTGGACTCTGGGTCGTGAAGGGGACCCCACGAACCTGGGGTCAGTCCAGCAGGGCGGCGGTGGTCTTCAGGCGTTCTTGCGCGCTTTCCACAATTCGGGTCACCAGTTCCGCGCAGCTTGGCAGGTCTTCGATCACGCCGACTACCTGCCCGGCGGCCAGCATTCCGGCGCGGGTGTCGCCTTCCACCAGACCGGCTTTGAGCAGCATGGGGGTGTTCGCGGCCAGCATGGTTTGCGTCCAGGAGCGGTCGCTGCCGCGTTTCATGCGCAGGCCGTCGGCGATCAGTGACGGCCAGGATTGGCCGCTCAATCGCTTGAAGTCCGTTGTCCGGCGCAGGGTTCGGGCCATTCGTTGGACGAAGCCTTCCTTCGTGAGGCCCTCGATGAACGGTGTGCGCAGCAGGCGGTGCGGCATGCCGTCGGCCTTGGTGGTGACGACGGTGCCGTCCAGGCCGAAGCCTAGGTAAGTGCGTTTGATGTCGTCCGGAACCGCGCTGTCGCTGGTGAGCAAAAAGCGCGTGCCCATGCCGATGCCAGCGGCGCCATAGGACAGTGCGGCGGCTAGGCCGCGGCCGTCGAAGAAGCCGCCGGCGGCGACGACTGGGATGTCGACTGCGTCCAGTACGGAGGGCAGCAGCAGGGTCGTCGCGGTCGGGCCGGTGTGGCCGCCGCCTTCGCCGCCTTGCATCATGACCAGGTCCGCGCCCCACGAGGCGACCTTTTCGGCGTGCCGGGCGGCGCCTACGGTGGGCATGACGACCAGGCCGTGATCCTTCAGACGGGCGATCAGGTCTTTTTTCGGGGCCAGGGCGAAAGAGGCCACTTTGACGCCGTGCTGTATCAGCAGCTCGGCGCGTTCGGTGGCGTCGCCGGCGTCGGCGCGCAGGTTTACGCCGAAGGGGTTGTCCGTGCGCTGTTTGACTTCCTTGATGGCGTGGTCGAGCTCGTCGTAGGTCATCGTCGCGGAGGCGAGGATGCCCAGTGCGCCGGCGTTGGCGGTCGCGGACACCAGGCGCGGGCCGGCGACCCAGCCCATGCCGGTTTGCACGATCGGGTGGGTGACGCCGGTCAGCTCGGTGAGCGGGGTGCGGAGAGGCACGGGTCTCCTCGAGAGTCAGTCGTTCATCGGGCGGCCGGTGGCGACGAAGGCGTCGCGGTGTTCGTCGGCGGCTCCGATGAGGTTGAGTTCGAAGGTGTAGCCCTGTTCGTACCGGTAGCTGCGGTTGACGTCGATCGGGTCGATGCCGTTCAGCGCGGCTTTCGCGGCCCGGATGACGCGCGGGTCCTTCGCGGCGACCTCGGCGGCCAGGGCGAGCGCGGCGTCGTGCAGGTCGGCGGCGGGCACGGTTTCCAGCACCGAACCGTGCTGTACCAGGTCCTTCGCCGCGATGGTGCGGCTGGTGAAGTACAGCGTGCGCATCAGGTGCTGCGGGACCAGGCGGGCGAGGTGAGTGGCTGCGCCAAGGGCGCCGCGGTCTACCTCGGGGACGCCGAAGTACGCGTCGTCGGCGGCGATGATCGTGTCGCAGTTGCCGACCAGCCCGACGCCGCCGCCGAGGCAGAAGCCGTTCACCGCGGCGATGACTGGCACGGCGCATTCGTAGATCGCCTTGAATGCCAGGTAACAGCCGCGGTTCGCGCCGACCAGGGCGTCG
The DNA here is from genome assembly GCF_039525725.1 of Amycolatopsis albidoflavus. Lineage (NCBI taxonomy): Bacteria > Bacillati > Actinomycetota > Actinomycetes > Pseudonocardiales > Pseudonocardiaceae > Amycolatopsis > Amycolatopsis albidoflavus. Next base: position 2,182 of record NZ_BAAAHV010000026.1, read on the forward strand.
AAACCGGTGGTGCGCTGCATTTCCTTGATGTCGACGCCGGCGTTGAAGCCGCGGCCCTCGGCGCGGAGCAGGACGACGTGCACCGCCGGGTCCTCGCCCGCCTCCCGCACGGTTTCGGCGAGGCGGAACCATCCGGCGACCGGCAGGGCGTTCACCGGCGGGTAGTCCATGGTGACCACGAAGGTGCCGTTGTCGTGGAGCTGCGTGGAAATCGTCACGTGCGTTCCTAACCTAGCGATTGCTTGGTAGCCTAACACTTGCTTGGTTTACGGGGAACCGCCTCGCCGGAACGGAAGACGAACGGAGAAGATGTGAGCGGGATCTTGGAGGGCCGGGTCGCGATCGTGACCGGGGCCGGCCGCGGACTCGGCCGCGAGCACGCGCTGGAACTCGCCCGCCAGGGCGCGCGCGTCGTCGTGAACGACCTCGGCACGTCGGGTGCGGGCGAGGGGGCGTCCGACGGCCCGGCCGGCGAGGTGGTCGAAGCGATCCGCGCGCTGGGCGGCGAAGCGGTGGCCAACGGCGCCGACGTCGCGAACTTCGCGGCGACGGAAGCGCTGGTGCGGCAGGCGGTCGACACGTTCGGCGGGCTGGACATCGTCGTGAACAACGCCGGCTTCGTGCGCGACCGGATGATCGTGACCACCAGCGAACAGGAGTGGGACGCGGTCGTCGCGGTGCACCTCAAGGGGCATTTCGCGCTGATGCACCACGCTGCGGGCTACTGGCGCGCGGAGGCGAAAGCCGGGCGTACGCGGGCGGCGCGGATCATCAACACCACGTCCGGCGCGGGTCTGCAGGGCAGCATCGGCCAGGGCAGCTACAGCGCCGCCAAGGCCGGGATCGCCGCGCTGACGCTGGTCGGAGCCGCTGAACTCGGCCGGTACGGCATCACGGTGAACGCGCTGGCCCCGGCCGCGCGCACCCGGATGACCGAGGGCCCGTTCGCGGCGCAGATGGCCGCGCCGGACGACGGGTTCGACGCGATGCACCCGGGCAATGTGTCGCCGATCGTCGCTTGGCTCGCCAGCGAGGACGCCGCGGACGTCACCGGCCGCGTGATCGAGGTCGAAGGCGGCCGGATCTGCCTGGAGAACGGCTGGAGCCACGGCCCGTCCCGCGAACTGGACCGGCGCTGGACCGCCGCCGAAGCCGGCCCGGCCGTGCGCGAGCTGCTGAAGGAAGCGCCCACGCCCGAACCGGTTTACGGAGCCCAGTGAACAGCCCCGCCGACTGGAAGGGCCGGGTCCTCGGCGAACGCACCGTCGCCTACCCCGACCGCGACCCGATCCTCTACGCGCTCGCCATCGGCGCCCGTCCGGACGAACTCGACCTGGTCTTCGAGGACCGGCTTCGGGTGCTGCCGCCTTTCGCGCTGACGCTCGCGCAATGGGCACCGGACGTCCTCGGCTCGGCCGGGGCGTTCGAGGTCGGCAACGCGGTGCATGGTTCGCAACGGCTGCAAGTCTTGAAACCGCTGCCGCCCGCGGGTGAGATCTCCATGCAGGCCCGCGTTCCGGAGGTCTGGGACAAAGGTAGCGCGGCGGTTTATGAGGTGGCCGTGGAATCGGACTACTTCGTCGCGACCTGGTCGTTGTTCTGCCCCGGCATCGGTGGTTTCGGCGGCGAGCGCGGCCCCGGTCGTCCGTCTGCTTTGGACAGTCCGGATTGGACCGCAGCATTGTCCACTGCGGACAACCAGGCCCTGCTGTACCGGTTGCTGGGGGACCGGCACCACATCCACGTCGACCCCGCGGCAGCAGCCGGGATCGGCCAGCCACGCCCGATCCTGCACGGCTTGGCGACCCTCGGCGCGGGCGCTCTGGTCGCTGCCCGCCAGGTCGGCGCACACCCGGCGGACCTGACCTCGCTGGAAGGCCGCTTCGCCGCGCCCGTGTTCCCGGGCGAGGACTTGCGGGTCGAGGGCTGGTCCGACGGCGGCCTGCGGATCACGTCGGAACGCGGCCCGGTCGTCGACGGCGGACGTGTCTACTTCGGATAGAGGAATTGCGCATGAAGGTCTTGGTCATCGGCGGCACCGGCATGATCGGCTCGAACACCGCCGCCTACTTGAGCGGCCGCGGCCACGCCGTGACGGTCGCCGGACGACACGAACCCGACGCCGATTCTCTCGTGGCGGGTCTGCCGGTCCTGCTGGGCGACTACGCCCACGACGGGTTCGACGAGGCCGCGCTGGCCCCCTTCGAGGCGATCGTTTTCGCGGCCGGACAAGACATCCGGCACGTATCGGGCTGGGGCGACGAGGAATTCTGGCGGACGTACCAAATCGACGGCGTGACCGCGATCGCGTCGCGAGCGAAACGGGCGGGTGTCGGCCGTTTCGTCCAGATCGGCAGCTATTACCACCAGGTCCGGCCGGATCTCGCGGAAACAAACCCGTACGTCGACGCCCGCCGCCTGGCCGACGAAGGAGCGCGCGCCCTCGCCGGGGACGGGTTCGCGGTGTGCACGCTGAACCCGCCGTCGATCGTCGGAATGGCCCCCGGCCGGTCGACGCGGCAGTTCGCGAAAATGCTGGCCTGGGCTGATGGGGAGTTGGTCGGGAAGGTACCGGACTTCGCGCCGGCGGGCGGCACGAACTACCTGTCCGTGCGGAGTCTGGCCGAGGCCGTCGAAGGCACCCTTTTGCGCGGGGAATCCGGCGCGGCGTACCTGGTCGGGGACGAAAACCTCAGCTTCCGGGACTACTTCCAGCTGGTTTTCGACGTGTCCGGTTCCGGCCGGACGCTCGAAGAACGCGACGAGGAACACCCGTTCCTGCCGGACCGAGTGCTGGTCCCTGGCCGGGGCGCGACGATCTCGTACGAGCCGGACGTCCGGGAGACGGAGTTGCTCGGGTATCGCCGCCGGGATGTGCGGCCGATGCTGGAGGAGATGGCTGCGGCGGTGCGGTGAGTC
>NZ_BAAAHV010000026.1:5121-103348 GCF_039525725.1 Amycolatopsis albidoflavus
GCCACTCACGAGGCCTTGGCTAAGCGGTCGTCTCCGTGTCGTCGAGCCCCACGATGTCGCTGGCCGCAAACGTTTTCCGCGGGTCGCGGCCAGCGAAGTACGGCGTGACAGTCCGCTCCAGCTCGGCCGGGTCGAACGCGCCCTGCCCGGACACGAATCGATGCTCGACCGTCGGCGGGGCGAGCAGCGCGACCATGTCTCCGTACACCACGAACACCTGCCCGTTCACCGCCTCCGCGGCCGGGGAACCGAGGTACGCGACAAACGCCGCCACTCGCTCCGGCGCGAGGATGTCCAACTCTCCCGCGCTGCGTCCGGCGGTGAAGATCCCGTCGGTCATCGCCGTCCGGGCGCGCGGGCAGATCGCGTTCGCGCGGACGCCGTAGCGGCTCAACCCCCGCGCGCACGACAGCGTCAACGCCGCGATCCCCGCCTTCGCCGCCGCATAGTTCGGCTGCCCCGCGCCGCCGAGGAGAAAAGCCTCCGACGACGTGTTGATCAGGCGGCCATAGGTGGGCTCACCAGTGTTTTTGCTGAGCTGCCGCCAGTGCCGCGCGGCCGCGCGGGACAGTGCCGCGTGGCCCTTGAGGTGGACCCGGATGACGTCGTCCCAGTCCTTCTCGTCGAGGTTGAAGAGCATCGCGTCGCGGGTGATGCCGGCGTTGTTGACGACGATGTCGAGCGACCCGAAGTGCTCGGTCGCCGCCGTGACGAGGTCTTCGGCGTACTGCCAGTCACCGATGTCGCCCGGAACGGCCAGCGCCCGGCCGCCTCGCGCCTCGATCTCGGCGACCACCTTGTCCCCGGCGTCGCTCACATCGTTGACCACGACATTCGCCCCCTCCGCGGCGAGCGCGAGCGCTTCGGCCCGGCCGAGCCCGGCACCGGCTCCGGTGACGACGGCGGTGCGGCCGGACAGGGCGGTGCTGGGGTGGGACACGGGGCCTCCAATGCCGGGAAGGGATGCCGCAATGGTGCCGAGGGCAGGCCTGGTGACGGGTGGCCGCTCCCGGTGAGTGGCATCGGCGGCTCGTGCCGGGGGAGAAGTGCCGCAGGCTGGCAGCAACTCTCCGAGGTTGCACGCGGGCTGGCCACTCCCGCTCACCAGTACGCGCGCTTGTCCCGCCCACCGGGCCGAAGCTAACCTCCAACCAAACGCTTGCTCGATTACCTCGACGACCAGGGGCCGGTCCTGCCTTCCCCGCGAGAAGGAGATCCGGGCTTGAAAGACACGACGCCAGTCCTCGTCGACGCGGTCCGCACGCCGTTCGGCAAACGCGACGGCTGGGTTTCCGCCCTGCACGCCGTCCAGCTGCTCAGCCGCGTCCAGCGGGGCGTCCTCGACCGCACCGGTTTCGACCCGCACGCGGTCGACCAGGTGATCGGCGGTTGCGTCACGCCGCTGGGCGAACAGTACGGCCACGTCGTCCGCACCGCCTGGCTCTACGGCGGGCTCCCGACCGCCACCGGTGCCACCACCATCGATGCCCAGTGCAGCACGTCGATGCAGGCGTCCTTCCTGCTCACCGGGCAGATCGCGAACGGGACGGCCGACGCGGGTGTCGTGTGCGGCGTCGAGCTGATGTCCCGCGTGCCGCTCACCCCGAAGCAGGGGACAGGCGCTGGCACGCCGAGGCCGGCCGACTGGCATCTCACCACCCCCGACCAGTACACCGCGGCGGACCGCATCGCCCGGAAGCGCGGGCTGACCCGGGCGGACCTCGACGCGTTCGGCCTCCGCTCCCAGCACAACGCGCGAAAAGCTTGGGACGCCGGGCTTTTCGACCGGCAAGTCCTCCCGCTGGAACTGCCGGACGGAGAAACTGTCGCCCGCGATCAGGGACTCCGCGAAACCTCGACCGAAGCGCTCGCCGGACTCCGCACCACCGTCCCGGACGGCCTGCACACCGCGGGCACCTCGTCCCAAGTCTCCGACGGCGCGAGCGCCGCGCTCTTCATGACCCGGAGCCGCGCCGGCGAACTGGGCCTCCGCCCGCGAGCGCGGCTGCTCGCCCAGTGCGTCATCGGAGGCGACCTGGAGTACCTCCTCGACGGACCGGTCGCGGCGGCGCGGAAACTCCTCGACCGCACCGGCCTGACGATCGGCGACATCGACCTTTTCGAGGTCAACGAGGCGTTCGCCGCCGTCCCGCTGTCCTTCGCGCAGGCGCACGACATCCCGGAGGACAAGCTCAACGTCCTCGGCGGCGCGATCGCGCTCGGCCACCCGGCGGGCGCGACCGGCATCCGCCTCCTCGCGACGGCGGTCGAGGAACTCGAACGCCGCGACGCCAGTCTCGCGATGATCGCGATCTGCGCCGCGGCCGCCACCAGCTGCGTGCTCGTCGAACGGATCTGAGCCATGCCGATTGCCCTGTCCGAGGAACACCGCGACCTGGCCGCCTCCGCCGCCGGGTGGGCCATGCGGCACGCGCCGATCGCCGAGACTCGTGCCGGATTAGGCGGCCAGCCGGATGCTGGGAAACCCCAGACCGAGGCGGACGGCGGCCTGGCCGAATCCGGGCGGCCGGACTTCTGGAAGGCCCTCACCGAACAAGGCTGGCACTCCTTGCACCTGCCGGAATCCGCCGGCGGCCAAGACGCTGGGCTGCTCGAACTCGCCGTGGTGGCCGAGCAGTTCGGCCGCCACCTGGTGCCCGGCCCGTTCCTGCCGACCGTCACCGCCAGCGCCGTCCTCGCCGCGGCCGGGCCGACGGAAGAGCTCGCCGCGTTCGCCGCCGGGGCGACTGGAGCTGTCGTACTGGACGGCCTCAGCGCTGTCAGTACTGCCGACGGTTGGCGGATCAATGGCACCAGCAGTCCGGCGGTCGGACTCGCGGACGCGGAGATCGCGGTCGTCCGCGCGCAAGAGATCTGGTTCGTGCTGCGACCAGAGTCCGGCCAGCTGGTCCCGGTCGAAGCCGTTGATCTGACCAGATCCGCGGCGCGGCTCACGCTGGAGAACTTCCTGGTATCTCCGGACAACCTCATTGAGATCCAGCCGGAACGCGCCGAGCTGGCCCTCGCGGTCCCGGCGGCGGCGGAGGCGGCGGGGCTGTGCAGCTGGGCTCTGGACTGCGCCGTTGACCACGTCCGCACCCGCGTCCAGTTCGGCCGTCCGATCGGCTCGTTCCAAGCCGTGCAGCATCAAGCGGCGGGCATCCTTCTGCAACGGGAGATCGCGACGGCCGCCGCCTGGGACGCGGCCCGCGCCGAGCAGCATTCTGTTGCGCAGCAGGCACTTGCCGCCGCGCAGGCTCGGAATGCCGCGCTTCCCGCCGCCGTGGACGCGTCCGTCAGCTGCGTACGCCTCCTCGGCGCGATCGGCTTCACCTGGGAACACGACGCGCACCTGTACTGGCGTCGCGCCGTCGCGCTGTCTGGATCCCTCGGCCGATCAGCCGCCCGCACCCTCGGCGAACGCGCCCAGACCACGACCCGCGACCTGACCCTCGCCAGCCCCCAAGACTGCCTCGAGCTGCGCGGCCAGATCGCATCAGTCCTCGACCAGGCCGAGCCGTCCGCTCGCGTGCTCGCCGACGCCGGTCTCGCCGCGCCGCACTACCCGAAACCCTACGGACTGGATGCCGGACCGCTTGAGCAAGCCGTCATCGCCGAGGAGTTCGAGCGGCGCGGAATTCCCCAGCCCACCACGGTGATCGGCGAATGGGTGCTGCCGACTCTGCTCGTGCACGGCTCCTCGGAGCAACGCGACCGGTTCGTCCTGCCGACTCTGCGCGGTGAGATCCGCTGGTGTCAGCTGTTCAGCGAACCGGGCGCGGGTTCGGACCTCGCCTCGCTCACCACCCGGGCGACCAAAGTGGACGGTGGCTGGCGGATCTCCGGCCAGAAGGTCTGGACGTCGCTCGCCCGCGAAGCGCACTGGGGCGTCTGCCTCGCCCGGACCGACCCGGACGCGCCGCGGCACCGGGGGATCTCGTATTTTCTCGTCGACCTGGCCGCGGAAGGCGTCACGGTCCGGCCGATCAGGCAGGCCACCGGACGCGCGGAGTTCAACGAGGTCTTCCTGGACGACGTGTTCGTCCCGGACCGCGACCTCGTCGGCGAGCCGAACAGCGGCTGGCGGCTCGCGACGACCACGCTGGCCAACGAGCGGCACAACATGGGCGCGACGCTCGCGCACGGTTCATCGGACCGGATCCGCCAGTTGCTCCGTAACAATCCAGACGATCCCGACGCGCTGTCCGCGCTCGGCCGCTGCGTGTCACGGGAACTGACGCTCGCCACGCTCGGCCTCCGCAGCGTGCTGGCGCGGCTCGCCGGGCTGGATCTCGGGGCCGAGGTCAGCGTGCAGAAGGTGTTCAGCGCGCTTGCCCAGCAGGAGGGGTCGCGCGAGGTGATCGCCCTGCTCGGCCACGGTTCGGCCGGCGCGGAGGACGGGCACGTCATCGACCATCTCGGCCTGCCCGCCGTGCTGTTCGGCGGCGGCACGGTCGAAATTCAACTGAATGTCATTGCTCAACGTGTCCTCGGCTTGCCCCGCTGACCCGACTACTAGGAGAAAACGCATGCATCCGGAGCTGTCGGAGCGCTCGCGAAGGCTCCGCGCGCAGTTGCGCGAGTACTTCGCCCGCATCATCGACGAGGACGACCGCCGCGCGCTGGTCGAGCAGACCGAGGGCGGTCCGGTGTTCGACCGGATCCTGCGCCGCATGGGCGCGGACGGCTGGCTCGGCCTCGGCTGGCCGGAAGAATACGGCGGCCGCGGCGAGGATCCGGAAGCGCTTTTCGTGTTCTACGACGAGGTATTGCGCGCCGGCGCCCCGCTGTCGCTGGTCACGTTGAACACGGTCGCGCCGGCGTTGATGCATCACGGCACCGAGGAGCAGAAGAAGTTCTTCCTGCCGCCGATCCTGCGCGGCGAGCTGATGTTCGCCATCGGCTACACCGAACCCGGCGCGGGCACCGACCTGGCGTCGCTGCAGACGCGGGCGAAGATCGACGGCGACTCGCTCGTCATCAACGGCAACAAGATCTTCACCAGCGCGGGAATCTTCGCCGACTGGATCTGGCTGGCCGTGCGGACCGATCCGGACGCGCCCCCGCACCGCGGCATCTCCGTCGTGCTCGTGCCGACTGACACGCCTGGCTTCTCCGCCACCGAAATCCATACGGTGGGCGGGATCAGCACGTCGGCGACGTACTATGAGGACGTCCGGATTCCACTGTCCAATGTGGTCGGCGAGCTGAACAACGGCTGGCGGCTCATCACCAGCCAGCTCAACCACGAGCGCGTCGCCCTCGCCGCGCGCGGCGGAATCGCGAACCAGATGTACGACGCGGTCCTCAAATGGGCGCAGGAGGAGCCGTTCGGTCCGGGAACGGTGTACGACCTGCCGTGGGTCCGGCACACGCTGGCCGAGGTGTACGCGCTGCTCAGTGCCACTGACCTGATCAACCTGCGCCTGGTCGCGGACGTCGCCGCGGGCACCCTTGGCGGCGGGGATTCCGCTGCTGCCAAGGTGTTCGGCACCGAAGCGGTGGTGACCGCGTACAGCAGGCTCCAGGAAGTGCTCGGCGCTCGCGGCCTGCTGCGGCCCGATTCGCCCGGGGCAGCGGTGAACGGACGCGTCGAGACGCTCGCCCGGCGCGCGCAGAACAATACCTTCGGCGGCGGCACCAACGAGGTGCTGCGCGAGATCGTCGCCGCGAAGACCCTCGGCATGACGCTGTCCGCACGCCGTCGTCCGGAAAAGGCCAGGAGCTGACATGGATTTCGACCTCAACGACGACCTGGGCGCGGTCCGCGAGCTGGCCGCCAAGATCTTCGCCGACCGTGCGACGGTCGAGCGGGTGGTGGCCGTCGAGAAGCAGGGCGGCTTCGACGCCGACCTCTGGCGGGTGCTCGCCGAAGCGGATCTCCTCGGGATCTGCCTGTCCGAAAGGGACGGTGGGGCCGGGTTGGGCCTGTCCGGCTTGGCGGTGCTGCTCGAAGAAGCGGGCCGGCACGTCGCACCGGTTCCGTTGTGGAACGTGATCGCGGGCGGGCTGTTGCCGGTCGCGCGGTTCGGCACCGAGGATCAGCGGAACCGGATCCTGCCGCGCGTGCTGGACGGTTCGACGCTGCTGGTCGGTGCGTTCGACGACACGGTTTCGGTGACCGCGACCCGGCGCGGCGACGAACTCGAACTCGCCGGCGAAGTGGTCTCGGTCCCCGCTGGCACCGAGGCGGACCTGGTTCTCGTGCCGGTCCGGGAACACGACCAGGTCCACTTGGCACTCGTCCCGACGGTCAACCTCAGTGTGACCCCGGTCGAAGTCACCAGTCGTGAAAGCCACGCGTCGATCGTCTTCGACAAAGCCGTGGTTACCGCACAGGACATCCTGGTCTCCGGCGACGACGCTCTGCAGTGGACACTCCGCAGGCTCCGGGTCGCGCTGGCCGCGGTCAGCGTCGGCGTGTGTGCTCAGGCGTTGGAGACCACCGCGAAGTACACCTCGGAGCGAGTCCAATTCGGACGTCCACTGTCGACAAATCAAGCTGTCGCTGTGCGGGCCGCCGACGCCTACCTCGACACCGAGGCGATCCGCGTCTGCACCCAGCGCGCCGCCTGGTTGCTGGACGAGGGCCGCGAGGACGAGGCAGAAATCGCCGCACTGGTGGCCAAATGGTGGGCGTCGCGCGGGGGACTGCGGGTGGTGCACGCGACCCAGCACCTGCACGGCGGCATCGGCGCGGACGTCGACTATCCGATCCACCGCTACTTCCTTTGGGGACGCCAGGTCGCCTTCACTCTCGGCACCGCCGACGCACTCGCCGCCGAACTCGGGGAGCGACTCCCGTCCGCACCCCCGATCGGCGCCCCGGCCTAGGAGACTCCCGTGCCCATCGACCTCGACAAGGCGCTCAACGCCCCGCCCCGTACCCAACAGCTCGCCTGGACCACTCGGGACGTCCTGCTGTACCACCTTTCTCTGGGCTCCGGCAGCTCGCTCCGGTACAGCTACGAACGAGATCTGGAAGTCCTGCCGACCTTTGCTCTCGTTGCCGGACAAGGTATTTCCGCCGGAGACATTCCGGCGGAGGGTCTGACACTGCCCGGCGTAGACGTCGATCTCAGGAGACTGCTGCACGCCGGACAGGTCGTCACGCTCCACCGCGACCGATTGCCGGCGGCTGGCTCGGCGGAGCGAACCACGCGGATCGCCGAAGTCCAGGACAAGGGCAAGGCCGCGGTCATCGTGCTGGTCCACGAGGTCGCGGACGCCGATGGTCCACTATGGACGTCCACAATGTCCATCTGGGCGCGCGGCGAGGGCGGTTTCGGGGGAGACCCAGGCACCGAGCCTGGACCGAAGAAACCGGAAGGCGACCCGACGCATGTGCTAGACGTCGCCACCACCGACGACCAGGCACTGCTCTACCGGTTGAACGGGGACCTCAACCCGCTCCACGCAGACCCGGAGTTCGCCGCCGCAGCAGGCTTCGATGCGCCGATCCTGCACGGACTCGCGTCCTATGGCCTGGTCGCCAAAGCCGTCGTGGACCACCTCCTCGACGGCCGCCCCGCGCGGCTCCGCGAACTGGGAGCACGCTTCGCGGGCCCGGTGATTCCTGGAGAGACATTGAGAATTTCGGTCTGGCAACAAGAAAATGAACTGGCCCTGCGCGTGACCTGCCCCGAACGCGACGACGCGGCAGTCCTCACCGATGCCTGGGCCCGCACGACTTCAGGAGGTGCGTGATGGGCACTCCGGTCATCGTGGACGCGATCCGGACCCCGTTCGGAAAACGCCGCGGCGCACTGTCCGGCATCCACTCGGTCGAACTCCTCGGCCACGTGCAGCGCGGAATCATCGAACGCGCCGGCATCGACCCCTCGCTGGTCACCGATGTCGTCGCCGGCTGCGTCACGCAGGCCGGGGAGCAGTCGAACAACGTCGGCCGCTTCGCCTGGCTGCACGCCGGACTCCCGGACGAGACCGCGACCACCACGATCGACGCGCAATGCGGGTCCGCGCAACAGGCCGTGCACCTGATCGCCGCGCAGATCGCGGCGGGGCTGGTGGACGTCGGCATGGCGTGCGGGGTCGAGTCGATGAGCCGGGTGCCGCTGCTGAGCAACCTCGGCGATGCCGGCCGTCCACGTCCGGATTCCTGGAAGGTCGATCTGCCCGCCCAGTACGAAGCCGCCGACCGGATTGCCGCACGTCGCGGGCTCACTCGCGCGGATCTGGACGCGTTCGGCCTCCGCTCGCAGCAACGCGCCCGCCGCGCCTGGGACGAGGGCCGATTCGGCCGGTCGATCCTGCCGGTCCCGCTCGACGACGGTCTGTTCGACCGCGACCAGGGCCTGCGCGACACCAGCACCGACGCCCTCGCCGGACTCGCCCCCATCAAGGAAGAAGGCCTGCACACCGCGGGCACGGCGTCTCAGATCTCCGACGGCGCGTCGGCTGCGCTGCTGGTCGACGCCGACCAGACCTTCGGACTGCGCCCGCGCGCCAGGCTGGTCGCGCAGACCATCGTCGGCGCCGAGCCGAAGTACCTGCTCGACGGGCCGATCCGCGCCGCCGAACGCGTGCTGGGCCGGGCTGGGATGACCGTCGCGGACATCGATCTGTTCGAGGTCAACGAAGCGTTCGCGTCGGTTCCGCTGTCATTTGCCCGCACGCTCGGCGTCGATGAGGACCGGCTGAACGTCAACGGCGGTGCTATCGCGATCGGCCATCCGGTCGGCGCGACCGGGATCCGGCTGCTGGCGGAGATCGTGGACGAACTGGAACGCCGGGACCAAACGCTGGGTCTGGTGGCGATCTGCGCCGGCGGGGCACAGGCGACCGCGGCGATCGTGGAGCGGCTCTGAGATGTATCGGCTGAGCGGTTTCGACGGCAAGGTCGCGGTGGTGACCGGTGCGGGCCGGATGCGGTCGATCGGCCGGTCGATCGCGGTCGAACTGGCTCGGGCGGGGTGCGCGGTCGTGGTGACCGGCAGCGGCCGCGCATCCAGCCGATTCCCGGCGGAAGAGCAAGCGGCCGGTTGGCAGGACATCCAGTCCGTGGCCGACGAGATCCGTCAGCTCGGCGGCCAGGCGTTGCCGGTGGTGAGCGATGTCGCTGACCCGGTGCAGGTCGACCGCTTGTTGGAGACAGTCCTCGACGCGTTCGGCCGCGTGGACATCGTCGTCAACAACGCCGCGGCCGCGCGCGGACCGGATCGCGTGCCGGTGCTGGACCTCGACGTCGAGATCTGGGACCGGGTCATCGAGGTCAACCTGCGCGGGCCGTTCCTGATGACCCGCGCGTTCGGCAGACGGCTGGTCGAGCAGGGCGACGGCGGGGTGTTCGTGAACATCTCCTCGATCGGCGGGAAGCTGTCCGGGGCCGGATCGGCGGCCTATTCCGCGTCGAAAGCCGCGCTGCAGTCGTTGACTTCTTCGACGGCCAAGGAGCTGGGCGAACACGGGATCCGGGTGAACGCGCTGTGCCCCGGCGTCGTCGGCACGAGCAGGCTGGATGACGTGGACCCGGATTCATGGGCCGAGTACGTTCGCGCGCAGGTGCCGTTGCGCCGGGCCGGCGAACCGGCCGACATCGCGGCGGCCGCGGTGTTCCTGGCCAGCGCGGAGGCGGGCTGGGTGACCGGGCAATGCTGGAACGTCGACGGCGGGCAGCTGACGATCCGTTGACCGACACTGATCATTAAGGGAGGCGACCGATGACCGATCGGGACGACATCATCGCGCGGCTGACCGCGCCGGGCGCGGAGTTCGAGATCCGGCCGGAACCGGTCGCGGGCCGTCCGGCGAAGGTGTTCGCGCGGCGGCATCGGAGCTTGACCGAATTGCTGGCTGCCTCCCGCGAGTTCGGCGACCGCGAGTATCTGGTCACTGTGGACAGTCGGCTCACTTTTTCCCAGCACTACGACGAGGTCGCCGCGCTGGCCGCGGTGCTGCGGACCGAATACGGCGTCGGGCGCGGTGACCGGGTCGCGTTGTGCGCGGCGAACTGTCCGGAGTGGATTGTCGGATTCTGGGCGGCGGTGTCGCTCGGCGCGATCGCGGTCGGGATGAACTCGATGTGGGCCGCGCCGGAGGTCGCGCACGGACTCGACCTGACCACGCCGAAGGTCGTGCTGACCGACGCGGCCCGGAAACCGCTGGTCGCGGACGGGTATCCGGTGCTCGAGTTCGGCAGCCCGCAGTACCGGGAACTCCTCGGCCGCCACGAAGGCGCCGAGCTGAAGCCGGAGCCGGTCGACGAGGACGACCCGGCCGTCATCCTCTTCACCAGCGGCACTTCCGGGCATCCGAAGGGCGCGACGCATTCGCACCGCAACGTGCTCGCCGCGGTCTGGTTCCACCTGTTCAACGACGCGCTCGCGGCGGAATTCGGCCGTCCGGCGAAGGATCGCCGGTTCCTGCTGGCCACGCCGCTGTTCCACATCGCCGCCCTGCACAACCTCGCCGTCGTGCGGCTCGCGGTCGGCGACACCGCCGTGCTGCACCAGGGGAAATTCGACATCCACCGGGTGCTGGACCTCGTGCAAACCGAGCGGATCACCAACTGGGGCGCGGTCCCGACGATGCTCTCGCGCCTGGTCGAAGCCGATCTTTCCGGCTACGACCTCAGCTCGCTCAAGACGGTCTCAGTCAGCAGCGCGCCGTCGACCGCCGAGCTGAAAGACCAGCTGCGGGACGCGCTGCCCGGGGCGGGGGCCTCGCTGAGCACCAACTACGGCCTCACCGAATCGTCCACCGCCGCCACCCTCGCGACTCCGGCCGAACTCCTCGCCGACCCGGACACCGCGGGCCGTCCCGTCCCGAACATGGAAGTGCAGATCCGCGACACCGAAGGCCGCCCGGTCCCGGACGGCACGGACGGCGAAATCCACCTTCGCGGCCCACAGGTGATGCTCGGCTACTTCAACGATCCGGCGGCGACTGAGGCCGCGTTCACCGAGGACGGCTGGTTCCGGACTGGCGACCTCGGCCAGCTGCGCGACGGTGCGCTGACCGTGCTGAGCAGGCGCAGCGACCTGATCCTGCGCGGGGCGGAGAACATCTACCCGGCGGAGGTGGAAGAACAGCTCGCCGGACACCCCAGCGTCACCGAATGCATCGTGGCCGGGCTGCCGGATCCGGACTACGGCCAGATCGTCGCCGCGAAGGTCGTGTTGCGTGGCGAGTCCGAAGTGGACGCTGACACCCTGCGCGGCTATCTCGCTGACCGGCTTGCCCGGTACAAGGTCCCGGCGGCCTGGTTCCTGACCCGGGACCCGTTGCCGCGCAACGCGACCGGGAAGGTGGTCCGGCGGCTGGTGCGATGGGAGTGAACCGTGAGCAGTGGGAGCCGCTGCTCGCCGACCTGGCCGCCCGTCGCTCGGCCGCACAGGCGATGGGCGGCGAAGAACGTCTCGCCGGGCTCGGCGGCCCCAACGCGCGTGACCGGATCGCGGCGTTGCTCGACCCCGGCAGCTTCGCTGAGATCGGCTTGCTCGGCGGAGAGTTGCCTGCGGACGGCTTCGTCGCCGGAAGCGGCAGCGTCGACGGGAAGCCGGTGCTGGTCGGTGCGGAGGACTTTTCCGTTGCTGGCGGGTCGATCGGGGTTGCCGCGGCGTCCAAACGGGAACGAATCGCCCGGCTCGCGGGACAGGAACGCGTGCCGCTGCTGATGTTCCTGGAAGGCGCCGGACACCGGCCGTCGAACAGTCTGCACCCGCACCGTCCGGCCCCGAACGATCTCCAAGCGCTGGCTGATCTGTCTGGGAAAGTGCCGGTCGTCGCGGTGGTCGCCGGGCCGTCGGCCGGGCACAGCGCGCTCACCGCCGCGCTCGCGAACCTCGTGGTGTTGGTGCGGGGGAGCGGGCAGCTGTTCTCCGCCGGTCCGCCGCTCGTGCGTGCGGCCTTGGGTGAAGACGTGTCCAAAGAGGAACTGGGCGGAACCGGAGTCCACGCGGTCCACAGTGGACTTGTCGACCTCGTCGCCGCTGACCTCCCCGAGGCGATCGGGCAAGTGCGCCGCTACTTGAGCCTGATCCCGCCGTCCGCCTTAGCCGCCGAGCAAGAACGCCGGACGGACTCGCTCCTGGACTTGATTCCGCCGAACGACCGCGTGCCCTACGACGTGCGGCCAGTGGTCGAGGAACTGCTTGACCGCGAAACCTGGTTCGAGCTGGGCCGCGACCACGCCGCGTCGATGCTGACCGGGCTGGGCAGGCTTGGCGGACACGTCATCGGCGTCGTGGCGAACCAGCCTGCGGTGCGCGCCGGAGCGATCGACACGCCGGCAGCCGACAAGGCGGCCCGGTTCATCGAGCACGTCACGGGATTCGGCGTGCCGCTGCTGATGCTCGCGGACAACCCGGGCCTGCTCGGCGGCCGGGACCAGGAACGCGCGGGCGTACTGCGCGCCGGTGCGCGGCTGTTCCTTGCCCAGCACCGCGCGGAAGTGCCGAAATTCCACGTGACGATGCGCAAGGCGTTCGGTTTCGGCAGTTCGGTGATGGGCCAGAACGCCTTCGACCGGCAGACCCTCAGCCTCGCGCTGCCGGGGGCGACGCTCGGCGCGATGCCGGCGCGCGTCGGAGCCGAGACGTCCAAAGCCGACGCCGGGACCAGCCAAGCCCTCGCCGAGGGCGAGGCAGCGGGGCCGTGGCGGCTCGCGGGCACCGTGACTTACGACGACGTCGTGCATCCCGCGGAATTGCGGAATCGGCTGCTGTCCGGACTGCGGCTGGCGATTCCCGCGCGCTGAACCGTTCTTCGCGAAAAGGACGAGCCGATTCGTCCCTCTGGCTGCTGTACGGCCGCCGTTTTCTGCGCCACCGTGAGATGTCTTCGCTGGTGAACGGTGCGGCTCGGCCAAAGCAGCAGGAGGAATGAGCATGCACGTGACAAAAGCCCTGAAGTCATGGAGATCCGCGGTCGTGGCGGTGGTGTGCCTGAGCCCGCTCGCGGTCGCGGCGGCCCCCGCCCTGGCGGCGGCGGACCGTTACGTCAACCTCCACCAATGCGTCTACACCAACGGCAGTTTCCTTTACACGAATGAACTTTCCACCACTCCCAACACTTCGTTCAATACCGGGACGAACATCGCGGACCCGCGCGACAACGCGGCGCGATGCGGTGCGGCGGCCAGCGGCTGGGTGGCCGACGCGGCGAACACCGCGGTGCAGCCCCTCGACCGCGTCCGCGGCCGGTTCCTGAATCTGCATCAATGCGTGTACAGCAACGGCAATTTCCTGTACACCAACTTGCTGGCGACCACGCCCAATTCGCCGTTCACCACCGGAACGAATCTTTCCTACACGCCGGATTCGTCGGTGGGCTGCGGTCCGGCGGTCAGCGGATGGACGGTCGACGCGGCGAACACGGCGGTGCAATCCCTGGATCTGGCCGCCCGCCGGTTCCTGAATCTGCACCAGTGCGTGTACACCAACGGCAAATTCCTCTACACCAATGTCCTCGCGACCACCCCCAACACCGCGTTCAACACCGCGACCAACGTCTCGGACACCCGGGACACCACTGTGCGGTGCGGTCCCGCGGGAGGCGGCTGGAGACTGGACAGCGTGAATTCGTCGGTCCAGTCCCTGGACCTGGGCACTCCTTGACAATTTCCCGGAGAAACTCCCGGTGAGCGCCGCTCGCCGGGAGTTTTTCCGCGTGCGGGCGGGTCCGGCTGTCCGCCCAGCGGGAGTGGCGCTTGCCGCCCGTCCCTCCGCGACCTAGCGTCCTGCCAAACGCTTGCTCAAGGAGGGGTGATGACCGGTCTCCGGACGGACTTCGCCGAGTTCACCGGCCAGCGGGCCGAGCCGCCGCGGGTGGCCCGGTACGCGGTGAACGAGGCGATGATCCGCAACTGGGTCGAGGCGGTCGACGACCGCAATCCGGTGTACGTCGACGACGCCGCGGCCAAGGCGACCGGCCGTCCCGGCGTGATCGCGCCGCCCGCGATGTGCTCGACCTGGATCATGGCCGGATACCGGCGCTACCGCGAGATCCAGGAGCTGCGCCGCGAGGGCGCGGTGGAGGACTTCGCGTACTCGCGGCTGATGAGCGTGCTCGACGCGGCAGGCTACACCTCGGTGGTGGCCACCGACGTCGAGCAGGAGTACGTCCGCGAGATCACCCCGGGCACGCACGTGACCTGCCACTTCACCATCGAGGCGGTCTCGGGGTGCAAACAGACCGCGCTCGGCTACGGGCATTTCGTCACGCTGCGCAAGCACTACCTGGACGAAGCGGGCGAGCTGCTGGTCGACGAACGCTTCCGCATCCTGCGGTTCCGCCCGGCGGAGCGGAGCGCGTGATGGGGGAGCACACCGCGGTCCCGCGGCTCACGATCACCCAGGACAACCGGTTCTTCTTCGACGCCGCCCGCGAGGGACGGCTGGAGATCCAGCGCTGCACCGACTGCCAGGCCCTCCGGCATCCGCCCGGCCCGGCGTGTCCGGTGTGCCGGAGCTTCGCGTGGGACACGGTCGTCGCCAGCGGTCGCGCGGTATTGCACAGCTGGACGGTGCTGTACCACCCGAAGGACCCCGCGTTCGACTACCCGCTCGCCGTCGGCCTTGCTGATCTGGAGGAGGGCATCCGGCTGGTCGCGGATATCGCCGGAGTCGACCACGACCAGTTGGAAGTGGGCCTGCCGCTGCAGGTGGGCTTCAGCGAGCACGCGCACGGCGAAATCCTCCCGCAGCTGCGGCCGCGAGACCCGAAGGAGCACACCCGATGACCCTGGCTCTCGGAGACC
Source organism: Amycolatopsis albidoflavus (assembly GCF_039525725.1). NCBI lineage: Bacteria > Bacillati > Actinomycetota > Actinomycetes > Pseudonocardiales > Pseudonocardiaceae > Amycolatopsis > Amycolatopsis albidoflavus. The sequence goes on from NZ_BAAAHV010000026.1 coordinate 19,841, forward strand.
GGCTGCCGGAGCTGGCGATCCCGTTCGACCGCACCACGATCGTCGCGACGGCGATCGCGTCGCAGGATTTCGAGGACGTGCACCACGACCCGGGCAAGGCGGCCGAACGCGGGATGCCGGACGTCTTCATCAGCATCAACGCCACCAACGGGTTCATCGACCGCTACGTCACCGACGTGTGCGGCCCGGCGACCCGGATCCGCAAGGTCTCGCTGCGGCTCGGGTTGCCGTTGTTTCCCGGTGACACGCTCACTTTCTCCAGCGAGATCATCGAGGTGACTGAGGACGCGGCGACGATCAAGGTCACCGGAAGCCACGACCGTGGTGTGCATGTGTCGGCTCGAGTGACGGTGTCGGCATGAGCGCAGCTTGCAAGCGAATCATCGATATTCATGCTGGCACCTCCCGATCGACTAGCGTGCAACTCCTTGTGGAGGTGTCGGCATGAGCTTCGCGAGGCAGGCGGCGATCGCCGGAATCGGCGCGACTGAATTCAGCAAGAACTCCGGCCGCAGCGAATGGCAACTCGCCTGCGAATGCGTCCTCGCCGCGCTCGCCGACGCGCAGATCCCGGTCGAAGAAGTCGACGGATTCGCGCTGTTCACGATGGAAACCAACCCGGAGATCGCGGTCGCGCGGGCGTTGGGGATCCCGCAGCTGAAGTTCTTCAGCCGCATCCCGCACGGCGGCGGCGGGGCGTGCGCGCCGGTGCAGCAGGCGGCGCTCGCGGTCAGTTCCGGGGTCGCCGACGTCGTCGTGGTGTACCGGGCGTTCAACGAGCGTTCCGGCCACCGTTTCGGGGCTGGGCCGCCGCCGTTCGCCTACACCGCGAATACCGATCAGGAATACCGGAACTGGATCAATCCGTACGGCCTGCTCACCCCCGCGCAGCAGGAAGCCTTTCTGGCGCGGCGGTACATGCACAAATACGGGGCGACGAGCGAGGACTTCGGCCGCGTGTCGGTGCTCTCCCGCAAACACGCGGCAGTGAATCCGCAAGCGTGGTTTCACGGGCGGCCGATCACCCTCGAAGATCACCAGTCGTCGCGGATGATCGCCGATCCGTTGCGGTTGCTCGATTGCTGCCAGGAAAGCGACGGCGGGCAAGCGCTGGTGATCGTGAGCGCGGAGCGGGCGCGCGACCTGCCGCATCCGCCCGCGGTGATCGCTGGAGCGGCGCAAGGCGTGGGGCCGCAACAGATTTCGATGAGCAGCTACTATCGGGACGACATCGACGAAATGCCCGAGGTGCAGCTGGTCGCCGAGCAGTTGTGGGCGCAATCCGGCGTGGGGCCGGAAGGCATCGACGCCGCGATTCTGTACGACGCTTTCACTCCGATGGTGTTGCTGCAGCTGGAGGAATACGGATTCTGCGGCCGCGGCGAAGCGAAGGACTTCATCGCCGGCGGAGCGCTCGAACTCGGCGGACGGCTGCCGGTCAACACCCATGGCGGCCAGCTGGGGGAGGGGTACATCCACGGGGTCAACGGGATCGCCGAGGGCGTCCGGCTGATTCGCGGCAGTTCGGTGAACCAGCCCGCGAAATCCCTGGAACACGTGCTCGTCACCGGCGGATCTCCGGTGCCGCACTCGGCGATCGTGCTCGCGGCGGACCGCTGATGGAGACGTTCGCGGAAGTAGTCCGGTCCCGGCGCGGGGACACGCACGAGGGGCTGCGGTTCGAAGGCCGAAGCTGGACGTGGGACGAGGTCGTCCGCGAGGCCGCCGTGCGAGCCTCGCTGCTGCGCACGTTCGAGCCGGGGCCTGGCCGGACTCAGCGGCACGTCGGGGTGCTGCTGCAGAACCTGCCGGACTTCGTGTTCTGGATCCTCGCCGCCGCGGTGAGCGGTGACGTCCTGGTCGGCATCAACTCCACCCGGCGCGGCGCGGAGCTGGCGGCGGACATCAATCACACGGACGTCGATGTGCTGCTCACCGAACCGTTGTACGGCACGGAAATCGCGAGCCTTGACCTGCCGGCTGTCCGTCGCGTCCTCGACGTGGAATCGGCGGAGTACCAAGACCTGCTGGCCGCGCACGCCGACGCGGAGATGCCCGCGTCCCTCCCGGACCCGGCGGCGATCTTCCTGCTGCTGTTCAGCTCCGGCTCCACCGGCACGCCGAAGGCGGTCATCTGCAGCAACGGCCGCCTCGGCCGGTTGACCGACGCGCTGGCCGAACGCGTCTCGCTGCACCGCGATTCGGTCACGTACCTGTGCCTGCCGATGTTCCACGGCCACGCGATCATGATGAACCTCGCCGCGGCGGCGAAGGTCGGCGCGACGATTGTCCTGGTCCGGAAGTTCTCGGCGTCGCAGTTCATCCCGGACCTCCGCGCGCACGGCGTGACCTACTTCAACTACGTCGGCCGGGTGCTCAGCTACGTCGTCGCGCAGCCGGAACAGCCGACTGACGCCGACAACCGGCTGGAGGTCGCGTTCGGCTCGGAAGCCGCGCCGGGCGAATCCACCGAATTCCGCCGTCGATTCGGTTGCGAGGTACGGGAAGGCTACGGTTCCAGCGAGGGCGGGCTTCGCATCGTGCCGGAGCCGGACGCGCCGCCGAACGCGCTGGGCCGCCCCGCGCCCGGAATGCGCGCGGAAATCCGCGACCAGGACAACCGGGAATGCCCGCTCGCGGAGTTCGACGAGAACGGCTTGCTGCTCAACGCGGAGGAAGCGACCGGCGAGATCGTCGCGGTGGGGCGCGGGAAAACGTTCGAGGGCTACTACCGGCACCCCGCCGCAATGGCCGAACGGCTGAAATTCGGCGGCGAGGACTTCTGGACCGGCGACCTCGGCTACCGCGACCGCGACGGCTACCTGTACTTCGCCGGCCGGGCCGCGGACTGGCTCCGCGTCGACGGCGAGAACTTCGGCACCGCCCCGGTCGAGCGGATTCTGGGCCGCTACCCGGCGTTCGCGGCGGCGCACTGCTACGGCGTGCCCGACCCGAAGACCGGAGATCTGCTGATGGTGTCCGTCATTCTCGCTGAGGATGCCGCGTTCGATCCGGAAGACTTTGACGAATTCCTTGCCGCACAACCGGATCTCGGTACGAAATGGCGACCCGCATTCGTCCGGATCATCGACGAGGCTCCGGTCACCGGCAGCGGCAAGGTCGACAAAGCGCCGTTGCGCGCGCAGGGCTGGGAGGACGACCGGGTCTGGTACGCGCCGAACCGGACCAACCCGTACCGGCCGCTCACCGCGGAGGACCGCCGCGAGCTGCGGGCCGAATTCCGCGCGTACGGCCGGGAAAACTCGCTGCCCGCGGCGTCGCGGCGCTGATCAGCGCGGCGGGAGCCCCAGGGAGATCGAGGCGAACGCCTCTCGCAGCGTCGTCGGCACCGTCTTCTCCAGACTCTCGTCCAGAAACCGGTTCAGCACGGTGGTCATCGCCGCGATCGCGATGTCGGACACCAGTTGCGGATACAGCTCGCCGACCCGCGTCCCGGTGCGTTCGGCGATCGCCTTGACCAGATCGCCGGTTTCCACCCGGGCCAGCGCGGTGCGCATCTCGGGTGTCGCACTCCACGCTTGCACCGCGCTGAGCTGGTCGGATGCCGGCTGGCCGTACGGCACCCCGTCGGCGCGCAACGGTTCGATGAGCGCTTCGGCGAGCGCGGTCCACAGCGGCTCGTGCGCCGGACGCTCCCGCAGCAGCTCCGCGCTGCGCCGGATCCGGTGCTCCTGCCGGTAGGCGACCGCGTCGTATTTCGTGGCGAAGTAGTTGCTGAAAGTCCGCAGCGACACCCCGGCCCGCTCCGCGATGTCCTCGCGGACAACGTTGTCTGGACCTCTCTCGTACATCAGCGCCACGGCGGCGTCGCTCAGCGCTTTGCGCGTGTCGAGTTTCTTGCGTTCTCGCAAGCCGAGCGGTCGTTGGTCAGCCATGCCGCCCACGGTATCCAATCGGGCGCCGCATTCGCGTGGCCGACCGGTTTTGTTATGGACGAGCGCCGCGCAGGAACTGTTCGACGGCGGTCTCGACGAGCCCGTCGAGCAATTCCGCCGGAACGAGGTCGCCGTTGCCGAGGGTCGCGATTCCTTGCAGCGTCGCGAACAACACGACCCCGATCCGCTGCGGCGGCCCGTCCTGCAGCGCGCCCTGCTCCTGGCCCTCGACGATCAGGTCGTTCATCAGCCCGAACGGCGCTTCGGCGGCCTGGACGATCCGGGACGCGCCGGGACGGTGCTTGCTGGTGTACATCAATTCGAGCAGCGCCGAGTTCTCGGTGGCGAAGCGGGTGTACGCCGTGGCTGCCGCGCGGACGCGACCCGGAAAGTCGTCCGCGGTCTTCAACGCCGTGCGCAACGCGTTGTCCAAGCGGGCGAACCCGGCTTCGGCGAGAGCGTCGAGCAACGCCTGCCGATCCGGGAAATGCCGGCGCGGCGCGGCGTGGCTGACGCCGATCTCCCTGGCGAGGTCGCGCAACGACAGCTGATCGGCTCCGTGCGCGCGCAGGCCGCGTTCGGCCGCGTCGAGCAGGGCGATGCGGAGGCTGCCGTGGTGGTAGGGGCGGTCGTCGGACTGGTCGGGCACCCGGTCAGTCTAGCAGCATGTTTCCGTTGACAACATTGTTGCTGGTGCCTACTTTGGAGGCATGGACCCTATCGCGGAAAACCAGACCGGCCGCACCGCCGTGATCACCGGTGCGAACAGCGGATTAGGCCGCGCGACAGCGGCGGCGCTGGCAGCCAAGGGCGCGCGGGTGGTGCTCGCGGTGCGCAACCTGCGCAGCGGTCGCGAGGCTGCCGCGGAACTGCCCGGCGACGTCGAAGTCCGGCAGCTCGACCTCGCCGATCTGGCGTCGGTCCGCGCGTTCGCCGCGGAGTTCGCCGAGCCGATCGACCTGCTGATCAACAACGCCGGCATCATGATCCCGCCGCTGTCGCGCACGGCGGACGGGTTCGAATCGCAGTTCGGGACCAATCATCTCGGCCATTTCGCGCTCACGAACCTGCTTTTGCCGCGGATCCGGGGCCGGGTGGTGACGGTTTCGTCGAACGGGCACCGGGTGGGCGCCATCGATTTCGCCGATCTGAATTGGGAGCGCAAGCCGTATCGGGCGGTGGCGGCTTACGGGCAGTCGAAGCTCGCGAACCTGCTGTTCACCGCTGAGCTTCAGCGGCGGCTGACTGAAGTCGGTTCGCCGGTGCTGGCGACGGCGGCGCATCCTGGGACGGCGGCGACGAATCTGTTGAAGGTCGAGACGCCGGTGTTGTCCTCGTTGGCCAAGGCCGGTATTCGACTGGTGGCGCAGAATTCGGAAGAGGGGGCGCGGCCGACGCTTTATGCCGCGTTGGCGGATGTTCCCGGGAACAGCTATGCCGGGCCTCGTGGTTTCCTGCAGAACCGCGGCGCGCCGAAACTCGTTGGGCGGTCGGCGAAAGCGCGGGACGAGGAGGTCGCGCGTCGCTTGTGGACAGTGTCTGAGGAGCTGACCGGAGTGCGGTTTCCGTTGACTGTTTCGGCTTGAGTGCGGTGCTCGGGCAACCGCGTTCAGCTGCCCGGGATCGCGGCGGTGGAGCGGTGCGCTGGTGCGTGATCTCGCCGGGCTTGGCTCCGGTTTCGGGCCGCTCCGTGGTCGATTCGTTGGCAGGCTTTCCGGGATCCGCATTCGTATGTTCCCGGGAGCCGTTGCCCGTTCTCACCGCGTTTACGCTGGCGCGGCTCCGGTTTCGGTGAGGAACGCGGTCAGCTCCTTGGCCAGCCGGTCGGGCTGATCCTCCGGGATCAGCGTGCCGCTGTCCGGGATTTCGACCAGCCGGCCGTCCGGGAAGAGTTCGGCGAGCCGCCGCCCGTGGTCGGCGGGCATCATCCGGTCCTGGCCCGCCCAGACGACGAGGACCGGCCGATCGAATGCCCGCAGCCGCTCGGTCCAGGCGAGCAGTTCCCGCCGCGGCGGGCTGCCGGTGGCGAATTTAACCAGGTCCCGGCGGATTTCCTTGTCCCGCAACGCCGGGGCGAACCAGCCGTCGAGAATGTCGTCCGGGATGCGGCTTTCGCACATTCCGCCGTAGGCCGCTTTGGCGTGCCGGTAGAAGGACGTCCGGGTGACTTGCGCGTGCAGCCACGGCCCGCCCGGGAGCCGGAGCAGTTTGACCGCCGGACGCGCGGGCTTGGGCGGGAAGTTGTCGAAGGCCTCGCAGGCGACCAACGCGAGCCGCCCGACCCGCGCGACGTGCTCGGCGGGTGCCATGCCGTCGGCGACGAGGAATTGGCCGCCGCCCCAGTCGTTGAGCACGATTGTCGCGTCGTGGAGGTCGAGCGCGTCGAGGAATTCGCCGAGCAGCCGGGCGACCCCGAACTGCGTGAGATCAGCGTCGGCCCGCATCGGTGCGAGGTGGGCGCCGAGCGGAAGAGTGGGCAGGATGCAGCGGTAGCCGGTCAGCAGCGGGACGACCTTGCGCCATTGCGTGCCGGACATGGGAAACCCGTGCCCGAACACCAGCGCCGGGCCGGCCCCGCCGGTGTCGGTGTAGTCGATCGGCCCGGCGGACAGTTCCACGCGCGGCATCGGCCCTCCCTCGGGTCTCGCGACTAGAGTGATCGCTCTAGCCGCGAGACTAGGCCGCTCCGGGTTGAGCGGTCAACCCGGTCTGGAGATGGGGTCTTGGGTAGGGCGGCCGTGGTGACTGCTTGGTGAGCGAGGCCGCGCCCCCTGGCGGTTGGACAATGCGGCTCGGTGCGGGTCTTCCGTCTTCCGGCGCTGCAGGCCTCGGCGGTCCGGAACGGGGCGCGGTCGTCGGTGGCGACCGGTCCCGGGCGAGTCTCTGTCGTGCGGGCCTGGCGACTCGGTGTGGTGCGGGAACGCGGTCTTCGGCTGGGCGGTCGTTGCGAATGCTGCGACGAGCGAACCTGAGGCGCGCGGTGTTGCGCGGGGCCTTCGGCAGATGTGCTGCCGGAGACTTTCGCCATCCGGTCCGGAATGACCGTATTCCGCCAGGCTCGCCGAAATTGCCCGCCGCAGGAATCACTTCCCGATGAAGACCACGCGGTTTCCGTCCGGGTCCGTGAGCGGCAGGATGCGCGCGCCGCCTCCGGGTTGTGGGCCGTCGTGGGTGGCGCCGGCCTTCGTGGCGTGGGCGGCGGCTGCGTCGAGGTCCGTTTCGTCCAGGACGACCGTCGATTGTCCGGCTCGGGCGGGTTCGGACCACACCTGAAGTCCGAACGTGTCGCCGAGATGCCATTCGAGCAGGCCGGGCATCGGGCGGGCGTCCGGGCCGCGGTCGAACAGGGCCGCGTACCACGCCTCGGCTCGGGCGAGGTCGGAGACGGTGCACTGGGCGAGCACTCGACGGATCATGACCGGTCCCTTCGTAGTGGTTTTGATCTGCAAGCACTTCCAGGAGACCACAAGTGCTGGCAGAACGCAAGCACTTCGGCGAGTGCCTGCCGGGTATCCGCTCTGGTGGACGAATCAGGCGAATTGCGTCCGCTGTGCCGAAGAACGGTTTCCTTCCCGGTACGGAAATCTGTGCGGCAGTCCGGAGATAGCGTTCATCTGCTGTTTCTCCGGCGGTTTTCCCTTGTCTTTGTGCGCGGCCTGGAATACGCCGGTCGCCGTGTCGGGCGGCAGGGACTAGGAGGACTCCTGTGTCGAGAATTCGTTGGCGTGCCGTGGCGGCGATGGCCGCGGCCGGTACTGTCGCGGCGGCTGTGCCCGCGCTGGCCGCGCCGGTGCGCACCGAGCACGTGTTGTTGCTTTCGGTTGACGGCCTCCATCAGTCGGACCTGGACTGGTACACGCGCACCCATCCCGGGTCCGCGCTGGCCGCGCTCGCGGCGCACGGCACCGAGTACGCGCACGCGAACACGCCGGTGCCGTCGGATTCGTTCCCCGGCATGGTCGCGCAGGTGACCGGCGGCAACCCCGCGAGCACCGGGATCTACTACGACGCCACCTACAACCGGGCTTTGCTCCCGGCGGGCACGACGTCCTGCGCCGGCGTCAAGCCGGGGTCCACAGTGGACTACACCGAGGATCTTGACCGCAACATGAACGCCATCGACGCCGGGCAGGGGCTGCCGAACCTGCCCGACGGCGTGCTCGCGATGACCGGAAACCCGCGTTCGCTGATCAACCCGGCCGCGTTGCCCGTTGACCCGAAGACGTGCAAACCTGTTTACCCGCACCAATATCTGCGAGTGAACACCGTGTTCGAGGTCGCACGGCAGGCCGGGTTGCGCACCGCGTGGTCGGACAAGCACCCGGCGTACGAAATGCTCAGCGGCCCGTCCGGGAGCGGCATCGACGACCTCTTCACTCCGGAGATCAACAGCAAGGCTCCCAGCTCCAGCGACTGGACGAAGGACAACTCCGCGACCCAGCGTTATGACGGCTACAAAGCCAAAGCCGTGCTGAACGAGATCGACGGCTTCGACCACAGTGGACAGACTCGCGCCGGTACGCCCGGGGTGTTCGGCATGAACTTCCAGTCCGTTTCGACCGCGCAGAAGCTTCCGCTCTCCGGCGGCCAGCCGGGCGGATACCGTCCGGACGGCACGCCAGGTCCGGTGCTGCAGTCCGCTTTGGACTTTGTCGACCGGCAGGTGGGCGGGTTCACCGCCGAACTGCGAAACCGGCACCTCGACCGCTCGACGACCGTGATCCTCTCCGCGAAACACGGCCAGTCGCCGATCGACCCGTCCGCGCTGACCCGCATCGACGACGCCCCGCTGCTCTCCGGGCTGAACGCCGCCTGGCGGGCCGCGCATCCCGGCGCGCCCGATCTGGTCGCCCAATCGACCGACGATGACGCGATGCTGCTGTGGTTCACCGACCGCTCGCCGGAGGCAGCCGAGTTCGCGCGGCAGTACCTGCTGGCGCAGTCCGGTACCGGAAACGGCAGCACCGGCGCGCCGAAACCGTTCACGCACGCGGGCCTGACGACGGTCTACGCCGGAACCGACGCCGCCCGCTACTTCCAGGTGCGCCCGGGCGACCCGCGGGTGCCGGATCTGGTCGGCATCGCCCAGCACGGCGTCGTGTACACCGGCGGCCACTCGAAAATCGCCGAACACGGCGGCGCGGCGGCGGACGACCGCGCGGTCCCGCTGGTGGTCAGCGGCGGGCACGGGGCGCGGATCCCGGCGGCGGTCGAGACGACCCAGATCGCGCCGACGATCCTGCGGCTGCTGAACCTGGACCCGCGTGCGTTGCAGGCGGTGCGGGAGGAGGGAACGGCTCCGCTGCCCGGCCTCGGCCGCTGACCGAACCTCGGCCCGGCTCGTGTTCTGGGCCGGGCCGGGGTTGGCGGGAGTGGCGATTCGACGTCACGCGGAGGGGGCGGGGCGAAGTTGGCGGGGAGTGGCGGTTCGGCCTGTTGCCGAGGGGCGGGGCGAAGTTGGCGGGAGCGGCGATTCGACGTCGCGCCGAGAGGCGGGCCGAGGTTGGTGGGGAGTGGCGATTCGGCGAGGTGGGCGAAGCGGCCCGGACGCGCCGGAAGGTCTGCCTGAGCAGAGGCGACAGGCCTGGTTTGCCGGAGCGCGCCGGTCGAGTGGGCTGGGCAGCTGGATCCGTCCGGGGATTCATCTGGCCGGCGAGCCGCGGGCGGGGGATTCGCGTGCGCAGCGGGCCACCAGACGGATCAGGTCCTTGCATCGGGTCTGGCCCTCGCCGACACAAGGTAACTCAGTCAGACGCGGCACCAACGCGAGACAGCAGCAATCCCCAGTCCCATCCCTCGGGAACCCACCGCAATCCCGGCATCAACCCTGCTCACCGGCCTATTATGAGCAAAAGCTCACCCCCGGAGGAGGCCCGATGCCCGGAAAGCAGCTGCAGCCGCGCAAGGAGCCCCGCCAGATCCGGGGCGAGTTGACCCGGCAGCGCATCCTCGCGGCCGCCGCGCGGGTGTTCGCTGAGATGGGGTACGCGGCGGGCACTACGAATCGGATCGCGGAGCGGGCGAGGGTGTCGATCGGGTCGCTGTATCAGTACTACCCGAACAAAGACGCCATCCTCGTCGCGCTGGCCTCGCGGCATCTCGACGCCGGGGCGGAAACCCTGCGCCGCCACAGGGAAACGGCTGGGCCGCCGGACACCCTGGACGCTGCGCTTCGCGAACTCGTGCACGTCGCGATCCAGAACCACCTCGACGATCCGCAGTTGTTCCGCGTGATGGCCGAGCAAGCCCCGCGTTCGGCGGAGTTGCTGGAGCAGGTCGCGCGGTACGAGGAGGAGCGGGTCGCGTACGTGCGCGGCCTGCTCGAGCCGGAAGCGGACGTGTCCAATGTGGACCTGGCGGCGCGGATCGTGGTGAACACCGTGGAACTGCTCGTGCACAAGATGATCGCCGGACCGGAGCCGCTCGACTTGGCCGCTTTCGAGGACGAGCTGGTGGCCATGCTGACCCGTTACGTGACGGCTGGCTCCGAGCGGAGCAGCGGGTTGCGCCATTGAGTCGGCTGACGTGCGGAAGCCGTTTGTCAAGTGGCGGACATCACTGTGGACGTCGTGATCGATCAGGCGATCGATTCCGCGGTCACGGCCGGGGCGGAGCGGCGGGCGACGCGGGAGGGAACCGCCAGGAGAGGGGCGGGGGCGGTTCAGGCGGGTAGTCGGCGGTTTCCCGGCTCGGGACGTGCGTGGCGGCCCGTGTGGCACGGAGGCGACGCTCTTCCGGCGGGGGCCGCGATAGCCCACGGCTATGACCGTGATCTCGTCGCACTCGCCGTCGAAAAAGGGCCTCCGGTTGGCTGCCGGAGGCCCGGCGGCATGGGAGTATCCAGCGCATCTGTACCTGAAGCGGGCGAAGTCGGACCAGGTGGCGACCCAAAACGCCGTCAGGCCCGGCCGGCGGATCTTCCGCGAACGAGCGGGAAGGAGACAGCATGCTGATCGGGGTGCTCAAGGAGGCACAACCGGGGGAGACGCGCGTCGCGGCGACCCCGGAGACGGTGGGCAAGCTGCGCGGGCTGGGCTATGAGGTCACTGTGGAGCCGGGGGCGGGGCTGGCGTCGGGGTTCTTCGACGAAGCCTATGCGGACGCGGGCGCGACGTCCGGGTCGATCGCGGACGCGGACGTCGTGTTCGGGGTGAACGCTCCCTCTTCCGAGCAGTTGGACGCGGTGAAGCCGGGCGCGGCGGTGGTGAGTCTGCTGGCTCCGGCGTTGAAGCCGGAGTTGGTGGAGGATCTGGCGAAGCGGCCGATCACGGCGTTGGCGATGGACGCGGTGCCGCGGATCAGCCGGGCGCAGTCGCTGGACGTGCTGTCCTCGATGGCGAACATCGCCGGCTACCGCGCGGTGGTGGAAGCGGCGCACACGTTCGGGCGGTTCTTCACCGGGCAGGTGACTGCGGCGGGCAAGGTCAACCCGGCGAAGGTCCTCGTCGTGGGCGCGGGTGTCGCCGGGTTGGCGGCGATCGGCGCGGCCGGGAGCCTCGGGGCGATCGTGCGGGCGACCGACCCGCGGCCGGAAGTCGCCGATCAGGTGAAGAGCCTGGGCGGGGAGTATCTGTCCATCGAGGACCCGAACGCCGAAGTCTCCGCCACGGGCTACGCCAAGGAAATGGGCGACGATTACAAGGCGCGCGAGGCTGAGCTGTACGCGACGCAGTGCCGCGAGGTCGACATCATCGTCACGACGGCGTTGATCCCGGGCCGTCCGGCGCCGCGGATCATCACCGGCGAGATGGTGGCGTCGATGAAGGCCGGTTCGGTCATTGTGGACATGGCCGCGGCGAACGGCGGGAACGTCGAGGGTTCGGTGGCGGGCGAGAAGGTCGTCACGGACAACGGGGTGACGATCCTCGGCTACACGGATCTCGCGGGCCGGCTTCCGGCGCAGGCGTCGCAGCTGTACGGCACCAACTTGGTGAACTTGATGAAGCTGATGACGCCGGAGAAGGACGGCCAGCTGGTCGTCGACTTCGAGGACGTGGTGGTCCGGTCGATCACGGTGGTGAAGAACGGCGAGCTGACGTGGCCGCCACCGCCGGTGCAAGTCTCGGCCGCTCCGCAGAAACCGGCGGCGGCGCCGGAGAAGAAAGAGGAGGCGAAGAAGGAGCCGATGTCCTCGGGGCGTCGGCTGGGTGTGGTGCTGGGGATCGCGGCGGTGTTCCTGCTGCTGGCGGCGTTGGCTCCGGCGGCCCTGTTGCCGCATTTGACGGTGTTCGCGCTGGCGATCGTGATCGGCTATTACGTGATCGGGCACGTGCATCACGCGTTGCACACGCCGTTGATGTCGGTGACGAACGCGATTTCCGGGATCATCGTCGTGGGCGCTCTGCTGAATCTGGTCAGCGGCAACACGGTGGTCGTGGTGCTGGCGGCGGTGGCGACCTTGCTGGCGACGATCAACATTTTCGGCGGGTTCGCGGTGACCCGCCGGATGCTCGCCATGTTCTCCCGCAGCTGACCTGAGAGGCCTTCTTCAGATGACTGTGCACACTGCGAGCCAGGCCGCTTACATCGTGGCCGGGCTGTTGTTCATTCTCGCGCTGGCCGGGCTGTCCCGGCACGAAACCGCGCGAGTCGGCAACTATTTCGGCATCGCCGGCATGATCGTCGCGCTGATCGCGACCATCGCCCAAGCGGTGTCCGGGGAGATCACCGGCACCTCGATCGCGTTGATGATCATCGCGATGGTGATCGGCGCCGGGATCGGGCTGCGCCGGGCGGCGGTGGTCGAGATGACCGGGATGCCCGAGCTGATCGCCCTGCTGCATTCGTTCGTCGGTCTCGCCGCCGTTCTGGTGGGCTGGAACGGGTACCTCCAGGTGGAATGCGACCCTTCCGGCGCCGAGGCGCGGCATCTGGAAGCGCTGGGGACGTTGGGGATTCACCACGCCGAGGTGTTCATCGGCGTGTTCATCGGTGCGGTGACGTTCACCGGGTCGATCGTGGCGAACCTGAAGCTGTCGGCGAAGATGAAGTCCGCGCCGTTGATGCTGCCGGGCAAGAACTTCCTCAACCTCGGCGCGCTGGTGCTGTTCGTGGCGTTCACCGCGTGGTTCGTGGTCAGTCCGCACCTGTGGCTGCTGGTCGTGGTCACCGTGCTGGCGCTGGCGCTGGGGTGGCACCTGGTCGCCTCGATCGGCGGCGGCGACATGCCGGTGGTCGTGTCCATGCTGAACAGCTACAGCGGTTGGGCCGCGGCGGCGTCGGGCTTCCTGCTGGAGAACGACCTGCTGATCATCACCGGCGCATTGGTGGGCTCGTCCGGTGCGTACCTGTCCTACATCATGTGCAAGGCGATGAACCGCTCGTTCATCTCCGTCATCGCGGGCGGTTTCGGCATCGAGGCCGGGCCGAGCGGGGACAAGGATTACGGCGAGCACCGGGAAATCACCGCGGAAGGCGCGGCTGAGCTCCTCACCGGTGCGTCGCGGGTGATCATCACGCCCGGGTACGGGATGGCGGTCGCGCAAGCCCAGTACGGCGTGGCTGAGCTGACCCGGAAGCTGCGGGACAAGGGCATCGAGGTGCGCTTCGGCATCCACCCCGTCGCCGGACGCCTCCCGGGCCACATGAACGTGCTGCTCGCCGAGGCGAAGGTTCCGTACGACATCGTGCTGGAGCTGGACGAGATCAACGACGATTTCGCCGACACCGACGTGGTGCTGGTGATCGGCGCGAACGACACGGTCAACCCGGCCGCGGCCGAGGACCCGGGCAGCCCGATCGCGGGCATGCCGGTGCTGACGGTGTGGGAAGCGGAGAACGTGATCGTGTTCAAGCGGTCCATGGCTTCCGGGTACGCGGGCGTGCAGAACCCGCTGTTCTTCCGGGAGAACTCCGCGATGCTCTTCGGCGACGCCAAGGATCGGGTCAACGACATCCTTTCCGCACTGTGACGAAAAGGGCGCCTTGAGGGAATTCCTCAAGGCGCCCTTTCACAGACCGCGGAGTCAGGCCCGGGCGAAGTCCGCGACCAACGTTTCGTAGGCGACCTGCCCGGCGGACACCGCGCCGGTCTGGATCGCGACCTTGATCATCAGGTCGATCGCCTCCTTGGTCACCTTCCACTGCGGCTGCAGCTTCGGCACGACGACTTCGGCGAAGTGCTGGATGTACTGCTTCGAGACGGCCAGGCCTTTCCCGTCGAAGCTGTCGGTGTTGAGCAGGTCCGCGGCCTGATCCTGGTTGGCCAGGATCCAGTCCTTGGCCGCCCATTGCGCCGCCAGCCAGGCTCGGCACGCGTCCGCGTGGGACTTCGCGTAGTCCTCGCGGGCGATCAGCACGTCGACCTGCTGTTTGCTCAGCAGGTCCGGCACCCCGGCGGCGGCGAAATCGATCAGGACCCGGCCGCCGGTCTGCTCGGCCATCAGCCGCGCGGTGGCGAAGGTGATGCCGACGTACGCGTCGATCTTGCCCGCGTTCATCTGCGCGATCGCGGGCGTCGTCTGGCCGACCGCGAGCGGGGTGACGTCGCCGTCGGAGAGGCCGGCCTGGCGCAGCGCGAGCCGCAGCTGCTTGTCCGCGCCCGCGCCGATCGCGGTGACGCCGATCGTTTTGCCTTTCAGCGCGGCCATTTTGTCCGCGAAACTCGCCGAGGCGGACGGCCACGAGCCCTTGCCGACGACGATCGAGTACGTCGTCTCCGGGATCCGCATGCCGATGATCACCGGCCGCTCGCCCGGCCGGGAGTTGGCGAACGTCGCCATCGTGAGCAGCGTGTCCTGCATCTGCCCGTCGATCTGGCCCGCCGTCTGCAACTGCATGCCCTGCACGCCGCTGGACGGGTGCAGGAACTTCGGGACCTGGAGGTTGTACTTGCCGAACTGCTTCTGGTCGAGGTTGACCGCGTCGATGAAGTAGTTGTCGCCGGGAGCGGTGGCGACGCGGAACGGGGTCGGCCGCGCGGCCGCGCCCTTGGCGTCGCCGGTGGTGGCCGAGGAGGGGCCGTCGCCGCAGGCGGCGAGCAGACCGCCGGCGCCGGCGGCGAGCAGGGAAGCCCCGGCCATTCGGAGCACGGTGCGACGGCTGGCGGGAGCCGATTCTGGGAAACGCATGGCGGGGGTTTTCCTTTCTCTGGCAACGCGGGGCTGCGACGGAGGAGGTCAGGAGGCGGCTAGTTCGCGCCGCATGGCCAGGTGCTCGCGGGGCATCCCGACCGTCACGCCGCCGACGAACCGGTCGCCGAGGAAGGACCGCACGGCGAAGGCCGCGTCGGACGGGCCCGCGACGAATTCGGTGCGGTCGTGTTCGGCGCGGGGCGCGCCGGCCATCTGCACCTTCACCCCGGCCTGGTCGGTCCAGAACCAGGGCACCGGGCGGTACGGGGCGTCGCGGCCGGTGATCTGCTTGGCGACGTGCAGCGCCGAGTCCATGGCGTGCTGGACGGACGTGAGCCGGACTGGGCGGCCGGCCAAGGGGAACCGGACGCAATCGCCGATGGCGCTGATGTGCGGGTCCGAGGTGTGCAGCCGGGTGTCGGCGACGACGCCGTCGTCCACTTTCAGGCCGGCATGCGCGGCCAGTTCGGTGCACGGGACCGAGCCGATACCGACGACCACGACGTCCGCGGCGATCTCGGACCCGTCATCGGTGGTCACGGAGGCGAGCCGGTCGCCGTCGGTCGTGAACGCGACCACGGAGCGGCCGAGCCGGAACCGGACGCCGCGGGCGCGGTGCCGGTCCAGCAGGAAATCGCTGACCTGCGTCGGGACCGCGTGCGCGAGGATCGACGGCAGTTGCTCCACGACAGTGACCGCGCACCCCAGATCGGCGGCGGCGCTCGCGATCTCCAAGCCGATGAAACCGCCGCCTGCCAGCAGCATCGACCGGCCTTCGCGCAACTGTTCGCCCAGTGCCGCCGAAGAGTCCCGGTCGTGCAGGTGGAAGACGTTGCGCAGGTGCGCCAGATCGGTGATCCGGCGCGGCCGGGAGCCGGTGGCCAGGACGAGATGGTCGTAGCGCACGGTTTCGCCGGAGCGCAGGCTGAGTGTCTGGTTCGGACGGTCCACAGTGGTCACCGGATCGCCGAGGACGAGCCGGGTGTCCAGAGTGGAATAGTGCGCCGCGTCGTGGAAGTCGATGTGCGCCGGATCCGGGTCGCGGAGGAACGTTTTCGACAGCGGCGGCCGTTGATACGGCAGCGAGGGCTCGGCGCTGACGAGGGTGAGGTCGCCGTCGTAGCCGAGCCGGCGCAGGGAGGCGGCGGTGTGCACGCCGCCCTGCCCGGCTCCGGCGATCACGACGCGGCGGATCGGGGGCACGGTCTCAGCGCCCGACGATCTCGATGGCCGCGGTGGGGCAGGAGAACACGGCCTCCTCGACGTCCCCGGCCGCGTCGTCGCCTGCCTCGTCGGCCAGCAGGACCACGATGCCGTCGTCGTCCTGGTCGAAGAATTCCGGCGCGGCCAGGACACACTGCCCGGAGCCACAGCATTTGCCCGCGTCCACGGTGAGCTTCATTGCCCGCCCTTTCCCTGCGATGGTGGGGTTTTCCTTACGGCTCTTCGATGTCCACGAGCGGATCGCCCGCCTGCACCGTCACCCCCTCCGCGACGTGCACGGCGGTCACCGACCCGGCGTATTCGGCCAGCACCGGGATTTCCATTTTCATCGATTCGAGCACCACCACGGTGGTGTCGGGCTCGACCGCGTCGCCCGCGGCGACCAGGACTTTCCAGACGCTGGCGCCCATGTCGGCGTTGATGGTTTCGGGCACAGTGCTACCTCCGTGTCGACGCCGCGGGACGGCTGGTGACGGCCGCGACGATGCCGGTGTCGTATCCGCCGCCGGTGAATTCCGGCCGGTCCACCAGGTCGCGCAAAAACGGCAGATTGGTGCGAAGCGGTCCGACCGCGAATCCGTCGAGTGCTTCTCTCGCGCGTTCGAGCGCTGCTTCCCGGTTCTCGCCGAAGACGCAGATCTTGGCGATCAGCGAGTCGAAATGCGGGGTGACCGCGAGACCGGCCCGGTAGCCGGAATCGACGCGGATGCCGTCGCCGCAAGGTTCTTCCCATTCCTCGATCGGGCCGGGGCTCGGGAAGAACCGGGCCGGATCCTCGGCGCAGAGCCGGAATTCGATCGCGTGCCCGTGCTGCCGCGGTGCGAAGCCGGGCGTGACGGAGCCGATCGCGGCGATGCTCAGCTGCTGCTCGACCAGGTCGACGCCGTGGATCAGCTCGGTCACCGGGTGCTCGACCTGGATCCGGGTGTTCATTTCCAGGAAGACGAACTCCTGCGTCCGGGCGTCCACTAAGAACTCGACCGTGCCCGCGTTGCGGTAGCCGACGGCGCTGGCCGCGTTGACCGCAGCGTCGTGCAACCGTTGCCGCACAACGGGATCGAGGCCGAGTGCGGGTGCTTCCTCCACTAGTTTCTGGTTGCGGCGCTGCACCGAACAGTCGCGCTCGCCGAGTGTCAGGATCGTGCCGTCGTCGAGCCCGAGCACCTGGACCTCGATGTGCCGCGCCGATTCGACGAACCGTTCGAGGAACACCCGGTCGGAGCCGAAGCTGCGGGCCGCGATCGCTTGCGTGCGCGCGAATTCCTTGCGCACGGCGTCGGCGTCGCGGGCGATGGTCATGCCGATGCCGCCTCCGCCTCCGGAAGCCTTGACCATGACCGGGTAACCGATCCGTTCGGCCTCGCGGACCGCTTCGTCCACATCGGACAACGCCGCCCCGGCCCCGCCGCTGACCGGAACACCCGCGGCAGCGACCCGATTGCGTGCTTCGACTTTGTCGCCCATCGCGGTGATCGCGTCGGGGGAGGGGCCGACCCAGGTCAGTCCGGCCGCTTCGACAGCGCGGGCGAAATCGGCGTTCTCGGCGAGGAAACCGTAGCCGGGGTGGACCGCGTCGGCACCGGTTTCCGTTGCCACGCGGACGATCTGCTCGATGTCGAGGTAAGCCGCGACAGGCGGTTCGCCGGTGATTTCCCGGGCGAGATCGGCTTCGGCGACCCCGGGGAGCCCGGCGTCGACCTGGTGGTGGACGGCGACTGTTTCGACGCCGAGCCGCCGCGCGGTGGCGATGATCCGGCGGGCGATCTCGCCGCGGTTGGCGACGAGAAGCCGCCGGGGGAAGGGCTGGTTCATCCGATCCGCCTAGTAGCTCGTGGGCCAGGTGCTGAGAAGGTGCTCGCCGACGCCGCCGGTGCGGCTCAGCGCGTTGTCTTCCAGTGCGCCGAGGATGAACTCGCGGGTGTCGGCCGGATCGATGACGTCCTGCACGCCGTACACGCGGGCGACGTCGTACCCGGTCGAGTCCTTGGCCATTTCGGCCAGCCGGCGTTCGTAGAGTTCCGGGTCGGTCGCCTGGTCGATCCCGTGCACCACGCCGACCGCCGAGCGCGGGTCCATGAAGCTGACTTCGGCGGTCCACCACGCGGCCATCGCGTCGGTCGTCCACGCGCCGCCCATGTTCACGTAGCCCTGGCCGTAGTTCTTGCGCAGCATCACCGTCACCTTCGGCACGGTCGCCAGGGACAGGGCGTTCATCCAGTTGATGACCTTGCCGACGATGCCGCCGCGCTCCCCGTCCAGTCCGATGAGGAAGCCCGGCTGATCGACCAGGAACACGAGCGGGATGTTGTAGGAATCGCACAGCACGATGAAGCTCGTCGCCTTGGCGCACGCCGCCGCGTCGATCGCGCCGCCCTTGAACATCGGGTTGTTCGCGATGATCCCGACCGACTGGCCGTTGATCCGGCACAGCGAGGTGACCAGCGATTTGCCGTAGCGTTCCTTGATCGGGAACACGCTGCCGAGGTCCGCGACCACCTCGATGACCTTGCGCACGTCATACACCTTCGTGCGTTCCGGCGGGACGATCGAGTGCAGCTGGGAGCCGCGTCCGGCCGAGCCCGCGGGCACCGGCGCGACCGGCGGCGCTTCGCCGTTGTGCGCGGGCAGGTAGCTCAGGAACCGGCGCAGCAGGTCGATCGCTTCCTCGTCGGTGCCGGCGACCGCGTCGGCGAACCCGGTGATCTCGGAATGCAGTTTCCAGCCGCCGAGATCCTGGCCGTCGACCTGCTGTCCGGTCGCTCGGCTTACGAGCTGCGGGCTCGACACCGCCATGACCGCGCCCTTGCGCAGCACCGCGAAATCCGAACTGACGGTGTGCCACGCGGCTGAGCCGAACGAGTAGCCGAAGGCGGCCGAGACCCACGGATTGGTGCGGCGGCGGAGAAACCGGGTGCGATCGTTGGCGTTGCCGAGCCCGGTGCCGCCCATGACGTCGGGCATCCGCACGCCAGTGGATTCGGCGAGGTAGACCAGCGGGATTCCGGTGCGGGCGGTGAGTTCCTTGAGGTGGCCCATTTTCTTGTTGCTGACCGCGCCGGACGACGCGCCCTTCACAGTGAAGTCGTAGGCGATCACTCCCGCGCGGCGGCCTTCGACGCGACCGGTGCCGGTGACCTTGCCGTCGGCGGGGGTCACGTGCTGATCCGCGTCGACGTTCGAGGTGGCGAAGAGGCCCGTTTCGCGAAAGGAATCCTCGTCGAAGAGCCGGGCGACGCGTTCGCGGGCGTTCAGTTCGCCGCGTTCGGCCCGGGCGGCGAGTTTGCGTTCTCCGCCCATCGCGAGGGCATGTGCGCGCCGTTCTTTGTGGCGGAGTTCGTGATCGATGGTCATGGCTGGCCTTTCCGGTCGTTCAGGCGGCGTTCCTGGAAGTCGAGCAGCGAGCGGGCGACCCGTCCGGCTTCCTCGACGGTGCCGAACACCGGCAGGCCGAGCCGGTGCGCTTGGCGGGTGTAGCCGGCGATCGCGTCGGCCATGTCCGCGCGGCCGTCGCCCTTGAGCACGAGGAACTGCTGCGTGCCAGCGGGCAGTCCGGCGATGCCGCGGATGATCGTGCCGGTGACGTCGCCGTGAGTATCGGCGAGATTTCGCTGGATGATGCCGACGTTGAGGTGCGTGATGAGGACCGCGGGCGGTGCCTCGTCGAGAACGAGGGACAGCAGCCGTCCGGCGATGGCGCCGCCGTCCACCGCGAGGGTGCCCGCCGGGGTGTCGATCGGGTTGGCCAGCCCGTTGCCGGGCGGCAGCCCGAGCGCTTCGAGCCGCGCGACGGTGCGGTCCGGCAAGGTCGGGACGGAGAATCCGTAGCGGGCCAACGCATCCGTCGCCAGCACGCTCGCGCCGCCGCCGTTGCCGAAGAGGACCGCGTCGCGCGTGGCGGGCGGCGGCCCGTCCAGCCGGACGGTGTCGAAAGCCAGCAGTACGTCGAGGAATTCTTCCAGGGATTCGGTCAGCGCGATCCCGGCTTGACGGCACAATGCGGGCCACAGCCGGTGGTTTCCGGTGAGCGCGCCAGTGTGGCTGGTCGCCGCGCGCGAACCGGCGGCGGTGCGTCCGCCGGCGAGCAGCACGATCGGCTTGCTGATTCCCCGCCGCGCCAGCAGGTCCAGGATTTCCCGACCGGCCGCGAGCGATTCCAGGTACAGCCCGACGACCTCGACGTCCGGTTCGCCCAGCAGATGCTCGACCAGTTCCGCGGCGTCCACATCGGACGAATTGCCGATGCTGGTGACGCTGTGGAACGCGAGGTCGCGCGCCGCGCCGAGACGAAGGATGTCGACGCTCAGGCCGCCGCTTTGCGACACCACCGCGATCCCGCCGGGGGACAGCGGCGGTTCCGGGATGAAGCTGATCCGAGCGGCGGAACTGTGCAGGCCGAGGCAGTTCGGGCCGAGCAGCCGGGTGCCTTGGGCGGACATCCGGGCGACGAGGTCGCGTTCGAGTTCGACGCCTTCGGGAACCTCGCCGAAACCGCTGCTGACGACCTGGGCGAACGCGAGCGTCCCGGGTTCGGCGGCCAGCGCGTCGGGGACGATTTTCGCGGGGAGGGCGACGAAGGCGTAGTCCACGGGCTGGCCGGTTTCTCGCAGCGACGCGAAGGCGGGCAGTCCCTCGATCTCGGTGGCGGAGGGGTGGATCGGCAGGACAGTGCCGTCGAAGCTGGAACGCCGCAGGCCGGTCAGATACCGGTTGGCGAGGTTCGTGCCGGTCGCGCTCGCTCCCAGCACGGCGATCGTGCGCGGGCGGAACAGGCGTCCGAAGTCGGTGCGCGCGGTGCGGGTCTCGCCGAGGGGTGTTTCGTCTATTTCGGACAGGACCAGCCGGGCATCGACGGCGACGGCTTGGTCGGCGGTCACGATGACCGGGTTCAGATCGACCTCGACGACCTCCGGCGGCAGGGAGGCGAGCAAGCCGTTGACCCGCAGAACCAAGTCCACCAGCGCGTCGAGGTCGGCAGCGGTTCCGCCACGCGCACCGCGAAGCAGCGCCGCGCCCTTCAGTTCGGACAGCATCGCGTGGACGTCCGCGGCGGTCAGCGGGGCGATGCCGAAGGCGACGTCGGCGAACACCTCGACAAAGATGCCGCCGAGGCCGAGCATCACCACCCAGCCGACGCCGGGCGTCCGCACCGCGCCGACGATCACCTCGTGGCCCGCGCCGGCCTTTTCCTCGACCAGGAACCGGTCGATCCGGTGGCCGTGCGCGGCGAGCGCGGCGGTCATCGCGGCGGCTTCGGCGGGCAGGTCGTCGCGAGAGAGTCCGATTCGGACGCCACCCGCGTCGGACTTGTGCACCAGCGTCGGCGACACCGCCTTGAGGACCAGATCGCCGTCCAGCCCCTGCGCGGCGATCAGCGGATCAGCGTGGGCGCTGCCGCGCGGCACGGTGATTCCGGCGTCGCGCAGCAGGTCCTTGGCTTCGGGCTCGGGGACGACCGGGGCGCCGGCGGCGGCCAGCCCGGCGATCGCGGTCCGGGTCGCGTTCTCGGTCAAGCGTCTTCCCTTCGTTCGTGCCCGGCGGCCGGGTCGGAAGCACGGCTCGTGGTGCGGCGAGTGTGGCCGGTCGCGGCGGGTCCCGGGAATGCCGCGAACCGTGGACCGGTGATGGCGGATCGCTATCGCGCCTGCCCGGGTGCGATAGCCGGTCCCGATCGGTGCGCCAGCGCGCGACGCCTTCCGCGGACGGGGCGGCGAGGCGATGATGGCCGGAACGCGCGCCCATCGCTCAGCAGCAAGGAGACCCCGTGGAAGAGCGCACCACCGCCGCATCGCAGGAGGGCTGCCCGCACCTGCGGGAGCTGTCGCTGGACCCGGCCCCGGAGCGGCCGCTGGACGACCCGCCGTACTTCGGCGACCTGCGGTCGGGCTGCCCGATCAGCGAGGTCGGTCTCGGCGGCGGGAAGACGTCGTGGCTCGCGACCAAGTTCGACGACGTGAAGGCGATCCTGTCCGACACCCGGTTCAGCGCGAACCCGCACACGCCGGGCTTCCCGGTGCGCGGCCTGCCCGGCTCGGACCATCCGCTGGTGGCCGACAGCATGATCCGGCAGGACCCGCCGCTGCACACGACGCTGCGCCGGTGCGTGGTCAAGTACTTCACGCCGCGTGCGGTCGAGAGCTACCGCCCGCAGGTCGAGGAGATCGTGGACCGGCACCTCGACGCGCTCGCCGCGGGCTCGGGCGAGGCGGATCTGGTGTCGCAGTTCGCGCTGGCCATTCCGACCACGGTGATCACGCGGATGCTGGGCATCCCGATCGAGGACGCGCCGCGGTTCTTCGACCTGACCGAACGGCAGACGACGCTGTCGCTGTCGCAGGAGGAGATGTACCGGACGGTCGAGGAATTCCGCGCGCTCGGGCTCGAATACGCCGCGCTGAAGGAGGCCAACCCGGCCGACGACCTGCTCAGCCACATCATCCGCGAGCAGTACGAAGCGGGCGGGATCACCCGCGACCAGCTCGCCGCGCTGATCACGATCCTGATCATCGGCGGCCACGACACGACGGCCGGGATGATCGGGTTGTCGATCTACACCCTGCTCCGCCGACCGGACCAGCTCGCGCTGCTGCGGTCCGGGGAACGCACGTGGGACGTCGCGATCGAGGAATTGCTGCGCGTGCACTCGGTTGCCCGGATGGGCCCGCGCCGCGCGGCGACCGAGGACATCACGATCGGCGGGCACACCTTCCGCAAGGGCGAGGGAGTGGTCGCGTCGATCTGGTCGGCGAACCACGACGAGAGCAAATACGCGCGCACGACGTGGGAGGATTTCGAGATCCCGGTCGAGCGGCCGCAGCATCTGGCGTTCAGTTTCGGGCCGCACCAGTGCGTCGGGCAGAACCTGGCGAGGATGGAACTGCGGGTCGTGCTGCCGCGGATCTTCGCGCGGTTCCCGGAGATGAAGCTGGTGGACCCGGAGGTGACGCATCTGTCCTATCGGGACGATCGGGCGTTTTTCAGCTTGAAGGAATTGAATGTGACGTTGTGAGCGCGGAAAGCCCGCTCCCTCGGTTTCGGCCGGGGAGCGGGCTTTCTTGTGGGGTCAGTGTTTGTACGCGCCGCCGTCGACGACGAGGGTTTGGCCGGTTACGAAGGCCGCTCCGTCCGACAACAGGAATCGCACTGGTTCGACGTAATCGTCCACAGTGGACGGCCGCTGGATCGCCCTGGCGGCGATGGTGGCCGGTTCCGCGGGCAGCAGGTCTTCGGACAACGCGGTGGCGACCAGCCCGGGGGCGACGACGTTCACGGTGATGCCGCGCGCGCCGAGTTCGGCGGCCATTGACTTGGCGAAACCGATCACTCCGGCTTTGGCGGCCGCGTAGGCCGCCAATCCGGCCGGGCCCTTGAACGCGGTGCCGGAGGAGAAGAGCACGATCCGCCCGCCGTCGGTGATCGACGGAGCGCAGGCTTGCACGACGGCGAGCGTGCCGTGCAGGTTCACCTCGAGGACCCGGGTCCAGTCGCGGGCGGGCATGTCCAGGAACGGTCCGGTGCGGCAGATTCCGGCACAATGGACTAATCCGGACAGTGGCGCGGGGAGGTCGGTCAGGCTGTCGGGGTCGGTGATGTCGGCGGCGAGGTAACGCACGCCGGGCACCGGTGCGGCGGGTGCGGCCTGGTCGAGGACGACGACCGGCCGGTCCGCCGCGAGCGACGAGACCAGCCGGGCGCCGATGCCGGCCGAACCCCCGGTGACCAGCAGCGGCGCACTCACCGCGACCGGCTCGCGACCAGGTGCTCCAGCCCCTTGATCGCGTAGTCGAGCACCATCGACATGACCCCCATGAACAGCAGCACCGCGAACGATTCGGCGACCTTGAAGTTGCCGGTGAGCACCACGAGCCGCTGGCCGAGGCCGTAATACGCGCCGACCATCTCCGACAGCACCGCGCCGAGCACCGCGTACACCGCGCCCAGGCGCAGCGCTCCCACGATGCTCGGCAGCGCGGACGGCAGTTCGATCTTCAGGAACCGCTGGACCGGCGACATCGACAGCGATCGGGTCAGCTGCAGCACGTCGTGGTCGATTCCGCGCAGGGCGGCGAGCGTCGAGGTGAGCAGGACGAAGTACACGACGCTGCCCG
Source organism: Amycolatopsis albidoflavus (assembly GCF_039525725.1). NCBI lineage: Bacteria > Bacillati > Actinomycetota > Actinomycetes > Pseudonocardiales > Pseudonocardiaceae > Amycolatopsis > Amycolatopsis albidoflavus. Next base: position 44,138 of record NZ_BAAAHV010000026.1, read on the forward strand.
CGACGAGCGCTTTCGGCGCGAAGCCGAGGCCGAACCACAGGATGAAGATCGGCGCGAGCGCGGGCCGGGGCAGGCTGTTGGCGAGCGTCAGGAACGGCGTCGCCGCGCGTTCGAGGACCTCTGAGCGCGAGAACACCACCCCGGTCACGATGCCGAGCAGCCCGCCCGCCGCCAGGCCGACGAGCGCGCCGCTGAAGGTCGCGGACACGTCCGTCCAGAACGCGCCTTCGCCGAGCTGGGTCACGAGTCCTTTCGCGACCTCGTCGGGCGAGGACACGAACAGCGGGTTGACCAGGCCCTGGCGCGCGGCGAAGTACCAGCCGCCGACGATCACGACCGCGACGGCGATCCGGATCGTCCACACCCGCAGCCGGACCCGCGAGCGGCGCTTCCGTCGTTCGGCGAAGACGGCGTGTTCCATCGCCGAGTAGTCCGCGACGATCGATGGGCTCATTGTTCCTCCCGGAAGTCGAGCGGGGCGCGTACGAGGTCGATGTCGGCGGGGGTGGCGGTGTGCGGGCCGCCGTTCACGGTCACGGTCTGGCCGGTCAGGTACGCCGCGCCCGCCGAGCACAGGAACAGGCACACCGACGCGATGTCCTCGGGGCAGCCGAGCCGGTTCATCGCGACGAATCGGGCAACCCGGGCTTCGACGTCCCCGTCGGCGAACCGGGACGCGGCGGTGACCACCGCGCCGGGTTCGAGGCAGTTGACGCGGACGTTCGCGTCGGCCCATTCCCACGCCATCGTGCGGGTGAGCGACGCGAGACCGGCTTTCGCCGCCGCGTACGGGCCGCGCAGCGGATGCGCGTGCCCGGCCGACGCCGAACCGACGTTGACCACCGCGCCGCCGCCCTGGCGCCGGAACGCGGGGAGACAAGCCTTCGCGAGGTGGAACGCTCCGCTGAGATTTGCTTCCAGCATCGCGTTCCAGGCGTTGACCGACAGTTCTTCGAGCCGGGTGCCGAAGTTGCCGCCCGCGTTGTTGACCAGAATGTCCACCCGGCCGAAGCGCTCCTCGGCCGCGGCGGCGATTTCGGCGGCAGTCCGCGGGTCGCGGATGTTGCCGGTGACGGCGACCGCGTCGCGGCCCTGCTCGCGGATTCGCGCCACGACGTCGTCGAGCACGTCGGCGCGCCGCCCGTGCACCACCAGGTTCGCGCCCGCTTGGGCGAACCGGTCGGCGATGGCGCCGCCGATTCCGCCGGTTGCTCCGGTGACGACCGCGACCCGGCCGTGAAAGTCGAATTGCACGCCGCCGAACGGCGAAACCTCTTGCTGGGCCGGTGTCATCGCGCTCCTCCGAAGGTCCGGTTCGGACTCAGGCTCGCCACGGGGCGCCGCTGTGGCAACGGTTCGCGGGCTATCGGCGCGATAGCCCGCGGCAGCGCGCGTTTGTATTGACACCCGCAGCCGGGGTCGCGGAGCATCACGGTTCTCTCGACCAAGCGGAGTTGCAATGAGGCAGACCAGCATGGTGCGTCCGGGGCCGGAATCCGCGCAGCGCAAGGACGAGCGCCCCGGCCAGGCAGGCGCGCCGATCAGTTTCGGCCACGTCAGCCACAACTTCATCCATGGCGACCGCGCGGTGCTCGTCCTGGAGGATTTCGACCTGGACATCGCGGCGTCGGAGTTCGTGAGCATCGTCGGCCCGTCCGGCTGCGGCAAGACCACGGCGCTGTCCATGGCGGGCGGGCTGGAACGGCCGCGCGCCGGGAGCGTCCTGCTCGACGGCGAACCGGTCGACGGCACGTCGGACGACGTCGCGTTCATGTTCGCCCGTGACGCGCTGCTGCCGTGGCGGCGGGTGCGGCGCAACGTCGAACTGGGCATGGAAGTCCGGCACGTCCCGGCCGCGGAACGCAGGCGGCGGGCGGACGAATGGCTGCGCCGCGTGCGGCTCGAGGAATTCGCCGATTCGGACGTGCTGCACCTGTCGCAGGGCATGCGGCAGCGCGTCGCGATCGCGCGCACCCTCGTGCAGAGCCCGCGCGTGGTGCTGATGGACGAACCCTTCGCCGCGCTCGACGCGCAGACCCGGGCGAACCAGCAGCAGGAGTTCGTCCGGCTTTGGGAAGCCGAACGGCCGACCGTCGTGTTCGTGACGCACGACCTGGAGGAGGCGATCCTGCTGAGCGACCGCGTCGTGCTGATGGCCGCCCGGCCCGGCCGGATCGTCGCCGACCTGCGGATCGACTTGCCGCGCCCGCGCACCCAGGAGATGCGCACGTCCTCGCCGGAGTTCGCGAAATACCTGGAAACCCTGTCCGGCCGGCTGCGCGAGGAAGTCGTGGCCGCCGAGGAACGCCGGCAGGCGGAGGAGGAACGGGCATGACCGACGCGGGTCTGTCCTATCGGGTCACCGGCCACGGCTCGCGGCCGGTGGTGCTGGTGCATTCGCTCGCGCTCGACGGTTCGTGGTTCGAGCCGCTCGCCGCCGAACTCGGCGAGAGTTTTCGTTGCGTGCTCCCGGATCTTCGCGGGCACGGGGACAGCGACGGGGGCGCGATTTCCTTGGCCGCGCTGGCCGACGACCTCGCGTTCCTCGCCCGGCAGCTGCGGATCGACCGGTTCGCCGCCGTCGGGATTTCTCTCGGCGGGATGGTCGTGCAGGCTTTGGCGCACCGGCATCCGGACCTTCTCGACGCCGCCGTCCTCATCGCGACCACCGGCGGTTACGACGACGCGGCCCGAACTGGTGCGCACAGCCGGGCGGAGGCGGCCCGCGCGCCGGGCGGGCTGGCCGCGCTCGCCGACGCGACGATGACCCGCTGGTTCGGCGACCGCCCGGACCCGCTGCGCGACCGGGCCCGCGAGCAGTTCCTGAGCGGCGATCCGGCGATTCATGCCGCCTACCTCGAAGCGATGACCGCGGTCGGCGACTTTTCCGTGCCGCCGTCGGTGCCGACGCTGGTCATCGGCGGCGAGGACGACGTCAGCACGCCGCGTCCGGTGCTGGAGAACCTGCACGCGTCGATCCCGCACTCTCAGCTGCGTTTCGCGCCGGGCGGGCATCTCGCCGCGTTCACCCATCCCGGGCCGGTGGCCGCCCTGCTGACCGAATTCCTCGCCGAGACCCCGAAGGGTGCCCGAGTTGTCTGAAGTTCAGCTGTCCCCGGAGGAGGTGCGCGACCGGCTGCGGGCCGCGGAGACTCCCGCGTTGCTGATGCTCGTCGCGCATCTGACCGACGATCCGGCCGTGCTGCGCCCGCAGTGGCGGCCGAACCCGGACCTGCTGCCCGCCACCGGCCTCGACGCCTCGACGGACGCCGAAGCTCGGGAGTTCTGCTTCGCGACGCTGGAACCGTATCTGGCCGGCGTCGCCGGCTGGCCGGGTTCGCCGTCCGAGACGGTTCTTGAAGCGATCGCGGCTTGGGCACTCGACCGTTCCGCCGGGGAGGACGCCGATTTGCTGCGCGTCGCATTTGTCCCGCCGGGCACCGATCCGCGCGCTCCGAAGTGGACGAAGGACGACCTCGACCCGGCACGGCCGATGCGGGTGGCGATCGTCGGGGCCGGGCTGTCCGGGCTGATGGCCGGGCTGCGGATGAAGCAGGCCGGGGTGGACTTCACGATCTTCGAGAAGAACGCCGACGTCGGCGGGACCTGGTACGAGAACAGTTACCCGGACTGCCGGATCGATGTGCACAGCCACATTTACACGTATTCGTTCTTCCCGCACGACTGGCCGTCGTACTTCTGCCGCCAGGACGTCATCCATTCCTATCTGCGCGGGTTCGCCGAGGAAAACGGGCTGCTGGACCACATTCGCTTCGGCGCCGAGGTCGTTTCGGCGGCCTGGGACGACGAACGGCAGCATTGGGCGGTCGCTTCGACCGGGCCGGAGGAACCCGAGAGGACCGAGGAGTTCTCCGTCCTCGTTTCCGCGGTCGGTCAGCTGAACCGGCCGATGATCCCGCGCATCGACGGCCTCGACACCTTCGACGGGCCGGTCTTTCACACCGCGCAATGGGATCACAGCGTCGACCTCGCCGGGAAACGCGTGGCGATCATCGGGACCGGTGCGACCGGCGTCCAGGTGGCCCCGGCGATCGCCCGGGAAGCGGAGTCGCTGACGGTTTTCCAGCGCAGCGCGCCGTATCTGCAGCCGACCCCGGAACTGCGTCAGGAGATCTCGACGGCGGAACGAGCGCTGCTGCGCGAAATTCCGTTGTACCGCGCCTATTACCGGTTCTCGATCTTTCTCCCGCGCGCGATCGGACGGCTCGCCGCGGCGACGGTCGACCCGGCTTATCCGCCCACCGAGCAGGCGGTATCGGCGGCCAATGAACAATTGCGGCAGCTGCTCACCGATTATCTGCTGAACCAGGTGCGGGACCGGCCGGACCTCGCCGCGAAAATCATTCCGGACTACCCGCCGGGCGCGAAGCGGATCATCCGCGACGACGGGACCTGGATCTCCACGCTCAAGCAGGAGCACGTCGAGCTCGTCACCGAACGCATCGCCCGCGTGGACGGCAGCGGGATCCACACTGAGGACGGCCATTACGTTCCGGTGGACGTCATCGTCTTCGGCACCGGCTTCAACGCGTCGGATTTCCTGATGCCGATGAAGGTCACCGGCGCCGGCGGGACGGATCTGCACGAGTCGTGGGGCGTCGATGCCTGCGCGTATCTCGGGCTGACTGTCCCGGACTTCCCGAATCTGTTCTGCATGTACGGTCCCAACACGAACCTGTTGCTGCACGGCAATCTCGTACTGTTCATCGAATGCCAGTCGGTGTATTTGCTGAGCGCAGTGGAGCAGTTGCTGTCCACCGGAAAGTCCTCGCTTTCGCTGCGCCGCGACGTTTTCGCCAAGTACCGCGACGAGGTCGGCGAGGCGAGCGCGTTGCGCGTGTGGGGCTGGTCCAAGACCCACAGCTGGTACCAGAACGCGGAAGGCCGCTCGACCATCATGTGGCCGCTGTCCGCGCACCGGTACATCAGCGCCACCCAGGCCGTCGATCCCGAGCAGTACGAGTTCCGGTGACCGACCCCGTCCGTCCTAAGGAGACAGTTCCCGCTGTGAGCACCGAACACACGACGGTCGTCAACGACCTCGAGACCCGCTATCTCGCCGGGGGAGAAGACCACGAGTCCACTGTGGTCTTCCTCCACGACGGCGCCTGGGGCGCGTCCGCGGACGTCACGTGGGGCGCGGTGGCCGCACTCGCGGCCCGCACGCATCGCGTCGTCGCGCCCGATCTGCTCGGCTTCGGCGGTTCGGCCAAAGCCGTCCGGCTGGACCAGTCGCCGTTCGGGTTCCGGCTGCGCCACGTCTACGCGCTGCTCGACCAGCTCGGCATCGACGGTCCGATTCACCTCGTCGGCAACTCCTTCGGCGGTTCGATCGCGTTGCGCGCCCTGCTGGACCCGGCTCTGCGCGGTCGGATCGCCTCGGTCACCTCGATCAGCGGCACCGGCGGACCGTGGCGCAGCGCGACGAGCGCCGAACTGGCCGGCTACGACGGCACCCGCGAGGACATGACCCGGCTGGTGCGGCTGCTGTGCGACGACTACCCGGGCATCGAGGACCAGATCGACGCCCGCATGCGGTGGGCGGCCATGGCCGGGCACTACGCCGGGATGCTCGCCCCGCACGCCACGCCGCCGGAACCGTTGCGATTCGCCCGGCCCGCCGATCCGTACCCGGCGCCGTTCGCGGACGTCACGACGCCGGTCCTGCTGTTCGACTGCGCGGGCGATCCGCTGGTCGAACGGGGCTGGGTGAAGCACCTGGCCGATCTCACCCCGGCGGTGACCGTGGCGCCGGTGCCGCACCGGCACGCCCCGAACATCAGCCACCCCGAGCAGACTTGGCGGATCATCGCCGATTTCGTGAACGGAGCCTGAAACCGTGTTCGACGATCCTCACGACGCCGTCGCCGCCCCGGACGTCCCGCACGAGCGGCTGTTCCGCCTCGACGGCAAGCGTTTCGCCGTCCTTGGCGGCGCGGCCGGCATCGGCGAGCACGTCGCCCGCACACTCGGCTCGCTCGGCGCGGACCTGCTGCTGGTCGACGTGGACGAGGCCGCGCTGGAGAAACTGGCCGCGGAACTCGGCGCGGACTGGTTCGCCGCCGATGTGTCCACTGAGGACGGTGCGCGAGCGCTGGCCGGATACGCCTCGGGAACACCGTTGCACGGGTTCGTGGACGTCATCGGCCAGATGACGCGAAAACCGCTGCCGGACTTCACTCTCGCCGAGTGGGAAAAGGACTTCCGGGTCAACCTGACGCACGCGTTCCTCGCCGCCCAGCACCTCGTTCCGCTGCTGGCGAGGCCGGATTCCGCGATCGTGTACGTCTCGAGCATCAACGGCAGCCGCGCCGGGAGCTACGCGGCTGGATACGGCCCGGCGAAGGCCGCGCTCGAAGGCTGGGTGCGGCAGCTGGCCGACGAATACGGGCCGGAAGGCATCCGGGTCAACGCGGTCGCGCCCGGATTGTTCCTGTCGCCCCGGTTCCTCGCCGGCGCGCACGCCCGCACGATGATCGAGCAGTTCAGCGGCAAGACGATGCTGCGGCGGCTCGGCCAGCCCTACGAGGTCGCCGCGGCCATCGCGTTCCTGTTGACCCCGGCCGCGGGCTATGTCACGGGTGCGACGCTCGCGATCGACGGCGGGGCGCGCGCGGTCGACGCGACCGGCCTCGACGCCCTCGCGCGCTGAGCGTTCGGGGGTGCTCGACCATACGATGGCCGGGAGACAGGCGGCAGCGGCGCCGCCTGCCCGGCGTGACTAGGGGCCGAGCGTGAGATTCGAGCAGTTGCGCTACCTCGAGGCGGCATTGCGCACCGGATCCTTCCGGCAGGCGGCGCACGAACTGGGCGTGTCCCAGCCGACGATCACCAACCAGGTGCAGCGGCTCGAAGAGGACCTCGGCGTCGTGCTGGTCATGCGCGGCGCGCACGGCGTGCGGCCGACGGACGCGGCGGAGCGGATCCTGCCGCACGTGAAGTCCGCGATCCGGGCCGAGGACCTGCTGCGGCAGGAGGCCAGCGCCATCGACGGCCTCAAGATCGGCACGGTGAGCATGGGCACCGTCGCGATTGGCAGCATGCGCGTGCTGCCGCACCTGGTGCGCGAAATGCACGAAGGGCACCCGAACATCCGCTTCGAGGTGACCGAGGGCGGCACCTACATCGTGCGCGACGGCGTGCTGGACGGGACGTTCGACCTCGGCCTGATCACGCGCGTCCCGCTGCCCGGCGAGCCGCCGGACGACGAGCGGCTGCACTACGTCGACCTGATGACCGGCAGGCTGGTGCTGTGCGTGCCCGACAGCCACCCGCTGGCCCGCGCGGAGACGTTCGACCTCGACGACCTGTCCGGCGAGCCGCTGATCTTCTTCCGCGAGGGCAGCATCCTGCGCCGCGCGTTCGAGGAGCTGACCAGCAGCATCGACGCGCGGATCGTGTACACGACCGACGGCGCCGAGACCGCGCAGCGAATGGTGCGGGCCGGGGTGGGGATCGCCATCGCGAACACCCTCGCGCCCTCGACGACCAGCGGGAACGGGGTCACGCTGATCCCCATCAACAAGCCGTGGGCGCAGACGACGCTGTCCGCGATCGTGCGGACCGGGGAACTGCGCGGCCGGATCGTCGAGACCCTGCTGCGGCAGATCCGGTCTTCCAAGACCGTGACGGGGCGATAGCCGGGGGCTGCTTCACTTGAGCGGCTTCGGACTTTAGAGTCCGGAACCATGGACGCCGTACACATCAAGGATCTCGAAGGCCCGTCGACCGTCTCCGTCGTCGAGGTCGATTCGCCCTCGCGCGCTGCCGACCAGGTGCTGATCGACGTGCACGCGGCCGGCGTGTCGTTCCCGGACGTGCTGCAGACGCGCGGGCTGTACCAGGTGAAACCGGAGCTGCCGTTCATCCCGGGCGCGGAGGTCGCCGGGGTCGTGGCGCAGGCCCCGGACGGTGCGGCGGTCAAGGCCGGCGACCGGGTCGCGGCGCTGCCGTTCCTGGGCGGGTTCGCCGGGCAGGTCGCGTGCGCGGCGGACGCGGTGTTCCCGATTCCGGACGAACTGGGCTTCGAGCAGGCGGCGGCGATCCCGTTCAACTACCTGACCGCGCACTTCGCGTTGTGCCGGCGCGGCCGGATGGCGGCCGGGGAGACCGTGCTGGTGCACGGCGCGGCCGGCGGGGTCGGGACGGCGGTGATCCAGGTCGCGAAGGCGTTCGGCGCGGGCAAGGTAATCGGAGTGGTGTCGACGCCGGAGAAGGGCGAAGCGGCGGTCGCGGCCGGGGCGGACGAGTACGTGCTGGCGGACGGCTTCAAGGACGCGGTGAAGGCGTCGACCGGCGGCCGCGGGGTCGACGTGATCGCGGACGTCGTCGGCGGCGACCGGTTCACCGATTCGCTGCGCTGCCTGGCCGCGGACGGGCGGATGCTGGTCATCGGATTCACCGGCGGGTCGATTCCCGAGGTGAAGGTGAACCGGTTGCTGCTCAACAACCTGGACGTCGTGGGCGTCGGGTGGGGAGCGTATGCGCTCGGGCGTCCCGGGTACCTGCAGGGCCAGTGGACGGAACTCCTGCCGAAACTGGCGGCCGGGGCGATCGTGCCGCCGCTGGGCGGGAGTTACCCGCTGGCGGAGGTGCGGGAGGCGCTGGAGGCCATCGAGAACCGGAAGGCGATGGGGAAGCTCATCCTCACTGTGCGTCCATAGTGGACTGACTGGCGGGAGGTCCCGGGCGCCGGGGCCTCCCGTTTCAGCGGGGCGCCATCATCTCGCTCACGAGACCATCCGCACCGCGTCCTCGACGGACAACCGCGCACCACTCTCGAACGCGCTGGCGAAGCCGGAACCGAGAACCGCTTGTGCCGCTTCGGTAATCCGGTCCACATCACCTCGCTCGGCGGCGGGCAGGGGAGCGTCGACGCTCCGTCGCGCCGCATCGGCAGCCCCGAGCAGCAACGCCGCCGTCTGCGGAGCCACCGTGCCGGCCAAGCCTTCCAGCGACAGCGCAAACGCACGCGGCTCGTCAAGCATCCGCGCATACTCCAGACCCTGTAGGTGATACTTCTTCGCCTGCGCCGAATCTCCCCGCAATTCGGCGACGAAACCGAGTTCCGCGTACAGCAGATGGTCGCCGGCCACCGAGGACAGGCCGCGGTATTCGTCGCGGACGCGGGTCAGGCGGTGTTCGGCGGCGTCGAGGTCGCCGGAGCGGCGGGCGCCCAGGGCGAGGCCCATTTCGGCGTGGATCCGGCCGTAGGTGTAGCCGTGGTCGGACGCGATGCGAAGGGCTTGTTCGTGCAGGTCGCGGGCGCGTGGCCAGTCTCGTTCGAGCAAGGCCAGGCGGCCTAGGCCGGACAGCCTCGCCGAGACTTCCGCTCGCAAGTCCAGTTCGCGCGCGATCGCGAGTCCTTCGTGCTGGCGACGGGCGGCTTCGGCGTAGTCGCCCTTGATTTCGGCGAGCGCGGCCAGCGGCGGGATGGTCTGCATTTCGCCCCACCGGTCGCCGAGGCGGCGGAAGAGTTCGGCGCTGCGCAGGCCGTCCCGGCCGAGCGCGGCGAGATCCCCGCGGACCAGGCTCAGCATGGCGCGCAGGCCGAGCGCCGCGGCGACGCCCCACTCGTCGTCCCCGGCAGCCGCGAGGGCGTGCTCGTTCACCTCGTAGCTGGCGTCGATGTCGCCGACGCTGAACAAACTGTAGGCACGCAGCCACAGTGCACGCGCGTTGTCCGGGGAATCGGGCGGGGCTTGTTCACCGGTCAGCAGGGCGAACGATCCATTGAGGACAGTGAGTTCCGGATCCTTTGCGGCGACACCTACTAAAACGGCCGACAGCATGCGTCGGCCTTCGGTGAGCCTGCCTCGCAAAAGCCACCACCAGGACAACGCTTTCGCGAGCCGCACCGCTTCGGCGGACGCCCGGCAGATCGCCTCGTCCAGTGCCGCGCGCAGGTTGCCCGCTTCGACGTCCAGCCGGGCGAGCCAGGTCCGTTGCTCGGAGCCGTGCAAGCGGGCGTTCTCGGCGATTTCCAGGTAATGGCGCAGGTGCCGGCCGCGCGTGGCGACTGGGTCCGCCAGCCGTTCGACGGCATAGGCGGCAACGGATTCCAGCAGCCGGTACCGGACCCCGGCCGGTCCGTTCGTGACGGCGACCAGCGACCGGTCGACCAGCCGGAGCACGAGATCGACCGCGTCTCCCGCGCAGACGGCTTCGGCGGCAGCGAGATCGAAACTGTCGCGGTGCACGGCCAGTCTGCTGAGGACAGTCCGTTCCGGTTCGCTGAGCAGTTCCCAGCTCCAGTCGAGCACTGCGCGCAAGGTCTGCTGCCGCGCCGGAGCGCCGCGCGACCCTCGGGTCAGGACGGCGAACCGGTCGTTGAGCCGGGCGGCCAGTTCTCGCACGCCCAAGCCGCGCACGCGGGTGGCCGCGAGTTCCAGCGCGAGCGGAAGGCCGTCCAGGCGACGGCAGATTTCGGTGATCGCGTCGAGATCGGCCGCGAAACCCGGGGCGGACGCGGTGGCCCGTTCGGTAAACAGCCGCACGGCATCCTCGGGCGGCAGCGGCTCCACCGCGAACACGGCTTCGCCTGGCAGCCCAAGCGGTTCCTGGCTGGTGGCCAGAATGCGCAGGTAACGGGTACCGCGGAGGAGCGTTTGGACGAGTTCGGCGGCGGCTTCGACGACGTGCTCGCAGTTGTCCAGGACGAGCAGCATCCGCCGGTCGCGCAGGGCTGTCGCGAGTCGTCGCGCCGGGGAGGCGGAGTCGGCCGAGTCGCGGATTCCGAGCTCGGCGGCGACTGCTTCGGCCAGGTCGGCCGCGGAGCCGCGGACGCCCGCCAACTCGACCAGCCACCCGCCGTCTGGTGCCTTTCGCGGAGAACCGGCTCCCGCCGCGGCCAAGGCCAGCCGCGACTTGCCGACCCCGCCCGGCCCGGTCAACGTCACCAGCCGGGCCGGCAACCCGGCCAGCCGCGTGAGCGCCTCCTCCCGGCCGATCAACGGCGTCAGCGGGCGGGGGAGATTGCCACGCGGTTCGGCGGCCAATCCGGGGTCTTGCCGGAGCAGCGATTCGTACAGCGCGCGCAGCTCCGGGCTCGGGTCGACGCCCAATTCCTCGGCGAGCTGGGTGCGGAGATCTGTGTAGGAGGCAAGGGCTTCGCTTTGCCGGCCGCGCAGGTAGAGCGCGCGCATCTGCGCCGCTCGCAAGCCTTCCCGGAGCGGGTTCCGCGCGATGGCATCCGCCAAATCGTCGGCTGCGGCGTAGTCGCCTGCCTCGACCTGCGCGGCAGCCTGCTCTTCCACTGCGGTCAGCCGCAGTTCGGCCAACCGGTGTGCGGCCGGGCGCGCGAACTCCTCGTCGGCGAAGTCGGCGAACGCCTCGCCTCGCCACAGGTCCAGGGCTTCGGCGAACCGTGCTGCCCGGGCTGCTGGATCCGGTGTTGCGCGAGCTTGGGCGACGAGGTCCCGGAACTGCGCGGCGTCCGAGTGCTCGATCCGCAGCCGGTAACCCGCGGGGTGTCGTTCGACGCCGTCTCGGCCGACGATGCGCCGCAGTTGCGACACCTTGGCCTGCAACGCACCCGCGGGTTTGCCTGGCGGGTGATCGCCCCACAGGTCCTGGACGAGCCGGTCCGCGGTGACTGGTCCGCCGTCGTGCGCCAGCAGCGCGGCGAGCAGCGCGCGCACCTTCGCCTCCGGGACGGTGATCAGCGAGCCTGTCCCGTCCCACACCGCGAGCGGGCCGAGCACCCCGAACCGCATCGCCGTCCCCCGTCGCATCGTCAGGTCACCGTCAGTTGATCGTAAGCATTCCCGAAGCCCTGGTCCGCACAGTGGGCGCATGAGCCCCACCTCAGTCGCCAGCCCTGTCCAGCGGCTTCCGCTTTTCGCGCTGTTGTCTCTCGCCACCGCGGTGTTCATCACCAGCCTCACCGAAACCCTGCCCGCCGGGTTGCTGCCCGCGATGAGCGGCTCGCTCGGCGTCAGCGAATCGGCGACCGGCCAGACCGTCACTGTCTACGCGCTGGGCACCGTCCTGACCGCGATCCCGCTGTCCACTGTCACCGCCGGCTGGCGGCGCAAACGGTTGCTCCTGACCGCGATGGCCGGATTCGCCGTGGCCAACACAGTCACCGCGGTGTCGTCGGAGTACAGCCTGACGATGGTCGCGCGGTTTGTCGCAGGCGTCGCGGCTGGTCTCGCGTGGGCGTTGCTGGCGGGATATGCCCGACGCCTGGTCGAGCCCGCTCTGCAAGGTCGCGCCATCGCGATAGCAATGGCTGGCATCCCCGTCGCGCTGTGCCTCGGTGTGCCTGCCGGGACGTTCGTGGGCCAGCTCACCGGCTGGCGTACCGCGTTCCTCGCCATGACCGTGCTCACCGTTCTGCTGCTCGCCTGGATCGGCGCGGCGGTGCCGGACTTCCCCGGCCAGGCTGGGGGAGCGCGCCCGAAGATGCTGCCTGCGCTGCGCATTCCCGGAGTCGGGGCGGTTCTGTTCGTCACGCTGGTGTTCGTGCTGGCGCACACGGTCCTGTACGCCTACCTCGCCACCTTCCTCACCGGCCTCGGCATGGGCGGCGACACCGACCTGGTCCTGCTGACCTTCGGCCTCGCCTCGATCGCGAGCATCTGGATCGTCGGCGCGCAGATCCACCGGCGGCTGCGGTTGCTGATGGTCGTCAGCGCACTGCTGGTCGCGGTCGCCGCCGCGCTGCTCGCGACCGAACCTGCGCTGGTTTATCTCGCCGCCGCGCTGTGGGGGCTCGGCTGGGGCGGGGTGCCGACGTTGCTGCAGACCGCGGCCGGGGAGGCGGGCGGCGACTCCGCGGACCCGGTCCAGGCGATGCTCGTGACGCTGTGGAACGCGGCGATGGCGGCCGGCGGCGTCGTCGGCGGGGTGCTGCTCGACGTCGCTGGCAGCGGTTCGTTCCCGTGGACCGTGCTGGTGTTGATGGCGCCGGTGCTGGCGGTCGTCGTGCTGGCGCGACGGCGCGGTTTTCCGGCTGCTTGACCACGCCGCTCGGGCGGTGAACGCGCCGAAGCTGCCCGCGACGACGCGCGAGCGACCCGACCCGCCGAGAGCGACCCCAACCTGCCGCGAGCGACCCCAACCTGCCGCGAGCGACCCCAACCTGCCGCGAGCGACCCCAACCTGCCGCGAGCGACCCCAACCTGCCGCGAGCGACCCCGACCCGCCGCGAGCGACCCCGACCCGCCGAGATCGGCCTGGCCGACCGGGCTCCGGCGGGAGGAGGTCGCCGTGCGACGCTAAGCGCTCTTCGTCAGGTAAACCGCCCCGCGAATGTGCTTCCCTAGCGTGTCCGCGGGCGGTTCGGCGACCTGATACCCGGCGCGCCGGTACATCGTCAGGTTCCGTTCGCTGCCCGACCCGGTGTAGAGCACCAGGCTGGTCGCCTGCGGCGGGGCCTGCCGCTCGGCGTAGCTCAGCAGCCACCGGCCGACGCCCTGTCCGGCGAGATCGGGCGCGACCATCAGGCGGCCGATCTCCCAGCGGTCCTCCTCGAGATGCGCGCGAACGGCGGCGACGAGCCGTCCGCCGATCCGGACCGTCCACACGCGAGTGGACGCGATCCAGCCGCGCACGGTGTCCAGGTCCTCGTGCAGCGCGGGCACGTCTAAGGTGTCGTTGACGATCGCCTGCGGGACCCAGCAACACCGTTGCAGCACAAGGAGTTCGGCGGCGTCGGCGGGTTGGGCTTCGGACAGCTGGGCATCGGCGAGCGGCAAAGCGGCGAAATCGGTCACGTCTCTTGATCTTGCGCGCCGCCGCGAGCCCTGTCCAGCGAATATCCGAGCCGCCGTTGCGCGAGTTCGGCCAGGAGCGCCGCGCCGTCGGGGAGGACGGCGTCGTCGAACTCGGCGTCCGGCGCGTGATTTCCCGGTGCGGTCGCGGGATCCCGGCCGGGCGGGCACGCTCCGACGCTGGTCATCACGCCGGGAACGGCGGCCAGGATCCGGCCGATGTCATCCGACACCAGAGCGGGTTTAGCGGTGCGGACGAACCGGTCCGGGCCGAAGACGTCGTGCACGGTGTCGCGCACGAAATCCGCCTCACCGACGTGATTCACCGTCGCCGGATAGCCAGGCTGATAGGTGGTTTCGGCGCGGATTCCGTGTGCGTGCGCCACACCTTGCGCAGCGCGTTCCACCGCGGCGGCGAGCCGGTCGAGTGTTGCGTCGGACATCGCCCGGAGCGTCGCGTCCAGCCGGGCCTCAGCAGGGATGATCGTCGCCTGCGTCCCGGCATGGACGCTGCCGACGGTCAGGACCACGGGCTCCTGGACGTCGAACTCCCGGTTGACCACCGCATACAGTGCGGTGATCAGCGCACCGGCCGCCGGCACCGGATCGGCGGCGCGGTGCGGCCAGGCCCCGTGCCCGCCCCGGCCGCGCAAAGTGATCGTGACGCTGCCGGACGCGGCCAGCGCTGGACCGGCGGTGTTGCCGAAGGCGCCGAGCGGCGACGACGCGGCCGAGTGCAGTGCGTAGGCGGCGATCGGGGTGGAGCCGGTCGCGGCGAGGAGGCCTTCTTCGAGCATGTGGCGCGCTCCGTCGTGGCCCTCCTCGCCGGGCTGGAACATGAGCAGGACGTCGCCGGCCAGCCGGTCCCGGCGGGCGGACAGCAGCTGTGCCGCGCCGACCAGCATCGCCGCGTGCTGGTCGTGGCCGCAGGCATGCCGGGGTCCATCGGGGAACGGCAACGCGTCGAGGTCGGCGCGAAGCAGGACGGTGGGGCCGGGGGCCGCGCCGCGCACGACGCCCACGACTGAACTCAGCGCGCGGCCGGTGTGTATTTCGACCGGCAGGCCGTCGAGTGCGGCGAGGACGGTTTCTTGGGTCCGGGGCAGGTGGAGTCCTACCTCGGGCGTCGCATGCAGGCGGGCTCGCAGGCGGGGCAGGTCGAGGTCGCGGGCGGCATCCAGCAGAGCGTTCATCCGCGCAACGCCGGGAGAATCGTTTCCCCCACCCGGTAAGCCTCTTCCAGCAACGGATTGCCGGACAGAATGAACACGTCGACGCCGAGATCCCGGAATTCCGCCAGCCGCTCCAGCACCTGTTCCGTGCTGCCGACCACGGCGGTGCCCGGCCCCGGACGGAACAATCCCATGCCAGGCCACAGGTTCGGGTGCTCTTCGAGCTCTCGTGCGCGGGCCGGGACGACGCCGCCGTGCTGACGGAATTGCCGTCGCCAGCCCTCGCCGTCATTGGCCGCCGCGTCGCCGAGCATGCGTTCGTACGTGCTGTTGCTCGTCACGTCGAGGAGCCGGTCGGCGGCGGCCCACGCTTCTTCCTCGGTGTCCCGGACGATCAGGTGCAACCGCAGGCCGAGCCGGAGTTCGCGGCCGTGCGCGGCGGCTCGTTCGCGGACTCGTTCCAGCTTTTCCTTGAGCAGGTGCGGAGGTTCGCCCCAGGTCAGGTACACGTCGACGTGCTCGGCGGCCATTTCGATACCCGCCGGGGAGGAGCCGCCGAACCACAGCGGGACGTGCGCGCCGCCGTCCGGGACCAGTTCGCTCAGTCCCTGTCCGGCGCCGGTCAGCTCGTAGAACTGTCCTTTGTGGTCGAACGTTTCCCCGGCGGTGAGGCGTTTGACCAGCGACCAGTATTCGGCGCTGAGGGCGTATCGCTCGTCGTGTTCGAGCTGCAGACCGGCTTGGCGCAGCGCGGGCGTGGATCCGTTGACCACGTTGAAACGCAGGCGGTCCCGGCCGAAGAGCTGCTCGAAGGTCAACGCCATTTTCGCCAGCTGGGTCGGGGAAATCAGGCCGGGGTGCACGGCGAGCAACGGCTTGAAAGACGGCCTGGTGACCGCGGCGAGTGCGCTGGCGAGCGGCCACACGTCATAAAGATCGGTGGCGAACAGTGCGCCGTCGAAGCCGATGCGGTCGACCGCGGTACCGAGCTGCTGGAGGTAGGCCAGGTCGACTTGGCGGCGTCCTTCGGGCTCCCAGGGATAGGCGCCTTCGCGGGGGATGAGGTACCAGAGGATTTCGGTCACGTTTTCAGCCCTTCACGCCGAGTGCCGCCGCGACGGCCCGGTCCAGGCCCGCGTGCCGGATCTGGGCGACCTTGATCGGTTTCGCCAGGAATCCGGCGTCCGCCAGGATGTCGGCGGCTTCCTGCTGCTCGGCGAGGAAGACGTCGCTCACCGGCTCGAGTCGCCAGGGCAGCACCGCCAGCGCGGCATGCCAATCCTCGGCGTCGCCGCCTTGCTCGGCGGCGGCGAAGTCCGCTGCTTCGATCAGGTTCGCGGCAGCCCAGTCGTCGGCCTGCTGCAGGGCTTCCACGAGGGCGCCGACGAGTTCGGGCCGGGTGTCGGCGACGTTGCGGCGGGTGAAGAACACCGACCGGTCGGCGATCACGTCCCCGGCTTCGACGAGCGTGCGCACCTTGCCGGCGCGACGGGCGGCGAACAGCTCCGCGCCTTGGGCGACCCATGCTTTGACGCGCCCTTCGCGAAGGTCTTCGGCGGAGGACGGTCCGGCTCGGCGCGCGGTGATGTCACGTCCGTAATCGAGTCCTTGGCTGCTCAGGAGCTTGCTGACGAAGTGGGTCTGCCATGAGCCGATCGCGAGGTCGACGGTCTGGCCCTTCAAGTCCGCCGCCTGAATGTCGTCGCGCACCAGGAGTGCGCCGTGGCCCGGCCGTGGCGCGGAGACGGCGGCGTAGACGAGGTCGTGGCCGTCGGCCTGTGCGGACAGCGGCGGGGTCGAACCGGTGCCGCCGAAGTCGATCCGCCCGTCGGCGAGCGCGGCCGCGGTGTCGAGGCCGCCGATTCGGTGCCATTCCACGTCTTCGCCGAGCGGCCGCAGCAGTTGTTCGAGGAAGCCGAGGCGGGAGAGGTGGTAGAGGGACGGGTTGTGCGGGTGGACTCCGATGTGGACGGTCATGGGGAGGTCTCCTCAAGGGTGTGCACGCCGAGATCGGCGAGCAAGCGGGAACGAAGCGCGGCGAACGCGGGATCGGCCGGATCGCGAGGGCGGTCCAGGCCGACACGTTCGTCAGTGATCAGCCGTCCTTCGCGCAGGACGCCGATGCGGTCGGCGAGCCGGATGGCCTCGTCGACGTCGTGGGTGACCAGCAGGACGGCTGGCCGGTGGACGCGGCACAGGCGTTCGACGAGGTCTTGCATCCGCAGCCGGGTCAAGGCGTCGAGGGCGGCGAACGGCTCGTCGAGCAGCAGCAGTTCGGGTTCGCGGACGAGGGCGCGGGCGAGTGCGACTCGCTGGGCCTCGCCGCCGGACAGGGTGGCGGGCCAGGCGTCGGTGTGGTCGGCGAGGCCGACTTCGGTGAGCGCGTCCAGACCGGTCCGCCGGGTGGCGCTGCCACGCGGCATTCCGACGGTGACGTTCGCCAGCACGCGTTTCGACGGCACCAACCGGGGCTCTTGAAATACCACCGTGCGGACCTGGGGTACCAGGACTGTTCCGCCGTCGGGGCGGTCTAGACCGGCCAGCAACCGGAGCAGGGTCGTTTTCCCGCTGCCGCTGGCGCCCAGCAGTGCGAAGAACTCGCCGCGGCGGATGTCGAGGTCGAGGCTGTCCAGCACCGCGCGGTCGCCGAACCGCCGCTCGAGCCCGCGCAGGTGCACGGCCGCCGCGTTCACCGGGCACCCCGTCCGACGGTCCGCCACGGCATGACCAGCCGTTCCAGCAACCGGACCGCGCCGTCGGCGAGCAGGCCGATCACAGCGTAGATCAGGATGCACACGGTGAGCACGTCGGTGCGCGAATACTCCTGCGCGGTCGACATCAGGTACCCGATGCCCGCCGTCGAGTTGATCTCCTCGGCGGCGATGAGCGCGATCACGCTGAGCGTCATCGACAACCGCAGCCCGGACAGCAGCGACGGCAACGCGCCCGGCAGCACGACTTCCCGCACGAGAGCCAGCCGGCCCATTCCGAACGTCCGCATCGCTTCGAGAAGGCCGCGGTCGGCGTTGCGGACTCCGCCGGAAGTGGAGACATACATGGGGAAACTCGTCGCCACCGCGATCAGCACGACCCGAGCGGTTTCGCCGATCCCGAACCACACCATGAACAACGGGACCAGCGAAAGGAACGGGACAGTCCGCAGCAACTGCACGGACGAGTCGAGCAATTCCTCGCCCAGCCGGGAAAATCCGGTCAGGACCCCGAGCGAGAGGCCGACCAGCACGCCGATGGCCAGCCCGGCTCCGGCGCGGGCGAGCGAGACTTCCAGCGCGTCGCCGAGTTGTCCGCTGGTCCATAGTTCGCCCACGGCGGCCAATACTTGACCGGGGGAGGCGAGCAGCGTCGGGCTGAGCACGCCGGTGGCTGAGCCGGTGATCCAGGCGAGCAGCAGCACCAGCGGGCCGACGACGCGCAGGGCGAGCCGGAGTCCGCGCCGCCGGGTGCGCGGCGCGGGGGCGTCCGGTACGACGAGCCCGGCCGTCGACGTGACGGAGAATTCGGTCGCCGTGCTCACTTCGGGCTCCCGGGCAAGGAGGTCACGTCGATGACGTACGGCTTGACGTCGAAGAAACCGTTGGTGATGTGCTGATCGGCGAAGAATCGGGCGACGTTGTGAAAGCGGTCGAGTTCTGCCGCGCCGATCGGGGCGGTCGGCGAAAGCGCTTTGTTGATCGACTCCGCGACGGTTTTCTGCGCCGGGGAAAGAGCTTCCGGTCCAGAAGTGGTTTTGACGTTCAGGAACGAGCCAGGATCCTGCTGCTGACGCTGTCCGGCGGCGCGCAGATAGTCGTACAGTGCGCGCACGACTTCGGGGTGCTGATCCGCGAATCCGGTGCGCACTGCCCAGACCGCGTAATTCTCCGAACCGACCTGGCCGCCGGTCACGAGGAAGCGGGAACCCCCGTCGGCCAGTCGCGGAACCGAGAACTGGGCCCACGTCGACCACGCGTCGACCTGGCCGGACGCGAACAGCGGCGCGACCTGTCCGGGCTGCAGATACACCCGCTGAACCGAATCGATCGGCACATCGGCCTGCCGCAACGCCTGCAGCAACAGGTATTCGCTCGTCCCGCCGTGCCAGACCGCGACCTTCTTGCCGATGAGGTCTCGCACATTCGTGATCGGCGAGCCGTTCTTGACGAGAATGCCTTCGCCGAGTTTGTCCGGCTGGGTGGCGGAAAACAGTTTGAAGCCGGGATTCTGCGCGAGCGCCGCGGTCGCCGAAGTGATCGAACCGGACGCGAAGTCGAGTGCGTTCGCGTCGAGCTGTTGTGCGGCGGGAGCGAACGCCCCGGCGGTGCCGGTCCATTCGACCGAGGCGTGCACCTTCGCGAGCGCGGCGGCGAGCGAGCCGTCTTTGCGGCCCACCGCGAGCAGTCCGGAGTTGCTGTCGTCGGGGATACGGACCTTCACGGTGCCCGCGTCGGCCGAGCTGGACGAGCAGGCTGCGACTCCAGCGAAGGCGAGGACCGCGGCGGCGGCCAGGGCGAGGGAACGGATTCTCATGGTCGGGCTCCGGGGGAGATCGGGGATACGAGCGGGGTCGCGCGCTGGTCTGCGAGCGCGCGGGCGGCGAGCAGCGGTTCGGGGGCGGCCCAGGCGGACACTTCCACCGGGCTTTCGAGAAACCCTTGCTGCCTCAGGAAAAGCTCTTGCTGTTCGAGCAAGGACAGCCGCTCGTCGGACAGCGAAAGCCCGAGGTTCGCGGCGGTTTCGGGACGGTAGGCGCCGGTGACGCCTTCGACGCCCGCGCCGGTTTCGGCGCGCAGTATCCGAGCGACGTCCTCTGGCCGGTCAGCGGCCCACGCGGCGGATTCCAGCAGCAGCGCCAGGAATCGAGTCACCACGTCCGGGTGCTCGTCGAGCAGCCGCTGGTGGACGGTCACCGGCCGCGGCGTGCCGTTGTTGACCCGCGCGCGGCGATCGGGCGCGGCGTCGAGGTCGATCGCGACCTTGGCCCCGAACCGGCGCGCGGTTTCGACGGCGACCGCGCCCTTGACGTAAACGGCGTCCACGAGGCCGTCCCGCAACGCGGCCAGCTCGCCTTCCCACTGGCCGATCGGGGAACCGGGCACGTCGACCAGGTCGGCGTCGGCGAGGGTGAGCCCGGCGAGCGACAGCGCCCCGGCGTGTCCGTGCAACGCCATCGCCCGCCAGAAGTCGATCGCGATTTCGTGGCGGGGCACGGCGAGCCGGAGTCCGCGCAGCTGCGCGGGTTCGGCGACCGGGCTGTCCGCGCACACCAGGATGTTCTGGCGTTCTTCGATCCACGTCAACGCGATCAGCCGGGTTTCGACGCCGCGCGAGCGGGCCCACAGCGCCGGCACATTGCCGCCCTCGCGGAACAGGCCGGGCAGCTCGTGGGTGAAATGCGCGTCCCGCTGGTCGGCGGGCAGATCTTGCAGCGCGCGCACGCGGATGCCGTCCGGTGCGAATTCGCGGGCCAGTTCGCCGCGGTCGGCGGCGATCCCGGTCGCGGTGGGCACGGGACAGCGGGTGAACCAGATTTCCGGCAGGGCGGGCACAGTTGCTCCAGCGGGTGAGGAGGGGAGACGGCCGGAACCGTCGCACGAGCCGTGCCGGGCCGACAATTATTTCCACATCATGAGAGATCTGCGGACGACTACTGGTACTAGTGCGGAGAACCTGTGCGACACTTGCCACATGGTGAGCAAAGCCGGTAACGCCGCCGAAGCCGTGCCCGCCGGATCGCAGGCGGTCACCCGGGCCTTGGGCATGCTGCAGTGCTTCCGGGACAACCCGGGCGATCTCGGCGTCTCCGAACTGGCGCGGCGGATGAACCTTTCGGTCTCGACCGCGCACCGGATCGCCCGCACCCTGGCGGCGACGGGATTCCTCGCGCTGGCGGAGGGCAGCCTGCGCTACCGGCTCGGGCCCGCGGTCGCCGAACTCGGCCAGCTTTCGCTTTACCAGCGCGGAATCCACCTTGCCGCCGACGAACTCACCGAGGTCGCCAAGGCCACCGGAACCGCCGCCGACCTGGCCATCCGCAGCGGCACCGACGCGGTGATCCTGGCCGGCACGAGCGTCGCCCTCACCGCCGGGCTCGGCTTGCGCCGCCCGCTGCACTCGACGGCGCTGGGCAAGGTCCTGCTCGCGTGGGCCCCGCCGGGCGAGGACGACCTGGACGCGCTGCCGCCGCTGACGGCCTACACCGCGCGCACCATCACGCACAAAGCCGATCTGCGCGCGGAACTGGACCGCGTCCGGGAAGCGGGTTATGCGCTGAACGACGGGGAGTCGGCGTTCGGCGTCCGGACGATCGCGGTGCCGGTGCTGCGTGCTTCCGGGCACGTGCACGCGGCGTTGGCGCTTCGGTCCACTTCGGACATGTTGACGGATGACCGGTTGTCGTGGTTCCTCTCTCGAGCGCAACGATGTGCGGACGCATTGGCGGTGTTGTTGCTGGAGCCGGGCCAGCGGTACTAGCTGGGCGGCCAGGCCGGTCCAGCTATCGCCCGCCGCAGCGCCGGTGCCACCTCCGCTTGGAAGAGTTCGAGCGCCGCGCGGTGTTCCTGCGGTGTTCGGCCGTCGGCGGAGTGCACGCGGCGTTGGCGCTTCGGTCCACTTCGGACACGTTGACGGATGACCGGTTGCCGTGGTTCCTCTCTCGAGCGCAACGATGTGCGGACGCATTGGCGGTGTTGTTGCTGGAGCCGGGCCAGCGGTACTAGCTCGACGGCCAGGCCGGTCCAGCTATCGCCCGCCGCAGCGCCGGCGCCACCTCCGCCTGGAAAAGCTCCAGTGCCGCACGGTGTTCCTGCGGTGTCCGGCCGTCGCGGTCAGCGGACAGATGCGTCACGCCGTGCCCGAACTGCTCGTGGTACCGCAACACCTTCTCGGTCACCTGGGCAGGGCTGCCGATCAGCGCGGAGCTGCGCTCGGCGAAGTCTTCCAGCGTCGGGAAAACCACCTCCTGGCCGAGCTTGCGCTGAAGCGCCAGCCGCGCCTCGAAGATCGGCCGGTACGCCTCCAGCGCGTCCTGCGACCGGCTCGCCAGATGGAATCCGGCCGTGCCCGCGCCGACCACCGCCTGAACCGGGTCGCGGCCGTGGAAGGCCCAGCGTTCCCGGTAGTGCCGGATCAGCTCGGCGTACGGGCCGATCGGGTTGGTGACGTTCGCGGAGAACAGCGGATCCCCGTGTTTCGCCGCCAGCTCGACGGATTCGCGGCTGGTCGCGCTCCCGTGCCAGATCCGGATCGGCTGCTGCAGCGGCCGCGGCCACACCTCCGCGGCGGTGAGCGGCGGCCGGAACCGCCCGGACCACGTGACCCGGTCCGCCTGCCACAGCTTGCGGAACAGCTCGTAGCCCTCGGCGTTGCGGTCCCACTGGTCCTCGGGCGTGACGTCGAAGAGCTCGCGCTGCGCCGAGCCGTTTCCCTTGCCGATGATGAGTTCGAGCCGTCCCCCGGAAAGGTTGTCCAGCATCGAATAGTCCTCGAACGCGCGCACCGGGTCGAGCAGGCTGAGCGTCGTGACCGCGGTGAACAGCCGGATCCGGCGGGTCCGGGCGGCGATGTGGCTGAGCACCACCGGCGGGGACGACGACAGGAACGGCCGCTCGTGCCGTTCGCCGACGCCGTAGCCGTCGAAGCCCAGTTCCTCGGCGAGTTCGGCGTTTTCGACGACCTCGCGCAGCCGGGCGTCCGGCGCGGCCAGTTCCCCGGTGACCGGGTCGGGGGTGTGCGTGATCAGGGTGATCAGCAGGAACCTCACGGTAGCTCCAGGTGTTCGCGCAGGGTCGTGCCGGTGTACTCGGTGCGGTAGACGCCGCGGTCCTGCAGCTCCGGCACGAGCCGGTCGACCACCTCGTCGATCGTCCCTGGGACGAGGTGCGGGGTGAGGTTGAACCCGTCGACCACGCGGTCGGCCGCGTAGCGCGCCCATTCGTCGGCGACCTGCGCGGGCGTTCCGACGAACGAGTGATGCCGCGGTTCGACCTCCTGCACCAGCTGGTGGATCGACAGGTTCTTCGCCTCGGCGAGTTCGCGCCACTGCTGGATGCGTTCGAGCTTTCCGGTGCGGTGCTCGATCGAGATCGTGCCGCGCGACGGGTCGAGTTCGCCCTCGGCCGGTTCGACGTCGGGCAGCGGCCCGTGCGGATCGAACGCCGACAGGTCCTGGCCCCAATACTGTTCGAGGAACGCGATGGCGCGCTGCGGGTTGATCTGGCGGCGGCGGATTTCCTCCGCGCGTTCAGCGGCGTCGGTCGGCGTATCACCGAGGACGACCGACGCACCAGGCAGGATTCGTACCGCGTCAGCTGGCCTGCCATGGCGGGCCAATCGGTCCCGCAGGTCTGCCGCGTAAGCAGCCGCTTTGTCGTAGGCGGTGTTCGCGGAGAAGACGACGTCGGCGTGCCGCGCGGCCAATTCCCGGCCGCCGGGGGAGTCGCCGGCCTGGAACAAAACCGGACGACCCTGCGGGCTCGGCGAGACTGTCGGTTCGGCGCGCAGCCGCACCAGATCGGTGTCCGCCTCGACCGGTCCGGTCCACAAGGCTTTCGCCGCCTCGACGAACTGGGTCGCGCGTTCGTACCGCCGCTCGTGCGCAAGCCAGCCGCCGTGGCGGAAGTTGGCTCCAGTCCAGGCATTGTCGGTGGTGACGATGTTCCACCCGGCCCGCCCGCCCGAGACGTAATCGAGCGAGGCGAGGCGACGGGCGAGGTCGGCGGGGTAGTTGTAGGTGGTGTTCTGCGTGGCGACCAGCCCGATCTTCGTAGTTGCCCCGGCCAGCGCGCTGAGCTGGGTGATCGCGTCGGGGCGACCTGCGACGTCCAAGGCGTGCACCTGGCCGCGATTCTCCCGGACCCGCAAGCCTTCGCCGAGGAAGAACGCGTCGAACAGCCCGCGTTCCAGGGTTTGGGCCACCGACACGTACGTCTCGATCGCGGTGTGATCGGCGTTCGACGGGTCGTCCCACAGGAACTGCGGTCCGACGCCGGTGTAGAAGACCCCGAGGTGCAGCTGCGCGGTCATGCGATTCCCTTCGACGACACGGCGAATCGGTTCTCGGGACGCGGGAGGCCAAGCGTCGAGCGGAGGGTCGCGCCCGGTTCCGGCGGGGTGAGCAGGCCTCGCCGGTGCAGTTCCGGGAGTACCTCTTGGCTCAGGACTGGCAGGTCGTTCGCGCCGGGGTGCAGGCGCACGCCGTCGAGATCGAGCTGATCGAGCAACGTGACCAGCCCGGCGGGGGAACCGGTGTAGCGGGTGCGGCCGTTCGGCGACGGCTCGGTGGAGTCGAAACGGACTTCCAGCTCGCCGAACACCAGGGGAGCGGTTTGGTCGCGGTGGCGGAGGTCGTCGGTGAGCACGATGTCCGGCCGGACGACGTCGGCGAACTCCTCGGCGGCCAGCACGACGAGGCTGCCCTGCGGCGGTCGCGGCGTGATCAGCGGGCCTTTGACGGAGAACGTTTCCCCCTCGAAGTCCACGTGGTGGACCTTGTCCGGGTCCAGATAGCGGCCGGTGGCGAGGTCTTTGATGACCGCGTCGTCCTCCCACGAGTCCCACAGTCGCCGGATCGTTTCGACGACGTCGGCCACCTCTTGCCGGAGGTCGTCCGGGTGCGCGCGGCCGATCGTCGCGAGCGCTTCGGGCGTGGCGGCGGTGCCGACGATCCAGGCGGCGCGGCCGTGCGTGGCGTGGTCGAGGCTCGCCAGCTGAGCGGCCAGGTGGAACGGTTCGGCGGTCAGCACGTGCGACGTCGGGGCCAGTCCGATCCGGGACGTCGAGGTGGCGGAGTAGGCCGCGCGGACCGTGGCCTCGACCCGGAAGCCGCCGGCGGGCGCGTCGTCGAAGGTGGCGAACGTGAACCCGGCCCGCTCGGCGTCGGCGACGACGTCCGCCAGCACGTGCGGGTCGGCTCCTGGAGGTGCTCCAGCGCTGTCGAGTTCGACGGCGAGGTGCAAGGTTTTCGGTGAACTCATGCGGGCACGGCCCCCTCGATTCGTTTGTGCCAGAGGTAGCCGGAATCCGGGGTGCGCCGCACTGCTGCTCAGGATGTGGGCGGCGGGCCGGTGTTGTTCCGCCGGTGTCCACAAAGGAGGTTTCTCAGCTGGTGGACGGGGCGGACTGGCGCGGCCGGCCCGCCTACAGTCCTGCGGTCATGAGTCCCGATTCGAAGCCGCGAGGCGCCGCGCGGATCAGCGCCGACTGGGCCGCGGTGCTGGTCGCGGCCGTCCTGGTGGCGCTGGCCGCGTTCGGCGTGCTGCCGACGATCCCGTTCCTCGTCAAATGACGGCCGCGCTGGAAGGCCGCCGCACGGTGCCCGCGGTCGTGAAGTATGTGCCGGGGCTGCTGTTGCTGGCAGCGGTCGGCGTGGTCGGAACACTGGCGCAGAACGGGGTGCGCAGCCTCGGCCACGCGACCGGGACCGCGCTGCCGGACATCGAATACGTGCTGTGGGCGATCGTCCTCGGACTGGTCATCCGCAACACGATCGGCATCCCCGCGCTGTTCCGGCCCGGCGTCGGGACCTACGAGTTCTGGCTGAAGACCGGCATCGTCCTGCTCGGCGCCCGCTTCGTGCTGGGCGACCTGGCCAAGCTCGGCGGGTTCAGCCTGGGGCTCATCCTGGTCGACATGGCCGTGGCCACGACGGTGATCCTGTTGGTGGGCAAGGCTTTCGGCCTCGGCGGGAAGCTGTCTTCACTGCTGGCGATCGGCACGTCGATCTGCGGTGTGTCAGCCATCATCGCCGGGCGCGGCTCGATCGACGCTGACGACGAGGATTCCGGCTACGCCATCGCGGCGATCCTCGCGCTGGGTGCGGTCGCGCTGTTCACCTTCCCGGCGATCGGGCACGCACTGAACCTGACTGACACCGAATTCGGCCTGTGGGCCGGACTCGCGGTGGACAACACCGCGGAGACGACCGCGACTGGGGCGGCTTACTCGCCGCATGCGCAGGACGTCGCGGTGGCGGTGAAGAGCACCCGGAACGCGTTGATCGGTCTTGTGGTGCTCGGGTACGCGGCGTACTGGTCGACTCGCGGTGGCAAGGCAGTCGCTGGTGGGGTGAAGGGCCGTGCGGGCTTTGTGTGGCGCACCTTCCCGAAGTTCGTGCTGGGGTTCATCGCGGTTTCCGCGCTGGCGACCGCGCACGTGTTCACCAAGGCGGAGGTCGCGAACCTGGGGAATCTGTCCAAGTGGGCGTTCCTGTTGTGCTTCGCCGGGGTCGGGCTGAACTTCGACCTGCGGCAGATGGCTCGCAGCGGGCTGCGGCCGCTGGTCGTGGCCGCGCTCGGACTAGTGGTGGTCGCCGTGTGCTCGCTGGGACTGGTGCTGGTGTCCTCGCAATGGTTCAGTTTCTGACCGGGTAGGCGGGGTGCCCGGGCGGCGCGACCCGGGCACCCCGCTTGGCTCAGCCAGGCAGACCCGGCAAGGTCGGAATCCCGTTGGCAGGCAACGCCGACGGGCTCAGCGGCAGGTCCAGCTGCGCCGGAGTGTCCCCGTCCACCACCTGCGTGACGTTCTCCGGGACGATCGAGGTGGCCTGCCCGAGCAGCGCCGGGTGAACGCCGTAGGTCTGCCCGACCGCGCCGACCGGCGTCTGGTTGTGCTGGCCGGTCGTGACGACGTGGCCACCGGAATTGCCGTGCGTGACGTTGTCGCCGTAGGCGTTCGCGACTCCGCCCCACACCGCCGAGTCGCCGAACACCTGCGCCACCTCGGAGGTCGGCACGTCCTGCACGACGCCGGACGTGCCGGTGCCGGAGCTGGTGATGTCGCCGCCGGAGGTGTCGCGGGTGTGGTTTACCGCGCTGCCGTCGACCATCCCGGCCCAGGCCGCCGAATCGCCGAAGACCTGGGCGATCGGCAGGGCCTCGGCCGACACGACGTCACCGGCGAGCTGGCCGCGGTCGCCCGCGGTGTGGGTGTCGCCGCCCGCGGTGGAGGTGGTGTTGTTCGTCGCGTCGCCGGTCACTCGGCCGATCCAGGCCGGGGCCACGCCGAAGACGCCCGCGGTTCCGGCGGACGGCGCGTTGACGACGTTGCCAGCCAGAGTGCCGCCGCGGCCGTCGGCGAGGTTTTTGCCGCCTGCCCGGGAGTTGGTGGTGTTGTCGGACACGCCCTGTCCGTAGCCGCCCCACGCCGCTCCGTCTCCGTCGACCTGGGTGACCTGGGAAATCGGGGCCTGCGCGATGTTTCCGGCGACCGTGCCGAGCGCGCCGGTGCCGTGGTAGTCGCCGCCTGCCTTCGAATCGGTGTGGTTGCTCGCTTCGCCGACACCTCGGCCGATCCACGCGGCCCCGACGCCGAAGACCTGAGTCGGCGCGGAAAGCGGGGCGGCGATGACGTTCGAGGACAGTTTTCCGTTGTCGTCGTTGGTGTTTCCGTCGCCGCCGGCGGTGACCTTCTTGTGCTCGTCGGCGACTCCGACGCCCTGGCCGATCCAGGAACCGCCGACGCCGAACACCTCGGCGGGCAGCGCGGCCGGGGCGGTGACGATATTGCCGGAGCCCTCGGAGTTGTTGCCCTGGGTGCCGTCGTAGCCGCCGGCCTGGACGTTCTTGGTGTTGGTGGCCTGGCCGTAGCTGTTGCCGATCCACGAGGCGCCCGACCCGAAGACGTCCGGGCTGGCCGCGACCGGCTCCGAGACGAGGTTGCCGGACAGCTTTCCGCCGTTGCCGTTCGAGTAGGTGCCGCTGCCGGACTTCACGTCGGACGTGTTGTCGTGCCCGGCGTACGACTCCAGGCCCCAGTTCCCGGCGACGCCGAACACCTCGGCCGGGACCGCCAGCGGCGCGTCGGCGATGTTGCCCGAACCCGTGCCGTCCTTCGCGGAGGTGGAGGAGAACCCGCCGGACGTGACGGTCGATTTCGAGCTGGACGCCGACTTCGGCGCGTGCGCCGGCGAAACCGGCTGCGGGCTGGGGATCGGGACCGGCCAGAGCGGCGAGCCGTCCGGACGGGTCGGCTGGCCGGTCGGCGTCGGCGCGGCGGGGTTGATTCCGCCGGTGAGCGGGTTGCCGGTCGGGAACGGGTAGCCGGGCAGCGGAACCGGGTCCGGCAGCGGGCTGCCGTGCACGCCGCCGGTGCTGGACTTGCCCGCCCAGGCGGCGGCGACGCTGGCCACGTTCGCGATGCCCGCGCCCTGCGGCTGCACGATGTTGCCGGAGCCGGTCCCGCGATCGCCGTTGGTCTGCACGTAGGACGGGATGTGGTTGATCCCTTCCTTGGTGCCGCCTGCGGTCACCGTGTCGGTCGTGTCCGAGGAATCCACTGTGGACACACCGCCCCAGGTCGGGGCGTTTCCGTTGAATTCCCAGGGGAACGCCAGCGGTGCCGCGCCGACGTTGCCCGCGAGCGTGCCGTCCTTCCCGGCGCTGGAGATCGGACCGCCGGAGCTGGTGGTGTTGTGCGCCTGCGAGTCGGTGGTCTGGGCCGAACCTCCCCAGGACGCCGCGTTGCCGGTGACCTGCAGCGGCGTCGCCCACTGCCCGGCCAGGACGTTGCCGGACCCGGTGCCGCCGCGGCCGTCGGTGGTGTCGCTCCCGGTCGTCGAGGTGGTTTGCTCGGCGCGGCCGCCCTTCGTGCGCGCGGCGCCGGCCCAGGAGATCGCGTTGTTCGCGAATTGCACCGGGACCGCCCAGCGCGCGTCGACGACGTTTCCGCCCAGCGGGGTGCCCGCGCCGCTGGTGGTGATGTCGTGGTCGTTGCGGTAGGTCTGGTGATGGTTCGAGCCGTCGACCTCGGCGGGTCCGCCCGCGGCGAAGGCGTTGCCCGCGATTTGGACCGGGACCGCCAGTTCCGCGTTCGCGCGGTTGCCGCGCAAGGGATCGCTCGGGGGAGCGGCCTTGCTCGGCGCGGCCTTGGCCGCCGTCTTTTGCGTTGGCTTCGCGGCGGCCGGGGCTGCTGAGGTCGCTGGTTTCGCCGCGCTGCTCGTCTTCGGCTTCAAAGCCTGCTGGAGCGGGTTGGTGAGCGTTTTCGTGGAGACTTCGCCCTGGTACCCGGGCAGTTTCGTTTGCCCGGCCGGGGTGCCGAGGACGTTGTCGCCGATGTCGATCGGCACGGTGACCCCGGCGTCGATCGGATTGGCCGGAGCGTCCGGACTTTCGGCGGCGGAGGCGACCCCGGTGCCGAGGACGAACAGGCCGCCCGAGACGAGTGCCGTCTGCATGCCGCGCTTGACCCAAATGTGCATGACGAATTCCTTTGTTCTCTGTGATGGACGGAGATTTCGGGCACGACTTCAGAGCCCGTGAAGAAGGGGCTTGTTACCGGAAACGGGGAGCGAGCCGGGCTAGTCCGGGTCGTATCCGGGACGGGCGTTCGTATTCGCCGGGCAGGACGTGTCGCCAGGACGAGCCGGAATTGCCACCGGTGTCGGCTCGGACAACCGCGTCGGCTGCTGTACTCCGCCCGGTGCCGAACCGCTTTGCCAGACGAATACGCCAGGCGACGTCGGAATCGTCGGGGTGTGTGCGTGCTTTGTTTTCGGCGCGGGGGTGAGGTGTTCGGGTACGGATGCCCGGTGGATCGTGCGTCGAACTGGCGATTTGACCGGAGCGGCCGACGGGGCGACTGACGGGGCGGCGTTCGTAACGGGAGCCTGCCGTTGGACGGCGGTCGTCGGTGCTTTGGCCTTTTCCGCCGCGCGCGCCGCCGATTTCGCCGGTCGTTCGGCGATGGCGGATTTCTTCGGCTGCACGACGGATCGGGGTGGCTGGGCAATGACCGGTGCGGGCTCCGGAGTCGCGGTCCGCACCAGACGAGAGACGGTTTTCTCCACCGTGCCAACGATTTTCTTGCCGACCGCCGCTACGTCAGGACGCGGAACACTGTCCGCGATGTGCTGGACGCCGGTGTCCGAGAGCAGGGAAGGCACGTCCGGCGTCGGCGGGATCGGCTCCGCCGCGGCGGAGGAGGTCGAGATCAGCCACGTCAGAAGGAGTCCGCCCGCGACCGTCCCCGCCAGGAACAGGACACGCACGACCCAGCAAGCCGTCCGGCTCGCGTGTTTTCGGGTCGTGCCGTCACACCTCATGACGAGGCCTCCTGGAAACGGTGCGTACGTTCGCGATCGGCGATTAATCACCGGCGAAACGGTGCGTTGTTCCCAGTCTGGCAAAAGGTGACAAGCAGCACTAGATCATGATTTCCCTACGCCCCGTTCGAGTGAATGACAGCCGGTGATCTTCGCCGCTCGACCCGGGTGCCGGTGCGCTGGTGGGCACCGCATTCTCCGGGCGGGAACGGCAAGATCACCGGCTCCCCTTGCTGGGGGAGGTTACTCTGCGCACACTGCGGAAGAAGTCGCATTTCCCGTCCCGCGCAGTGCGAATTGCGGAGCTACTTTCCGTAGTATTGGCGAGCGTCCGGCCGAAGGGAATTCCGGGCGGCTCAGTCGGTCCGGTGATCGAAAACCTACTCAGAAGACGTCTTTGGCCGTCGCTCGCCGGAAACCCGTACTAACAGTAGAACAGACGGCGGCCGCGCCACCGCCGGAACCGAGGCGGTGGCGCAGCCGACGGGTTAGCGCGCCTCCCGGGTCGCGGTGTCGAGCGCGGCCAGCAGGATCCCGGCGGCCGTGCGCACGACGTCCGCGGTGACGTTGAGCGGCGGCAGCAACCGCACGACGCTGTCGCCGCGTCCGCCCAGTTCGAGGATGAGCCCGCGGCGCAACGCGTGGTTCTGCACGGCCAGCGCTAGTTCCGACGCCGGCCCTCCGGTGCGCGGGTCGGTCAGTTCGATGCCCCACATCAGCCCGGTGCCGCGCACGTCGGTCACCCACGGGTGGCTGGCCAGCGGGGACAACAGCTCTTCGAATTGGTATCCGCGTTCGACGACGTTGTCCAGCACGCTGTCGCGGTTGACGACCTCGATCGCCCTGGCGCCCGCGGCGAAGGCGAGCTGATTGCCGCGGAAGGCGCCGGTGTGCGTGCGCGGGGCCCAGTTGTCGAGGCGCTCGTCGTAGATGATCAGCGAGACCGGCGAGCCGATTCCGCTGAGCGCCTTGGACGCGACGATCACGTCGGGTTCGATGCCGTAGCGCTCGAAGGCGAACCAGGTCCCGGTCCGGCCGCAGCCGGTCTGCAGTTCGTCGACGATCAGCGGGATGTCCAGCTCCCGGGTCAGCTCGCGCACCCGGTGCACGAAATCCGCCCGGGCCGGGACCACTCCGCCCTCGCCCTGCACCAGTTCGAGCACCACCGCCGCGGGCAGCGGGAGCCCGGCGTCGGGGTCGTGCAGCGATCGTTCGAGCTGGTCCGGGCAGTCCGCGGCGCACGCGGCCGGATCGTGCCCGGCCGGGCAGCGGGGGCACGAGGAGTACGGGAGATACTGGGTGCCGGTCAGGGGATTCGCGGACGGTCGCGGCCGGCCGGTCAGGCCCAGCGCGGCGTGCGCGCCGCCCTGGAACCGGCCCTGGAACGACACGACGCCGCCGCGTCCGGTCGCGGTTTTGCAGAGTTTCAGCGCGGCTTCGACGGGGTTGGTCCCGGCAGGCCCGCAGAAGTGCAGTTTCATCCGCGAGCGCAGCGCCTCGGGCAGCATCGCGAGCTGGGCCTCGGAGAACTCGTCCTTGACCGGGGTCGCGAAGTCGAGCGCGTGGGTCAGCTTGCTCAGCTGCGCGGTCATGGCCGCGACCAGTTCGGGATGGTTGTGCCCGAGCGAGAGCACGCCCGCCCCGGCGAGGAAGTCGATGAAGACGTTGCCGTCGGCGTCGCGCACGAAGCTGCCGGAACCCTCGGTGATCGCGATCGGCAGCCGCCGCGGGCCGCCGCGGGGGAGCGGCTCGCGGCGGTCCTGCCGGGCGAGGTACTCGGCCGAACGCGGGCCGGGCAGATCGCAGTAGACGGCGGGGCCGGTGAGCGGCGCGGGATGCTCGAGGGTGGTCATCTGGCCTGTTCTCCCCTGGCAGTGGTGGTGGGGCGGCCGGGTCCGCCTCGGTGCGCGGCGGAAGGGCCGTTGTCTTTGGCTCCACAATGGACAAAGACCTTCGGGGCGAATCGTTCCCGCCGGGTGCTCGCGGAGAGTCGTCGAGGGCCGTTCTCCTCGAATAAACGGAGCAGCCGTTCTCTCGGCTTCTGCGGTAGTGCGGCGCCTTCCTCGGGACAGCCCGCCTCGGTGCCGGCTCGCGGATGCGTACGGTCGACGTCGCGCGGCGTGTCCGGCGTCGAGTTCGTCATGCACTCCTCCTCTTTTTCGCAGGGATTCGCGGACCGCCGAAAACGGCCGGCGAGGAAGGAAACGGTTTTTCGCGGGCAGAGGCGAGGGAGGGCCGCGCTGAGCGCCGCCCTCCCCGGTTGACCTCACTGGAATACCGCGGGGCACAGCGTAGCGCAGCCGGTTCCGCCGCAGCGGCGCGTCGGCCGGGGGCGCGCCGGGCTTGGCTGCGGAAAGAAAAGAATCGGCCGATATTAGGCAAGGCAATGCGCCAGGAGAGTGAAGGCGGCGATTTCGCGGAGTTCGCCGCGCTGGGCTGAACGACTGAAGCGGCAACGGTGTTCGCGGTTCCGCGAAACGGAACGTGAATATTCACGCTCTGTTTCCGGCGTGTGAATCGGCGACCGCGGACCGCATCGTGGGATGTTTTCGGGACGGTTGCCGAAGGCGTTCGGGGATATGTCGGGCAGGAGAAATATCGAGGTCGCCGGGTTGTTTCTGACGTTTTCGCCGCCGGGTCCGGCTGCGGGCGCCGTTTTCCGCGGGGGATGGGCAGCGGGCTGCGTTTTCGGCGGCGGGTTCGGCCGGGCGTCCGGCGGGGTGGTCCAGACCAGGGGGATGGTCTGGACCGGTGCGGTACTGGTTCAGACCACGGCGGGAGGGCGGAAGGCGGGGTGCGTCCGGGGGAGCGGGCCTGGTCCGGCGGGACGCGTGCCGGTCGGGCCGGGTGCCGTAGCGGGGAGTGAACGGGGGTGACGAAGCCGTGTTTATCTCAAACATAACGATCAGTTGGCCGGGAACTATCACGCGAAGTTGAGAGTGTGAAACTTGCCAACGTCGCTGTTTGGTGCCACTTGTGGCTCATAGTTCAAGGGAAAACGTTGCCGTTGGGCTGTGAACTATTTACCAAGTAGGCCGCCTGGGGTGTGACAGACTGTCGTCTGGCTGCTACGCGCCGAGGCGATCTGTGGCCGATCCCACTGCCTCTGTACACCTGCTGTTTCCGTTTCGTAATCTTCTCGAGCTTTTGCGGTGACCTGCGATCTACCCCGAGGATCAGCGACCCGAAGCCGCCGCGGACCGTCGCGGCTCGCTGCCTGACCCAGGCACGAGGACGGTCGTGCGGTGTGACAGCGAAGGAGCCCACCTACCGTGGGACGGCACAGCAAACCCAGCAAGACGAAGACAGTCCTCCAGCGCACCGGCGCGACCGCGGCTCTCGCGGGCGCCACCCTCGGCGGCATCGGCCTCGCCGGGGCGGGCACGGCCAACGCCTTCCCGGGGCAGGCCGGCATCGTCAAGTGCGAGAGCAGCGGCAACCCGACCGCGGTCAACAACACCGCCGCGGGCCAGCGCGCGGGCCGCCCCGCCGGCCTGTTCCAGATCGTCACGAAGACCTGGCTCGCGAACGGCGGCGGCCAGTTCGCCCCGACGGCCGACAAGGCCACGCCCGCGCAGCAGCAGATCGTCGCGGACCGGATCTACGCGAAGCAGGGTTCGGCCCCGTGGCAGTGCCGCGGCGGCTCGGGCCCGGCGGGCTACGCGAACTTCGGCGGCGACACCTCCGGCGGCTCCGCCGAGGTCGAGGCCGTGGCCGCGAAGCCGAAGGTCCAGGTCAAGGCCGAGACGAAGGTCAAGTCCGAGGCGAAGGTCAAGTCCGCGCCGAAGCACGCCGCGCCGACCTCGAACCCGGACGGCAGCTACACCGTCGCCGCCGGCGACACCCTCTCCGGAATCGCGAAGAACCTCAACGTGGACGGCGGCTGGCAGCACCTGCAGCAGCTGAACCAGAAGTTCATCCCGGACGCGAACCTGATCCTGGTCGGCCAGAAGATCGTCACGAAGTAACCCTCGCTGAGGCCCTGGCCGGGCCCGCGCCGCTTTCCCCCGGGCGGCGCGACCCCGGCCGGAGGCCGCCGGTGCACGCGCGCGCGAACGGTGCGCTCGGGCACCGCTGCGCGCCCCGGCGGCCGGCGTGCGGAGCGGACGGGCCTGCTTTGTGGGAACACGGGCCCGTCTGCGCCGCACGCCTTGCCGTGCGGGCGGGAACAATGGCGCGGTCTGTTGCGCGGGAGTGCGGGCAGGTTTGCGCCGCGCAGCTTGTCGTGCGGACGGAACGCTGGTGCGGTTGGTTCGCGGGAGTGCGAGCGGGAACAACGCCGCACTCTGTTGCGCGGGAGTGTGGGCGGGCTTGCGCGGCGCAACTTGTCGTGCGGACGTGAATGTCGACGCAGTTGGTTTCGCAGGAGTGCGGGCGCGAACAACGGCGCGGTCTATTGCGCGGGAGTGCGGGCGGGCTTGCGCCGCACAACTTGTCGTGCAGACGTGAATGCTGGCGCGGGTTGGTTTCGCGGAAGTGCGGGCGGGTTTACGCCGCACGCCTTGCCGCGAGGACAAAGCACGCCAGTCTTTGACCTGGCCGCCCATAGCGAATAGGCCGAGATCTCGAGCGCACCGCCGCCGAAGTGGTTCGCAACCTTGTCCAGCCGGTGTGTTTCGCGAGTAGAGTCGGAAACGCACTTGGATTCAGGGCGAGGGAATGCGGCAGGTGCCGTTCAGTGCCGCCGTTGCGGTCGGCTGCTTTCCGGCCGCACCTGGACGTGCTCATCGCCGATCTTCGCCGGTGATGACGTCCGGCAGCGCCGCGAACCACTCGAGGACCGCGCGCTCGTAACGGATTCCGAAATCGCGCGTGGCCATCGCGTACGGGTCGCGTTCTTCCTCCGGGACCGCGGCGCGCGACCGTTCATACTCGGCCAGTCGTTCGGCGTGGATCTTCCGGTGCTCGGCGATGATCTCGGCCAGCCTGCCGCCGGGCACGTCCCGGCCGAACATCACGACGAGCAGCAACGGGAACCGGATGTTCTCGGCGGCCAGTTCGCTGCCGCACCAGTCTTCGAAGGCCTGCCTGCCCGCGTCGGTGAGGCGGTACGGGCGGCGGGCCCGCGACCCCTGCTCGCCCGCCTCGATGAGGCCGCCCTCGCTCATCGCCGCGAGTTCCCGGTACACCTGGCTCTGGGTGAGCGACCAGAACGCCCCGATCCGCTGCTGCGCGGCCGCGACCAGATCCCAGCCGGTCATCGGCCCCGCGTGCAGGAAGCCGAGCAGCGACGCTTCGGTGGCGTTGACCTTGTGGGCGCCCAATCCATGCTCCTGATCTTCGAGTCGGGCCCGTCATTGTGCCAGCCCGGTCGTCCGCCGGAGCCCTGCGGCGACCGGTTGACATCCCACAGTGGGAGGTCGAGACTGGAGACATCCCACAGTGGAAGGTCGAGCGGATGGCACACTCCGTCTTCATCGCTCTGCATGCCGCGGCCGGCGTGATCGCGCTGGTGGCAGGCACGGTCGCCCTGCTGCGCGCGGGGCGGTTCTTCGACACGTACCTTGTCTCGCTGACCGCCACCACGGTGTTCTTGGCGCTGGCGGTGGCGGTTGAATGGACCGTGCTGCCCTCGGGCGGCCGCGTGCTGTTGAGCGCGTTCGTGGTGCTGGCCGTGGTGCTCGTGGTCCGAGGCGTTCTTGCCAGGCGTATGCGGCGCGCTGGCCAGCTGTCGTCTCCCGCATACGTGGAACACGTCGGGTTCACTCTGGTTGCGCTGCTGGACGCGTTCGTGGTGATCGCTGTGCTGAACGCGGGCGCGCCGGTCTGGCTGGTCGTGGCGAGCGGGGTCGTGCTCGCTGTCGCAGGCCACTTCGTGCTCCGTTGGGCGAAGCGGGTTCTTTCCGAAAAACCGCCTGCTGAGGTCGGTCTGTGATCAGGCTATCGGCGCGCCGGTAACGGAACACTCCGCAACAACGCGAGCGCGTCCGCACTCGAACTCCCCGGCTCGGCCTGATAGACGATCAACTGCTGTCCAGGCGCGCTGCGCACATCGAACGCCTGATAGGTCAGCGTCAGCGGCCCGACCGCCGGATGCACGAGCTGCTTGGGCTCACGGGTCTTCCCGCGCACCTGATGGGTCTCCCACAGCGCCCGGAACTGGTCGCTGCCCTCGCTGAGTTCCGCGGCCAATCCCGGCAGGGCCGGGTCTCCCGCTGCCGCGCGCAGGTTCGCCACGGTGGCCTGGGCTGTCCAGTCCCAGCGGGCGTAGAACTGCCGCCCCGCCGGGTCGAGGAAGGTCATGCGCGCCAGGTTGTCGGCCGTTCGGAATGGGGAGAACAGCGCGTCGGCGAGGGTGTTCGCCGCCAGGATGTCCAGGACGCGGTTGAGCACGAACGCGGGTGCGTGCGGGTGGCTGTCCATGAGCTGCCGCAGTTCGGGGCTCACGGTTTGGGGCGCCGGGGACGGCAGGTCGGGCGGGGCGGCGCCGGCGAGGCGGTGCAGGTGTTCGCGGGCGTCGGGGTCCAGGTCCAATGCGCGGCTGAGGGCGTCGAGGACCTGCGGTGACGGGCGGGTTTCGCGGCCCTGTTCCAAGCGCGCGTAGTAATCGACATTCACTCCGGCGAGCACGGCGACTTCCTCGCGGCGCAGGCCCGCGACCTTGCGTCTGCCGGAATAGCGCACATCCGCGTCCTCCGGGGAGCGTTGTGCGCGGCGTGCCCGCAGGAAGTCGCCCAGTTCCGTACTGCCCATGCGGACCAGCGTAGGCGGCGGCTGGGTGGGTGTGGCACGTCCTGTCAGCGAGATCCGTTGCCGCCGAGACTGGGCGGCATGACGAAAGAACTGGCGGGAAAGGTCGCGCTGGTCACTGGTGCCGCGCGCGGGGTCGGTGCGGCGACGGTCGCTTGGCTGCACGCCGCGGGGGCGCGAGTGCTGGCCACGGATATCCGGCCCGAGGTGGCGCAGCTCGCCGACGAGAACGGCGTGGCCGTGCTGGTCGGCGATGTGTCCGAAGAGGACGTCGCGATGCGGTCGGCGGCCGCGGCGCTCGAGCGGTTCGGCAGGCTCGACATCCTGGTCGCCAACGCTGGTCGTTCGGTGAACAAACCTCTCACCGAGACGACCGCGGCCGACTGGGACGAAGTGATGTCCGTCAACGCTCGCGGCGCGTTTCTGCATGCGCGAGAGGCGTTTCGGGTGATGCGCGACAACGGCGGGGGAGCGATCGTCACTGTCGGCTCGTTCGCTTCCACGGTGGGGCTGGCCGAAGCGGCGGCGTACAGCGCGTCCAAAGGAGCGCTGGCGCAATTGACGAAGGTGCTCGCTTTGGAAGGCGCTCCACACGGAATTCGCGCGAATGTTGTCGCCCCGGGCGTGATCGAGACCGATCTGCTCGACACTTTCCGCGCTGACAGCCGGGAGTATCTGCGGTCCTTCGGCGACGCCCATCCGCTCGGCCGGGTCGCGCAGCCGGAAGAAATCGCCGAGGTGATCGGCTTTCTGGCTTCGCCGCGGTCCGCGTTCGTCACCGGCGCGGTCGTCGCTGCCGACGGCGGCTACACCGCGGCTTGATTTCCGCCCGACGAAAGGATTATCCCATGCGGCTCAGCGGCAAGGTCGTGTTGCTCACCGGAGCGACCGGCGGTATCGGACAGGCCACCGCGGAATTGTTCGCGCGCGAGGGGGCCAGCCTGGTCGTCACCGATGTCGATCAAGCGGCGGTGGAGAAGCTCGCTCAGCGGTTGGGGACCGAGGTCCTGGCCGACCGGTTGGACGTCTCCTCGCCGG
This sequence comes from Amycolatopsis albidoflavus, assembly GCF_039525725.1. Lineage (NCBI taxonomy): Bacteria > Bacillati > Actinomycetota > Actinomycetes > Pseudonocardiales > Pseudonocardiaceae > Amycolatopsis > Amycolatopsis albidoflavus. The sequence goes on from NZ_BAAAHV010000026.1 coordinate 81,808, forward strand.
AGAACTGGCGCGGCACGATCGAACGGACCCGGCAGCGGTTCGGCCGCCTCGACGTTCTGGTCAATGTCGCGGGGATCGTGGACTGGCCGGGCATCGAGGAGACCACGCCGGAGGCCTGGGACCGGGTGATCGCGGTCAACCAGACCGGGACCTGGCTCGGGATGAAGACCGCGATGCCGCTGCTGCGCGCCTCCGGCAACGGATCGGTCGTCAACACTTCCTCGGTGCTGGGCCTGGTCGGCAGCGGCGCGGCGGCCGCGTACCAGGCGTCCAAAGGGGCGGTGCGGCTGCTGACCAAGACCGCCGCCGTCGAGTACGCGACGCGTGGGGTCCGGGTCAATTCGGTGCATCCGGGCGTGATCGCCACGCCGATGATCCAGGACCTGCTCGACGAGCAAGGCGACCGGCAGCCCGACATCGTCCGCACGCCGATGCGCCGCGCGGGCAGTCCCGCCGAGGTCGCGCACGCGATGCTTTTCCTGGCCAGCGACGAATCCTCGTTCGTCACCGGAACCGAACTGGTGGTGGACGGCGGGCTCACCGCGTACTGACACCGGCGTGATCTACTATCCGGCGTAGTACATGGTCCGGCGAGAGGAACACCATGACGGGTGCCCGCAGGCGGCGTTCGAGCCGGGTTTCCGCTGGTGCTCGCGGCGGGCTGGGGGCGGGGCTCGTCCTGGCCGGGTTCGCGGGCGGGGCGGCTTTCGCCGCGGCTGCGCGGGCGGCTCCAGTCGAGCGCAAAAGCGAACTGCCGCCCGTGACAGCGGGGCATGAGGTGCTGCCCATCGCCGCGCGTCCGCCGGAGACGGAGCTGGCGGTGTTGAAGTCCGCGGTCAAAACCCGCGACGATCGGCTTCAGCGAGAGGAGCGCGAGAAGGCTCGTCAAGAACCCCGCGCGTACGCGCCGGTGACCGGCACGATCACCTCGAACTACGGCGGTCGCTGGGGAACGACCCATTACGGCCTGGACGTAGCGAACGCCATCGGCACCCCGATCCGGACTCCGCTCGCCGGGACCGTGATCGAGGCCGGTCCGGCGAGCGGGTTCGGGCTGTGGGTGCGCGTCCGGCACGAGGACGGAACGGTCACGGTGTATGGGCACATCAACCGGTACTCGGTTTCCGCCGGGCAGCGCGTGGCGGCCGGGCAGGTGATCGCCGAGGTGGGCGATCGCGGGCAGTCGACGGGGCCGCATCTGCACTTCGAGGTCTGGACGGCGGGGGAGCGCAAGACCGATCCGCTGCGCTGGCTGCGGGGGCTCGGCGTGCGGATCGAACCGGGCGGGTGACCTCGGGTGGACGTCGGGCCGGAGCGTGCGCCACAATACATGCACGTTTCACTATATGTCGGGGATGGTGCGGGGTGAGCGAGCACAAGACGGGGCACGGCCACGGCCACGGGGTCGCGGCGGGCGCGGACCGCACGTGGCTGGTGCGGGCGCTGGTGCTGATCGTCGGGTTCATGGCGGTCGAGCTGGTCGTCGGCCTGATCGCCGGGTCGCTCGCGCTGATCACCGACGCGGGCCACATGCTCACCGACGCCGCGTCGATCGTGCTCGCGCTCGTCGCGATCCGGCTGGCGGCACGTCCGGCGAAGGGCGGGTTCACCTACGGGCTCAAGCGCGCGGAAATCCTGTCCGCGCAGGCCAACGGGATCACCTTGCTGCTGCTGACCGCGTGGTTCCTCTACGAGGCGGTGACCCGGCTGATCGATCCGCCGGAGGTCCAGGGCGCGCTGGTGCTGGTGACGGCGCTGGCCGGGATTGTCGTGAACGTCGCGGCCAGCTGGTGCATCAGCCGGGCGAACCGGTCGAGCCTGAACGTCGAGGGCGCGTTCCAGCACATCCTCAACGACCTGTACGCGTTCATCGCGACCGCGGTGGCCGGCGCGATCGTGTGGCTGACCGGGTTCGCCCGCGCCGACGCGATCGCGGCGCTGGTGGTCGCCGCGCTGATGGCGAAGGCGGGCTGGGGGCTGGTCCGCGAGTCCGGCCGGATCTTCTTGGAGGCCGCGCCCGCGGGGATCGATCCGGAGGCGGTGGGCGAGCAGGTGGCGTCGGTACCGGACGTGGTGCAGGTGCACGACCTGCACATCTGGCAGATCACCTCGGGCGAGCCCGCGTTGTCCGCGCACGTGCTGGTGCGGCCCGCGGCGGATTGCCACGCGGTGCGGGCCGGGATCGAGGAGATCATGCGGTCCCGGCACCGGCTGGACCACACGACGCTGCAGGTGGACCACGTCGACGAGGACCGGGCCGAGCATTGCGAAGGATCGCACGGGCCGACTTACCGGTTCACCGGGCGCAGCTGAGTCCGCGAACGAAAGGACCCGCATGCAAGCCAATCTGGCCGCGGCTTCGTCCGCGGGCGGCTGGACGCTCCTGGCAATTCTCGTGGTGCTCGCGATCCTGCTGACCGCGATCGGCGTCGCGCAGGCCCGCGATCCGGCCCGGCGCTCTCCGGAAAGCGAGGGGGAGAGCGGGGACGAACCGGAATGATCGAGCCCTAGGATGCGTGGCGTGCAAGGACTCGGCGAGCTGGAATCGGCGGCGATGGACGTCTTGTGGCGCGCGGGCGAAGCGCGCACGGTCCGCGAAGTGCTGGAGGAGCTGAACCGGGACCTGGCCTATACGACGGTCCTCACCGTGCTCGATCATTTGCACAGCAAGGGCTGGGTGGCACGCGAAAAGCGCGGCCGCGCCTACTGCTACACGCCGACGCTCTCGCGCGAGGAAGCCGCGGCTCGGGCGATGCGGAATCTGCTCGCTGACGTCGGCGATCCCGAAGGAGTGCTGCTGCATTTCGCGCAGTCGGCGTCCGAGGGCGAGCGGGCGGCATTGCGGCGCGGGTTGCGGAAGCGCTCGTGATCGTCTCGGCGGCGCTCGTCGTGACTGCGGCGGTGGTGGGTTTCTGCGGACCGCTCCTCCTGCGTTGGGTGTTGCGGGCGCGGATGCCTGCGCGACTGCGGTTTGCCGCGTGGATTCTGTTGCTGGGCAGCATGATCGCCGCCGGAGCCGGTGCGGTGGCGACGGCGTTCGGGCCGGGGCACGAGGCGGCGCGGCGGTTGGTCGCATGGCTGCGGCTCGACACCTTGCGCCACCAAGAAGTGCTGCACCTGGACGAGGTGGTCGGCGTGTCCGGCGCGCTGCTCGCGCTGGGTGCGGCAGGAGCGTTCGCGCTGGCCTCGATCCGCCGGTACCGGCGTCAGCTTCGATTGCATGACAGGCATTTCGCGGAATTGTCGATGGTGTGCCGGGCCAGTGCGGGTGTCTGGTGGCTGCCGTCGGAGGAGAAGTTCGCCTACAGCATCGCCGGAAAACCTGATCTCGTCGTGCTTTCCGAAGGGCTCGCGAGGGACCTTTCCGAGCCGGAACTCGCGGCGGTGGTCGACCACGAACGGTCCCATCTGCGCGGACGGCACCATCGGCTGGTCGGCTTCGCGCACGCGGTGTCGGCGGCGTTGCCGTTCGTTCCGCTGGCTCGGCAGTCGCCGGAGTTCGTTGCCGCCGCGGTGGAATTGAGCGCGGACGCCGCGGCCGGCCGTCGACACGGACCGGCGACGGTCAGCGCGGCGTTGCACCGGATGCACCCGGTGCGTTCGGCGGCCACCGCGCTCAGGCTCGAGCACCTCGCCCGCGGCCACGCGGCAACCGGCATTCTCGCCCTCGCGACGGCCGCGTTACTCCCGGTGAGCACGGCCGCGACCCTGATCGTCGCCGGAGCATGGACGGCGGCTCCCGCCCTGCTCCACGCCTGACCGCTATGACTACTATGTCCGTTAGTAATCGCGAACGGGGGCAGATCAGGTGCTGGGGCGAAAAACGCAGATCATCGCGGGGATCCTCGCCGGGCTGGCGCTGACGGCGGGGTGCACGTCCGCACCGGAGCCCGGCCCCGCCGCCGGAAACGACCAGAAGACCAGCGCCGCCCCGGTGCCCGCGACCCTCGACCTCGGGCCGAAGGACGGCTCGAACGACGTCGCGCCCGGTGAACCTGTCACGGCGGCGGCCGGAGGTTCCACGCTCAACGAGGTCACCCTCGCGGCCGCGGACGGGACTCCGGTACCCGGCGAGATGGACGCCGCGAAGCAGCGCTGGAGCAGCGGAAAGCCCCTGGAATACGGCACGAAGTACACGCTCACCGCGCGCTCTACCGGCGCGGACGGCAATCCGGTGACCCGCACCAGCACCTTCACCACGGCGACCGCCAAGGCGCAGGCGTACCCGTCGGTGATCCCGCTCGACGGCGAGACCACCGGCGTCGGCATGCCGATCACGATCAAGTTCTCCGCGCCGGTCGCGGACAAGGCCGCCGCGGAAAAGATGCTCACCGTCACCTCCGACAAGCCCGCGACCGGAGCGTGGCGCTGGTTCGGCGACGACGAGGTGCACTACCGCACCAAGGAATACTGGCCCGCGTACTCCACGATCACGCTCGACATCAAGATCGCCGGCCGCGCGCTCGGCAACGGGGTGTTCGGCAAGGCCGACCGCAAGATCAGCTTCAAGACCGGCGCGTCGATCATCTCGAAGGTGTCGGACAACGAAAAGCAGATGCGGACGTACAAGGACGGCCAGCTCGTCCTGACGTCCCCGGTCAGCCTCGGCAAGCCGTCGGCGCGCAGCGTTTCGGGCACCATGCTGATCATGACCGTGCAGTCCCCGTACACAATGGACTCCAGCACGTACGGCGTGCCCACCGACGCGCCGGGCGGCTATCGCACCACGGTCAAATACGCGCTGCGGCTCACCAACTCGGGCCAGTTCCTGCACTCCGCACCATGGTCGGTCCGGCAGCAGGGGCACTCCAACACTTCGCACGGCTGCCTCAACGTCAGCGTGGAGAACGCGAAGTGGTTCTACGAGAACTCCCATCGCGGGGACGTCGTGACGGTGACCGACACCGGAGCGGACCTCAAACCCGGCGACGGCTGGACGGACTGGCGCTTCAGCTGGGACGAATGGCAGAAGAAGGTCTGACCCCGCCGGGTGGCGGCGCACCGGGGGATGCCGGTACGCCGCCCGCGCTGGTCAAACGGATCAAACGGATTGGCGGGGCTGCGGGGAAAGCACGTCCTCTCCGTAGATGCCCTGCAGCCAGTTGGTCTGGTAGATGGTGTCGAGGTACCGCTCGCCGAGGTCCGGGGCGATGGCCACCGCGGTCAGGTGGTGCGCGTCGTGTTCGGACAGCCAGCTGGTGGCTCCGCTGACGACCGTCCCGGTCGAGCCGCCGAACAGGAATCCGTTGCGCGCCAAGCGGTGGCACGCCCGGACCGAATCCGGTTCCTCGACAAGGACCACGTCGTCCACATAGGACTCGTCAAGAATCGCCGGGCGCACGCTGGTGCCGAGACCCGGCAGCATCCGCCGACCAGCCGGGCCGCCGAAGGTGACCGAGCCGACGCTGTCGATCGCGACGATCCGCACCGGACGGTGCCACTGCCGGAAGAACCGCGCGCAGCCCATCAGGGTGCCCGTGGTGCCCGCGCCGACGAACAGCACGTCGAGGGCGGGGAACGCGGCGGCGATCTCCGGCCCGGTCCGGTGGAAGTGCGCGCCCCAGTTGTCCGGGTTGGTGTACTGGTTGAGCCACACGTAGCGCTCGTCCGACGCGCACAGCATGCGCACGTGGTCGATGCGCGCCCCGAGGAAACCGCCCTCGGGACTGGGTTCGGTGATGATGTGCACCTCGTTGCCGAGCGCCTCGATGGCGCGCCGCGTCGCGAGGTTGCAGCGGGAATCGGTGACGCACAGGAACTTGTACCCCCGGCTGGCCGCGATCATGCTCAGCGCGACGCCGAGGTTGCCCGAAGAGGACTCGACGATGATCGAGCCCGGCCGCAGCAGGCCGTCGCGTTCGGCCGCGTCGACCATTTCGGTGGCGGCCTTCAGCTTGATGGAGCCGGCGAAGTTGAAGCCCTCGCACTTGAGGAAGAGCGAATAGCCGAAACTCCAGCGGAGGTCGACGTACAGCGCCTCCTCGTTGAAGGCTTCGGGAACGGTGATGACTGGCACGGTTTTTCTCCTCGTCAGAAAAAGCTCAGGGGCGGACGGCGCTCAGCCATACCGGCGCAGGTCGTGGAAGAAGTCCTCGATGACGTGCAGTCCGCCGGTGCCGGACACTCTCTCGTGGACGAAGGCCCCGACCGCGAGGTCGAGGACGCCGAGCCCGAACGGGGAGAAGATCAGCGGCTGGTCGGCGGGCGGGCTGATCCGGCCGGTCAGCACGTCGTCCAGGGTGCCGAGCAGGAAATCCCGGCTGCCGGTGCGCTGCTCGACCAGATGCGGCGAAGTGTTGGCCTTGAGGCAGTGGTCCACATCGTCGACGAGGTTCGCTGACGCCAGCAGGACTTCCGGTGCCAGATCGCGCAAGGAAACGTGCAGTACCAGCGGATTGTGCGAGAACCACGAGGGATCGTGCACGTGCGGCTCGCCGGCGATGGTCGCGAAGATCACCAGATCGCTGTCGCGGATCAGGCCTTCGGCCGTGTCGTGCACGCTGATGTCGTCGGCGAACCCGGACTGCTCCAGGTAGCCGCGGAACCCGGCGGCGCTGTCGGCGTGCAGGTCGTGCACGTTGATCTCGTCGAACTCCCAGCCGGTGCCGGCGAGGAAGGTGTGGATGTAGCGGGCGATCAGGCCGACGCCGAAGAACCCGACGCGCCGGGGCCGTTCCCGCGTCCGGCTGAGCCAGTCCGCGGCGAGCGCGGCTGACGCGGCGGTCCTGGTCGCGCTGATGATGGAGCTTTCCAGGCAGGCGAACGGATACCCGGTCGCGAGGTCGTTGAGGATCAGCACCGCCGACGCCCTCGGGATCCCGGCGGCGACGTTGCCCGGGAAGCTGGAAATCCACTTCACGCCCGCGACGTTCGTGTCCCCGCCGAGCGAGGCGGGCAGGGCGATGATCCGGTCGGCCGGGCGGTCCGGGAAGCGCAGGAAATACGACGGCGGGTTCACCGAATCGCCGGTGCCGTGCACCCGGTAGGCGGTCTCGACGAGGTCGACGACCTCCCGTTCGCGCCCGGCCAGCGCCTGCTGGACCTGGGCGCCGGAGATCACCGCGAACGGCGGCACCGCGCCCGGACCCGCGGGCGCGGATTCGGCGGTGAAAGATTGCGTGGTCACTGGGTTTTCCCCTCGGAAGCGAGCGAGCAGTCGGAAAGTCGTACCGGGTCGGCCAGCCCGACGAGCACCTCGCGCGGGCCCTCGTAGGCGTCCCGGCTGTGCGCGGTGCGGACGTTGTCGACCAGCAGGAGGTCGCCCGCCTGCCACGGTTCGCGGACGGTGTGCTCCTCGTACACCTCGTTGAGCAACTGCACGACGTCCTCGCCGATCGGGTCGCCGTTGCCGAAGCGGGTGTTGAACGGAAGCCCGTCCGCTCCGTAGATGTCGACCAGGTACTCGTGCACCTCGGGCGCCATCGTCCACTCGTTGAGGAAGGCGATCTGGTTGAACCAGCAGCGCTGGCCGGTGACCGGATGCCCGACGATCGCGTGGCGGCGCTGCCGGGTGCGCAGTCCGCCCTCAGACTGCCATTCGAACTCGATCCGGTTGGCGCGGCAGTAGTCCTCGATCGCGGAGCGGTCCTCGGTGCCGAACGCTTCGGCGACCGACGCCCCGATCTCGTCGTTGAAGCTGCGGGTGAGCAGCCAGCCGTCTTGCTCGAACCGGGCGCGCAGGTCGGCGGGCAGCGAGGCCAGCACGGCGGTGGAATCGCTGACGCCGGTGACGCCGCCCGAGGACGGCGGGCTGACGCAGGCGAAGAGCAGCAGGCCCGGGAACTCGAGGGTGTAGCTCAGTTCGTGGTGCATGCACATCGGCTGGTTCGGCGGCCATTCGGTCGAGGAGTGCACCCCGCCGGGGTAGGCGGCGCGCGGTGCGAAGGCTTCCCGCTCGGTCATCAGCAGGTCGGTCAGCCTCCCGAACACGGCCGCGACCGCGGTCTGGTCGGCGAGCCCGAGACCGCGGACGAGCACCGCGCCGTATTCGGCGACGAGTCTTCGCACCGTCTCCCGGTGCGTGCTCGCCCAGCCGGCCGGGTCGCCGCCTGCCTCGGCCCGCAGCACCGCGGGCAGCCCGGGACAGAAATCCGGCTCGGGCGGGGAAGTCTTCGGCAGGAATTTGGACAACGACATCGTGGAATCCCTTCGATTTCCGCGGTTGCAGAGGGTCAGGAGCTTCGGGACGAGGAATCGGACCGGCTGTCGATCAGCGCGGCCAGGTCGGCGAGCACCGGGTGCTTGGCGACGTCCTTGATCGAGACCGCGCGGTCGAGCGCGATCGCCAGCTTGACCGCGGACAGCGACGTGCCGCCCCGGCCGAAGAAACTGTCCCGGCGGCCGATCTGGCCGGACCGGATGCCGAGCACCTGCGCCCAGGCGCCGGCGAGCCGCTGTTCGGTTTCGGTGACCGGCTCGTCGTAGTCCTCGTCTACCGCGTCGAGTTCGGCGGCGAGCGCGGCGAGGTTCTTCTTGTCGATTTTTCCGTTGGCGGTCAACGGCAACTGCTCCCGCCAATGGAACGCCGAGGGCAGCATGTACTCGGGCAGCGCCGCGCCGAGCTGGTCCCGCAGCAGTTCGAGGTCGAGCTGCTCGCGGCTGGAATAGAACGCGACCAGCCGTTTGCTCTGCCCGCGTTCGGCCACGACCACCGCGCCGTCGCGCACGCCGGGCACTCGCAGCAGCGTGTTCTCGATTTCGCCGATCTCGATCCGGAAACCGCGGATCTTGACCTGCGAATCGCGCCTGCCGAGGAATTCGACCTTGCCCTCGGGCAGCCAGCGGCCGTGGTCGCCGCTGCGGTAGAGCCGGGCGTCCGGCCGGTGCGGGTCGGTGGTGAAGGCCCGCGCGGTGCGCTCCGGATCGTTGATGTAGCCGCGGCCCACGCACACCCCGGAGAACACGATCTCGCCGGGCGCGCCGAGCGGGACCGGGTCGAGGTTTTCGTCGACGATGTACACGCGCACGTTCTGCACCGGCGGCCCGAGCGGCACCCGCTCCCGCGTCGGCGCGCGGTCCATCACCTCGTGGTTGGTGTCGTCCGAGGTCTCGGTGAGGCCGTAGGCGTTGACCAGCTTGACGTCCGGCATCGTGGCGAACCAGCGCTGCGCCAGTTCGGTCTTGAGCGCCTCGCCGGTCACCGAAACGCAGCGCAGATCGGGCAGCGCGACCGGGTTCTTGTCCACCGCGGTCAGGACGACCTCGAGGTAGGAGGGCACGACCTGCAGCACCGAAACCCCGCCGCTGCCCAGCCGGCCCACGAACCGGTCGGCGTCCAGGATCACGTCCTGCTCGATCAGCAGGGTCTTCGCGCCGACCAGCAGCCCGGAAACCAGCTGCCACAGCGAGATGTCGAAGCACTGCGGCGCGACCTGCGCCACCACCGAGTCCTCGGTGATGCCGAGGTCGTTGATCTTGGCGTAGAGATGGTTGACCATCCCGGCGTGCTCGCACATCGCGCCCTTCGGCTCGCCGGTCGAACCCGAGGTGAAGTAGATGTAGGCGAGCTGGCCGGACTCGACGGCGACGGCGAGATCCTCGTCGGAGTGGTCCTCCTCGTACGCGGCGTCCACGAACAAGGTGCGCACGCCGGGCAGCGATTCGACGGCCTTGCGCAGCGTGGTCGTGCTGCCGGGTTCGGTCAGCACCAGTTCGCAGTCGGCCCGGCGCAGCGTGGTCGCGATGCGGTCGGTCGGGAAATGCGGCTCGATGGGCAGGTAGACGCCGCCTGCCTTGAACACCGCGAGCACGGCGGCCATCCAGTCCAGATTGCGTTCGGTGACCACCGCGACGACGCCCTCGCGCCGCAGCCCGCGCGCCACCAGCGCCCGCGCCAGGCGGTTGGCGCGCCCGTTGAGCTCCCGGTACGTCCACTGCCGGTCGCCGTGCACCGCCGCGATCGCGTCCGGACGGCTGGCGGCGTTGCGCTGGAACAGCTCGTGGCAGCGCAGATCCGGGACCTCGACGTGCGGCCCGGCGAGGCCTTCCAGCTGCAGCTTCAGTTCCGCGGACGACAGCAGGGTGGTTTCGCGGTGCGGCGCGGTGACGTCGGTGCGGATCAGCGCGAGCGCGCTCAAGTGGTAGCCGAGAACGCGTTCGGCGCTTTCGGAATCCAGCACCTCGGTGCGGAAGCGCAGCCGCAGCGTCTCCAGATCCGGCGAGACGTCCAGCCGCAGCACAGTGTCCCCGGCGAGATCCCCGGCGGTGCCGGTCGGGTCGAAGACCGTTTCGAACGGCGGCGCGATGATGCCGAGCTCGGTGCGCAGTTCGTCGACCGGGAAGTCCCGGAAGGCCAGGGTCTGCGCATCGACCTCCGCGGTGTGCTCGATCAGTTCGCGCCAGGTGCCGGATTCGGTGCTCAGCCGGCAGGGCAGCGGCGCCCCGCCGGGCCCCGCGACGTAGCCGGTGCACACCTGCGGCTCGCCGGAGAGCGCGGCGAGGACCTTGGCGTGCGCGGCGAGCAGCACCGAACTCAGCGGCACGCGCAATTGTTCGGCCAGCAGCCGCAGCCCGGTCGCGATCCCGCGGGGGATCGGCGTCTCGTGGTCGCCGATCGCGGAGCCGGCCTCCAGCGTCCAGCGCGGGACGCTGGTGCGTCCGCCGGCGGTGAGTACCTCGCGCCAGTGCTCGCGAACCGCTCCCAGTCCGGTTCTCATGGGTCGTCCTTCCCGTGGTTGTCGTTGCTCCGTCACGATTTCCCCGCCAGCTGGCGGCGGACAGCCCGGATTTCGTGCGCGGGGTTCCCGCCCCAGTGCGCGTGGTCCGGGACCTCAGTGCCCTTCATGAGGAAGGAATGGGGGGCGAGCGTCGAGCGGTCGCCCATCGTCACGCCGTAATGCACCAGCGCGCCGGTGCCGACTACGCAGCCGCTGCCGATGGAGATGCGGTCCATCTTGAAACCGCCGTCCTCCTGCGAATGGCATTGGACGACGGACCCGATGTTGAGGGTGACGTCGTCTCCTATGCGCACCAGCGTTTTTTCGATGATGCCCGTGCCGTCGTCGAACAGGCGCTTGCCGACCTTGACGCCCAGCAGCCGCCACAGCACGCTCTTGAACGGGGTCCCGTCGAGCACCCGCAGGTGGGTGTTCGTCGCCGCGGCTTTCCAGAACCGTTCCTGCCGCCAGAACCGCCGGTCGTAGATCGAGCACGACAGCGGGCGCAGTGGCCGGATCAGCACGGTGATCCGTTCCAGGGCGACGAAATAGACGATGCCGTACAGCAGGAAAGCGAGCGTGTCGATCGCGAACAGCGGGGCGCCGATCAGGTCGTAGTAGACGTCCGAGGCCCAGGTCAGCAGGAGCAGTCCGTAGAAGAACAGCCAGTGGGACAGCGCGTACAGCAGCATGCCCCCGGCGTTGTGCCGGGTCTTGGCGGCCAGCTTGCGGCGGAATTCCTCCGGCGTCTTCGGGTGGTCGAACTGGCTGTCGCGCTCCACCGAGCGCGGGATTTCGAAGCTGGGGGAGCCGAGCAGGCCGACGCCCTCGCGCACCGGGCCGTCGAGCGGCACCAGGACCTTCGTGGCGAGCAGGCAGTTGTCCCCGGTTCTGGCCCCGGCGGGGTAGGCGACGTGGTTGCCGAGGAAGTTCCGAGCCCCGACGCGCACCCGGGAAAGGCGGAAGGAGGTGGTGGTGTACTCGGCGTTGATCACCGAGAGCCCGTCGGCGACCATCGTGCCCGCCCCGGCCTCGAACAGGTACGGATTCTCGTATTTCTCCTCGAGCCCGAAGTTGGACCCGGTCTGTTCTTTCTTGGACACCCTGCAGCCCAGCGCGCGCAGGTAGTGCACGATCGCCGAGCTGTCGCCGAAAAGCGTCTTGAAGAACCGCAGGTTGGTGAGCACGCGGATGGCGCGGTGCGCGGTGTAGCGGAAGGTGTAAAGGCGGTAGACCTCGCCGGGTTTGAGCGCGAGGTTCAGCAGCCGCGGCACGAACGTGACGATCAGGAAGCCGGTCAGCCGCAGGCCGAAGTACAGGATGAAGGAGACGACGAAGGCTTTCCAGTAGAACTGCGGCTCGGCGAAGTCCAGGACGGCTGTGCCGAGTCCCATCGCCGGGCTGAGGTTCGGCAGCGTGTTCAGCACGAAGCCGAGCAGCCCGAGCACCAGCGGGGCGAGCAGGAAGACCGCGGTCAGGGTCTGGCGCACGGCGAAGAGCGCCCGCCGGACGCTGCCGCAGGCCCGCGGTTCGACGCGCCGGTACTGCACGTCGGCGGGAACGGCGGGGACGCCGTGCCAGCTCTGCCCCTCCGGAACCGATTGCCCGGCGTGCAGGGACGACGCGTGCCCGAGCTGGGCGCCTGCGCCGAGCCGGGTTTCGATGTCGATGACGGACATCTCGCCGACGTAGGAGTGCGCGCCGATCGCGACCGGGCCGGTCCGGATCACGCCCTCGTGCGCGCGATAGGTGGTGAAGTAGGTGTCCTTGCAGATCACCGCGCCTTCCCCGACGGTGAGCAGATCGGTGCACACCGGGACGAAGCGCGAGAAGATCGTGACGCCCTTGCCGATCTTCGCGCCCAGCGCGCGCAGGTACAGCGAGTAGAGCGGGGAGCCGACGAACAGCGGGACCAGCAGGTTCCGCTGGACGAGCGTCTTGACCACCCAGAACCGGACGTAGCCGAGGCTCCAGGTGCGGATCTCTCCCGGCTTCCAGCGGCCGACGAGGATCCATTTGAGCGCGATCGGAAGGGTGCACAGCACCGCCAGCACCACGGCGCCGAAGACCACCGCGCGCAGGTAGTAGTGGAGCAGGCCGGTGCCGGCCAGAATCCAGTCGGTGCCGACGCCGAGCACCTGGGCCACGAGATAGGAATAAGCGAAGAAGATCAGCAGCTGCAGCGTCCCGCAGCCGAAGTATTCGAGCCGGCTCGCCCGCTTCGGCGGCTCCGCGGGGGCGGGCGCCGGCTCCTCGGCCGGGACCTCTTCGGTTTCGGCCAAAGCGGAGACGAGACTGGCGATGGTCGGATTCCGGTAAATGTCCTTGATGGAGACGGCGGGAAGATCGGCACGCTTGCGCACTCGTGCGCAGAACTGTGCCATCACGAGCGAGTTGGCCCCGAGATCGGCGAAGAAGTTGCTGTCGACCGACACGTTTTCCTGCCCGGTGACATCGGCCATCACCTGGGCGAATGCTTCTTCGGTGTCGGGTGCCGGACCGGGGCGGGCGGTCGGGTACTCGGTGAGATCCATATGCCTAATGATCGGTGGATGTAACGCCGACGTAACCTACGGACGTCGGTGTTGACAATTTCGTGACCTGTTCGATGCGAGTCCCGGTTGACAAATACGACACGAGCCGGGATTGAGGTCTAGACCACGCAAAGAACCATTAATCTGGCAAAGGGGACCAACGCCGTGAATACCCTTTATTTTTCAACAGCCAGTGGCGGTTGTCGACGGATCCGGGACGGTCCGGCGAAGGGTTCCGGTGAAGTCTGATCGTCGTCGTGCATTTACCGCAAACCGATCCTCCGCACGGGCGATGTTACCAGGATTTCCCCGCTTTCGGGGGCCGGATTCCCCTGTTGGCGGAGGTTGGGCTGGTCCGCTGGGGTGAAATCCGTGGCACGACGAGTGGCGCGAAGTCGCTGTGCGGAGACGGTTTCGGGCGGCGGTCCGGCTCCGCCGTGCTCGCGGAGGGCGCCCGTCAAGGTTCCTTGGTCCTCGAATTCGGTGACATTGTGTTCCGGACCTGAATATGCAAGCGCTGCTTCGCGGGATTGATGGCACTTTCGAGGGAATTGTCGTCCCGGGTCGTGGGTTTGTGCCATTGAGGTGAGATTCGCGGCGAACGGATGATTTCGTTGCGCTGTTCGGGGTATGTCGCACTGCTCTGCCGAAGTTTCGCCGCAGGTGCGCCGTCCGGAGCCGAGGTCTGCCGGAGGGCCGCGCGTCGGGATTCCTGGGAGAAACGGCCGAACGCGGTATTCCCGCGTCCGGCGGCGGCGGGGCGGAGGCGTCGGCCCGGTCTCTGGAATTATGTCCCTTCTCATGGTTTTCTGGCTGTATTGAAACATTTTCGTGTTGTCCGGATTTCCCGGATCGCGCCAGAGGGGAAAACATGAAGGTGGAGCCGGTGCTCTCGTCCGCGCTGAGATTCGGGTGATGCGGCAATGTCCGACGCCGCGAGTGCGAAAACGATTACCGTTATGCTTCTCCGGCAGGCGGCGAACCGGCCGGACGCCGTGGCCATTCGCGACCGGCTGGACGTCGTGACCTACGCGCGGCTGGTCGCCGAAGCTCGCCGTATCGCGCGGAATCTGGCGGTGTCAGGCGCTCCTCCCGGCGGAATCGTCGCGGTGGCCGCCAAGCGCACTCCGGAATTGCCGCCGTTGCTACTCGGAATTCTTCTGGCTGGCTGCGCGTACAGCGTCTTAGACGTGCGCTGCTCCGAAACCCGGCTTGCCGCCTTGGTGTCCGCCCTGCGTCCGGCGGTCGTCACCGGCGACGCGGCCGGTGGACGCGCCCTGGCCGCGGCGTCGATCGACCACGTACCGGTAGAACGCCTCCGCAAGCCCGGCGACGGACCCGCGCTTCCCGGCCCGCGGCCGACTGACCCGGCGACCGTGTTCTGGACTTCGGACTCGACGACTGTTCTCTCGCCGCACCGGGCAACCATTCGGCTGGTCGCGGCGTGCGGATGCGTCCCGTTGGGTCCGGCCGCCGTCACTCTCTGCGCCGCCGCGACGTCGGGGACTGTCTTCGCCCTGGAACTGTGGGCGACGCTGTTGTCCGGCGGAACCGTTCTCCCGTACCGGAAAGATCAACTCGCGCCCGCCGACATCTCCGGCGGCGTCCGGCGCGGGGCGACTCATCTCTTTCTGGACTCGGCCCAGTTCGCCGCCGTCGCGGACGACGCGTCCTGTCTGTCCGGGCTGCGAGCCCTGACCGTCGGCGGCGACCGGCTCGACCCGGCGAGCTGCCGGGCCGTGCTGGCGGCCTGCCCGTCTCTGGCGCTGTACAACGCTTACGGCGCGGTCGAAAACTGCGGGGTCGCAACGATCCACCGGGTCAGCCAGGCCGATCTCGACGCCGACGGCGGCATCCCGCTGGGCCGCGCGGTCGCGGGCACCGGTGTCGCAGTGTGGGACGGCGCCAAAGCGGTACCGGCCGGTGAACGCGGAGAAATCGCGCTCACCGGCGCCGGCTTGGCGCTCGGCGGCCTGCCTGCACCGGAACGCACCGCTGTCTTCCCGGAACTGGACATCGACGGCGTGTCCCAGCGGGCTTACCTGACCGGCGACCGCGGCTGGCTCGACGAATCCGGCGTGCTGCGGCTCGCCGAACCGGCCGCCGCCGCGCGCCGGGCTACCACTGTCCGAAGTGGACAGTCTCGCTTTCCGGCTTCCGCCTGCGAGTAGCCGGGGACGCTCCCGCCGAGATCTTGGCGTCGGCGTCGTACCCGATGGCGATCGCGCCGACCGGCTCGTGGCTGTCCGGCACGCCGAATTCGGTGCGCACCTTGGCGTAATCCTCCGCGCCGATGCCGAAATACACCGCGCCGAGCCCCTCGTCCACCACGGTCTGCAGGATCAGCAGGACGGCCATGCCGGTGTCGATGTACCAGAACGGCACCGGCCAGTGGTCCTCGCTGCGGTCGGTCCAGCCCTTGTCCGGCTGGGCGTAGCGGTCGAGGTAAACGTCCTTCACCGAAAACGGGATCACGATCACCGGTGCGGCTTTGAGACCCTCGTCCAGCGTCCAGGACTCGAGGATGCCGGCGAACCGCCGCACGTCGTCGCCCTGCAGCACCAGGAATGCCTGCCCCTGCGAAAACCCGGCGGACGGCCCGCGCAACGCGTTGCGCATGATCCGCCGAAGGCTCTCCTCGGGCACCGGCTCGTCGGTGAACTTGCGCACCATCCGCCTGCGCCGCACGACTTCCTGAAACTCCATCGCTGCCCCCCTGGGAGAAGTTTTCGGGCAACTGTAGCGGGTTTCCCGTGCCCACGGCTTGATCGCGCCGGGGATTTCGGTGGCGAGGGGCCGGAGTGGTACCTCGGGCGCGGGCTTGTGTGGAGCGGCTTTCTGGCGTTTCGCCCGTGGCCCTTGGCGGTTCGGGCGGCCGCGGCGGTTCTCTGGCGCTAGCGGCCCGATCCGGCGGCGATTTCGGTCGCCGCCCAGCTGGCGAGGAGCCGGAGCGATTCCTCGGACGCCGTGTCGGGCGCGGCGGTGTAGGCGGTGAGGGTGAGGCTGGTGTCCGTGGTGAGCTGCATGGCCTCGAAGTCGATGGTGAGTTCGCCGACCGCCGGGTGCCGGAAGTTCTTGACGCCGGTGCGGTGGAGGCGGACGTCGTGGGCGGCCCAGCGGGTGCGGAAATCGTCGCTGCGGGTGCAGAGTTCGCCGATCAGGTCGGAGAGGCTCTTGTCGTGCGGGTCGCGGCCGGCCTCGGTGCGCAGGATGGCGACGGACGTGTGGCAGGACTTCTCGTACTCGGGGAAGAAGTCATGGGCGGCCGGGTCGAGATAGCCGAAGCGGGCGAGGTTGGGCGGGGTGTGCTCGCCGGCGCGGGTCGGGCTGTCGAAGACGGGGGAGTAGAGCGCGCGGGCGAGCGGGTTGGTGGCGAGGATGTCGAGGCGGCCATTGCGCACGAACGCGGCGGTGGTGGTCATCGAATCGAGAATGCGCTGCACGATCGGACTGACGCGCTGCGGCGGACGGCGCCGCTGCCCGCCGCTGTGGGGCCGGCCGGCGGAGTTGGCGGTGCGGGCGAGGTCGAAGAGGTAGCCGCGCTCGGCCTCGTCGAGCTGCAGCGCGGCGGCGACGGCGTCGAGAACGCTGTCGGAGACTCCGGCGAGGTTGCCTTTTTCGAGGCGGGTGTAATAGTCGGCGGAGACGCCCGCGAGCAGCGCGACCTCCTCCCGGCGCAGCCCGGGGACCCGGCGATTGCCGCCGTAGACGGTCAGCCCGGCCTGCGCGGGCGTGATCTTGGCCCGGCGGGTGACCAGGAAGTCCCGGGCCTCGCTGCTCTTGGCGCTCATGCCCACCACGGTACGACGGGCCCCGCGCGCGAGGGGGGTTCTGCCAGGACCCGGAACGACGCGACCTGCCGAAACGGCGGGGAGCGGGGTTCGCTCGTGGGGTGAGTGCTTCGGATGTTCGCCGGTTTCGCGGGGTTGCTGCGACCACCTCGGTGCCGCTGCCCGCGAGCCTGGGCGATTTCGGCGGGCGGGGCTTGCCGCTCGAACGGAGAGCGGCTGCGTCGGGTCCTGCCTGGCTGGGCAGTGTTGCGACGTCTTTCGGCGCGATTCGGGGCCTGTCGCGCGGGCGGAGGGCAACATCGTCCAGCACCGTGGCTCCGAAGCCCACCTCACCGAATGCCCGAGGCACCACAGCCACCCTGCTCGCAGCCCTCCTCGGCTTCTTCGTAGTCACCCTCGACGCCGTGATCGTCAACGTTGCGCTGCCCGCCATCCGGGCCGACCTCAGCAGCGGGATCACCGGACTGCAGTGGGTCGTCGACGCCTACACCCTCGCGTTCGCCGCGTTCCTGCTCTCCGCCGGGTCCCTCACCGACCGGATCGGGGCGAAGCGGGCGTTTGGCTGGGGGCTGGGCGGGTTCGTCGTGGCGTCCGCGGCTTGCGGGCTCGCGCCGTCGCTCGGGGCGCTCGTGGTGTTTCGGCTGGTGCAGGGCGCTGCGGCGGCGGTGGTGATGCCGTCGTCGATGGCGTTGATCGGGCAGGCTTATCCGGATCCGGTCAGGCGCGGTCGCGCGGTCGCGGTGTGGGCGATGGGCGGCGCGGTCGCGTCGTCGGCCGGGCCGGCGCTCGGCGGGGTGCTGACGCTCGCCAGCTGGCGGTGGATTTTCCTGGTCAACGTGCCGGTCGGCGCGGTGGCGCTCGTGCTGCTGGCCCGGGTCGCGCGGTCGGTCCGGCATCGGGTGCCGTTCGACTGGGCGGGGCAGGTCAGCGGGGCGGTCGCGATGGCGGCGCTGGTGCTCGGGGCGATCGACGCGGATCGGGTGGCTTTCGGGGTCGCGGTGGTCGCGTTCGCCGGGTTTGTCGCGGTCCAAGCGAGGGTTAGGCATCCGATGGTGCCGCCGGAGCTGATCCGGACCCGGGCGGTGGCGGTCGCGGTGGTGATCGGGTTCGCGTTCATGGTCGGCTACTACGGGATGCCGTTCGTGCTGAGCCTGTCGCTCCAGCAGCGGGGGCTTTCGGCGCTGGACGCCGGTGCGGTGTTCCTGCCGATGATGCTGGCCGGGCTGGTGCTGACTCCGCTGGTGCCCCGGCTGGTGGAGCGCGTCGGCGCGCGGCTCGTCGTGGTGACCGGGTTGCTGGTGATGACGCTCGGCCTCACCGCGGTCGCGCTGACCGTCGGCAGTGCACCGGTGTGGGTGACAGCGGCGCTGATGGTGCTGGTCGGCCTCGGCGGTCCGACGGTGATCCCGCCGGTGATCGCGGTGCTGCTCGCGGCGGTGCCGGGGCATCAAGCGGGGACGGCGAGCGGGGTGCTCAACACGAGCCGTCAGCTCGGCGGTGCGCTGGCTGTCGCGGTGTTCGGGGCGTTGCTCTCGGCCGGGATGGGGAGCGGGACGCGGCTCAGCTTGCTGCTCGCCGCCGGAGTCGCGGTGCTCGCCGCCTTGGCGGCCTACAAAGGACTGTCTGGAAAGGACAAAGAATGACCGAAGAGAAAACCGGCGCGGAGAAGATGTTCGGCGATTTCGCCCCGGCGCTGGTGCGGTTCACCGACGACGTGCTGTTCGGCCAAGTATGGCGGCGCACCGAGCTGACCTCGAAAGAACGCAGCCTGGTGACCGTCGCCGCGCTGACCGCCAACGGCAACACCGGGCAGTTGGGGTATCACCTCGGCCTGGCCAAGGAAAACGGCAACACCGAAGCCGAACTGATCGAAGCCATCACGCACCTCGCGTTCTACACGGGCTGGCCGCAGGCGATGGCGGCCATGGCGGTCGCGAAGAAGGTCTTCCGCGAATAACCTCGCCACCGCGACGAAAGGACGATTCCATGAAACTCATCCCGGTCAACGACACCGCCAAGGCTCCCGCCGCGGCGTTTACCGGAGACGTTTACGTCACTCCGATCAAGAAGGCGCAGGCGCCGTCGAGGCTGATCGCCGCGCTGGTCCGGTTCACTCCGGGAGCCCGCACCAACTGGCACTCTCATGCCAACGGCCAGACCTTGCACGTCACCGAAGGCGTCGACGACGGAGACGGCACCACCTGGCTCGAACCGGTCACCGATGAGCAATACGCTGCCGCGCAACAGAACAGCTGACCAGTATCTGTCTATTAAGGACAGTCACGTCGCGGGGTGGGAAATTTCGGCGGGCGCTGCCTTCCAGCTGGCCAAGACCTTCAGCCGTTCCTCCGACGTGCTGCCCGGCTCGGCGGTGTAGGTCGTCAGATCGTGCATCGCCCGCTGGCCCAGCGGCAGCTCGAGCGATTGATACGTCAGTTCGAGCAATCCGACGTCGGGATGCTGGAGCCGTTTGACGCCCTCGTGCCGGATCCGGACGTCGTGCGCGGCCCAATGATCGCGGAAAACCGGGCTGGCCGTGGAAAGTTCGCCGACGAGTTCGCGCAGGGCCCGGTCGTGCGGCTCGCGCCCCGCCTCGGCGCGCAGCAGGGCGACGGTCGCGCTCGCGGCAGCGTCCCAGTCCGGGAAGAACCTCTCGGATTCGCGGCCGAGGAAGAGATAACGGGCGATGTTCGCCCGGCCGTGCTCGGCGGTGGCCGGGCTCTCGTACACCGGCGCGTGCAGGGCCCTGGCCAGCGCGTTGCTCGCGACGATGTCCTGGCGTCCATTGCGGACGAAGGCCGACGACAGCGTCATCGAGTCGAGCAGCCACTGGATCCGGTCCGGGACCCGCACGTCCTTGCGTCGCGAGGGCGCGCGCCGGGCGGGCCGGGCGGCGCGGGCGAGGTCGAACAGGTAGGTGCGTTCGTCGTCGTCGAGCCGCAGGGCCTTGGCGACCGCGTCCAGGACTTCCTCGGACACGCCGCCGATGTGTCCTTTCTCGAGCCGGGTGTACCACTCGGTGCTGACCCCGGCGAGCACCGCGACCTCCTCGCGGCGCAGGCCCGGGACCCGGCGGCGCGCGCTGGTCGGCAGGCCCACCTGCTCGGGCGTGATTTTCGCGCGGCGACTGGCGAGGAAGTCGCGGATGTCGGCACGGTTGTCCATTCCCTCACGATAAGCGCCGTGCGCCTCCGGAGGGGGGTTGAGCCGGTACCCCCGCAAGCTCGACCTTCTTGCGCGCGGCCCGCGCGGGTGTAGTGGGCAGTGTCCGCGAAACGCATTCATCCCGACACGAGGTTCGCCATGCCCGACGAAGCCGCTCCGGCTTCTTCCCGTCTGCCGCTGGTCGTCTACGTCCTGGCAGTCGGCACTTTCCTGATGCTCACCACCGAGTTCGTGGTGGCCGGCATCCTGCCCGAGATCGCCGTCGACGTGCGGGTGGACGTCGCGAAGGCGGGGTTGCTGATCACGGTGTTCGCCGTTGGGATGATCGTCGGCGCGCCGGCGATGGCGATGCTCACATTGCGGCTGCCGCACCGGCTGACCCTGATGCTCGCCCTGGCCGCGTTCGCCGCGGGACACGTGATCGTCGCGCTGAGTTCCGCGTTCGCGATGCTGCTCGCCGCCCGGTTCCTCACCGCGCTGGCGACCGGCGCGTTCTGGGCGCTCGCCGCGGTGGTCGCGACCCGCGTGGCTCCGGCGGGCACGAGTTCGCGGGCCGTCGGCGTCGTGAACGCGGGCGGCATGCTCGCGACCGTGCTGGGCGTCCCGCTCGGTGCGCTCGCGACGCAGTTTTTCGGCTGGCGCGGCACTTTCTGGGCGCTGGCGGTCCTCGCGGTCGCGGCGATCCCGCTGATCGCCCGGCACGTGCCCGCGAGCGGCGACGCGCACCAGGCAGTGTCGATCCGGGCGGAACTGCGGGCACTACGGTCTCGTCGGCTGCTGCTCGCGCTGGCGGCCTGCGCGGCTACGACCGGCGGCGTCCTCGCGGCGTACTCTTACCTCGCCCCGCTGCTGACCGGCCGTGCGGGAATCGCCGAGAACCTGGTGCCGCTCGTGCTGGCCGGATTCGGCGCGGGGTCGCTGGCCGGCTCCATCGCGGGCGGCCGGCTCGGCGACACCCATCCGCATGCGGCCACGATCGCGGCACCCGCGGCGACCGCGCTCGTTCTGCTGGCGATGTGCTTCGTTGCCAGCGCGGCGGTGCCGACCACGGTTTTGGTTGTCCTGCTGGGGTTCTTCGGGCTCGGCGCGAATCCGATTCTGATCTCGCTGGCCGTTCGCTACGCTGATCACGCGCCGACTTTGGGGTCTTCGCTGAGTGTCGCGGCTTTCAATCTTGGGACCGCGGTCGCGTCGTGGGTTGGCGGGGCGGCGCTTGAATCCGGGCTGGGTACTGTCGGGCCGGTGGCGGTGGGGGCGGTGATCTCGGCACTGACGCTGATCCCGGTGCTTGGGCTGTGTTTAATGGCGCCGAGTTTAATGGCGTCGACTTCGTCGCCGCGGCGGGATCGCCTTTAAGTCGGCGTGCGGAGGGGCAGTGCGCACGGCCCCCCGGGCC
>NZ_BAAAHV010000026.1:103381-239898 GCF_039525725.1 Amycolatopsis albidoflavus
CCGACGCGATCCCGCGGGCTGGAGACATTCGTCTGAGGCCGGGCGGGGGGGCGAGAGCTAGAACTCCTGCGTTCCGGTGTGCCTGGCGGTGGTCGCGCGGGAAAGTCGCCGGGGGGCGGGGGGCGAAACTCCGGCGGGGGAGTGGACGCCTCGTTCGGCTTTTCCGGAATGATCTCCGTCGAACCGCCGAGGGGGCGGGCTTATTTGCCGGCGCGCTTTTTCGTGGTGCGCTTGCGGGGTTTCGCCTCCGGCTTCTGGCTTTCCTCGTAGGCGGCGATCACCTCGCGCGGGATGCGGCCGCGTTCGGCGATGGCCCAGTTGTTGTCCAGGGCCCACGTGCGGATCGCCTTCGAGCGTTCGCGTTCCTCGGCCGTCGGCGCGGCCGTGGCCCGCACGGTCGTTTTGCGTCCGCCGGTCCGGCGGGCGGACGCGATGAACGTCGCCAGTTCCTGGCGCAGGGTGGCGGCGTTCTCGTCGGACAGGTCGATTTCGTACTGGACGCCGTCGAGTCCGAAGGGGACGGTCTGCCCGGCTTCGGACCCGTCGAGGTCGTCGATCATCTCGACGAGGACTTTCTGTGCCATTGCGGTGACTCCTCCTGGAAACGGGACGCGGTCACCGCAGACCATAACAGGAGTCCACTGTGGCTGGTCGGCGGCAATAATGTAACGTCGGCCGCGCGGGGCGAATTGGCCACGCGAGAGGAACGGCGGTCGGGAAGTTTTCCGCTCCGGCGGCGGATCGGCCGACGTCGCGAAGGCGTGTTCCATCCGGTCGCGTTTAGTCCGGAGGTTCTGCGGAGTTTCGACCGGGGCGCACCGCGACCTGCTCCGTGAGGTGAAGTCCGTATTCGGCGAGTCCGCGGTATTTCTCCGGGTTGTTGGTGATGAGGCGCACTCGCGGACGCCGAGAGACATCAGATCGACGGCGGCGTCGGTGTGATCGACCGACACAGCCGCGGCCGTTCTTCAGGCGGTCACTGCGGTCCGTAAACGACGACCGCGTTGCCCCAAGGATCGCGGGCCACCGCTCGTACTGCCGCACAACGGTTCCGCCGCCCGCGACCAGTGTGGACAGTGCGGCGTAACGGTCTCCGTCGACGAATTTCGCCGGCAGGCCGAAGGTCTCGGCGTAGCACCGCACGGCTGAGCTGACATCGGCGACCGGGTGCAGCACGTTCCCGATCTTGGCCGGCTTCGGGGATTCGTTCAGCAGCCGCGCGTAACCCCGCATTGATGCCGGGCCGGGCGGGTATGCGGGGGGAAGGACCCGAGGAAGGGAGCGCCATGTCTGACGTCCGTGAGTATCTGACGGAAGTCGAGTACCCGTGCGAACGCGAAGAGCTTCTCCGCCGGGCGGCCGCGAAGGGCGCCGGTGACGACGTCATCGGGCATCTCGGCAAGTTGCCCGAGCAGCGGTACGACAACGTGGAAGCGGTGCACCGGCTGCTCGGCGACGACACCGACCGGCATGGGTGACGTGTTCAGAGCCAGACCAGTCCGGCGAGGACGGCGACGCCCGCGAGCAGCCAAGCCACGTAGTCGCCGACCTGGCCGGAATGCGCGCGGTGCAGGACGGTCAGGGCTTCGTGCACTGGTTTCGGGGTCCGATGTCGCGACCACAGCGCGAAGGCCGCGGCGCCGAGGGCGAGCACGGCGGTCACCGCCGCGGACAGCAAGCCGGGGCCGGTCCAGGACAGCTCGGACGTCGTTGTCGGAGGGGGCGTCGGCAGCGTCGGCAGGACGTCGTGCAGGTAGCCCGCGCGGTCGACAGCTTGCGCCCCGGCCGCGGCCGCGACGTCGCGGATCCACGGGCCGATTCCGGCGGCCAATGCGAAACCGAGCAGGACGACGATGGCGGCGAGCATCGGTATCGGGGTGCGCCGGATCGGCTGGCCGGTCTCGGGTTCCTCGCCGGAACCGGTGGTCGTGTCTGCGGAATCGTCGGCGGGCGGCCTGCCTAGTCCGAAGTAGACCCGCAGCCCGGCCCGCAGCACCGCTGCGGCGGTGACCGCGGAAATCACCGCGAACACGATCATGAGCCAGCCCGGTCCGGCATGCTCGGCGGCGTCTTTGCCCAGCGCCAGGCCGAAGGGCGGCAGTCCGGCGAGCGCGGCCGCGGCGATCAGGAACAGCACCGCTTCCGTCCGTGAATGCGTTGCGCGGCCGAAGAGATCGTCCTCGTCGACGCTGCCGTAACGGTCCTTCAGCACCCCGGTCAGGAGGAAGAGCGCACCTTTGGCTCCGGCGTGCCCGAGCACCGAGAGGACGAACGCGGCCGTCGCCTCGCCGCCGGTCGCGGCGAGTCCGCACAGGAACAGTCCAATGTGGGCGATGGTCGAGTAGGCCAGCAGGCGTTTGAGGTGCCGCTGGGTGAAGCAGAGCACCGCGCCGAGCACGGCGCTGGCGATCCCGGCGGCGAGGAAGATCCGGCTGACGGTCGCGTCGTCGAGCACCGAGCCGAAGACCGTGGTGCGGACGCGGAGCACGCCGTAGAGGCCGAGTTCGACCATGACGCCGGAGAACAGCACGCACACCGGCGTCGGAGCGACGGCGTGCGCGTCGGCGAGCCAGAAGTGGAACGGCACGGTCGCGGCTTTGACCAGCAGTCCGGTGCACACCAGGACGAACGCGGCGATGACGAGTGCGTCCGCCGGGCGTCCGTCGAGTGCGACTCCCAGCTGGGCGAGGCCGAGCTGGCCGCCCCGCGCGTAGAGCAGGCCGATGCCCATCAGCGTGAAATACGCGCCGAGGGAGTTGACGACGCCGAAGTTCAGCGCGCCCTGTACGGAGTCCGCCTCTTCGATCCGGTACCCGGTGAGGGCGTAGGCGACGCCGCTCATCAGCTCGAAGAACACGAACAGCGTGAACAGGTCGCCGGTGAAGAGGAAGCCGAGCATTCCGGTCAGGAAGAGCAGCATCATCGCGTGGTAGCGGGCCTCGACGGCTTCGAAGTAATGCCAGCTGTAGAGCAGCGCGCAGACCGTCAGGAACGCTGCGAGCGCGGCGAAGGTCGTGTTGAGCCCGTCCGCAACGAGCACGATGCCGACCGAGCGGGTGCCTTCCGGACTCTGTCCGCCGAGCCAGGTGACCACTCGGTCGTGGTGCGCCGCGGTCAGCAGGACCACGCACAGTGCGCAGACCGCCGCCGCGGTCACGGTGGCCGTCACGTCGACCACGACGCGGGGGAGTTTGCCGCCGAGACCGAGCAGCAGGCAGGCGGCCAGCAGCGGGACGGCGATGGCGAGTGCGGGCAGGGTCGTCATGGTCAGCCGCGCAGCGCACGCAGTTCGTCGGGGTCGACCGTGCCGTGGCGGCGCGAGATCTGCAGCGTCAGGGCGAGCAGGAGCGCGGTGATGGTCGCCGAGACGACGATGTCGGTGAGCGTCATGGCCTGCACCATCGGATCGACTACCGGCTGCGACTGTCCCTGGGACACGATCGGGGCGGCGGCCTGGTCTTGGTAGCCGATCGCCAGCAGCAGGACGTAGGTGCCGGATTGCGCGACCGACAGCGACACCACGGTGTGCACGAGGTGCCGGCTGCGCATGATCCCGGCGCAGCCGAGCAGCAACAGCCAGGCCGCCACTCCGTAGCAGGCCGCCGACACGACGCCGGTCACTGTTCCGCCAGCCCGTGCACGAAGAACCGCGACAGCAGGACGACGAACCCGGCGGCGACCTCGATGCCGATCAGGACGCTCAGCACCAGAACGGTCCCGGACGAGAGCAGCGAGCCGAATTGACCGAGTGGCAGCACGTTCGAGAGGAAGGAGCCGCCGACGGCCAGTCCCATCAGGCCGGTGACGACATACAGGCCGGTGGCCGCCGCTTCGGCGTATTCGCACCAGTCGATCGGGCGCAGCCGGGCGAGCGCGCGGTAGCTGCCGGACAGGTAGAGCAGGTGCCAGCCGGTCGCGAGGACGACGCCGCCCTGGAACCCGCCGCCCGGCGTCAGGTGTCCGTGCAGGACGATGTCGATGCCCAGCAGCACCGAGACCGGCAGCAGCAGGAACCCGGCGAGCTTCACCGCGGGCAGGACATAGCCGTGGCTGTCCGGTTTCGGCTCGTTTTCGGGCGGCTGCAGCAGCGCGAGCGTGCCGACGACCGCGGCGGCGACGATCGTTTCCTCGCCGAGGGTGTCGAGCGCGCGGAGGTCGAAGTTGATCGAGGACACCAGATTCGGCGTGGCCTCTCGGAAACCCCAGGGCAGCACCAGATCCCGGTAGACGTGACTGGCGGTCCCGGCGGCAGGCATCCGGGTGAGCGCGGCGGCGAACAGCGCGGCGACTCCGATCAGGCCGGCGGTGCCGACGACGTCGCGGGTCCTCATCGCTTGCCCGTCTTGCGCAGGGTCAGCAGGACGAGCAGCGGGACGATGGCCGCGCCGACGGCGAGCTCGGACAACGCGACGTCCGGGGCCTGGAACACGACGAAAAGCACAGTCAGGCACAGGGAAAACACCGTGAGCGTGATCGCCTGCCGTTTCGGGTCGTGCGTCGCGACGACGGCGAAACCGGCCACCGCGACCAGCGCGAGCGCGACGAGCAGGACGGCGGCCGTCATGCGGGGAGATCCTCGTCGATCTCGCCGCGGCGGCGGGCTTCGAGCCGGGCGGTGGCCGACTGCAGGATCGGGCTGGTGACCGCCAGCAGCACGACCGTCGCGAGGATCGCGCCCGAGCCGAGCTGGACGCCGTTGACCAGGACGAGCCCGACGCCGATCAGCGGCGCGCCGAGCGTGGTCGCGGGGGAGAGGAGGTGCAGGCGGGTCAGCAAATCCTTGGCACGCAGCAAGCCTGCCGCGGAGGCGAGGACGACGAACACTCCGGCGAAGACGAGAATCTCGGCGGCGAGGGTCATCGGGTCCCCAGGAGTCGCGCGAAGACGAGCGTCCCGGCGAAGGCGAGGACGGTCAGCGTCAGCGGAAGGATGACGGCGCTGGACGGGCCGTACGCCTGAACGAGCAGCAGGAGCGTCAGGACGGTGACGGTGCCGGCGAACTGCATTCCGGCCAGCCGTTCGATCGCGGTGCCCCGGGCGGCGAGCCACAACGCGGTGCCGAGACCGCCCGCCATCAGGAGCAGGGCGGCGAGGAGAAGCCAGGTCATCGCGTCACCTGATCGAGGGTCGGACTGTCGGGGAGCAGCCGGTGGACGACGGCGCGGGTGTCGTCTGGCGGGCTCGCGACGACCATCGCGCCGGGCGTGCAGCCGACGATCACCGTCGCGGTGGCGAGCCGTGCTTCGTGCTCCGGTCTCGGTGCGGTGGGGACGGTGATTTTCTCGAGCTTTCCGGCGGCGGGGCGTTGGAAAACCGCGCGCAAGGCAGCGACGGATTCGCTGACGGCGGCTTTGGGGAGTGGCCTCAGCCAGGCCAGCCAGCCGAGCTTGGGATGCCACGAACCGCGCATCGCTCGGCGTGCGGAACGGGCGGCGATCGCGCAGACCGCGGCGGCGCTGGCCCCGGCGATGAGTTCCGGGGCCGACGGGGTGGACAGGGTGAGGGTCCACAGCCCGGTCAGGACGAGCCACCACAGCGGAATCTCGGTCGCAGCGCGCATATCTCACCTCGGGCACGGGCTACCCACTTCGGAGACCGGCCAACCCGCAGCGGTCGGACTCGGGTTGCGGCCAGCGGGTCGTGAGGGGAACCCTCACGGACTCAGAGTCCCTCAGGGTTCCCCTCACGGACCTCAGCCGACCACGATGGTGTGGTCGGTGCGGGAGACGAGTTCGCCGATGACTGGGTAGCCCGGCAGTTCGCCTGCGACCAGCAGTCCGCCGGAGGTTTGCGCGTCGGCGAGCAGCAGGGCTTCGTCCTCGGAGATCCGCGACAGGTCGGTGTGCGGCCGGACCCAGTCGAGGTTGCGGCGGGTCCCGCCGCTGACGTAGCCGTCGCGCAGCGCTTCCCGGGCACCCTCGAGATACGGGACCGCCGCCGGGTCCAGTCGCGCGGTGACGCCGCTCGCCCGGGCCAGTTTGTGCAGGTGGCCGAGCAGCCCGAACCCCGTGACGTCGGTCGCGCACACCGCGCCTGCCTCCAGCGCGGCGGCCGACGCGGCGCGGTTCAGCGTGGTCATCGCGGCGATCGCCTCCTCGGAGCGTTCGCCGGTGGCCTTGTGCCGCGAGTTCAGCACGCCGATCCCCAACGGCTTGGTGAGCGTCAGCGGCGTGCCCGGCTTGCCCGAATCGTTGCGCAGCAAGCGTTCCGGGTCCGCGGTGCCAGTGACCGCGAGGCCGTACTTGGGTTCCGGGTCGTCGACGCTGTGCCCGCCTGACAGATGGCATCCGGCTTCGGCGCAGACGTCCAGGCCGCCGCGCAGCACCTCCGCGGCCAGTTCGAACGGCAGCACTTCCCGTGGCCAGCCGAGGAGATTGACCGCGACCACCGGGACGCCGCCCATCGCATAGACGTCGGACAGCGCGTTCGCGGCGGCGATGCGGCCCCAGTCGTACGGATCGTCGACGACCGGGGTGAAAAAGTCCGTGGTCGCGATCAGCGCGACGTTGCCGGCGATGCGGACGGCCGCCGCGTCGTCGCCGTCGTCGAGGCCGACCAGCAGCTCGCCGGGCGGGTCTGAAGGTGCGGCTCCGGACAGGCCGCGGACGATGGATTCCAGCTCTCCGGGCGGGATTTTGCACGCGCAGCCGCCGCCGTGGGCGTACTGGGTCAGCCGGACGCTCATGCTGTTCATGATGCGGGGGCGCGACGGTCTTGGCAGGATGGCGGAATGCCCCAGGGAGGCGTATCCGGCCTGGTGACCGGCGCGGTCTTCAACACCGTTGAGCGGCAGGTCCTGCCGCTGGCGGGTTCGATTCCCGTCCGCCTCCGCCATGGGTGACCCGCGCCGGGCGATCCCGCGCACCGACGCCGTGCTCGGCGAGCCGAGGATCGCGAAAGCCGCCGGAACCCTCGGCCGTGACCTGGTGAAATCGCTGGTCGCGGCGGCACAGCAGCGGGCCCGGGCGGGCGAGATCGAGCCTGGCGAGGTCGTCGCGGAGGTGGTGGCCCGGCTGCCCGCGACGGTGTCGTCGCTGCGTCCGGTGCTCAACGCGACCGGCGTTCTCGTGCACACCAACCTCGGCCGCGCGCCGCTGTCCGCCGCTGCGCTGGACGCGATCGTCGCGGCGGGCGGGGCCACCGACGTCGAGTTCGCGCTCGAAACCGGGGAGCGGGCGAAACGCGGGCGCGGAACTCTGGCCGCGCTGGCGGAGGCGGTGCCGCGCGCGGAGGCGGTGCACGTGGTCAACAACAACGCGGCGGCCTTGCTGCTGTGCGCCCTGACGTTGGCTCCGGGCAAGGAAATCGTGGTCAGCCGCGGCGAGCTGGTCGAAATCGGCGACGGGTTCCGCATTCCGGATCTGCTTGCCTCGACCGGTGCCCGGCTGCGCGAAATCGGCACCACCAACCGGACTTCGGCGGACGATTACGCGACGGCCATCGGTCCGGACACCGGATTCGTGCTCAAAATCCATCCCTCGAACTACCGCGTCACCGGGTTCACCTCGGCGGCGAGCGTCGCCGAACTGGCCGGGCTCGGCGTGCCGGTGGTCGCCGACGTGGGGTCCGGGCTGCTCGCGCCGCATCCGCTGCTGCCGGACGAACCGGACGTCACGACCGCGCTGGCCGACGGTGCGAACGTCGTCACCGCGAGCGGCGACAAGCTCCTCGGCGGTCCGCAAGCGGGCTTGCTCTTCGGAGATGCCGAACTCCTGCAACGGCTCCGGCGGCATCCGGCGGCACGGGCACTGCGGGTCGACAAGCTGACTCTCGCCGCGCTCGAAGCGACCCTGCGCGGGCCGGAACCACCGGTGCGGGCGGCACTTCTCGCGGAGAACCTCCACCAGCGCGCCGAGGCTTTGGCTGCGTCGCTGCGTTCGGCGGGCGTGGACGCCGAGGCGGTGGACTCGACGGCGGTCGTCGGCGGGGGTGGCGCGCCGGGCGTCGAGCTGCCCAGTGCGGCGGTCGCATTGCCCGCCCGGTATGCGGAGGCATTGCGGCTGGGCGAGCCGGCCGTCGTCGGCCGGATCGTGCGGGACCGGTGCCTGCTCGACCTCAGGACGGTTTCCCCGGCGGACGACGCGGCGGTGCGGGAGGCGGTCTCCCGATGCGGGTGATCGCCACCGCCGGGCACGTCGACCACGGGAAATCCACCCTGATCCGCCGCCTCACCGGCATGGAGCCCGACCGGTGGGCCGAGGAACGCCGCCGCGGCCTGACGCTCGACCTCGGCTTCGCCTGGACCCGGCTGGCCGGCGAGGAACTCGCCTTCGTGGACGTTCCCGGGCACCAGCGGTTCGTGCCGAACATGCTGGCGGGCGTCGGCCCGGTTCCGGCCGCGCTGTTCGTCGTGGCCGCGGACGAGGGATGGATGCCGCAATCGGCGGAACACCTGGCGGCGCTGGACGCGTTCGGCGTCGAACACGGCCTGGTGGCGGTCACCAAATCCGACCGCGCCGACCCGGCCGCGGCGACCGCGGCGGCGCTCGAGGAGATCGCGGCGACGGCGCTCGGCGCAGTGCCCGCGGTCAGCGTCAGCGGAACGACCGGTGCGGGGCTGGAAGAACTAAAAGCTCAGCTCGCTAAGCTGGCCAGCCGGTTGCCGCCGCCGGACGTGGAAGCGGACGTCCGGCTCTGGATCGACCGCGCGTTCACGATCAAGGGCGCGGGCACGGTGGTCACCGGAACCCTCGGCGGCGGAACCCTGCAGGTCGGCGACGAGCTGACGCTGGGAAAGAACCGGGTCCAGATCCGCAGCCTGCAGACGCTCGGCGAACCGCGGGAAAGCGTGTCCGCGGTGGCTCGGGTCGCGGTGAATTTGCGTGGCGTAGCAAGGGATTCCGTCGGTCGGGGCGATGTTCTGCTGACCCCGGGAGCGTGGCGTCCGGCGACGGAAGTCGATGTCCGGCTGCGCGGCACGCCGTCCGGCGAGCTGCATCGGAACCTCGTGCTGCACTTCGGATCCGCGGCGGTGCCGACGAGGGTGCGCCCGCTCGGGCCGGACACCGCCCGGTTGCTGCTCGCGCACCCGCTGCCGCTCCGGACCGGCGACCGGGGGCTGCTGCGCGACCCGGGGGAGCACCGGATCCCGGCCGGGTTCGACGTCGTGGATGTCCGGCCGCCGTCGCTCGCGCGTCGCGGTGCCGCGCGAGCCCGGGGCGAAGAGTTGACCGCAGTGGAACCGGGCTGGGATTACCTCCGCCGCGAGGGTTTCGTGCGCCACGAGGACTTCCGCGCGCTGGGGCTGCCGGAGGCAGGCGAGCGGCTCGGCGGTTGGCACGCCGACCCGGCTCGTCTCAGCCGTTCGCGAGCGGAAGTCGCCGAAGTGGTCGCGGCCTGGAGCCGAGAACATCCGCTGGCGGCGGGGATCCCGGTCGAGGCGCTCCGGCAGCGGCTCGACCTGCCGGACGCGGAACTCGTCCCAGCGGTCCTCAGCGACGGGCTGGTCCTCAAGGACGGTCTCGTCCGCCAACCCGGCGCCGGGCTGACCGCTGAAGTGGACAACGCCGTCAAAGTCCTCGAAGCGCGCTTCGCCGAGCACCCGTTCCGCGCACCGGAAGCGGACGAACTGCGAAAACTCGGTCTGGGCAAACGGGAATTGGCCGCCGCCGCCCGTGTCGGCCGGTTGCGGGCGATCGCCGACGGAGTGGTGCTGGCGCCGGACGCGCCGGAGCGCGCGGTGGAAGTCCTGGCCGCGCTCGGCGAGCCGTTCACCGTGTCGCGGGCGAGACAGGCGCTGGACAGCACCCGCCGGGTGATGATCCCGCTGCTGGAGCACCTCGACGCCGCCGGGCTCACCGAACCGCTCGGCGACGGGACCCGCCGGACGTGCTGCGAGCGCCCGGAGAACGGATTACCGTGACAGCGTGGGCATGCGGCAGTGGATCGAAGGCTGGCCGGTGTACCGGCAGCTGGCCGGTCCCGACCGCACCGCGCGCGCCGCGGCGGCCAAATCCCGCGGTTCGGAGAGCTGGCACGCCCGCACCGAGGACGCCGACAAGGTAGTCCGGTCCGTCTGTCCGTATTGCGCGGTCGGCTGCGGGCAGAAGGTGTACGTCAAGGACGGCGCGGTCACCCAGATCGAGGGCGACCCGGATTCGCCGATCTCCCGGGGCAGGCTGTGCCCGAAGGGGTCGGCCAGCAAGCAGCTCGTGACCAGTCCGAGCCGCGTCACCGAAGTCCTCTACCGGCGGCCGTACGGCGCCGACTGGGAGCGGCTGTCCCTCGACCAGGCGATGGACATGATCGCCGACCGTGTGCTGAAGACGCGCGCCGAAACGTGGCAGGACGCCGACGACCAGGGCCGCAGGCTCAACCGCACGCTCGGCTTCGCGAGCCTCGGCGGCGCGACGCTGGACAACGAAGAGAACTACCTGATGAAGAAGCTGTACACCGCGCTCGGCGCGATACAGATCGAAAATCAGGCCCGTATTTGACACTCCGCCACGGTTCCCGGTCTGGGGACCTCCTTCGGTCGTGGCGGCGCCACGACGTTTCAGCAGGACCTCGCCAACGCCGACTGCATCGTCATCCAGGGCTCGAACATGGCCGAATGCCATCCGGTCGGGTTCCAGTGGGTGATGGAGGCGAAGGCCCGCGGCGCGAAGATCATCCACGTCGACCCGCGGTTCACCCGCACGAGCGCGGTCGCGCACGTGCACGCGTCGGTGCGGGCCGGTTCGGACATCGCGTTCCTCGGCGGGCTGATCAACTACGTCCTGCAGCACGACCTGGACTTCCGCGAGTACGTGGTGGCCTACACGAACGCCGCCGCGATCCTGACCGAGGAGTTCGCCGACACCGAGGACCTCGACGGCCTGTTCTCCGGCTTCGACCCGGAAAACCGGCAGTACGACAACTCGACCTGGGCGTACGAGGACGCTGACGCCAGCCCGGCGGCCGGCGCCCGCGACCCGGACCAGCCAGGTGGACACCACGGAGGCGAGAAACATCAGAGTTCCGCGCGCGCCGAGTCCTACGGCAGCGGCGGCGCGGCGATTGAAACCAAGCCCAAGACCGACGAGACGCTGCAGCATCCGAGGTGTGTTTTCCAAGTCCTCAAACGGCATTTCGCCCGCTACACGCCCGAGGCGGTCGCCGACGTCTGCGGCCTGCCGGTCGAGCAGTTCACCGAAATCGCCGAGGCGATCACCGCGAACTCCGGCCGCGACCGCACCACGGCCTGGGTGTACTCGGTCGGCTGGACGCACCACACGGTCGGCGCGCAGTACATCCGCACCGCCTCGATCCTGCAGACGCTGCTGGGCAACATCGGCCGTCCCGGCGGCGGCATCCTCGCGCTGCGCGGGCACGCCAGCATCCAGGGCTCGACCGACATCCCGACGCTGTTCAACCTGCTGCCCGGCTACATCCCGATGCCGCACGCGCACCAGCACCTCGACCTCGACAGTTTCGTCGAGGCCGACGCGGGCAAGACCGGATTCTGGGGCAACATGCGCTCTTACACGGTGAGCCTGCTCAAGGCGTACTGGGGCGAGAACGCCCAGCCGCACAACGACTTCGGCTTCGACTACCTGCCGCGGCTGACCGGCGACCACGGGACGTACGCGACCGTCCAGAAGCAGATCGCGGGGGAGTGCAAGGGCTACTTCCTGGTCGGCGAGAACCCGGCGGTCGGCTCGGCCAACGGGAAGTTCCAGCGGCTCGGGCTGGCCAATCTCGACTGGCTGGTGGTCCGCGACCTGCAGCTGATCGAAAGCGCGACGTTCTGGAAGAACGGACCGGAGATCGAGACCGGCGAACTCAAGTCCGAGGAGATCGGCACCGAGGTCTTCTTCCTGCCCGCCGCCGCGCACACCGAAAAGGACGGCAGCTTCACCAACACCCAGCGCCTGCTGCAATGGCACCACAAGGCGGTCGAACCGCCCGGCGACGCCCGCAGCGACCTGTGGTTCTACTACCACCTGGGCAGGCTGCTCCGGGAACGCATCGGCGGCGACGCGCGTGACGCCCCGCTGCGCGACCTGGCCTGGAGCTATCCGACCGAAGGGCCGACGGCCGAGCCGAGCGCGGAGTCCGTCCTCGCGGAGATCAACGGCCACGGCCCGGAAGGCCCGCTGTCGGCGTATACCCAGCTCAAGGACGACGGTTCGACGTCGTGCGGCTGCTGGATCTACTGCGGCGTCCGCGCCGACGGCCACAACCACGCCGCGAACCGGCAGCCCGGCTCCGAACAGGACTGGATCGCGAACGGCTGGGCCTGGGCGTGGCCGGCCAATCGGCGGATCCTGTACAACCGCGCCTCGGCGGATCCGGACGGGAAACCTTGGAGCGAACGCAAAAAGCTGATCCACTGGGACGCTTCGGCGGCCAAGTGGACCGGCCCGGACGTCCCGGACTTCGAACCCGGCAAGGCACCCGACTACGAACCGCCGGAAGGGGCGCGGGCCCAGGACGCGCTGAGCGGCCGCGACCCATTCATCATGCAGACCGACGGCAAAGCCTGGCTGTACGTCCCCGCCGGGCTGGCCGACGGCCCGCTGCCCACGCACTACGAGCCCTTCGAAAGCCCGGTCGACAACGCGCTGTACGGCCAGCAGTCCTCGCCAGTGCGGCAGACGCTGGACAGCCCGCTCAACCAGTACAACCCGGCGCGCAGCGAGGTCTATCCGTACGTGTTCACCACCTACCGGCTCACCGAGCATCACACGGCGGGCGGGATGAGCCGGACGCTGCCGTACCTGTCCGAGCTGCAGCCGGAATTCTTCTGCGAGGTTTCACCCGCGCTGGCGGCCGAACGCGGCCTGGAACACCTCGGCTGGGCGACAATCGTCTCGGCGCGGACGGCGATCGAGGCCCGCGTGCTGGTCACCGACCGCGTCAAACCGCTCAAGGTGCGCGGCCGCACCGTCCATCAGGTCGGGCTGCCGTACCACTGGGGCCCGAACGGGCTGTCGCGCGGCGACGCGGCGAACGACCTGCTGTCGATCGTGCTGGATCCGAACGTGCACATCCAGGAGGCCAAAGCGGCCACCTGCGACATCCGTCCCGGACGGCGGCCGCGCGGGCCGGCGCTGCTGGATTTCGTGGCGGAGTACCGGAGGCGAGCCCATGGCTGAATACGGTGCCCTGCCCCGGATGGGGTTCTTCACCGACACGTCGGTGTGCATCGGGTGCAAGGCGTGCGAGGTCGCGTGCAAGGAGTGGAACGGCGTCCCGGAGGCCGAAAGCGCGCCGGACCTGCTCGGGCTGTCGTACGACAACACCGGCGACCTCGGCTCGAACACCTGGCGGCACGTGGCGTTCATCGAACAGCCCGCGGTGGATCTCGGAATGCCGACGGTCGGGGCGCCGGAGCAGCAGCCGGAAGAGCCGGGCGTGCGCTGGCTGATGTCCAGCGACGTCTGCAAGCACTGCACGCACGCGGCGTGCCTCGACGTGTGTCCGACCGGGGCGCTGTTCCGCACCGAGTTCGACACGGTGGTGGTGCAGCAGGACATCTGCAACGGTTGTGGCTATTGCGTTCCCGCGTGTCCGTACGGGGTGATCGAGAAACGCGAGAGCGACGGCCGCGCGTTCAAGTGCACGCTTTGTTACGACCGGCTCGGCGCCGGGATGGAACCCGCGTGCGCCAAGGCCTGCCCGACCGACTCCATCCAGTTCGGCGAACTGGACGAACTCCGCGAACGCGCCGCCGCGCGAGTGACGGCGCTGCATGAGGACGGCGTGCCGGAAGCGCGGCTGTACGGGCACGATCCCGAGGACGGAGTCGGCGGCGACGGCGCGTTTTTCCTGCTGCTGGACGAACCCGAGGTCTACGGCTTCCCGCCGGACCCGGTCGTGACGACGCGTGATCTGCCGCAGATGTGGAAACGCGCCGCGACCACGGCGGCCGGAGTGGCCGCCGCACTGGTCGTGTCGTTCCTGGGGCGGCGGCGATGAGCCCGCGGCGCGAACGGGCGATGGTCGAGCCCGCCGAATTCCGTTCCTACTACGGCAGGCCGATCCTCAAGGAGCCCGCCTGGAAGCAGCCGGACGTCCCGCTGTATCTGTTTCTCGGCGGCGCGGCCGGTGCGTCGGCGTCGATGGCCGCGCTCGCCGATGCGACCGGCCGTCCGGAGTTGGCCAAAGCCGGTCGCCTCGCGGCTTCTGGCGGGTCAATTGCCAGTGTCGTCGCACTGATCCACGACCTCGGCAAACCCACGCGGTTCCTGAACATGCTGCGCGTGCTCAAGCCGACTTCGCCGCTGTCGGTGGGGTCGTGGATCCTGTCGCCGTTCTCCGGCCTCGCCGCGGCTGCCGCTTTCACCGCGCTGACCGGGTGTTTCCCGCGACTCGGCCGGTTGGCCGGAGCCGGGGCGGGCGTGCTGGGGCCGGCGATGTGCACGTACACCGCGGTGCTGCTGGCCGACACGGCGACGCCGTCGTGGCACGAAGCGCACGGGACACTGCCGGTGCTGTTCGCGGGGAGCGCGGTGACCAGCGGGGCCGGGATCGCGCTGATTTCGGTGCCGCGGAAGGAGAACGGTCCGGTAGTGCGGGCCGGGATCGCCGGGGCCGTCGCGGAGCTGGCTGCTGAGCATCACTTGGAGACCGGTCTGGGGTTGGCTTCGGAGCCGTACCGGACCGGCCGGGCTGGGCGGTTGTTGAAGGCGGCCAAGGTGCTTACGGCGGCAGGCGCGACGTTGTCGTTGGCTGCTCGCAAGAACCGCGCGGCGGGAGTTGTCGCGGGGGCGGCTTACCTGGCGTCCGGGTTGTGTACGCGGTTCGGGGTCTATGCGGCTGGGGTCGAGTCCACAAAGGACCCGAAGTACGTCGTTGTTCCGCAGCGGGAACGGCTTGCGGCGAAGCGTTCGGGCCGTTAACGAGCGGCCCGAACGCACCGCCACAGCTCTTCGCCGTACGGCACCGCGATCAACCCCGCGATCGCCGCCCCGATCCCAGCGAGATAGCCGCGCGGCAGCTGACGCCGTTTGAGCTGCAGCCGCCAAGCGCTGCGCCGGTCGTCGGCGTGCAGCAGCTCCCGGACGTCCTTCCAGTGCAGGCAAGCGATCGCGGCGGTGCCCATGAACGGTAGTGATTCCAGGAAACTGTGGATGTGCTGTTCGATCGGCTTCACCTCGCGGTCGCTGTCCACCGCCGTCTTGACGTCCCACAGCGCCGTCGCTTCGTGCGCGGCGATCGTGGCGGCCATGATCGTCAGCACGAGCGGGTTGATCTCGCACAGCAGCGCGAGCGTGATCGGCAGCCCGACCTCGGCCATCATCAGCAGGTGGATCAGCGATTCCCGCACCCCGGCGGTGTCCTCGATCCGGGTGCGGCGGTGCTGCCACCAATCGAGCAGCCCGGGCACGAACCACGCTGGGAGGATGCCGTAGAGCAGGTACCGCAGCGTGGCGGTTTCCGCGTCGGACGCGCGCTCCGGGATGCGCAGCCGTGACCGGCTCACGACAGCCTTCCGCAGCGTTTTCAGCGGAGTTTTCATGCCGCGGGCTCCAGCAGCACCTTCTGGGCGCCGTCCAGCTTCTTCTGGAACATCTCGTACGCCCGCGGCGCGTCGGCGAGCGGGAGTTTGTGCGTCGCGAAGCCTTCCACGCCAAGGGGATCGCCGTCCGCGGTGAGCACCGGCAGGATGTCGTCGATCCACCGGCGGACGTTCGCCTGCCCGCTGTGCAGCCGGATCTGCTTGTCGAACAGGTCCATCATCGGGATCGGGTCGGCCATCCCGCCGTACACCCCGGACAGCGAGATCGTGCCGCCGCGCCGGACGCTGTCGATGGCCGCGTACAGCACGCTCAGCCGGTCGATTCCGGCCTTCTCGGTCACCTTGGCGCCCACCGCCTGCGGCAGCAGCGCGACCAGGTTGTGCGCGAGTTTCCCCAGCGGCGCGCCGTGCGCCTCCATGCCGACCGCGTCGATCACCGAATCCGCGCCGCGGCCCCCGGTGAGGTCGCGGATCGCGTCGCCGATCCGCCGGTGGTCGCGCAGATCCAGCGTCGTCGCCCCGTGCGTGCGGGCCCGCGCCAGCCGTTCCGGCACGAGATCGACGCCGATCACCTCGCCCGCGCCCTGGTGCAGCGCGACCCGCGCGGCCATCTGGCCGATCGGGCCGAGCCCGAAGACGACGACGGAACCGCCGTCGGGAATGTCCGCGTACGCCACGGCTTGCCACGCCGTCGGGACCACATCGGACAGATAGACGAACCGTTCGTCCGGCGGGCCGTCGGGCACCTTGATCGGCCCGTACTGCGCTTGCGGCACGCGGAGGTACTCGGCCTGCCCGCCGGGCACCTGGCCGTAGAGCTTCGTGTAGCCGAGCAGCGCCGCGCCCTTGCACGCCGGGGGACACGTCGGTGGTGATCTCCGGTGCGGGGGCGGCCGGGTCCGCCGTCGCCCGGCTCCTGCTGAAGGCGGACTTCAGCGCGGAACGAATCGTGGTCTGCGACAGCGAGGGCACGCTGCATGGCGAACGCGATCTGACCGGCGAGAAGCAGTGGCTCGCGGAGAACACCAACCGCGGCGACGCGGTCCGCGGAAGCCTTCAGGACGCCTTGCACGACGCGGACGTCTTCATCGGCGTGAGCGTTGGCGGTCTGCTCAAGGGCGACGACCTCGCCCGGATGGCCGACCGGGCGATCGTGTTCGCGCTGGCCAACCCGGACCCGGAGGTCGACCCGGACGTCGCGCACGAGCACGCGGAGATCGTCGCGACCGGCCGCAGCGACCTGCCCAACCAGATCAACAACGTCCTCGTGTTCCCGGGGATGTTCCGCGGGCTGCTCGACTCCGGGGCCCCGAGGGTGACCGCGCGGATGCTGCTCGCGGCCTCGCACGCGCTGGCCGCGACAGTCGGCGACGACCTCGACCGCGAGCACATCGTGCCCAGCGTCTTCGACGAGGGACTGGTGCCCGCAATCGCCGAGGGCGTCGCCGGTGCGGCCGAAAACGACTGAACCCAACCAGGAGCGGGAATGAAAAGCGTTGTGTCCGAACGCAAGTACGAGCTGAGCTTGAAAGCCCGGGTGCCGCAGCTGGCGGGGAAGGGGATCACGCAGGAAGCTCCCGCCGAGCACAAGCTGGCGGCCGATTACTACGACACCAAGGACTTCCAGCTGGCCAGAGCGGGAATCGCGCTGCGAAGAAGCAGCGGAACCGGGTGGTGCCTGAGATTGCCCTTCTCCGCGGGCACCGGCCAGGAGCTGCGGTTTCCCCTCGGCGAGGACGCCAAGGTACCCGCTCCGGTCGCGACGCTGGTCCGCGCGTTCACACTGGACCGGAAGCTGCGTCCGGTCGCGCAGGTGCGGACTGACCGGTTCACCCACCGCCTGACCGACGCGTCCGGCCGCACGCTGGCGACGCTGGCCGACGACCACGTCACCGCTGAAGTCCTTGGCGGACAGGAGCTTCGGCTGGATCGTTGGCGTGAGCTGGACGTCGAACTCGCCCCAGAATCCGCTCCCGAGCTTCTCGCCCGGCTTGATCGCAGCCTGCGCAAGCGCGGGGCCGAGAGCGCTTGGTGGCCGTCGAAACTGCAGCGGTTGCTCGGAGACGGCACCGCGGATGCGCGCGGCTCGCGTGAGGCCTTGCCCGCGTATCTGCGCGAGCATTTCGAGCGGTTGCGTCGCGCTGACTTGGGTTTTCGGGTCGGCGCGGACGATTCGGTGCACCAGTTGCGGGTGGCCGCGCGGAAGCTGCGGAGCGCCCTCCAGACGTTCAAACCCTTGGTGGGCAAGAAGAAGGCCGTCGCGGTCGCGGAGGAGCTGAAGTGGCTGGGAGGCGAACTCGCTCCCGCGCGCGACGCCGAGGTCAGCCAAGCCCGCCTCGAATCCTGTCTCGACGACGTCCCCTCGGAGCTGGTTTTCGGGCCGCTGCGGCAGTACCTGACTCGCGACTACGCCCGCACCTCGCAAACGGAGCTGGCCCGCGCGGCGGAAGCGTTGTCCAGCACCCGATACGTGACCCTGTTGCGGTCGATCGCCACACTGCTCGACCAGACGCCGCCCGTGCGCAAGAAGAGGTTGCGTAAACCCATGCGTAAGACCGCGCGCAAGCTGTATCGGGCCACCGCTGCGACCGAGGGACTCAGCGGCGCCGAGCTGGAGAAGGCCCTGCACAACGTCCGGAAGAAGGCCAAGCGCGCTCGTTACGCCGCCGATGCCGTCCGGCCGGTGTTCGGCAAGAAGCTGCGCGCCTGGCGCAAGAACGTCAAGGCCGTGCAACAGACGCTCGGCAAGCATCAGGACAGCGTGGTGGACCGCGAAGCGTTGCGGCACTTCGCGATCGACGGCTTCAGCGAGAACCAGAACACGTTCACCTTCGGGCTCCTCTACGGTCGCGACGAAGCCGCGGCGAGCGGATTGCGGGACAGGTTCGCCGACGAGTGGCGCACGCTGCGGAAGGGCAAGCGTCCGGCCTGGCTGAAGGTCTGAACTCTGTCCATTGAGGACAGTGGAAGCGAAAGTTCCCGCCGCCACTAGGTCTGCAACCGCTGCCGGATCCCGGTTTCGCCGTGCCCGGATCGGGGAACCCTGCTGGAAATGGGATCACAACTGACCGCGACGTGGGTATCGGCGATCGGAAGCGCGGGCTCGCTGCTGGGGTTCGCCTCGTATGTATGGATCATGCTGCTCAACCGGAAGGACCAGGCGGAAATCCGGCAGGAGCAGCAGGCGCAGTCGGTCTCCGCGTGGCTCGACGAAGGTGCCCGGCACGATCGTGAAGAGGATTACGTCGTGTGCGCGCACAACAGCGGCGACGCACCGGTTTTCGACTGTTCGCTGGAGGTCAGCCGCCCGGACGAGGACGAGCCGCACCGGGCGCGGTTCGCGATCATCCCGCCCGGCGCTACCGCCGTCCGCGCGCTGCCCTTCGGCGAGGACGCCATGCCGGTGGACGACCTGTACTCGGCGGCCGCCGTGCCCGGCCTGTCCTTCACCGATTCCCGCGGCGGCCACTGGACCCGGGACACCGCGGGCGTGCTCAGCCGCACCGACCACCGGTCGCCGCGCGGGCGCTGGCGGTCCGGAAGCTGATCGTTCTCGAGAAAGGCACCCGTGACCGCGACACCGCACGTCCCGCCCAGCAACCCGCACGCCGTCGTCGCCGCACTGCGCGACTATCTGGCCGAGGTCACGCGGGCGCTCGGTGTCGGCCTGGAATCCCGCACCGTCGACCAAGGCCCGCCGCTCTCGGCGTACGTCGCTCTCGACGATTACCTCCCGGGTTACCCCGGCCGCGACGCCGCGCTGCTGTGGGACGAGGCCCGCGGCTGGTCGGCCGCGGTCGAAACCCATTCCGGCGAAGACCTCATCGTCATCCGCTATCTCGGCGGCTCCTGCGTCGCGCCGCCGCCCTCACAGCTCATCCGGTTCGTCACCGCATTGCGCGAGGACGACCACCGCATCGGGCAGCTCGCGCCGCCGGCCTTTCGTTCCGTCGGCAGTTCCGCGGAACTCAATACTCTGCTGCGCCTGCGCGAGACGACTTGAGCCCCCATTCGGGTGGCCGCCCGGTTGACCTCGCCGCCGGGCGGGTATCTCCCGGCCATGGAGTTCCGGCTGCCCGGCGACCCGGGCGGGTGCGCTGACCGCCGCCCGCTCGCCTTGCGACGCCGGGCACTGTCCACTAAGGATGATTAGCGTCGGCAACGCGATGCGCACCATGGCACTACACGAGTCACGTTCCCTTCGGCAGCCAGGAGGATCTACATGACCGCGGCGACCATGAACCGCACCCGGCGCAGCGACGACTACCGGCACTGCGCCGTGCTGTTCGAAGAGATCAGCCATCTCGCCGAGGACACCGGCGAGCACGCTCGGCTGCGGCGCCGCCTCATCGAGGAACACCTGCCGCTGGCCGAGCACATCGCCCGGCGGTTCGCGCGGCGCGGGCAGCCGTCCGAAGACCTCCTGCAGGTGGCGCGCATCGGCCTGATCAACGCCGTCGACCGCTACGACCCGGCGCGGCAGACCGATTTCGTCGCGTTCGCCGTGCCGACGGTGATGGGCGAGGTCCGCCGGTACTTCCGCGACCACACCTGGTCGGTCCGGGTCCCGCGGCGGCTCAAGGAACTCCACCTGCGGATCGGCCAAACCGCCACGGAGCTGGGCCAGCGCCTCGGCCGCGCGCCCACCGCGCGCGAGCTCGCCGACCACCTCGGCCTCGACCTGGACGAGGTCGCGGAAGCCCTGCACGCCGGAAACGCCTACCAGGCCGCGTCGATCGACTACCCGGCCCACGACGACACCGGCTCGATCGCGCTGGCCGACACCCTCGGCGAAAACGATCCCGAAATCGAGAAGCTCGAAGACCGGGAAATGCTCAAGCCGCTGTTGCGGAGCCTGCCGGAGCGGGAACGCGCGATCGTCGTCATGCGGTTCTTCTCGAACATGACGCAAAGCCAGATCGCCGACCGGGTGGAGTTGTCGCAGATGC
Organism: Amycolatopsis albidoflavus; assembly: GCF_039525725.1. NCBI lineage: Bacteria > Bacillati > Actinomycetota > Actinomycetes > Pseudonocardiales > Pseudonocardiaceae > Amycolatopsis > Amycolatopsis albidoflavus. The sequence continues at coordinate 123,776 of NZ_BAAAHV010000026.1, forward strand.
AGGTTTCGCGGTTGCTGGCCCGGACGTTGAGCACCCTTCGGGAGCAGCTCACCGAGGCGGCTGAGCAGGCCTAGTCAACTGGATTCCGGCGCAGGGTGGCTACCCTGTGACGTATTCGGTAGGCGTGCACCCGGTCAGACTGCGGAAATCGCGGTTGAGGTGGGATTGATCGGCGTAACCGCACCGGATTGCCAGCTCTGCCCACGACCGGGCCGACGGGAGCAGGGACACCGCGCGGTGGAGGCGGGCGATCCGGCCGACGGTCCGGGGCGAGAGGCCGATCTGCTCGCGGAAGCGGACGGTCAAGTGCTGCCGGGTCCAGCCGATCTCGGCGGCCACGGCGTCGACCCGGGCCGGGCCGGCGGTCAGCCGGTGCCAGGCGGCCCGCACTGGGCGGGGCAGAGCCGGGCCGGAAAGTATGCGGGGGAGCAGGAAGTCGTCGAGCAGGGCGAAGCGCGCGGTCCAGCCGGGTGTGGACGCGAGCTGTTCGGTCAGCAGATCGGCGTCGCGGCCGAGCAAGTCGGTGGCGGAGACGCTCGCGTTCGCCAGCAGCCGCAGCGGCAGGCCGAACAACGCGTGTGCGGCGGGCGGGGTCAGCGCGACGGTGATTCCTCGCGCGGGTCCGGCTTGGGAGACGAGCAGGGGGCGGTCTCGCAAGCCCAGGACCGGTGACAGCGGCAGCGATCGGGCGGGTGCCGCGAAGTCGAGGATCATGGTGATCGCGCCCAACGGCGTTATCCGCCAAGGCATTGCGGCGGAACTCGGGAACTCGTGGCCCGCGTAGTCCAGGACGCCCGGGACTCGCGGACTCCCGAAGACATGCCGTCCCCGCGAGGTCGTAATGTCCCGATGCGGGACGACGAGCGACCACTCTGCCATGTCGCCATCTGAAGATCGGCCGATTCAAGAATCCCGAGGCACCGCAACGCTATTTCGCGGTTTACGACCAGGCGCTGCGGGAATGCCCGCCGCCTGACGAGGTCTTCGACGTTGCCTGCAGACACGGCACTACTCGCGTCTACCGCTTCGGCGACGGCGAGCGGCCGATCGTGCTCCTCCCAGGCCTCATGGCCACCGCCGCCTGTTACGCGCCGTTGATTCGGTCCCGTCTATGCGGTCGACACCCTCGGCGAGGCCGGCCGCAGCGTGCAGACCAGGCCGTTCGCCGACATCCGCGACCGCGCACTCGGCTTCGACGACGTCCTGGCGGCGCTCGGGCTGCGCAACGTCTTCCTGGTCGGCGGCTCGACCGGCGGTTGGCACGCGGTCAATCAGGCCATCCACGCCCCGGACCGGCTCGCCGCCCTCTGCCTGCTCGATCCGACGACCGTCAGCGCGAAGTTCTCGGCGGCCACCCAACGCCGCGCGCTGAAAGCGATGGTGCTGAACCGCGACCGCGACTGGCAGCGCTTCGTGGCCTGGTCAGCCGGCGAGGACATCTTCGGCCAGCCCGCCGCACAGGTGGTCGTCGCCGGGATTCGGGCTTATCGCGCCCGGATCCCGCTCCAGGCCCGCCCGCGCGACGCCGACCTCCGCGCGATCCGGACGCCGGTGCTGGCGCTGTTCGGCGGACGCAGCGTCGTGCACGATTCAGTTGCCGCGGCGGCAAATCTCCGCAGACTCCTCCCGCACGCAGGGGTGGAAATCCTGGAGGAAGCCGGGCATTACCTCTATCTCCGCCCCGAAGACCGGCAGCGCATCGTCGAGGTGATCAGCGCGGCGCGCGTTCCGGGCGACGGTCAGCCGCCCGGAACGCGGTCGCTCAGGTGAAGCGCGGAACCTCCTTCACCGGCGCGGGAGCCTTGACGTCGTCGTCGAACAGATCGCTCTGGCGGATCGCCAGCGTGCAGACCACGCTGATCACGGTCGTCGCGGCGAGGTAGATCAGGATGCCGGTCGTCCCGGTCTTCCCGGCGAGGTAAGCGAGGATCAACGGAGTGAGCCCCGAAGCCACGACGCCGGAAAGCTGGTACACCACCGAAATCCCGGTGCACCGCCGAGAAATCGGGAACAGTTCGGCGTAAAACGCGGCCTGCGGGCCGTACATCACCGGGTAGCTGATGCCCAGCACGGCAATCAACGAGAGCGTGATCAGCACGGGATTGCCGCTGTGCAGGGCCGCAAGCGCCGGGATCGCCAGCACCAGCGTCGTCACGGCTCCGGTGGTGAAGGTCCGCCGCCGGCCGAAGCGGTCGGACACCCTGCCGAACACCGGGATGAACACCACCATCACCGCGGCCGCGATCATCACGCCGACCAGCAGCGGCTGCCGGTCCAGTTTCAGCGTTCCGCTGCCGTAGGAGATCACGAAGACCGCCCACGCGTTGAACGCCACGCCCTCGGTGAAACGGCTGCCCATGCCCAGCAGCAAATGCCGCCGGGAGAGCCGGTCGCGGACCAGTTCGACGGCCGGGACGGTGGCGGTGCCCTCCTCGGCCGCCATGGTGCGGAAGGCCGGGGTTTCCATGACCTTGACCCGGATCAGCAGGCCGGCCAGCACCAGCACCGCGGAGAGCAGGAAGCCGATTCGCCAGCCCCACGAGAGGAAGGCCGCGTCGCTGGTGATGGCGTTGAGCAGGGCCAGCACGCCGGTGCCCAGCGTGAGCCCGATGGCCAGGCCGATCTGCGGGAAGCTGCCGTAGAGACCGCGTTTCCCGCGCGGGGCGTATTCGGTGGCCATCAGCACCGCACCGCCCCATTCGCCGCCGACGGCCACGCCCTGGGCCAGGCGGAGGACGACGAGGATGATCGGCGCGGCCGGTCCGATCATCTGGTAGTCGGGCAGCAGGCCGATGAGACAGGTCGCGGTGCCCATGATGAGCATGGTCGCGACGAGGATTTTCTTGCGCCCGATCCGGTCGCCGAGGTGGCCGAAGATGAAGCCGCCGACCGGGCGGGCGAGGAAGCCGAGCGCGAAGGTCGCGAAGGCCAGCACGGTGCCGACCAGGGGATCGGAGCCGGGGAAATACAGTTTGTTGAACACGAGTCCCGCGGCGGTGCCGTACAGGAAGAAGTCGTACCACTCGACGGTCGTGCCGAACACGCTGGACGCGACCACCAGGCGGACGTCGGTGCTCTTCTCAGGAGTTGTCGCCATTGATAACTCCCGGTGGTCAGAGCGAACGGCGGAAGATGTCTTCGAGCGCGGTCCGGGTGACCGGACGGGGCACGACAGCCAGCTGGCGGGTCTGCTTGAGCGTGCCGTCGACGAGGGTGTCGATGTCCTCGTCGCCGTAACCGAACGCGTGCAGTCCCTTCGGCATCTGGATGTCGGCCATCAGCTCGGTGAGCACGTGCGGGAGGGCGTCCGCACCGTCTGTAGTGGTGAACGTCTGCCCGCCGGACAGCAGGTGCGCGGCGTGCAGATGCCGTTCCGGCGACGCGGGGTAGGTCCAGCGGAACACCTCGGCGGCGGTCGCAGACACCGCCTGGCCGTGCGGGACCATCGGCATTTCCGGGTAGCCCGCGGCGCGGTACTGCTTCACCGCCCCGGCGATCGGGTAGGCGTTGGCGTGCGGCAGGTGGGTGCCGGCGTTGCCGAAACCGGTTCCGGCGTAGGTGGACGCCAACGCCATCTGGGTGCGCGCGGTCAGGTCGCGTCCATTGAGTACAGCGGCGCGCAAATGCTTGCCCACCAACGTCAACGCCATCTCGCACCAGACGTCGCTGATCGGGTTGGAGCCGCAGAAAGCCGGTCGCTTCATCGGGTCTTCCGGCGCGGGCTTCGCGTCGAACGCGACGCTGGTGTAGCTCTCCAACGCGTGCGACAGGACGTCCATGCCGCTCGCGGCGGTCACCTCCGAGGGCAGGCTGATCGTGGTGCGCGGGTCGACGACCGCCAGCGACGGGCGCAGCGACGGATGGCTCACTCCGGCCTTGAGGTGCAGGCCGAGCAGGTCGACGACGCAGATCGTGGTCGATTCGGACCCGGTGCCAGCCGTGGTCGGGACGGCGATCAGCGGCTTCAGCGGCAGCCACGGGGCTTTGCCCGCGCCGATCGGTGGCGTCACGAAGTCGAGCAGTTCGCCGGGGTGTGTGGTCAGCAGGTTGACGGCCTTGGCGGTGTCGATCGCCGAGCCGCCGCCGATCGCGACGAAACAGTCCCATTCCTGCTGGCGGGCGTAGGCGACGGCCTCGTCGATGCTGGCGTCGGTCGGTTCGACGCCGACGCCGTCGAAGATCTCGCTCTTCACGCCGGCCGCGCGAATCGAGTCGAGCGCCCGGTCCGGGATGCCGGTGCCGCGGACGCCGGGGTCGGTGAGGATCAGGCACGACTTGGCCTGCCGGGCGGCCACCTCCGCGCCCAGCTCGTCGAGCGCGCCGGCACCGAACTTCAGCGGGGGCGCTGCCCAGGTGAACACGCTTTCGTTGCGGGGCATGTCGGTCAAGGAGACCACTCCTCACGTCGATGTTGACAACATGTGGAAGCTATATCCACTATGTGGCGAGCCTTCACGGTAGCCCGAGGACCGCGGCGCTGTGAACCCCCGATTTCCCAGGAGACGCCCATGCCGGCCCGAGCCCGTACGCATTCGGCACTGCAGGAAGCCCTCGCGCGGGCGGTGTCCGGCGAGGTCGCCGGCGACCCGGCCACGCTCGCCACCCACTCCACCGACGCGTCGAACTACCGGCACATCCCGCTGCTCGTCGTGCGTCCGCGCAGTGCGGAAGACGTGGTCGCGGCGCTGAAGGTGTGCGCGGAGCACGGCGCGCCGGTCCTCCCGCGCGGCGCGGCGACCAGCATCGGCGGGCAGGCCGCGAACCGCGCGGTGATCCTGGACTTCACCCGGCATCTCAACCGCGTGCTGGACATCGACCCCGTCGCCCGCACCGCGCGCGTCGAACCCGGTCTCGTGCTCGACCGGCTGCGCGAACGGGCCGCCGAACACGGGCTCACCTTCGGCCCGGACCCGTCGACACACAGCCGCTGCACGATCGGCGGCATGATCGGCAACAACGCCTGCGGTTCGCATTCGGTGGCGTGGGGCAAGACGGTCGACAACGTCCGCGCGCTGGAAATCGCCCTCCTCGACGGAACCCGCCTCGAGGTCGGCCCCACCTCTCCGGCGGACCTGGCGGAGTTCTGCGCCCGCGAGGATTCGGTCGGCGCGCTGTACCGTGGCCTGCGAGACCTGCGCGACGAATACCTGGCCGATATCCGGCTCGGCTACCCGAAACTGCCCCGGCGGGTCTCCGGATACAACCTCGAATACCTGTTGCCGGAGAACGGTTTCGACGTCGCCAAGGCTCTGGTCGGCTCCGAGGGAACCTGCGCGACCATGCTGAGCGCGGTCGTCGACCTGGCCCCGATCCCGGCCACGCGCGCCCTCGCCGTGCTGGGCTTCGAGAACAGCATCGCCGCCGCCGACGCGGTCCCTGAGCTGCTCGACCTTCCGGTGCTCACCATGGAAGGCATCGAAGCCGGTCTCGTCGCCGCATTGGACGCCCGGAAACCCGGCGACCGCAGCACCCTGCCGGACGGAACCGCGTGGCTGTACCTGGAAACCGGCGGCGACGACGCGGCGGAGGCGGCGGCTGTCGCCCATCAGGTCGCCGCCCGCGCCCCGCAGGTCGGCGCTACTGCTTTGGTCGTGGAAGATCCTGCCGCGCAACGGAAACTCTGGCGCATCCGGGAGGAAGGCGCAGGTCTCGCGACCCGGCTGGCCGACGGATCCGAGGCCTGGTCGGGCTGGGAAGACTCCGCGGTCCCGCCGGACCGGCTCGGCGCGTACCTGCGCGAATTCGACCTGCTGCTGGACAAACACGGCCGCAAGGGCGTGGCGTACGGCCACTTCGGCGACGGTTGTCTCCACGTGCGGATCGATTTCCCGATGGCCGCGCCGGAAGCGAAGGAGGCCTACCGGTCGTTCATGGTCGAGGCCGCGGAACTCGTCGTGTCCCACGGCGGCTCGCTGTCCGGCGAACACGGCGACGGCCAGGCCCGGGCCGAACTCCTGCCGCTGATGTTCTCGCCACGGCTCATGCAGGCCTTCGCCGACTTCAAGGCAGCCTTCGACCCCGCGAACGGCATGAACCCCGGCCGGGTCGTCGACCCCGCGCCGCTGGACGCCGACTTGCGGACGGTCATCGCCCCGCCGGTCCTGCCGACCCGCGCCCGCCTCGCCCTGCACGCCGACGGCGGCGACCTGGCCGCGGCGTCGCGCCGATGCGTGGGCGTGGGCAAATGCGTATCCGAGTCGGGCGGGATGATGTGCCCGAGCTACCGCGCGACCGGCAAGGAAGAGCACTCGACCCGCGGCCGGGCCCGCCTGCTGTTCGAAATGCTCGCCGGAGACGTCATCGAGGACGGCTGGCGTTCCCCCGAGGTCCGCGATGCGCTCGATCTCTGCCTCGGCTGCAAGGCGTGCAAGTCCGATTGCCCCGTCGGCGTCGACATGGCTTCTTACCGGACCGAATTCCTCAGCCGCCACTACGAACGCCGGATTCGCCCGATGTCGCACTACACGATGGGCGCGCTGCCGCGCTGGCTTCGGCTAGGCGCTCCCTTCGCACGCGCCATCAACGCCGTGTCACGAGGCCCGCTCCGCCCGGCCCTGAACCGGCTGGGCGGAATCGCCGCCGAACGCGAACTGCCGCAGCTCGCTTCGCCGACTTTCGCTTCGTGGTTCCGCCGCCGGGAACGGGTGACGTCGTCGTCGAAGGTCGTCCTGTGGCCGGACACCTTCACGAACTTCTTCGACCCCCAAGTCGGCCGGGACGCGGTCGCGGTGCTGGAAGCGCTGGGGCACGAGGTGGTCATCCCGGAGCGGACCGTCTGTTGTGGACTGACCTGGCACAGCACCGGCCAGCTGGACACGGCACGCCGAGTCCTGCGGCGGTCGTTGGACGCGCTCGACCCGTGGCTTCAGGAGGGGATTCCGGTGATCGGCCTGGAGCCCAGCTGCACCGCGACCCTGCGGGAGGACGGTGTCGAGCTGCTGCCGGAGGATTCGCGGACTGCCCTGCTGAAGCGGAGCGTGCGAACGTTCGCCGAGCATCTGGGGGAGAAGGAGCTGCCCGCTTTGAAGCAGTCCTCGGCGCCGGTGCTCACTCAGGTTCACTGTCACCAGCACGCGGATCTCGGTTATGACGCCGACTCCGCACTGCTCGGCCGATTGTCTGAGCAGACGCAAGTGTTGTGGGAGGGGTGCTGCGGTCTGGCGGGGAACTTCGGGTTTCAGCGAGGGCATTACGACGTTTCCGTTGCTGTCGCGGAGCATCAGCTGATGCCCGCGCTGCGAGCGGCGTCGGAAGACACGGTGGTGCACGCGGACGGATTCAGCTGCCGGACGCAGATTCGGCAGTTGTCTGACCGCGAGCCCGCACATCTCGCCTCACTGACCGCGCGCGCCTTGGGCCTCCGCAGCGAGTGAGGCATGGTCCGTGAAGGACTCCTTGAGGGAATCAGATTCCCTCAAGGAGCCCTTCACGGACACCTGACCTAGTGAGTGAGGCGGTCCGGCGGCAAGAACGGCGCGATCTCTTTCGCCGCCTCGACCGCGAGCGCGCCCAGTTCCGAAACCCGCTCCTCCGGCAACCGCACGGTAGGCACCTGGATCACCACAGCCGCCCGAGCAAGACCGCGTTCGTCCAGGACTCCAGCCCCGACACACCGCACCCCGGCGACGTTCTCCTCGTTGTCGATGCTGTACCCGCGATCGCGCGTCTCGGCCAGCTCCAGCGCGAGGGCGTCCCGGGTCGCGAGCGTGTGCGACGTCAACGCGGGCAGCTTCTCCGGCAGACCGGCGAGATAGGACTCCGCGTCCAGAGAATTGGCGAGCATCGCCTTGCCGGAAGCAGTGGCGTACAACGGAAACCGCGCGCCGGGATGTTGCTCGAACCGCAACGGGAGCGTCGATTGCGCGCGCAGCAGCACCACCGACTCCGCACCCTCGCGGATCGTGATGTTGACCGACTCGCCGGTGTCCGCGTTGATCCGCTGGATGACCGGCAACGCCAGCTGCAGCCCGTGCACGCGCTGGGCGGCCTGGCCGAGCAGGATGGCGCCGGGGCCGAGGTGGTAGCTGTCGGTGCGGGGGTTGTGCGCGACGAGCCCGTCGGAGCTCAGCGCGCGCACGACCCGGTGCGTCGTGCCCGGCGTCAGGTCCAGTTTGCGGGCGATCGCGGAGAGCGTGAGTTCCCCGTCCTCGTCCATGAGGAGCCGCAGGATGCCGAGCGCTCGGCGGATGGCCTGCGTTCCGGCTGGCGGCTGTGCTCCGGTCTGGTTCACCTGGGTTCCGTGTTCTCGCGCTGTCGGGTCAGGCCAGATTAACGCCTGCCGGGCCCGGCGCGGCGCAGCGCACCCGATCCGCGCGTCCGCCGGTCCCCGGCCCGTATCATCGGCAATCGTACGGTCCGCTAACGATGGGCAGGGGAAACGATGTCTGGTCCGTTGGTGCCCGGCGGGATCGGGGAGCACACCAGCTGTCTCCTGGTCAAGCTCGGCCAGGTCGTGTTCCGGCTCGCCGAGGACCGGCTGCACGGCCTGGGCCTGCGGGTCCGCCACTACAGCGTCCTGCAGGCGCTGGCCGACAACGGGCCGATGTCGCAGCTGTCGCTGGGCTCGTACCTGCGGATCGACCCGGCGACGATGGTCAGCAGCCTGGACGACCTGGAGTCGCTCGGGCTCGCCGCCCGCGCCCGCGATCCCGAGGACCGGCGGCGTTACGTCGTCGACCTCAGCGACGCGGGCCGGGAGACGCTGCGCAAGGCGAACACACTGCTGGCCGACCTCGACCACCACGTGCTCAGCGACCTTCCGCAGCGCTCCCACGATTCCCTGCACAAGCTGCTCGCCAAAATGAACGAGGGCGCCGTGCTGCCGGGGGAGTTCGACCGGATGCGGGATCAGGCCGGGTCGACGAAGATGTCCAGCGCCAGTTCGCCCTCGCCGCGCTGATAGCCGGACAGGTCCGTGACACCCTCGGCGGCGAGCACCTCGTCGTCGATGAAGAGGTTCCCGGTGCACTCGCGGGACGGCCGGGTGAGGATCGCGTACGCGGCGTCGGCGACGATTGACGGCGTACGCGCTTGGCTCTCGCCGCCGATGATGTTGCGCACCGCGGCGGTGTCGATCAGGGTGCGCGGCCACAGCGAATTCGCGGCGATTCCGTCCGCCTTCAGTTCCTCGGCGAGGCCGACCGTGCAGAGGCTCATCCCGTATTTGGACAGCGTGTAGCCCAGATGCGCACCGATCCACTCGGGGGAGAGGTTCAGCGGCGGCGACAGCGTCAGGATGTGCGCGTTCGCGGCCTTGCGCAGCTGCGGGATCGCCGCCTTGCTGAGCAAGAACGTGCCTCGGGTGTTGATGTCCTGCATGAGGTCGTAGCGCTTCATCGAGAGCTCTTCGGTGCCGGAGCGGTCGAGCGCGCTCGCGTTGTTCACGACGATGTCGATGCCGCCGAACTGCTCCGCCGCCGCTTCGGCCGCGGCGAGGACGTCGTCCTCGGACCGCACGTCGCCGACGATCGGCAGCGCCTGGCCGCCGGCCGTCTCGATCTCCTTCGCCGCGGTGTAGACGGTGCCTTCCAGCTTCGGGTGCGGTTCGGCGGTCTTCGCGAGCAGGACGACGTTCGCCCCGTCCCGCGCCGCGCGGGTCGCGATGGCCAGGCCGATGCCGCGGCTGCCGCCGGACATCAGGACGGTCTTGCCAGCGAGAGTCATGGCCGGGGTCCTTTCGGGTGGGCGAACGGGGTCGGCAGGTGCCATGAGCGCAACATACCATTAGTGGTGCATATGATTTAAGAGGCAAATCCTCACGTCAGGACGCTAGCCGCGGAGCGCGGACGCGAAGATCCCGGGCAGCTTGGACCAGCCAGGACGGCCGGCGAAGGCGGCCAGGCGGCGTCCGGTGACCCGCGCCGTGCGGTTGGTGACGAACCACGGCGGGCGGGGCGAGATCGCGAGCTGCCCGGTCGCGATCGACCGGGGGAACGGCCGGAACGGCCCGTGCACGACGGTCCGTTCGACGTGGTCGAGCAGCAGCGCGTTGTGCACCACGCCGATCCCGCTCTGGACGTCGGTGAGCGGATGCCCGGGGAACGCACCCCAGGATGCGCGGGCGGTCAGGTAGCCGACGCCGGTCCAGGCGTTGATCGCGATGGTGCCGTACCGCAGGCGCGTGATCGCGTCGGTGAAGCTGCTGCCCAGACGCCGCTTCGTCCGCGGGTGGAGCACGATGTTCGCGCCCAGCGTCCCGGCCAGCTTCTCGTTCGCGAAGTCGACGGCTCGGTCGAGGAACTGCCGTGGATCTCCTGGCAGCTGTGTGACCGCCAGGACCGGGCCGAAGTATTCCTCGGTGAACGCGGCGTCGCCGTCCGCGGGCACGTCGAGCAGAAGCCGGTCTTCCCAGCGTTCCGCGTCCGGGTGTTCGGCGAGGGCGGCCTCGCAGCGGGTGTCGCTGCCCGGGTAGTAGGGAGTGCGTTTCCGGGCCGCGGCATACGCCTTGCGAAGTGCGGCAAGGAAAGCGTCCTTCTGCTCCCAACAGCTGCTGAGCACCAGGACTTGCGACGCGACGCAGTTGTACCCGTTGTTGTGCAGCTTCTGCGTGACGACGTGTTCGGCCTGGTACGCCAAGTCCCGCGCGGACCAGCGGCCCGGAACGACGATCGTCGGCGACACCCCGCCGAGTTCGCTGGTGATCGGCTTGTCCAGTCGGACGGTCCGCCGATCCTCGCCCGGGCCGAACACGATGGCGTCGTGGGACTTGACGCTGCCGGTGATGTGCACGTGGCCGATGCCGGGATGGTCGACGGCCGCCGCGCCGACGTCCGCGCCGCCGGTGACGATGCGGACCAAACCGAGGTCGATCAACGGCGCGAAGACCTTCTCGAAGACCGGCAGCAGCGGATCGGTGATCGGGTTCAGCTTGAGCAGGACAACGCGGTTGCCGGCGAACAATTCGTACAGGGTGTCCAGCGGCGCGATGGAGAAGATGTTCCCGGCGCCGAGCACGACACCGACGCCGCCGGTCTTCGCCGGATCCCGCTGGGCCAGTCCGGCTGCGTCGGCGAAGTGTTCCGCGGACACGCCGGGCCGGGACCAGACTTCGGCGGTGAAACCGTTGAGCAGCAAGCGATCGAAGATTCCATGGGGGAGAACCCGGACCGCCGCCCGGTCTCCGGGGGCGGCGGAAAGCCGGAAGCCATCGAGCGGACTCCGTCCGGCCCGCAGGGCTTCAAGCGTCTCCGAGAGTGCCCCGATGCTGCTGAGCACCGCGTAGGGCCCGCTGATCCATTCCTCGCCGACCAGCGGGGAATCCGTCGGCAACCCCTTGATCCCGCAGGCGATCTCGACCCATTCCTGAGCATGCTCCTGGAGCGTGGCCGACGTCGCGGCGAGCAGATCGAGCCGGTCGCCGAGAGAAAGCCGGGCCCAAGTCCGCTCGCCCTGGCGGAGTTCCTCGACAAGACCGTCGAGCCGCGCGGTGTCCAAGGTTTTCACGACTCCTCCGCGAGCACCTCGGCGGCGGCGCGACGGCCGGACCGGACCGCGCCGTCCATGTAGCCGTTCCACACCTCGGCGGTTTCCGCGCCCGCCCAATGGATCCGGCCGATCGGCTCGGCCAGCGCCGCGCCGTACTGCGTCCACACGCCCGCGCCGAGCCGTCCGCCGTAGCAGCCGCGGGTGTACTCCTCGTCCATCCAGTTCTGCTCGACGTAATCGGTCGGCTCGGCCGCTCGCGGACCGAACAGCTTCGTGAGCGACACGACGGCGGCGCTGCGACGGTCTTCCGCGCTCATCCGCGCCGCGCTGCGGGCGTGTGCGCCCTCGAAGAAGCCGACCAGGACGCCGCATGACGCGTCCGGCGGCGAGTTGTCGAGCGTGACGCTGAGCTGGTCGTCGAGGCTGAACGCGAAACCGTTCAGTCCGTCCTCGCGCCAGAACGGAGTCGGATACGCGACCTGGATCTTGATGACCGACCCCATCGGGATCTGCTGGGTCAGGCCGTCCCGCGAACCGGAGAGCGCGGGCTGATACGTCAGGCGTCCGGCCAGGGTCGGCGGGATCGCGACGATGACGTGCCGCGCAGTGACCGAACCGCCGTCGTAGTGCACCTCCACGCCGTCGCTGTGGTGGCTGATCGTGCGGACCGGGCTGCTGAGCCGGACGGTTCCCTCGCCGAGTTCGGCGGCGAGACGCTCGGAAATCTGGTGCGTGCCGCCGACGACGCGCAGTTCCTGGGCACCGCCGGTGGTGCCGACGAGGATATCGAGCAGGCCGCCCGATTTGATGTAGAAAAGGAAGTGCAGCAGGGCCATTTCGGACGCCTCGGCGGAGAAGAGCGCGGGCACGACGGCGTCCCAGAACGCCAGCGCCTCGGTGTTGTCCGTGTTGGCGCGCAACCATTCCGCCAGGGTTTGCCGATCCAGTTCGCCAGCGCCGGGGGACAGCCACGGCGAGGACAGCGACACGGTCTCCGCGATTGCTTCCAGCTCTGCTTGCATGCGGCCGACTTCGATTGCCGCCGCCTCGGAAAGCCCGAAGGTTTCGTCCTCGTACTGGGTGCGAGTCCCGTTGTAGAGCGTGACCGCCGCGCCCTTGTCGTAGGTCGGGTAGGTCTCCAGGCCGAGTTCGCGGACGAGCGCGAGCACCTCGCTCTGCGTCTGGCCGATCCACTGGCCGCCCAGCTCGACCGGTACGCCGTTCGCCAGCTCGCCGCCGAGATTCCGGCCCGCGACGCGGTCCCTCGCCTCCAGCACGAGCACGCTCCGGCCGGCCGCCTTCAGCGCCTTGGCCGCGCACAGGCCGGCGAGCCCGGCTCCGACCACCGCCACGTCACAGTCCGTCATATCTCCACCTTGAGATCTCGGTCGGTTGTCCGACTTTAAAGTAGGCGCCGGAGGCCGGACGTGCAAGAGTGGTGGCGGGAATTCCCGGACGCGCGGCCGTCCGGGGCGCACGACCGAGCGGGGAGCAGGAGTCCAGTGGCCTACGTCAAGGCAGCAGAACGCGAGCAGCAGATCGTCGGCGCGGCGGTCAACGTCCTGAGCGAGGTGGGCGTGCCCGCCACGACCCTGCGCGCCGTCGCCGCGGAGGCGGGCATCTCGCTGGGCACGCTGCACTACGTGTTCCCGTCGAAGGACCTGCTGCTGCAGTCGGTGCTGACGACCGTGATCGACGAGATCGCCGCGACCCTGCGCGCGGGCCTCGAACTGGACAAGGGCGTCGAGCACGCCCTGCGCGCCGGCGTGCTGAACTTCTGGAACCGCCTGGTGGAAAGCCGCCTCGGCCTGCAGATCATGCAGTACGAACTGGCCACCTACTCGCTGCGCGCCGAGGGTGCGGGCGGGCTCGCGCACCTGCAGTACGAGCGGTACACGACGCTGGTCACCCGGTTCTGCGAGCAGGCCGCGCAGGCGGCGGGGGAGCGCTGCGCGGTCGGCTTCGACGTGCTCGGCCGGATCAGCCTCGCGGTCGTCGACGGCCTGATCCTGCAGCACGTCGCGAACCCCGACTCCGAGCGCTCGCACCGCGACCTGAACCACGCGCTGGACATGCTCGTCATGCTCGCCGACCCGCAGCCGGTGGCCAGGGTCCGCGGCGCCGCGAAATAACCCGCTCCGGCGGAGAGTGTTGCTTCGCCGCGACCGCTGACCTACTGTTCTCGGACGGACGTCCGACTTTCCAGTCCGATCCGGTCCCCCGAGGACGGTGCCTCCATGAACTCCAGCATTCCGCCCGGCGCTGCCGACGAGCAGCTCGAAAAGGGCGCACTCAGCACCACCGACATCGTGTTCTTCGTGCTCGCCGGCGTCGCGCCGATGGGCGTGGTCGTCGCAGTCCTGTCTCTGTCCGTCGCCCTCGGCAACGGCCCGGGAGTGCCTGGCACCTACCTGATCGCCGGGGTGGTCCTGGCGTTGTTCGCGGCGGGTTACGTCCAGATGAGCCGCCGCATCACCAACACCGGCGGCTTCTACACCTACGCCAGGGAGGGGCTCGGCAAAGCCGCCGGCGGCGCCGCGGCCTGCCTGGCGCTGGTCACCTACAACGCCGGAACGATCGGCATTTTCGGTTCGCTGGCCTATTTCTCCGACGTCGTCGCCGGGCAGTTCGGCCTGCACCTCGGCTGGGCGACCTGGGCGGTGGTCGCCCTCGCCGCGGTCGCGGCGTTGTCGTACTTCGAGGTCACGCTGAGCGCGAAAGCGCTGGCGGTGCTGCTCGCGGCGGAAGTGCTGGTGCTGCTCGCCTTCGACGTCGCCGTCTTGGTCCACAATGGATTCCATGGCTTCTCGCTCAGCGTGTTCCGGCCGAGCGTCGTGTTCGGCGGCGGCTTCGGGATCAGCCTGATGCTCGCTTTCGGCTCGTTCGCCGGATTCGAAGCGACCGCACTGTACGGCGAAGAAGCCAAAAACCCGCGACGCAGCGTGCCGCGCGCGACTTATCTCGCGCTGGCCGCGATCACGATCTTCTATCTGCTGACCATGTGGGCGGCCATCACTTCCTACGGTTTCTCGAACGCGAAAGCCGCGGCGCAGGCGGATCCGCAAAACTTCATGTTCAAGGCGATGGCCTCGATGCTTTCCCAGGGCATGGCCGACGTGATGGCAGTCCTCGTCGTGACGAGTCTTTTCGCGGCTTTCCTTGCCTTCCATTGCAATACGGCTCGTTACCAGTTCGCGCTCGCCCGAGCCGGTCTGCTGCCGCACTGGCTCACGCGCACGCATCCCCGTTACGGGTCGCCCGTCGCGGCCAGCGCGCTGCAGTTGCTTCTCGTCGCTGTTGTGACCGCGGCTTTCGGCTTGGCGGGCAAGGATCCTTATCTCGGCATGGGAGTCAGCCTGTTCGGATTCGGCGTGCTCGGCATCGTGGTGCTGCAGGCCATTGCCGCGGCGTCGATCGTCGGGTTCTTCCTGCGTCGTCGCGAAGGCGAACCCGTCCTGCTCGCCATTGTCGCGCCCGTGCTCGGCGGTCTCGGACTGGTGGTCGGACTCGTTTACATGATCTCGAACTACTCGGTTTTGGCTGCGGGAACGGTGAAACAACTGGATTACCTGCCGTGGCTGCTTCCGATCGCCGCCGTGCTCGGTGCGGTTGCCGCAGTGACGCGGCACCGCAATGAATCCGTTCGGAGGGACCAGAATGACGCCATCGCCGGCGCTTGAAACGACCGTGGCGATCGTCGGGGCCGGAATGGCCGGGCTAGTCGCCGCACGCGACCTGCGCCGCGCCGGGATCGATGTCGTCGTGCTCGAATCCGCGGGCCGGGTAGGCGGCCGCGTCCTGTCGGAGACCTCCGCACTGGGGTCTCGGCTGGACCTCGGCGGCCAGTGGATCGGCCACGGTCACCATCGGTTCGAGACATTGGCGAAGGAACTCGGCGGGACCGTTTTCCCCATGCACACACCGAAACGCCCCGTCGTGGTCGACGATGCCAAGCCTGTGCCGAGATCTACGATGGCCGCGGCGAACCTGGCGCTCGCGGTGTGGGAACTGCGGGCGAAGCTCGGCGCTCCCGCGAAGTGGGAGCACACGACGGTCGGGCAGTGGATCGCCAAGTCGCCCGGACGGCGTTCGCGACGGGTCCTCGAAGCCCTCGTCGCGGCGTCGAGCTGCGCAGACCTCGACCTCCTGACGATGCACGCGTTCGCCTCGATGATCCGGCACCAAGGCGGGCTGGCCACAATGATGGCGACCAAGGGCGGCGCGCAAGACAGCCTGCTGACCGAGGGCGCCGGAACGCTCGCCGAGCGGTTGGCCGCGGAGCTGGGCACCCGGGTGCGGACGGATTGCCGGGTTACCGCAGTGCGTTCTGCCGCCGAGGAAGTAACCGTGGAAACGCTGTCCGGCGTGGTTTCCGCTAAGAAGGCGATCATCACTGCCCCGCCACCGACCGCCGCGCGGATCGCCTTCCACCCGCCGCTCCCGGCCGCCCGCACGAGGCTGGCGAAGAACATGTACCTGGGCGCGGTGTACAAAGCGATCGCGGTCTACGACCGTCCATTTTGGCGGGAGCGGAACGAGGCCGAACTCGTCGTCCTCGACAAGCCCGCCTCGGTCACCTTCGACACCTCGCCACCCGGCGGCCCGGGACACCTGTGCGTGCTGATCGGCGGCAGCCCAGCGCGCGAACTTGACGCGCTGGCCCCGGACGAACGGCGTGACCTGGTCCTAGGCCCGCTCGCGGCACGGCTAGGCCCGGAAGTCCGCTCACCGGCGAGCTTCCACGAAAAGGCCTGGCACCTGGACGACCACGCCGGCGGCGGCTACTCGGCCCTCCCGAAACCCGGCAGCCGCGACGGCTACTTCCCGATCCCCGCCGACCCGGTCGGCCACGTCCACTGGGCGGGCACCGAGACCGCCGCCGAACACGCCGGATACATCGAAGGCGCGATCGAATCCGGCCAACGGGTGGCTCGCGAGGTCGCCGCTGTGCTCAACGACTGACGGAGAGACCGTGAAATTCACCGATTTCGAGGACGGCTTCCGTTTCGAGCTGGCGAACCGCGAGTTCGCGCGGATCTCGATGACACTGCTCGCCTCCCGCGCCGCTGCGCACGAGCTTGGCCCGTTCTTCGCTGGCTACGCCCGGTTGGAGGCATTCAGCGCGCCTCGGTACCGGGCCGCCGCGGAACGCCTGTCGATCCGCTATCGGCCGAGTCCGCGGACGCGCTTGCGGGGCTGGCTCACCGGGCACACCCCGAAACCCTTGCTGCGCGAACTGCTGCGGATCGCGTACCCGAGGACGGTCGAGTACGCGGAAGACCTCCGGTGCCTGGCCGCGTCCGGGACACCGGGGGATTTTCTCGACTATCTGGTGCGGCAGGAGGACTTGCAGGTGCGGATGATGCACGCGGCACTGATCGGGAACGCCTCGGACGTGCCCGGGATGGTCGAGGAGTTCATCAGCGGCTGGGACAGCTAGATCAGACGCCGTATCCGCCGTCCACGTCGAGCTTCTGCCCGCTGATGAACTCGGCCCGGTCCGAGGCCAGGAAACACACCGCTTCCGCGATGTCCTGCGCGCTGCCGAAGGTGCGCAACGGGATGGCGCGCCGGGCGGCCTCAAGAGCGCGTTCGTCGAGGTCGCCGCGCGCCATCAGGTCCGCGGCCATGCCGTCGGTCAACATCCCGGGCCCGACGCAGTTGACGCGGACGCCGAACCGGCCCTCCTCGGCCGCGAGTGCCCGGGCGGTCGCTTCGACCGCACCCTTGGGCCCCGCGGACAGACCGTCGCGGACTGGATAGCGCTTGGTCGCCGCGGTGGTGACCGCCACGATCGATCCTTTGCTGGCTCGCAGCGCGGGCAATGCCGGATGCACAAGATTGAAGAACGCGGCGGCTTCCGCGGCAAGGTGCCTGCCGAACTCGCCAGGGTCCACTGTAGACAGATGCTGCTGCGGGACGAGCGGCCCGGCGGCGTGGACGAGGGTGTGGATCGCCCCGAAACGCTCGACCACGCTGCCGATGAACGCCTTGCTCTGCGCGGGGTCGGCGAGATCGAGAGAATCGGCCGTCGCGCCGAGTTCGGTCGCCAGCTTGCTCGCTGCTTCCTGATTGCTGCGGTAGGTGAAGGCGATCGCGCAGCCGCGTCCGGCGAGCGTCCGGCAGATCGCGGCGCCCAGCCCTCCGGTGCCTCCGGTCACGACCGCGACGCCCGGCTTGCCGTGAAAGTCGTTCAAGGGCCGGTCTTCTCCTGTCGGGGACGATGGCAAGCAAACGCTTGGTCGAGACTACGAGGCTGTGCCGCGTTGGTCAACCGAGCGCCGGAGGTGTCCATTGAGCCGACGCATGCGCCCCGCTCTTTCCGCTGTCGAAGGTACTTTCGCGCGACCACGCACCCCGAGCCGAAGGAAGTGGAACGTGACCGACCAACTCGTGGATCTGCGGGACAAGATCGTGTTCGTCACCGGTGCCGCACAAGGACAGGGCGCGGAGCACGCCCGGACGGCGGCCCGGCTGGGCGCGAGCGTCGTGCTGGCCGACCTCGACGACAGCGCCGTCGCGAAGGTCGCGGCGGAGATCGACGGGCGAGCCGTCGGGCTGGACGTGCGCAGCAAGGAGAACTGGACCGCCGCCATGGAACGAGTCCGCGCCGAGTTCGGCCGGGTCGACGTGCTCGTCAACAACGCCGGGTTCTACCGCAAGGCGCCGTTGGCGAGTTTCGAGGAGGACCATTTGGCGCAGACCTTGGGCGTCAACCTGATCGGGCCGGTTCTCGGGATACAGGCCGTGCTGCCGTTGATGCGCGACCGCGGCGGTTCGATCATCAACGTCGCCTCGACCGCGGGGTTGACCGGTTTCGCGGGCGGGCTCGGGTACAGCGCGTCTAAATGGGGACTGCGCGGGGCAAGCAAATCCGCGGCGAAGGAGCTTGGCGAGTTCGGCATCCGGGTCAACTGCGTCTGCCCGGGTGCGATCGACACGCAGATGATCTCCGAGACGACCCGCGCGGGCGGGGGAGCGGTGGCGGGTCAGCCGATCCCTCGTCCCGGCACGACGGCTGAGGTGGCCGCGCTGGTGGCGTTCCTCGCCAGCGACGCGAGCAGTTACTGCACCGGACAGGATTTCGTGATCGACGGCGGCCAAACCGCCTGACGACCCGGCTGGCCGGCCCTCCGCATCGAGGGCCGGCTAGCCAGCAGCAGGTCCGCCGTTGGCCAACTGCAGCTCAACCGCAGGAAGCTCCGGCACCGCCCGAGGTCGCAGCGTCGGAACCCCGTTGGCGACCCGCCACACGGTAGCGGCGGCATTGCGCACCTCGGTGATCGTCGAGACCAAGTCGAGCGCTCGGGTCGGCCCGCATACCGACAGCGCGAAGTGTCCGTCATCGTCCATCGTGGTGATCGGGGCGGCTACGACAGTCACGCCGTGATGAGTGCCCTGCGCATCGACGGCGACGCCTCCGCGGTCGCGGACCCGGGCAAGGTCGCGCAGGAGCTGGCTGCGCGACTGGATGGAGTACTGCGTCGGCGCGTACCCGAAATGCAGCTCAGGCCAATGATCGGGCGACAGGGTGGCGAGCAGCGCCCGGCCGGGGGCGGTGAGCGGGACCGGCTGCCGGGCGCCCGCGCTCCACTGCCCGGAGGCGGACGGCCACGAGCCGATCCGCTCCAGGTGCATGATCTCGGAGCCGACCAGCATGCTCAGGTACACGGTCATCCCGCTGCGGCGGTGCAGTTCGGCCATCACCGCGACGGCGGCGCGCGGGACGGTGCGCCGCCGGGTGAACTGGGAGCCGAGCTCGAACATCCGCACGCCGAGCGTGTAGGTGAACTCCTTGCGCTCCACCCAGCCGAGTTCGACCAGCCGCTGCAGGATCCGGTGCGCTGACGACCGCGGGACGTGGGAGCGGCGGGCGAGTTCGGCCAGGGTCAGCGGCCGTTCGCCCACGAAAGACTCCAGCAGGGACGCGACGCGGTCGATCATCGCCGCGGGGGCTTCCTCGATGTGCGCCATTGCACCACCACCTCCAGAGACTGCGTGTGTCAGATTAAGACTACCTGTCAGAATCTGACACCTTGGAGTGTAGGCACATCGACGCTCGGCTGTAAACCGGCTCGCGGACAGAAAAGTGCGCCGTGTCCGGCCAAACCGGGCACGGCGCACCTGTGTGGTCATACCGTCTGGACGATCCGAAGCCGTCCTGCGGCGACTTCGGCCTCGAGGGACTCCTTGAGTCGCGAACATCCGGCCAGCGCGGGTCCCGGCATCGGCGACGCGCCGAGTTCCGCGCAGGCTTCGACGGCTTCGGCGTTCCACTGCAGGCTCGTCTGGTGCACGGTGCTCTTGCGCACCAGCAGCCGCGCGGCGCAGTGCTGGCACCGCAGCGGCTGCATCGGCACGTCGTCGAGCCGGTTGTCGGTCCTGAGTTCGCTCACGGCGCGGTCTCCGTCGGCTTGGCCTGCCGGGCGATGTTGGCGGCCACCTCGTCGTGCCACGCCTTCGTCGGCCGAGTGAGATCCAGTTCGTACTCGAACCGGTCGACCATCTCCGGCTGGACATCCGCGACGTCGACGTAGAACTGCTCATACCAGCGGCGCAGCTGGTACACCGGCCCGTCTTCCTCGCACAGCAGCGGGTTGTCGATCCGGGCCTTGTTCTTCCAGATCTCGACGTCCTGCTCGAAGCCGACCTTGATGTAGTCGCCGAGCGCGATCGCCGACGCCATCGCCGCGTCTTCCGGCAGCGACGCCGACTTCTTGACGATGATCCCGTACTGCAGCACGAACGAATCCGCCGAGATCGGGTAGTGGCAGTTGAGCAGAACCGTGTGGTGATCGCCGAACTCGTAGTGGTAAGTCAGGTCGTCGATCATGAACGACGGGCCGTAATACGACGCGACGGAGGTGGTGCCGAGCATTTTCGGCTGGCCCTCGGGCGCGGGATAGTCGTCGCGGGCGTCGCCGTTCATGTACTGGGTCGCGACGTGGCCCTCGAAGACGTTCTTGAAGTACGTCGGCAGCGATCCGTGCACATAAAAGAAATGCGCCATGTCCACGACGTTGTCGATGATCTCGCGGCAGTTCGTGTTCACGACGGTGGTGTACCAGTGCCAGTCGGTCCACTCGTCGCTTTCCGCGCCCTCGATGCGCGGGATGGCGACCTCCTCGGTCGGCTTCTTGCCTTCCGGGTCGTGCCAGACGAACAGCAGCCCGTCCTGCTCCAAAGTCGTCCACGCCCGGGTGCGCGCGAGCATGGGGACGCGTTTGCTGTACGGGATCTGCTTGCACCGGCCGTCGCCGCCCCAGCGCCAGTCGTGGAACGGGCAGGCGATCTCGTCGCCCTTGACCTCGCCCTGGGACAGGTCGCCGCCGAGATGCCGGCAGTAGGAATCGAGAATATTGATCTTTCCGCTCTCCCCGCGGAACACCACGAGTTTCGTGCCGAAGGCGTGCACGGTATGCGGTTTCCCGTCGGCGAAATCGCGGACGAGACCCAGGCAATGCCAGCCGCGGGCGAAGCGGGACGGTGCCGAATCCGCTTCGATCAGGCGGATCTCGTCCGGTTGCAGAGAAGTCATCGCGCTCTCCTGGAAAGGGTTGGTGGGGAGCTGTCAGTCCGGTGCGTTCCGGTTTTAACAAGTGCCGGGGCCATGAACCGGGTCACAGTTCACTGACTGGAACGCCGGTGGTGCACGACGTCGGCCGGGCTCCAGATCGCGCGCATGCTCGTGATCCGGCCGTGTTCGTCGAACGTCATGACGTCGATCGGCTCGATCGAGCTGACGAACTCCTCGGTCGTGGTGATCACGCGCAGATGGAAGGCCGCCGTGTCGCCGGACGCGCGGACGGTCAGCAGTTCGGCGGTGAGAGCGAGGCCGTCGAGTTCGCTGTAGAACGCGGCGATGGCTGCACGGCCCTTGCGGACGGCGCTGCCCGCGGGGTCTTCGACGGTGGCGTCCTCGGCGTAAAGCTCGGCGATCTTGGCCGCGTCGCCCGCTTCGAGCCTGCGCGCGTACTCCGCGACGGTCTGGGTGATCTTGTCGATGGTCAGCATGCGGGGATGCAAGCACAGCCGGGACCGGGGCGGAGACCGAGCAACCGCTTGGTGGGAAGCCGGTGCCGATTTCACCGCTGACCTGGCCGGAAGCGCCTGCCGGGCAAGATCTTTCGCGACCGGCCTCCCAGTCAGCGAAACGACCGCGGTCCGGCGGCCGGGCGCGGCCCTACCGTTCCCCGATCAGGCGACGAGGACCAGGAGGGTGGATGTCCACCGAAACGAGTACGGGCCGCGAGGCCGCGCCGGGTTCGCGCGGCAAGCGGGTCCGGGTGACCGACGTCGTGGAGGAGACCGCCGACGCGCGCTCGTTCGTCGTGGAGCCGGTCGGGGAAGCCGCGTTCGGTTACCGCGCGGGGCAGTTCCTGACCGTGCGGGTCCCGGACGCCGGAACGGGGTCCGCCCGCTGCTACTCGCTGTCGAGTTCGCCGCACAGCGATCAGGCGATGAAGTTCACCGTCAAGCGCGTGCGGGGCGGACACGGCTCCAACTGGCTGTGCGACACGGTCGCGGCCGGGGACGAACTCGACGTCCTCCCGCCCGCCGGGACGTTCACGCCCGCGTCGCTGGACCAGCCGGTGGTGCTGGTCGCGGGCGGCAGCGGGATCACGCCGGTGATCGCCATCGCGAAGTCGATCCTGTTCGGCGGCAGCGGGAACGTCGTGCTGATCTACGCGAACCGGGACGAGGCGTCGGTGATCTTCGCCGGAGAACTGGCCGCCCTCGAGAGCAAGTTTCCCGATCGCTTCACGGTGATCCACCTGCTGGAGTCGCTGCAGGGCTATCCCGGCCGGAACCTGCTGACCGTGCTGCTGCGTCCGTTCGCCGGCCGCGACGTCTACCTCTGCGGTCCGGAACCGTTGATGGACCTGGCGGCGGACGTCTGCGCCGGAATCCCCGGGACCAAGGTGCACTCGGAGCGATTCCTTTCCCTGCAGCAAGATCCGTTCGCCGCCGACCCGGAGGCCGGGACCGGCGAGGTAGCGAGCACGGTACGGGTCTCGCTCGACGGCGACGACCACGTCGTGCCCTGGAATGCCGGGCAGAAACTCCTCGACGCGCTCTTGGCCGCAGGCGTCGACGCGCCGTACTCGTGCCGCGAAGGCGCCTGCAGCGCGTGCGTGTGCGCGTTGACGGAAGGCAAGGTGAACCTGGCGCGCAACGAGATTCTGACCGAAGACGATCTCGCCGACGGTTACATCCTGGCGTGCCAGGCGGAACCGGTCAGCGACGAGATCGCCATCGAGTACTGAGGCCGCTGTTCCACTCATCAGGAGACCCGGTCCGATCCGGCTTCCTGGTTGGCAAGCTCGACCCACTGCGAAGATCTAGGAGCCCCTATGCCGAATCCAGTGCTCGACAACATCGAGGCGATCGCCGACGAACTCCGGGCCGCCGCCGACGAGGGCGAGTCGCTCGGCCGCCTTCCCGACGACATGGCCAAGCGGCTCAAGCAGGCGGGCATCATCCGGTTGCTGCAGCGCAAGAAGTACAACGGCTACGAGGCCCACCCGCGCGAGTTCGCCGAGACGGTCATGAAGACCGCGAGCGTCTACGGGTCGGCGGGTTGGGTGGGCGGCATCGTCGGCGTCCACCCGTGGCAGCTGGCCTTCGCGGATCCGAAGGTGCAGGAAGAGATCCTGGGCGAGGACACCGATACGTGGCAGGCGTCGCCGTACATGCCCGCCGGGGTCGCGGTGCCGGCCGACGGCGGTTTCGTGCTGAACGGCCGCTGGCAGTTCTCGTCGGGAACCGACCACTGCGACTGGATTTTCCTCGGCGCGATGCTCGGCGGCCAGGACGGCCAGCCGCTGATGCCGCCGCACAGCATGCACGTGATCCTGCCGCGTTCGGATTACGAGATCATCGACGGTTCCTGGGACGTCGTCGGCCTTCGCGGCACCGGCAGCAAGGACATCGTGGTCAAGGACGCGTTCGTCCCGGCTTACCGGGTGATGGACGCGGACAAGGTCATCGACGGCTCCGCGGCGAGGGAGTACGGCGTCACCGAGACGCTGTACAAGATGCCGTGGTCGACGATCTTCCCGCTGGGCATCACCTCGGCCACCATCGGCATTTGCGAGGGCGTGCTGGCCGCCGGGGTCGAGTACCAGCGCAATCGCGTCGGCGCGACCGGCACTCTCGTCAAGGACGATCCGTATGTGCTGCACGCGCTCAGCGATTCGGCCTCGGAGATCGACGCCGCGCGCCAGCAGCTTCTGTCCAATGTGGACAAAGTGTGGGACAAGGTCGACCGCGGCGAGGAGATCGACTTCGCCACCCGCGCCCAGATCCGCCGCGACCAGGCCCGCGCGGCGTGGCGAGCGGTCCGCGCCGCCGACGAGATCTTCGACCGCGCCGGCGGGAACGCGTTGCGGATGGACAACCCGCTGCAGCGCTTCTGGCGGGACGCGCACGCCGGTCTGCACCACGCGATCCACGTCACCAGCACCACCTACCACGCCGCCGCACTGGCGTCGCTGAACGTCGAAGTCCCGCAGGGTCCCCTGCGCGTGATGATCTGAGAAAGGACCTCCGTCATGAGCGAAATCAAGGGACTCGGCTACGTCCGGGTCATCGCCACCGACCTGGAGCGCTGGCGCGAACTCGGCTTCGACGTGCTCGGTTTCGCGCCGGGCTTCGGCGACGAGAAGGACGCGCTGCACTTCCGGATGGACGAGCGCCCGTCGCGGATCACCGTCGAGCACGGCGACGCCGATCGCGTGACGGCGGTCGGCTGGGAAGTGCGCGACGCTCCGGCGTTGCGCAGGCTCCGCGCGACGCTCGAAGACGCTGGCGTGGAGTGCACGCCGATGTCGCAGGAACTCGCCGACCGGCGCAAGGTCGAGGCCGGCTTCTCCGCGAAGGATCCTGGCGGCACTCCGCTGGAGTTCTTCCACGGTCCGGTGCTCGAACACAGCCCGGTGGTGACCAAGTACGCCCACAAGTTCGTCACCGGCGCGCAGGGACTCGGCCACGTGGTCATGCCGACCACCAGCTTCGACGAGTCCTTCGAGTTCTACACCGAAACGCTCGGCTTCCTTTCGCGCGGCGCGTTCCGGATGCCCGGCCCGCCCGAAGCCGGTCCGCTGCGGATCCGGTTCCTCGGGATCAACCAGCGCCACCACAGCCTGGCGATCATGCCGAGCCTGGAAGGCCGGGACCCGGGTCTGATCCACGTCATGGTGGAGGTCGATTCGCTCGACGCGGTCGGCCGCGCCTACGACCAGGTGCTGGCGCGCGATTTCCCGGTGTCCTCGACACTGGGGCGGCACACCAACGACAAGATGATCTCGTTCTACGTGCGCGTCCCCGGCGGCTGGGACATCGAGTACGGCTACGGCGGCCAGCCCGTCGACGAAAGCTACTACACCGCCGAGGAAATCACCGCGGACAGCTACTGGGGCCACGAATGGCTCTGGATGAAGGAAATGAAGGAAGCGCAGAAGGCCGCCGAGTCCACTGTGGATGCCTGACGTGGAAAACTCTTTCGACGCGGTCGTCGTCGGCGCCGGGATCGCCGGGCTCTACGCGGTGCACAAACTGCGTGCGCGCGGCATGCGGGTGCGCGGCTTCGAGAGCGCGGCCGGGGTGGGCGGAACTTGGTACCACAACCGGTACCCCGGTGCGCGCTGCGACGTCGAAAGCATCGACTATTCCTACTCGTTCGACGAAGAACTGCAGCAGGAATGGACGTGGAGCGAGCGGTTCGCGGCCCAGGAAGAGATTCTGCGGTATCTCGGCCACGTCGCGGACCGGCACGACCTGCGCTCGGCGTACGAGTTTTCGACCAGGGTGACGGCGGCGGACTACGACGACCGGTCCGGGCGGTGGACGATCCGCACCGACACCGCCCGGACGGTCAGCGCGCGGTTTCTCGTGCTGGCCACCGGTGTCCTGTCGGCCACCAACCTGCCGGACATTCCGGGGCGGGACAGTTTCGCGGGCGAGCTGTATCACACCGGAGCCTGGCCGCATCACGGCGTGGAATTCGAGGGCAAGCGCGTCGGCGTGATCGGGACCGGGTCGTCCGGCATCCAGACGGTCCCGGTCGTCGCCGAAACCGCCGCGCGAGTGACGGTTTTCCAGCGCAGCCCGAACTATTCGATTCCCGCGCGGAACCGGCCGCTGACGCCCGAGTACCTCGCGGAAGTCAAAGCCGGTTATCCCGAACGGCGGCGGTTGTCGCGGATCAGCGGCGGCGGCACGCCCAACAGCCCGCACCCGCGCGGCGCGCTCGAAGTCGACGCCGCCGAGCGGACCCGGATCTACGACCAGTGGTGGGAACGCGGGGGATACCTGTTCGCCAAGGCTTTCCCCGACCAGACCACGAATCTCGCCGCCAACGACACCGCGCGCGAATACGTCGAAGCCAAAATCCGCGAACTCGTGCACGACCCGGAGATCGCCGAACAGCTCATCCCGGACGACCATCCGATCGGCACGAAACGCATCGTCACCGACAGCGGGTATTTCGAGGCGTACAACCGGGAAAACGTCGAGCTGGTCAACCTCCGGCGCACGCCGATCACCGAGATCACTCCGGACGGCGTCCGCACGGAGGACGGTCTGCACGAACTCGACATGCTGATCTTCGCCACCGGTTTCGACGCGATGACCGGTTCGCTGTCCCGCATCGACATCCGCGGCCGGGACGGGCGCACGCTGCGCGACGAATGGTCGGCGGGCCCGCGCACCTACCTCGGGCTGGCGGTTTCGGGATTTCCCAACATGTTCGTCGTGTCCGGGCCCGGCAGCCCGAGCGTGCTGGCGAACATGGTGCTGACCGCCGAACAGCACGTGGACTGGATCGCGTCCTGTGTGGACTACCTCGACGAGCACCGCGCGACGACGATCGAGGCGAGCGAAGACGCCGTCGCGGAATGGGTGGCCACGTGCAACGCCAACGCGGCGGCGACGCTGTTCCCGGCCGCCAACTCCTGGTACCTCGGCGCGAACATCCCCGGCAAGCCCCGGGTGTTCATGCCGTACGTGGGCGGGCTCGGCAAGTACCGCGCGATCTGCGACGAGGTCGCGTCCGCCGGGTATCGCGGGTTCGTGCTCGACGATCCCGCCGCCGAGGTGAAGGCGATGCTCGCCGGTCTGGCGGACTTCCCGGACGTGACTCGGCACGATCCCGCGGACCTGCGGGCGCTCATCCGCTCCCGGCGGGCGCCGCTGACGCGTCAGCCCGCGATGCGGATCGCGGAAGATCAAGTCATCGAGGGTCCTGGCGGCGACCTGGCCCTGCGGATCTACGCGCCGCACCACGAAGGGCCGCTCCCGGTCGTGGTCTTCGCGCACGGCGGCGGGTTCGTATTCTGCGACCTCGACAGCCACGACGAGTTCTGCCGTGCCATGGCCGATGCGGTCGAGGCCGTGGTGATCGCGGTCGACTACCGGCTGGCCCCGGAACATCCTGGTCCCGCAGCGATGGAGGACGTGTACGCGGCGCTGGTCTGGGCCACCGAACACGCCGCTGAGTACGGGGGAGACCCGGCCCGGATCGGCGTGGCTGGCGACAGCGCCGGGGGCAATCTAGCCGCGACAGTGTGCCTCGCGGCACGCGACCGCGGCGGCCCGCGCATCGCCGCGCAAGTCTTGGTGTACCCGGTGATCGACGATGATTTCTCCACCGAGTCCTATCAGCGTTACGGCGAGGGTTACTACAACACCGAGACCGCGATGCGGTGGTACTGGGCGCAATACGCGCCGAACGGAACTGACAGCCCCTACCTGGTTCCGACCCGGGCGGAGTCTCTTGCGGACCTTCCTCCCGCAGTGGTCGCGACCGCGGAAATGGATCCGCTGTGCACGGCCGGAGACGCCTACGCCGAGCGCTTGCGGGAAGCCGGGGTCTCCGCGACCGCGCACCGTTTCGAGGGCCTGTTCCACGGCTTCCTGACGATCCCGGCGTTGTCCCTGACCGAACCCGCGCGCGAGAAGCTCTGGCAGATGATGCGGGACCTCCTGGCTTAGTGGTCCGTGAGGGGAACCCTGAGGGACTCAGAGTCCCTGAGGGTTCCCCTCACGGCACGCCGCTCCCCGCAACGAGAAAGGACTGACGTATGACGGCAGGCAAGCTGCGTCCCGTCCCGGCCGCCTCGATCACCGAATGGCACGAGACCGCGGACGTGGTGATCGCCGGGTACGGCATCGCCGGCGTGTCCGCCGCGATCGAGGCGGCGAGGTCCGGCGCGCAGGTGCTGATCCTGGAACGCACGAGCGGCTGGGGCGGCGCGGCGGCGCTGGCCGGTGGCTTCGTGTACCTCGGCGGCGGCACTCCGCTCCAGCGCGCCCTCGGGTTCGAGGACTCGGTGGAGAACATGGAGAAGTTCCTGCTCGCGGCCGTCGGCCCGGGCGCCGATGCGGCCAAGATCGCCGACTACTGCCGCGGCAGCCTGGAGCACTACGACTGGCTGGTCGGCAACGGCGTGCCCTTCCGCGAAGCGCTCTGGGACGAGCCGGGTTGGGAACCGCCGCACGACGAAGGCCTGGCCTATTCCGGCGGCGAAAACGCGGCACCCTTCAACGCCGTCGCCAGCCCCGCTCCGCGCGGACACGTGCCGCAGATGCGCGACAAGCGCACGGGGGAGCGAGGCGGCGGGTACATGCTGATGAAGCCGCTCGCGGAGACTGCCGAAGCGCTCGGCGTGCGCGTGTCCTACGACGTCCGCCTGAGCCGTCTCATCGTGGACGGCGAGCGAGTCGTCGGTGTGCTCGCGCGGCGTTACGGCCGAGAGATCGCCGTTCGGGCCGAGCTTGGCGTCGTCCTGGCGACCGGCGGCTTCGCCTACTCCGAGCAGATGGTCGCCGACCACGCGCCGCGGCTGATCGGGCGTCCGGGTGCCGCGATCGAGGAACACGACGGCGTCGGCATCCTGGCCGCGACCGCGTTGGGCGCGGCGACCGCGCACCTGGACGCCACTGAAGTCGCGTTCTTCGGCGATCCGCAGATGATGGCGCGCGGCATTCTCGTCAACGGCCAGGGCCAGCGCTACGTCACCGAAGACACCTACCCCGGCCGGATCGGCCAGGCGACGCTGTTCCATCAGGACAACCAGGCCTTTCTGGTGATCGACGAACAGGCGCACGAGGAAGCCCTCGCGACCGAGACCGCCACGCCGATCTTCCGCACGCCGCCGACGTGGGCCGCCGAGACCGTCGCCGAACTGGAGGCCGACATGGGTCTGCCGGAACTGGCGCTGCAAACGACGGTCGAGGTCTACAACACCTATGCCGCGCAAGGCCGGGACCCGCTGTTCGGCAAGAAACCGGAGTGGCTGCGCCCGCTCACCGGCGCGGTCGCCGCCTTCGACCTGCGGGGCGCCACCGCCGGATTCCCGCTGGGCGGCTTGCGAACCGACCTGGACGCACGGGTGCTGCACGTATCCGGGGAGGCGATCCCGGGCCTGTTCGCAGCCGGCCGCTGTACAGCGGGCATCTGCACCGGCGGCTATGTCAGCGGCGCTTCGCTGGGAGACGGCAGCTTCTACGGACGCCGGGCCGGACTCGCCGCCGCGAAAGGGGAAGTCGAATGACCAAACCGTCCACATCGGACCCGACGCGGATGCGGACCGTACTGGGCCATTTCGCGACCGGCGTCGTGGCGATCACCGGAATCGACCCGGACACCGGCTCACCGGTCGGCCTGGCGGCGAACTCGTTCACCTCGGTGTCGCTCGACCCGCCGCTGGTCGCGTTCTGCGTGGCCGCGACCAGCACGTCGTGGCCGCGAGTGCGCGCCGCGGGCTGCTACGCGATCAGCATCCTGTCCGAATCCCAGGAAGCAGTGTGCCGAAGCCTTGCTGCCCGCGGTGTCGACAAGTTCGCCGGAATCGATTGGACTCCGTCGCCTTCGGGCGCGCCGGTGGTCGCCGATTCCCTGGCGTGGATCGAAGCGGAACTCGACACCGAGCACGCGGCGGGTGACCACACGATCGTGGTCTCCCGGGTGCGGCACCTGCACTCGTCGGACCAAGAACCTCTGGTCTTCTTCCGCGGCCGCTACGGACGCCTCACCGTGCCCGCCTGAGAGCGTCCGCTGATCGGGAAAGCGGTCCGACCGGCTCCGATCCCGCTGGCAAAGTCGAGCCATGACCGCCGAATCCGCTCCCGAACTCCGCGAACTCCCCACCGACCACGGCGTCCTGCGCTACCGCGAAGCCGGCGACGGCCCGCCGCTGGTGCTGCTGCACGGTTCCGGCCCCGGCGTGACAGGCTGGCGCAACTTCGGCGCCAACCTGCCGACCTTCGCCCCGCACTACCGCACCATCGTGCTGGAGTTCCCAGGCTTCGGCGTCAGCGACGATTTCGGCGCCGCCCATCCGATGCAGTCCGCCGGCACCGCCGTCCGCGCGCTGCTGGACGGTCTCTCCCTGGACCGCGTGCGCATGATCGGCAATTCAATGGGCGGCTTCGTCGCAACGGACTTCGCCCTCTCGTCCCCCGAACGAGTCGAGCGCTTGGTCACGATCGGCGGCATCGGAACCCCGATCTTCAGCTCGCAACCAGGAGAAGGCATCGTCCGCCTGAGCGAGTTCGTAGAAAACCCAACCCGCGACGCGCTAATCGCCTGGCTGCGCTCGATGGTCTACGACCAATCCATGGTCACCGAGCAGCTGATCGAGGAACGCTGGACCCAAGCAACAGATCCCGCCACCCTGGAAAACTCCCGCCGCATGTACGGCACCGCAGCCCTGACCGCAATGGCGACCGCCACCCGCAACGCAGAAACGCCGTCCTGGGCAAAGCTACGCCACCTAACCACCCCAACCCTCATCACCTGGGGCCGCGACGACCGAGTCAGCCCAGTAGACATGGCCCTACTCCCCATGCGCACCCTCCCCGAAGGGGAACTACACATCTTCCCGAACTGCGGCCACTGGGTCATGATCGAACAAAAGTCAGCCTGGGAAGCCACCGTCCAAGCCTTCCTACGCCGCTGACCCCACGCAGCCGCTTCCCCCGAACTTGACCACCACGCGGGATCGCGCCGACGTTTGGGGGCTGCCCGGCGTGACAGGCCGAAGGCCCCTCACGCCGGGCAGCCCCCAAACGTCGGCTTAAAAGCGATCCCGCACGCGACGACGAAGTCGGCGCCAAAAACACAGGAGTAACGTGAAAAACAAAGTCCCCGCCGTAACACCAGCCAAAAACACCACAGTCGACCTCCTAATCATCGGCTCAGGAACGGGAATGGCCGCCGCCCTCTCCGCCCACGAACGAGGCCTCTCCACCCTGATCATCGAAAAAACCCCCTACATCGGCGGCTCAACAGCCCGCTCCGGCGGCGCCTTCTGGATCCCAGGAAACGCCGCCCTACCCGAAACCGGCCCCCGCGCCACCGCCGACGCATCCACCTACCTAAACGCAGTAGTAGGCACCTCAGCCCCACCCGAACGAGGAACCGCCTACCTAAAACACGGCGCCGCAGCCGTAGACATGCTCCGCCGCACCACGCCAATGCGATTCTTCTGGGCAAAAGGCTATTCCGACTACCACCCAGAAAAACCAGGCGGCCGCCCAGAAGGCCGAACCTGCGAATGCCGCCCGTTCAACGCTTCCGTCCTAGGCCCTGAACGCCCCCGTCTGCGCCCCGGCGTAATGGAGGCCCCGGTCCCAATGCCAGTCACCGGCGCAGACTACAAATGGATGAACCTGCTAGCACGCAAGCCACTCAAGGCCCTACCAAGGATCCTCGCGCGAGCAGCACTAGGCATCGGCGGCATGCTAATCGGCCGCGACTACCTAGCTGGCGGCCAAGCCCTTGCCGCCGGAATGTTCGCCGGCGTCCTCCGCGCAGGCATTCCCGTGTGGACAGAGACCAGCCTGATCCGCCTGCTCCAAGACAACGACCGTGTCACCGGCGCCGTTCTGCGGCAAGGAGACAAGGAAGTCACCGTCCAAGCCCGCCGCGGCGTGGTCCTGGCCGCAGGCGGCTTCGACCACGACGTCGAGGCACGGCACAAGTTCCAGTCACCACGGCTCGGCGAACACGCCAGCCTGGGCTCGGAAGGCAACACCGGCGACGCCATCCTCGCCGGCCAAGAACTGGGCGCAGGCACCGCGCTGATGGACCAGGCCTGGTGGTTCCCGGCTTTCGCCCCGGTGCCCGGCGGCGCTCCGGCCGTGATGCTGGCCGAACGTTCGCTGCCGGGTTCGTTCATCGTCGACCAGAACGGGAAGCGGTTCATCAACGAGGCGATCGACTACATGTCGTTCGGACAGGAAATCCTGGCCCGCGAACGGGCGGGCACGCCGGTCGAGGAGATGTGGCTGGTGTTCGACCAGCGCTACCGGGACAGCTACATCATGGCCGGGCGCTGCTTCCCGCGACAGCCGCTCCCGGAATCGTGGTACCGCGCCGGAATCGCGCACAAGTCGGAGGACCTCGGCACGCTCGCGGCCGCGATGGGAGTTCCGGCGACTGCGTTCGAGAAGACGTTCCAGCAGTTCAACGCGCAGGCCACCGCCGGAGCCGACCCCGACTTCGGCCGAGGCGACAGTGCGTACGACCGCTACTACGGCGACCCCACCATCGGCCCCAACCCGAACCTGGCCCCGCTGCGCCGCGCGCCGTACTACGCGGTCAAGGTGGTCCTGAGCGACCTCGGCACTTGCGGGGGACTGGTCGCCGACGAACACGCCCGGGTCCTGCGCGAGGACGGCGACGTGGTCGACGGTCTCTACGCGATCGGAAACACCGCGGCGAACGCCTTCGGCACCTCGTACCCGGGCGCGGGCGCGACGATCGGGCAGGGCGTGGTGTACGGCTACATCGCCGCGATGCACGCCGCTGGCGCGTCTTCGTAACCCCGCTGCGACCGGGCGGGACTCGTCACTCGACGACTCCCGTCCGGTCCACATAGGACTTACTTCGCGAGCCGGGTCAACCCGCTCAACGCCAGCCGCAGCCCCCGCGAATCCCACCGCTCGATATCGCTGAAGTCATCCGACCCCCCGCTCTGCACCCACCGCGTCAGGGAATGCCGCATCGTCTGGATCACCAGCAGCGCCGGGAGTTCGCGCAGGAACGGGTCCGGGTCAAGCTCGTAATACCGCTCCAGAAACCGGGTGACCGCCTGGCTCAGTCCCTCGCACCACTCCACGAACCGCAGCCGGTACTGCGGCGTGTTGACGATCAGGGTCATGATCTGGTGGTCGTACTCGGGCACCTGCCGCCGGTTCAGCTCCGTGGTGAGCGCGGTCGTCAGCACCTCGATCGGGTCCGCGTCGTCCGGCGCGTCCTCCAGGCCCTGCACGATCACGCGCTCGCTGCGGCGCAGCAGCGGCATCAGGACGTCCTCCTTCACCGGGAAGTGCCGGTGGAACGTCCGCGGGTTGATCCCGACGATCTCGCAGATCCGCTCGACGGTGACCGACGTGTCGCCCTCGGCCACGAACAGGTCCCGCGCCGTGAGCGCGATGCTCATGCGCAGCTCCTCGGCCCGGCGTTCGGTGAGGGTCTGCCGTTTCGGTTCCGTCACCAGGACTCCCTCCCTGTCGCGTGCCTGGACCGTAGCCGCGCGGACGCGCTTCGTGACGCCCGCTGACCACTCTGCGGAACATCCGCCGTGCCGGTCCCGGGTGTCAGAATATGACATGTCCCGGCGGGCCCCGCGCCGATCCTGCTACGCTGATCACGATGAGTACCTACTCGAACAGATCGGGGGTTCCGTTCGCCAAAGGTGAGTGCTGATGCACCCTTTGCCCGCGAACGAGAATCTTCGCCTCCTTTTCTGGGCGCGCGTGCGCGAATTCGCCGTGCCGCCGTCGATGATCGAGTCAGCGACTGCCCGCCGCGCGGCGGGCGACTGGGCCGGGGCCTGTGCCGCGGCGCGCGTCGACGTGGATCTGTGCGTCCGCTCCCTCCGCCGCGCCCACGGCGGCTGGCTGGCGGCACAGGTCCGCGCCGATCTGCGGCATCTCGCCCCTGACCTGCTTCGCTGGCATTTCCCGCGAATCGCTCCGGACGGCCTGCTCCGGCCCGGGCTCACGGTGCCCCTGGCCCGGTACCGGGCGGAAGCTGGCGAGTTTCACCTCGTCGCGCGCACGCCGCCTGCCTGGGCGGACGCCGGGCAGCGGATCAGCCTCGCGCTGTGGTCGCGGTCCGGGCGCGCTGCCGGTCTCCATCCGCATCCGCATCCCGACCGGCGCTATCGCCTCGACCTGCACCGGCATTTGTGGGACGCCAGCAGGGCAGGCGAGCTGCGCGAACGGTCGGGGCGCTGGCCGCCGGACGAGAACGCCATCCAGCTCCCGGACGGCGTGGGTCCCTGCGCCGTGGACCGGTGGATGGCCGAGGCGGCGTTGCTGCTGCGCGCGGAGGGACACACGGGCGGCGTCGTCGCGGTACGGCTCACCTCCCGGCATCGGCTGCTGCTGGACCTCGGCGGGGGAGACCGGACCCGCGCAGCACCGGTCCTGCCCGACGCCGCGACCTGGGTCCTGCCCGACCTGGAGCTGCTCCACGCCGGGATCCTCAACGTCGACCAGTTGCATCCGCTTGTCGCAGCGGCACTTCGGCCCGGCCATCGACCCGGCGCGGCACGGAAGCCCGCCGCGACAGGGAATTCCCGCCTTGTCGAATGCCGCGGCGCCACGCATCGGATCGGCGTGGTGAACGGCGTGCTCGTTCCGCTGGACCACGACCCCGAGGAGATCCGTCGCGAGGAGCTCCTGGGCGCGCTGGGCGGCACGGAACTGCCGTGCCTGCGGGCGATCGACGAGGCGCACCGGTCTCCGGAAAACCTCGTGGACGTCCGCGCCCGGCTGGACCATGGCGACGCCGCCGGAGCCCTCGCGACCGTCGAAGGACTGCTCGGCCCGGATGTACTCCTGCGCAGCGGCGCACTGCGCGATGAACTGGAAACGGCAGTAGAACGCCAACTCGTCCACGGCCTCTACCGCGCCGGACTGGCCGGATACGGACCGCCGCGCCAGTCCGCCCAGGACACAAGCCACCGCGGCCACCCCCGCCACGCGACTTCTCTCTGATTCTCTCGGCCGGACCGCGGCCCTGATTCGACCCCAAAGGTGATGAAACCTGTTTACTGCCATGGAAAACCGACGTCCCCTGGACATCGCCGCCGATCTCCTTTCCCTGCTCGACGACACGAGCACCGAACCTCGCCCGGACAGCCAGCTGGAAGCACTGACGCTGGCCGTGTCCGCCGATCTGCCGGTGCTGCTGTGGGGCGAGCCGGGCATCGGCAAGACCGCCGCGCTCAATCAGCTCGCCGAGGCGCTCGAACTGCCGCTGACCACGGTGATCGCCAGCGTGCACGAGCCGTCCGACTTCTCCGGCCTGCCGGTGGTCGGCGACGATCCCGCCGAGCAGGGCGTGCCGATGGCCCCGCCGGACTGGGCCGTGCGCCTGGTTCGGGCCGGGCGCGGACTGCTGTTCCTGGACGAGCTTTCCACCGCGCCGCCCGCCGTCCAGGCCGCGCTGTTGCGCGTCGTGCTCGAACGGCGGGTCGGCGCGCTGCGGCTTCCGCCCGGGGTGCGGATCGTGGCCGCCGCCAACCCGCGTTCCTCCGCCGCCGACGGCTGGGAACTGAGCCCGCCGCTGGCCAACCGGTTCGTGCACCTGCAATGGACCTACGACCACGACGTCGTGGTGCGCGGACTCGGCGGAACCTGGCCCCAAGCGGCGCTGCCCCGGCTGGACCCGAGGCAGCTGCCCGACGCCGTGACGTTCGCCCGCCGCGCGGTCTGCGGACTCCTGACCACTCGGCCCGGACTCGTGCATCAACTGCCGAAGAGCGAAGCCCGGCGCGGCGGTCCTTGGCCCTCGCCGCGCAGCTGGGAAATGACCCTGCGGCTGGTCGCTTTCGCCACCGCGGCGGGCGCTTCCCGGGAAGTGCTGTCCATGCTGGTGCGCGGCACGGTCGGCGACGGCCCGGGTCTGGAGCTGCTGGCCAGCCTGGACCGGATGGACCTGCCCGACCCCGAAACCCTGCTCGCGGACCCGGAGGCGGCGGTGCTGCCCGAACGCGGCGACCTGCGCCAGACCGTGCTCGACGGGGTCGTGGAGGCGGTGCGGAAACGGCCGGAACAGGCCCGCTGGGACGCGGCGTGGGCGTTGCTGGTGCTGGCCTTGGAAACCGGCGCGCCGGACCTGGTCGTCGTGCCCGCGGCGACGCTCGCCTCGCTGCGCCGCGAAGACTGGCAGGTGCCGGCGGCGATCGAACGGCTGTCCGGGGCAGTGGCCTTGTCGCGGCGGGCAGACCGGGCAGGTGAGGCCTGATGGACGAGGAGAAGCTCTACGCCGCAAGGCTTCACGCCGTCCGGCACCGGCCGTATCTGGCGACGGCGCTGTTCGCCTTGCACGTGGTGGAGTCGCGGCGGGTGCCGACGATGGCTGTCGACCGCCACTGGCGCTGCTACGTTTCGCCGAGGTTCGTGGACCGCACGCCGTTGGAGGAACTGGCCGGAGTCTGGGTGCACGAGGTCTCCCATCTGCTGCGCGACCACCACGGCCGCGGCGACCGGTTCGCCGCGAAACACGAGCTGACCGGGCCGGCGGAGCGATTGCGGATGAACATCGCGGCAGACTGCGAAATCAACGACGACGTCTTCGGCGACGGCCTGGACCGGCCAGAGGGCGCCGTCGATCCGCAACTGCTGAGGCTGCGCGAAGGCGAGCTGATGGAGGAATACCTGGCCCAGTTCCGGCTCGGGCCGTACACCGCCGAATTCGCGTGGCTCGACTGCGGCAGCGGCGCCGACGGCCTGGAACGGGAATGGGATCTGGGCCCCGACGGCGCGCACGGGCTCAGCGAGCAGGCACGGGACGCCGTCAGGTTCCGGGTCGCGCAAGGCATCAACGGCAACCCGGGCGACGTTCCGGCGGGGTGGAAACGCTGGGCGCAGGAAGCGTTCCACCCGCCGCAGCCGTGGCGGGAACTGCTGGGCGCGGCGCTGCGGTCCGCGATCTCCGGCGCGGGCGACGACTACACGTACGGCCGTCCTTCGCGCCGGTCGGCCAGCCTGCCCGGCGTCGTCCTGCCGAGCCTGCGCCGCCGTCCGCCGCAGGTCAGCGTCATCGTCGACACCTCCGGCTCGGTAAGCGACACCGAACTGGGCAGCGCACTCCTCGAAATCGCTGCGATCGTGCGCGCCGTCGGCGGCCGGAGAGATCTCGTCTCGGTGCTGTCGTGCGACGCCGCGGCGTATGTCACACAACAGGTGTGCAGCGCCGAAGGAATCCCGTTGCTGGGCGGCGGCGGTACGGATTTGCGCACCGGTTTCGCCGCCGCACTGCGCGGAAGCCCTCGCCCGGACGCGATCGTGGCCCTGACCGACGGCCAAACCCCTTGGCCCGATTCGAGACCGCCCTGCCGGACGGTGGTGGGCCTGTTCCCCCGGGTCGGCCGGTCGTGGGAACACTCGCCGGACTACCGGCCGGACACGCCGCCCGATTGGGCCCGGGTGGTCACGGTGGGGTGAGTTACCTTCGGAGGATGCCTTTCACCGGCCTGGATGCCTGGTTGAGTGCCCGAGCCGCCGCCGACCAGTTTTCCGGGGTCGTGCTGATCCGTCGCGGAGAGCAGGTGATGTTCTCAGGCTCGTATGGGCGGGCGAGCCGTCGATGGGCCGTGCCGAACCGGCTCGACCTCCGGTTCGACACGGCGTCCATCACCAAGCTCTTCACGGCGGTGGCCGCTTTGCACCTGGTGGACCAAGGCCGGCTGGATCTGGACACGCCGATCACCGGGGTCGCCGACCTGACCGGAACGACGATTTCGCCGCGCGTGACCGTGCGCCAACTGCTCACGCACACCTCCGGGATCGCTGACGACGCCGACGAGGAAGCGGGCGAGAGCTACGAGGCGTTGTGGGTCGACCAGCCGGTTTACTCGGTGACGCGGACACGTGACCACTTGCCGAATTTCGCCCACAAGCCGCCGAATTTCGCGCCAGGGGAGGGCTGCCGGTACTGCAACGCCGGGTACGTCCTCGTCGGCCTTGCGACCCGAGAAAATCACCGAAGCCGCCTACCGGGACCACATCCGGAGCGCGGTTTTCGCGCGGGCGGGCATGACCGCGTCGGACTTCTACGACCGCCGGGAAGCGGTGCCGGACGTCGCCGAGGGCTGGGATCCGGTCACCGATTCCGAAGGCCGGATCACGGGCTGGAAGCAGAACATCTTCAGCTACCCGCCGATCGGCTCGCCCGACGGCGGCGCGCATTCGACGGCGGCCGATCTGGTGCGGTTCCTGCGCGCCGTCCGCGGCGGCGAGCTCCTGTCGGCCGAGCGGACCGAGCAGTTCCTCGCCCCGCAGGTGCTGCACCACCGCGCCGAGGACGGCGATGTGTGGTACGGCTTCGGGCTGGAATTTACGTTGGGGCGCAACGGTTCTGTGCGGAATTACTACAAGGACGGCGGCAACGCCGGCGTCGGCGGGATCGCGCGGCATTACCCTGCCGAATACCTGGACGTGGCGGTGCTGTCCAACGCCGAGCGCGGAACCCTGGCCGTCACCCGCGAGATCGACCGGCGGATCGGCCGCATTCGGTGATGCCGGATTAATTGGTGCGGCAAAGTATGCGACAGTGCTCCAGTTGAGTTCTCAACCTGCGACGCAATGGCCGCGAATGAGTGCGCGAATGTCCGAGTTTATTGGGCCGTGATAGGTGTGTTCATCTGTTGTTAACCTGTACGTTCCTGTCTGGTTAACCGTGGCAGCGCCACCATAGTGCACCATGCCATCCCCCGCCCAGGCTAGTGAAAATGCTTTCATTGCTCCGTCGGGAGACATTCTTTCTCCCGAGGAACGCGCCGTCCTCGTCCGCCTCGAAGAATCCGGAAACGTCGCGCCGCCGGGCATTGCCGAAACCTATGTCCAATGCCTTCCGGAGGCGCGGGAGACAACTGTTTCCCGGCTGCTCTCCGCATTGGTGCGCGAGGGTTTGCTGAAAATAGGGCTGGCCCGCGAACGCGGCCTGCGCCTGGTGCTGAGCCAGGCGACGAAGACCGGCAGGCTGGTCCTCGCCGGTCCAGTGTCCCTCGGCGGCCGCGAGGTCGCCGACCCGTTGCGAATCCTGGACTTCCTTCTGAAAGAGCAGCTGTGCTCCGGTGATTGCGACGCTTGGGATCGGCTCCGCGCCGAACTCGCCGACAGCGTCACCGGTCATGCGCTGTCCCTGGCCGGCGCGAGAGTCTTCGCGGCCGGGCTGTGCGATCGGGATGATTCCGACAAGGAGCGCGGAACCCGGCCGTTCACGGCGCTTGTCGACGCGCTCCGCGAGTCGGGCGAATCCGGGTCGCTGCTGGTTTCGTTCGAGCGAATGGTCACCGAAGGACATCCGTTGCATCCGGTCGCGAAAATGAAAGTCGGAATGTCGGCGGCGGACGCCGTGCGGTATTCCCCGGAATTCGGCCCGGAGTTCGGCCTGCCGCTGGTTTCGGTTTCCCGCGCCGCGGCTACCGGAGCGAATGACCTCGATGCTTCGCAAGCTCTGCTGAGCGAAGCCTTTCCGCGAACTGTCGCCGCGGCGGCGGTCGAGATGCGCGCGGCCGGGCTGATTCCGGAGCAGCGCGTGCTGATTCCGGTTCATCCGCACCAGCGTTTCCACGCCCTGCCCGCGCTGCACGCCGACGCGCTCGCCGACGGCACGGTGGTGCCGCTGCGGACCCGGATCCCGGCGAGGCCGCTGATCTCGGTCCGGACCCTGTCCGCGCGCGAGACCGCGGCCAGCGCCGGGCTGCACGTCAAAACCGCGCTGGAAGTGCAGCTCACCAGTGCCGTCCGCGGGGTCTCGCCGGCCGCGGTGCACAACGGCCCGCGCCTGTCCGCGCTGCTCGAGCACATCGTCGCCGGAGACCTGGACCTGTCGCTCGCCACGCCGGACGGGCGGCCCCGGTTCGCGGTGCTGCGAGAGCTGGCCAGCGTCGCGTACGTGCCGCCGGACGGGCCCGATCCCGCTGCCGCCCAGGCGCGGCGTCGTTCGCTGGCCGCCGTTCTGCGTGAAGACAGCGAAAACCTGCTCGGCCCGGGCGAACTGTCGATGCCGATCGCGTCGCTGTTCGCGAAATCGCCGTTGACCGGAGCGAGCCTGCTGCACGACCTGATCGCCGAGACCGCGGCGGTCACCGGTGCCCCGCTTGGCGAGGTGGGGCAGCAGTGGCTGGCCGCGCATGTCGAATGCTGCGTCCCGCCGGTGCTGACGCTCCTCGTCCGCTACGGCATCGCGCTCGAACCCCATCCGCAGAACACCGTTCTCGTGCTGAAAGACCGGTGGCCGCACCGCGTTCTGGCCAGGGATCTCGGTGCCGCGCGGCTGCTGGAATCCCGGCTGGCCCGGCGGGCGATGACCGGCGAGTTCCTTCCCGGTTCGCCCCTGCTCGCCGGGGACGCCGCGGCGCTGCGCGCCAAGCTGTACTACCCGCTTTTCGGTCATCACCTCGGAGAAGTCGTCGCCGGGATCGCGAACGCGGCCGGGTGCTCGGAGGACCTCCTGTGGCCGGTCGTGGGGGAGTGCGTGCGGCGCACGTTCCACCGGCTCGCCATGTCCGCCTGCTGCCCCGAAGAGGCCGAGGACGCCCGAGCGGACGCCGAGGCGCTGCTGAGCGGGCCGTGGCAGCACAAAGCCCTGCTGACGATGCGCTTGAAGAACCTCGTCACCGACCAGCAGTACGTCGAAGGGCCGAATCCGCTCGCCGCACCGGCCGCGGAACCGGAACCGCCGGACCTCAACGAGGCGGAGCGGGAGATGCTGGCCTGCCTCCGGGAGCGCAGGCCGGAACTCGTGCGGCCCTGGCTGGACGAGCTCGCCGGGGCCAGGCTGAGCACCCTCAACGGAGCCTGCGGCGCGCTGCTGCGCGAGCGGAGATCGTTGTCCGCCAAGCGGATCACCGAACTCGTGCTGCCCTTCGCCGGAACGCCGCCGGTGTCCCCGAGCGTTCTCGCGCTGCTGGGGCCGCGCACCGGCCGGCTGATCTGCGTGACCCTGGCGTCGGGGCGACGGCTGGCCGCGGTGTGCGAGCTGGAGAACGGGTTCGGGGCCAACGAAGTGGTGAGCCCCGTCGTGGTGAGCGACGGCGTCGAAGTCCGCGCGCTCGGCCGTCCCGAACAGCTCGTCGACGCCGTCGCCTCGTCCGGCGAAGAGATGGATTGGGGCGCGCTCCGCGACGACCTCGTCGACTCCGCGCGCAATCTCGCCCTGTCCCGCGCCTGCGTCCGGCGCGGCCTGCCCATCCACCGGCTGGCCGAGCAGCGCGCCGCTTCCGACCTCACTCTCGACCTGGACGCGGCCGCCGCGGAAGGGCATACGATCCACCTCTGCCCGAGGGTTCGCCGGGGCTTCACGCCGGCGGATTCTCTCGCGTACTGCCCGGAAAGCGCGGACACGGTAAGCCTTTCCTTCGTCGCGGTGCGCAAGGATTCCGTGCTCTCGACACCTGATCCGTCGGGTGCGTCGGTGGGAACGATCGTCGCCGATCACTTTCCGGCGATAGCCGCGCGCGCCATCGACGGGCTCGCCGCCCGCGGGCACGCTCCCGCCGAGTACGAGCTGATCCCCGTGCATCCGTGGCAGCTGCGGAGCCGGCTGGCCGCCGAATACCACGAGGAACTGGCGGCGGGCAGCATCGTCCCGCTCCCCGAAGCACAACTGGCTTGCCGCCCGACCGTCTCGATCCGCACCCTCGTCACCGCCGCTGCGGGCAGGCACGGACGACGGCTGACGGTCAAGACCTCGCTCGACGTCCAGCTCACCTCGCGGCGGCGCACCATCTCGCCCGCCACCACCGACAACGGCCCGCGGATGAGCTGCCTCCTGCAACGCCTTCTGGCCGACGACCCCGCCACGCGCGGCAGGGTCGTCTGCGTACCGGAGCTGGCCGGCATCGCTTTCGCCCCACCGGCGGGCGACGCCGCACCCGAGCGAGAACGCGGCCTTTCCGCGCTGCTCCGGGCCGATCCCGCCGATTACGCGATGCCGGGCGAGATCGTCCTGTCCGCCTGCGCTCTGCGCGGAGCCTCGCATTCGGGCGGAACCGTTCTGGCGGAACTGGTCCAAGACCGTCCGCACGAGTTCTTCGCGCGGTACGTGGAACTGATGCTGGCCGCTGGGCTGCCGCTGCTGTGGCGGTACGGCATCGGCCTGGAAGCCCATCTGCAGAACACGCTGCTGGTGGTTCGCGACGGACTCCCGGTGCGGGTTCTCGTCCGCGACTTCGGCGGGATCCGCGTCAATCCCGGCCGGATGCGCGAGGCGGGCGTCGATTTCACGCCGCACCCCGATTCGATCACCTTCACCGAAGACATCGACCACGTCCGCAGAAAGGTGTCGTACGCGCTGCTGCAGGCCAACATCGCGCAGGTGGTGACGATGTTCGCGGCGAGCTGGGACCTCCCCGGCGAGCAGCTCTGGGCGACGGTCCGCACCACGATGACCGACCTGCTGGCCGGGCTGCCGGAAAACCTGCTCGCGAGGGCGGCCGCGGACGTGGCGTTCCTCCGGACGTCCCATCTCCCGCAGAAAGCGTTCGGGCTCATGCGGTTGCTGGCCGCCGACCACGACATCTACCTGCCACAGGCCAATCCTCTGCACGGCGCGGGCGACCCTGTGCGATGACCGCCGGACGGCTGCCGCTGCGCCTGTTCCTGGCCGGGACGCTGTCCTCCCGGATCGGCGACACCGCGGATCTGGTCGCCCTCAACTGGTACGTGGTCGAGCAGACCGGTTCGGCAACCGCGCTGGCGACGGTGAACGTGGTGCGGCTCGCGCCCATCCTGCTGTTCACCGCGCCGGCCGGGTGGCTCGCCGACCGCTACGACCAACGCCGGCTTCTCGCGGCCCTGCGCGTGGCGCTCTTCGCCTCGACCCTGTGCCTGGCCTGGGTCGTCACCGCTGGCGGCCCGCTGTGGCTCGTGTGCGCGATGGTGTTCGCGCGAGCCTCAGCGGGCAGCGCCGAACCCGTGCTGAGACAGACGCTCCTGCCGTTGCTGCGCGGCGAGCGACCGCTCACCGCCGTGATCGCGATGCACTCGGCCTGTCTCAACGCGGCGATGATCCTCGGCCCCGCGGCCGGCGCATTAGTCCTCGCGGTCAGCTCGGTCCCGACTGCGTTCTGGTTCAACGCTTTCTGCACGCTAGTCGCCCTGTGCTGCCTGACTGTCCTGCCCGAGTCCGCTCCGGCGCCGTCCGCCCCGGACCAGCCCGCGGACTCGGTCTGGCACCTGCTCCGGCAAAACCCGGCGATGCGCCGTCAGATCGCCCTGGCGATGGGACCGATGCTGTTCGCTTTCCCTTACACCGCAATGATGCCGCTCCTGTCGAAAGATCTCTTCGACGGCGACGGAAGCACCGCGGCCCTGCTGCTGACCTGCGGCGCGGCGGGCGCGTTGGCCGCGTCGACCACGATGTCCCGCCGTCCGCCGGCCAACCCCGCGCGACTGGCCGCGATCGGCGCCGTGCTCCTCGGCTTCGCCCTGCTGGTCCTCCTGGTGCCAAGCGGCCTCACCGGAAAACCAGCAGCGGTAGGCGCCGGCGCGACGATGGTCGTGGTCGGCCTGGTCGGACAGTGCTACCGCACGGCCAACCGGGCAGCCCTGCAAGCGACCGCCCCCGGCAACCTCCTCGGCCGGATCATGGGCATCGCGAGCACGGACCGCGCGATGATCCCGGTCGGCACGGCGATGCTGGGCCCGATCGCGGAACTCGCGGGCACCCGGACGATGCTGGCTTTCATGGGGCTCGGGTGCGTGGTGACGACGTTGCTGACGATCAGGATCTACCGGAGCCCTCCGCATCCGGAACCCGACCTGGCACCGGGCTGATTCGGGGCGGTCGCTTCTTGACGCGCACTGGCGGACGGGCCGGGGTCGCGCAAATGTGCCCCAGGTGGTGCGTTGGCGGGCATCGCCGCACAACCGCTGTCTTCGAGTACCGGCCGGGAGCCCGATTTCGTCGACGTCCCCGAGTTCGCCGGATCCTGTCCGGCGAACTCGGACCGCGACCCCGCTCGCACGGCCCAGGTCGTGGACAGGCGCACCCTAAATGCGAGGACGCGCCGCGGAACCGACTGACCGAACCACCCCACCCGTCGCAGCCCGAAACCGATCGCTGACCGTACGCGACCCGACCGTCCTCTGTGGATCTTCCACCCGCCGGATTGCGCCATCTGCCCCAACGGCACCGCCCCGGAACGGGTACCCCCACCGCATGAACCGGATCACTCGCGCGGTCGCCCGGGGCGAAAAGACCGACGCCGCCCAGCTGCTCGGCCGGGCGGGGATGGCCTGTTACGCGCTCGTGCACCTCATCCTCGCTTACCTCGCCGTGCGAGTCGCGTTCGGAAGCGGCGAACAGACCGACCAGAAGGGCGCCCTGCGGGAAGTCGGCTCGACGATGTTCGGCCAGGTTCTCCTGTGGGTGCTCGCGTCCGGGCTGGCCGCGTTCGGGCTGTGGCAGTTCCTGATGGCCGCGACCGGCTACACCTGGACCAGCGGCGGGAAGCGGACCCGCAAGCGGTGGGGCGCGGCCGGACGGGGGATCGTCGTGCTCGCCCTCGGCGGCACCGCCTTCCGGCTCGCCGCGGGCGAGGGCGGCGGCGGGTCGAGCGATCAGACCCAGCAGGAGTTCACCGCGAAGCTGCTCCAGCTGCCCGCCGGCCCGGCGCTGGTGGTGGCCGCCGCGGTGGCGGTGCTCGGCGTCGCCGTCGCCGCCGGGGTCAAAGGCGGGAAGCAGAGTTTCCTCGAAGACCTCGACCCCGCCGGGCTGCCCGGCAAGACGCGTCGCTGGGTCGGCTGGCTGGGCACCACCGGGTATCTGGCGAAGGCCGTCGTTTTCGCGGTGACCGCGTTCCTGCTGGGCTACGCGGGTTTCCGCGCCGACGCGAAACAGGCCGGCGGACTGGACGCCAGCCTCAAGACCCTTGCCGCCCAGCCGTTCGGCACGGTGTTGCTGACGGTGGTGGCGCTGGGCCTGGCGGCGTTCGGCGGCTATTGCCTGGCCGCGGCTTGGGCGCACCGGCGTTGACGGGGGATCAGCCGGGGCCCGCGAGCAGGTCGACGACGTCTTCACCGCGTTCCCGCTTCGCGAAGCACCGCCGCTGCCGATCCGCGCCGCTGCCCTCGGCGCACAGCCGCGGCACGGCCTCCCGGGCGAACTCCAGGTCTCCAGCCGATTCCAACGCCGTCGCGGTCAGCTCGACCAGATCCGCGAGCACCGTCCTCGCCGGCGCCAAATCGCCGCTGTGCGGATGCGGGCACCTGCCGAGGACCCCGTCGCGCGAGGCCCGCCAGAGCTGGGCGCGCAGCACCTCGTTCGGCAAA
Organism: Amycolatopsis albidoflavus; assembly: GCF_039525725.1. Taxonomy (NCBI): domain Bacteria; kingdom Bacillati; phylum Actinomycetota; class Actinomycetes; order Pseudonocardiales; family Pseudonocardiaceae; genus Amycolatopsis; species Amycolatopsis albidoflavus. Next base: position 168,503 of record NZ_BAAAHV010000026.1, read on the forward strand.
TCCGGCGGGGGCGCGTCGTCCGCCAACGCGGTGGCGGCCAAACCTCGAGCCAGGACGCCGAGCAGGACCGCCTCCCGCGGGGTCGCGGCGACGTCGGCCATGCGGAACTCGATGGTCGGCTGCTTCTCCGAAAGCCGGACGTCCCAGTAGACCATCCCGCGGTCGAGGATCGCGCCCGAGCGCAGCCACGCGTCGACGACGCTCTCGTACTCGTCGAGCGACGCGAATCGCGGCGGCGGACCGGCCGAGGGCCAGCGGCTCCATTGCTGGTAGCGCCAGCTGCGATATCCGGTGTCGAAGCCGTCGGAGATGGCCGAATTCGCAGTCACAGTTAGCAGCGCCGGCAGCCACGGCCGGACCCGCCCGAGCACCTGGACGCCGGTCTCCTTGCCCGGGACGGCGACGTGCACGTGACAGCCGCAGGTCCGCGAAGTCCGCGCGGTGGCCCCGAAATGCTCGGCGATCCGCTCGTAGCGCGGACTCGGCGTGACCCCGGGCAAACCCGACTCCGGCACCGGCGGCGAGCCCGCGGGCAGTAACCGGCACCGCTGCCGGCGTGCGGCCGCGGCCAGGTCCTCGCGCAATTCGCGCAGCCGCTGCAGCGCTTCGTCCCGGGTCCGGCAGACGTCCGTGGCGATCTCGGCCTGCGGCCGGATCAGCTCGTGCTGCAGTTCGCCTTTGCCACCGCCCGTTTCCGCGGCGTCGTCGACCACGTCGTCCGCTTTGGCCAGCCTGCCGTCCCGGTCGACGACGAAGAACTCCTCTTCGATGCCGAAGGTCAGCACGTCGCCGGTCTGGTCGCTCACCGAGGTTCTCCTGGGGTCGGGGCATCGGAGTACCCCGGCCGGCGCCCGCGCAAACAGCGCTTTCCCGGAGAGCGCCAAGTCCACAAAGGACCAACTCAGGCGAGTTTGCCGCCGCCGGCAAGCGAACCCTTCAACGCACCGGTCGCCGCGGTGAGCGCCTTGGTCGCGGCAGCGACGTCCACGCTGTCGTCCCAGGTGCTCATGACCGCGACCGCGAACGTCCGCGACTCGGTCCGGACCAGGCCGGTCGTGTTGAGCACCCGTCGCCCGTCGGACGTGCCCCATCCTTGTTTGACCGCCCATTTCGCGCCCGGGAACGCTCGCGGGATCCCGAAGTGCTGGTCGAACCCGTCGGCGGCGTTGCGCGGTGCGCTCTCCAGCGCCTCGGTGAGGAATTCCCGTTCGTCGTCGGGCCGTCCCGAGGTGATGTGCCGGTACACCGCGACGACGTCGTCAGCCGACATCTGAGTGGAACCCCATTGGCCGGGATCGGCGGGCGGCGAGGTGTGCGCGAGCCCCAGCTTTCCGGCCTGCCGCCGGACGATCTCCGGTCCGCCGAGCTGCTGCCACAGCCGGCTGGCGGCGCGGTCGTCGCTGGCCGAGAGCATCGAACGGACGGCCGCGGCGTCGCTGTCGGAAGGAACTCCGGAACGGTCGATCAGCTCGAGCGCGATCAGCAGCTTCACCACGGACGCGGTCGGCTGCGGCTGGTCGCCTTTCCAGCTCACCTCCACGGCGCACGCGTCGAGATCGACGACCTCGATCTCGAGCCGAGGATCGTTCCCGTTGCTCAGCAACGCTTTCCTGGCTTCGGCGACGGCGCCCGGATGCTTGCCCGCCGCCGCGGCCGGAACCGTCTTGCACGCGGCCTGCCAGTCCGTGCCGCCGGAACCGCACGCCACCGCGATCGCGGCGACCAGACCTCCCACGACAGCGACTGCGGCGACCCCCACGAGCATCTTCATCGATGCGAACTCCTTCGGCAACGGTCCGCTTCTGCGGGAAGCGGGAGCGATCCGAAGGTATTGAGACCGGGGAATGCGCAGAATCGTCCGAAGAGTCCGTCCATTCCGGCCGGTCGGCGGGCAACCCCGTCCGGGCATCGGCCATCTGGCCGACCCGCACCACGCTGAGCTGCGACGACTCGACAGCCGTCCTCGACGCTTCGATGGCGGGCAGTAGCCCGCACAAGCCGGCGACGGCGAAAGCCGGAGGACGTTCAGGCAATTCCGCTTGCCCGATCATGCCTTTCCGGCGGCCGTTTCGCCGTCGTCGGTTTCCAGGGATCGGTTCAGTCGGTTTCGGGCTGCTGCCAGGACCGTCCGGCCCGCTGGGCGGCCAGCCGGATCTCGTCGCCGGTCTCCTGCCAGTTCTGGTCCGCCGGGTCGTGGTCGCCGATCCACGTGCGCCGCCGCGTCGCGAGGGAGCCGCCCGCGGGCGGCGGTTCTTCTGTCATCTGAGCCATGATTCCTCCGTCTCCGGGCGAAAACCACCTCGGACCACCCCTATGAGCCCCGCGAAACGGCCCGGACGACCACTGGGGAAGGCGATCGAAAGATTTGTGCCGGAGGGGTGTCGATCCCCGCTACGGTCGTTCGACGCGTAGTCGAAGGCCCCGCGAAGGGGCGACTGCCGAGACCCCAAGGATGCTCCGATGACTGAACTGAACGCGGACCTCGCCCGTCGAGCGATCGTCGACCACACCCGGCTCCTGGCGGAATCGGCCCTCGCGGCCGGGCCGGACGCCGCCGTCCCGACTGCTCCGAAGTGGACCGTCGCCGACCTGGTCGCGCACGTGGGCCAGACCCAGCACTGGGTCGCGGAGATCATCGAGCGGCGGGTCACCGACCCCGCCCAGCTGCCCACCGAAATGGCCACGCCGCCTGCCGATCCGCGCGAATGGCCGGCCTGGTTGTCGGAGTCCGCGCAACGGGTCGCCGGCGCATGCTCGGACGACGCGTTCGACGCGCCGGTGTTCAACGCCTCGGGCGACGCACGGTCCGGGACGCAGTTCTGGATGACCAGCATGCTCAACGAGGCGGTCATCCACGGCTTCGACGCGGCCAACGCGGCGAACCACCCGCTCACCGTCGATCCCGGCGTCGCGGCCGCGCTCATCACCAACCACCTGACGATGCTCACCTCGCCGACCTGGGAGATGCAGCGGTCCGAGTCCGCACACGCCATCCGGGGCACCGGGCAGACCCTGCAGTGGCTCGCCACCGACACCTCGGACGCCTGGTCCGTCGAACGACGGCCGGACGGCGCGACGTGGCAGCCCGGAACCCGCGAGGCCGACGTGACCGTGACCGGCCCGGCGCAATCGCTGCTCTTCCTCTTGACCCGGCGGCTCCCGCTCGCCGACTGCGAAACCGTCGACGGCGACACGGCCCTCGCCCAGCACTGGCTCGACAACACCGCCCACGCCAGCGACTGAGCCTCGGCCAACGGCATTCACCGGCGGGGGACCGGCCGGGAGAGCCGCAGCTCGATCAGGTCCGCCCCGCGCCGCAACAGGTCCACCCACTGCTCGGGATCGTGGTCGAAGCGGGCGGAGGACCAGCCGACCGACAGGCTGCCGTACGGTTCGCCGCGCAGGAACACCGGCACCGCGAGCGTCGCCACGCCGGTGTCGTACTCGCCGGTGGTGAACGCCCAGCCCCGGTCGGCGACCTCGGCCAGCTGCTCGCGCAGGACGGCGAGGTCGGTGACTGTGTCCGGAGTGAAGCGCGCCATCGGCCGGTCGGCGAACAGCCGGTCGCGCTCCTCTTCGGGCAGGAACGCGAAGTACGCCTTGCTGGTCGCGCCCGCGTGCGCCGGATACAGCTCGCCGACCAGCGAATAGCCGCGCAGCCGCCCGTCGGTGCCTTCCGCGGCCAGCACGCACCGGGTGTGCGCGCCGTCGGGCAGGGACAGCAGGGCGGCGTGCCCGGTCTGGGCGGCGAGGTCGGAGAGGACGGGGACCACCAGCAGGTCCAGCGCCCCGGCCCGGTCCCACAACCGGCCGAGGTGCAGGGCGGCGGGCCCGATCCGGTACCGGCGGGTGCTGTCGTCGCGGACGAGGAAACCGCGATGCGCCAGCACCGCCAGAAGCCGCTGCGCGATCGACGTGTGCAGCCCGAACTCGCGCGCCACCGCGGTGACTCCCCACTCCGGGCGGGCGCGGTCGAACGCGAGCAGCACCTGCAGCGCGCGGTCCGCGGTCTGCGGCAGGCCGGGCGGGGTGGCGCGGTCGTCGTGGTCCGGCATCCGGCCATTGTGCGAATAACGGGAAATGTTTGTAAAGCCGGTACACCCGGACTGAGTCTGGTCGGACCACCCCCGGCGGCCTGACTTCTCAGAGGAACCACATGCTCAAACACGTCCTGGAACTGCTCGAAATCCTCGACGACCCGGCGGTGACCGGGAAAGAGGTCGTCGCCTACCTCGACGCCGTCGCCGGCGCCCCGGGCAGCGGCGCGGAAATCACCACGGTGACCGGCGACGCCGGACGGACCGACTTCGTCCGGGTGCGGGTGCCCGGCAGCCGGGGCCGCACCGCGGGCGGCGACGCGCCCACCCTCGGCGTGGTCGGCCGCCTCGGCGGAGTCGGCGCCCGGCCGGAGGTGACCGGCTTCGTGTCCGACGGGGACGGCGCCGCCGCCGCGCTGGCCGCCGCCGCCAAGCTGCTGTCCATGCGGGCTCGCGGGGACGTGCTGGCCGGCGACGTGCTGATCGGCACGCACATCTGCCCGGACGCGCCGACGCTGCCGCACGACCCGGTGCCGTTCATGAACTCGCCGGTCGACATCGCCACGATGAACAGCTACGAGCTCTCCGCCGAGATGGCCGCCGTGCTGTCGATCGACACCACCAAGGGCAACCGGGTGATCAACCACCGCGGGCTCGCGCTGTCCCCGACCGTGCGCAGCGGCTATATCCTGCGCGTGTCCGAGGGCTTGGGCGAACTGCTGGAGACGGTGACCGGCGCGCCGCTGGTGACCTACCCGATCACCACGCAGGACATCACGCCCTACGGCAACGGCGTCTACCACCTGAACTCGATCCTCCAGCCCGCGACCGCGACGGACGCACCGGTGGTCGGACTGGCGATCACGTCGGCCGCGACGGTGGCCGGCTGCGCCACCGGGGCGAGCCACGAGACGGACATCGCCGCCGCCGCGCGCTACGCGGTCGAGGTCGCGAAGCAGTTCGGCGCGGGCACCCTGCATTTCCACGACGAGACGGAATTCGCCAACCTGCAGACCCGCTACGGCTCGATGGCGCACCTGCAAACCCTGGGCACGGAGGTGGCCGGATGAGCACCGCGACGAAACCCGCGAAGCACGCCAAAAAGCGGATCGGCAACGACGACTACTCCCTGCGCCGCGTCCCCGAGAACGCCCGTTACGGGTTCGGGTCGATGCTGCTGCAGTGGCTCGCCCAGTCCGGGTCGCTGTCCCAGTTCGTGCTCGGCGCGACGCTCGGCGTCGGGATGCGGTTCTCCGACGCGTTCTGGGCGTTCACCCTCGGCGCGGTGATCCTGGAGGTGGTGATCTTCCTGATCGGCCTCGCCGGGCAGCGCGAGGGCCTCACGATGACCATGCTGACCCGGTTCACCGGCTTCGGCCGCAACGGGTCCGCGCTGGTGAGCCTGGTGATCGCGATCAGCCTGGTGGGCTGGTTCGGCGTGCAGAACGGCATCTTCGGCAAGAGCATGAACGCGCTGGTCGGCGGGCCGGTGTGGCTGTGGTGCGCGGTGTCGGGCGTGGTGCTGACGCTGCTGGTGATCTACGGCTTCAAGTACATGATGTGGCTGGCGAAGATCGCGGTGCCGCTGTTCTTCGGGCTCGTGGCGTGGAGCGTGATCTCCACGCTGTCGGAGCACTCGGTGGGCGCGCTGATGTCGGCCGCGCCGACCGCGACCGCGATCTCCATCCCGGCCGCGGCGACGATCATCGCCGGCGGCTACATGACCGGAGCCGTGGTCGCCCCGGACATGACCCGGTTCAACCGCAAGGGCTGGCACGTCCTGCTGCAGAGTTCGGCGTCGATCGTCCTGTCCGAGTACATCGTCGGCATGACCGGCGTGCTGCTCGGGCACCTGGTCGGCAGTTCCGACGTCACCCACATCGTACTGTCCACCTCGGGCTTCGTCGGCCTGATCGTGGTGGTGCTGGCGACCGCGAAGATCAACGACTGGAACCTGTACGGCTCTTCGCTGGGCGTGGTGAACTTCGTGCGGACTGTGTTCGGCCGCCCGCTGCACCGCGGCGTCGTCACGCTGGTGATCGGGATCGCCGGGACGGTGCTGTCCGCGGTCGGTTTCCTGCAGCACTTCACCGCGTTCCTGTCGCTGCTGGGCGTCGCGATCCCGCCGGTGGGCGGGATCATCGTGGCCGAGTACTTCCTGGTGCGGCGGCTTTCCACGCCGCTGCGGGAAACCCGGGCGGCCGGGCGGGTGCCCGCCACGATGCCGGTCTGGGTGCCCGCGACGCTCGCGGTGTGGGCGGCGGCGTTCTGCGTCGGCAAGTTCGTGCACTGGGGCATCCCCGCGCTGAACTCGCTGCTCACCGCCGCGATCTTGTACACGGTGCTGGGCTGGGCCGGGCTGATCCGGCCGGTGGGCTCGGCGGAACTCGAGGAGGTGCCCGCGTGACCAGCGCACAGGACGAGGTGGTCGACCTCTGCCGCGACCTGATCCGGATCGACACCTCCAACCCGGGCGCGTCCGAACGGCCCGCGGCGGAGTATGTCGCGGAGAAGCTCGCCGAGGCCGGGCTGGAACCGACTCTGGTGGAAAGCGCGCCCGGCCGGGCCAGCGTGTTCGCCCGACTGTCCGGAGTGGACTCTTCGCGGCCCGCGCTGCTCCTGCACGGGCACCTGGACGTGGTGCCCGCGGACGCCGACGAGTGGAGCGTCCCGCCGTTCTCCGGGGAGATCGCCGACGGCCTGCTGTGGGGTCGCGGCGCGATCGACATGAAGGACTTCGACGCGGCGATCCTCGCGCTGGCGCGGCAATTCGGCCGCACCGGCGAGAAACCGCCGCGAGACATCGTGTTCGGCTTCCTCGCCGACGAGGAGGGCGGCGGGAAGTTCGGCTCGCACTGGCTGGTCGAGAACCGCCCGGACCTGTTCGAGGGCGTGGGCGAGGCGATCACCGAGGGCGGCGGCGTGTCGTTCGACCTCGGCAACGGCAGCCGGCTGTATCCGATCGAATGCGCGCAGCGCGGGCAGGCGTGGCTGCGCCTGGTCGCCACCGGCCGCGCCGGCCACGGCTCCTCGCCGAACGACGAGAACGCGGTCACCGATCTTGCCGAATCGCTCGCCCGGATCGGACGGCACCGCTTCCCGATCCGGTTGATCGAACCGGTGCGGGCGCTGCTGGAACGGGCGGGCGAATTGCTCGGCGTCCCCTTCGATCCGTCCGATGTGGACGGAAGCCTGGCGCGGATGGGCCGGGTGGGGGAGCTGGTGAACGTCATCCTGCGCAATTCGGCGAACCCCACCATGATCTCCGGCGGGTACCAGGTCAACGTCATCCCCGGCCGGGCCACCGCCGCGGTCGACGGCCGGTTCCTGCCCGGGTACGAGCAGGAACTGCTGGACACCATCGACGAGCTGCTGCTGCCGTCGGTGCGCCGCGAGTTCATCCACCGGGACATCGCGATGGAGAGCGGTTTCGACGGTCCGCTGGTGGACGCGATGTGCGCGGCCATCACCGCGGAGGACCCCGACGGCCACCCCGCCCCGTACTGCAACGCCGGCGGCACCGACAACAAGGCGCTGTCTGCGCTCGGCATCCGCGGCTTCGGGTTCAAAGCGCTGCGCGTCCCGCCGGAACTGCCTTACAACCGGCTGTTCCACGGCGTCGACGAGCGGGTGCCGCTGGAGTCGTTGCGGTTCTCCGTCCGGGTCCTGGACCGGCTGCTGCGGACTTGCTGAACAATGGCGGGAGAACCGAGGAGAATCGCGTGACTGACTTGCTGTTGCTGTCCAACTCGACCAACCACGGCCGCGACCCGCTCGAACACGCGCGGGACGCGGTCGCCGAGGTGCTCGACGGGCGCACCGAGCTGGTGTTCGTGCCGTTCGCGCTGGCCGACCACGACGGCTACACCGAGCGCATCGCGACCGCGGTGGCACCGCTCGGCGTGCGGGTACGCGGGCTGCACACCGCCGCCGACCCGGTCGCCGCGGTGCGCTCGGCTCCGGCGGTGTTCACCGGCGGCGGCAACACCTTTCGCCTGCTGGCCGAGCTGTACCGTCGCGAGCTGCTGGAACCGTTGCGGGACAGGGTTTCCGAGGGAATGCCCTACCTCGGAGCCAGCGCGGGAACCAACATCGCGGGCCCGACTGTGCGTACCACCAACGACATGCCCATCGTGGAGCCGCCGAGTCTCACTTCGCTGGGTTTGGTGCCGTTCCAGCTCAACCCGCACTACGTCGACCCCGACCCGGCCAGCAGGCACATGGGGGAGACCCGGGAGAAGAGGCTCGCGGAATTCCACGAGTGCAACGACATTCCGGTGCTCGGCCTGCGCGAGGGCACGTGGCTGCGGGTGCGCGGAGACTGGGCGGAACTCGCGGGCGTGTCCACGAGCGGCGGCGCGCCCGGACGGCTGTTCCGGCGGGGTGCGCCGGGTGAGGACGTCTCCGGCGACGTCAGCGACCTGCTCGCCCCCGCGAGCGAACCGGTGTGGGGCTGACACCGGTCTGATTGGCCGAAAAGAAGGGCTGGGCCTGCGGGCTCAGCCCTTCTTTTGTCGGGACACCTTATCCGTGGCGCGGCGTGGACGATCGGTGCCCTCCGCCAACCACAGGCATCCGCGGTCTCGTCGTCGTACCTGCGGAATCGAGCCCGCCGCGAGCCACGCCGGGGGAGTTCGGTCCGGTATCACCGCCTGCCTCATCGCCCCGGGCCGTTGCCCCGCGCCGTCGCCTCGCCTCGTCGCCCGCCCCGCTTCATCGCCCTGCGCCGTCGCCCGGCCTCGTCGCTGCCCCGTCCCGTCGCCCCGCATCATTGCCCGCCGCGCCGCCGCGCCGCCGCGCCGCCGCGCCGCCGCGCCGTCGCGCCGCCGCGCCCGCCGTCCCGTCGCGCCGTCCCGCCGCCGCGCCGTCCCGCCGCGCCCGCCGTCCCGTCGCGCCGTCGTTCGCCCCATCGCCCTGACCTGCCAAGAGAACTCGCCCTCCGAAAGGATCATGCCTGGATAGCTTGACACAAGCATCTTAGGGCAAAGATACTTGCCCGGCGACCCCGCCGGCCGAGGCGGCCGGTCCGGCGCCGCGGCGGGTCCGCGCGGTCCGGGCCGCCTCGCGATGGTCCGGCCCGGAAAGGAACCGTCGTGACCGTGCTGAGGGAAAACCGCCGACCCGGCACGCCGCTGTCCGCGTGGCTGGGCGTGCTGGCGCTCCTGGTGGTCGTGGCGGTCTCGTACATCGACCGGGTCAATGTGTCCGTCCTGATCACCGATCCCGCCTTCACGCAGCACTTCGGGATCGCGGGCAACCGGGCGGCGCAAGGCGCGCTGATGACGCTTTTCCTTGCCGGCTACGGAATCGCGGCCATGCTGATCACCCCGTGGTACGAAGCGGTGTTCGGAGTGCGGCGTGGGTTGCTCGTCAGCCTGGTGTGCTGGGCGCTGTTCACGCTCGCGTCCCCGTACGCCGGGGGCGCGGTGGTACTGCTGACGCTGCGGTTCCTGCTCGGCGCCAGCGAAGGACCGCTGTTCTCGCTGAAGACCATGTACGTCAAGGACAATTTCGCCGAAGGCGCGTGGGGCAAGCCCAACGCGGTCAGCTCGATGGGCGTTTCGCTGGGCACGGCGCTGGGCATCCCGGTGATCACCTTCGCCCTCGTGCACTTCGGCTGGCACGGCTCGTTCCTCCTGCTCGCGGCGCTCAACCTGGTGGTCGGGCTGCCGCTGGTCGCCGTGTTCGTCCGAGCCGCGCGGCATCGGACGTCCGTGCGGCAGCCCGCGCTGCGGCGGTTCGCCGGAGCGCTGCGCACGCCCAAACTCGGCTGGATCCTGCTGATCGAGGTGGCCACGCTCGGCTATCTGTGGGGCAGCACCTCCTGGCTTCCGTCGTATTTGCTGCAGGCGCGGCATTTCTCGCTGGCGCAGATGAGCGCGCTGTCGGCGCTGCCGTTCGTGGTCAGCCTCGGATCCGGTTTCCTCGGCGGGTACCTCATCGACCGGATGCCCGCCCGCCGGGTGCCGCTCGTGCTGGTGATCGGCAGCGTCGGCACCGCCCTGTGCGCGACGACCGTGACTCTCGCCGATTCGCGCTGGCTCGCCGCGGCGACGCTGATCCTCGCCAACGCGTTCTGGGGCCTGCAGGGGCCGGCGATTCCGACGCTGGTGCAGCAATACGCGCCGGCGGGCACCGTCGGGAGCGCCTACGGCCTGATCAACGGCGTCGGCAATCTCGTCTCGGCGCTGCTTCCCACGTTGATGGGCGTGGCGATCGCCGCGGGCGGCGACCACGGATTCGCCGCCGGGTACGCACTGCTTGCCGCGACGCAGCTGCTCACGCTGCTCGGCGCGGTCGTGCTCCTCCGCGGCCGCGGCCCGGCCGGAAAAGCACCCGCCGCGGCCGCTCTGCCCGCGGTGCCGGAAGAGTCCCGTTAGGACGGACGCGGCGTCGCGCGAACACCGGATAGGCTCCTTCTCCCACTCTGGCGAACAAGGAGTCGATGACGATGGACCCGGTCGATCAGGTAGTCGCGGACTGGGCGCGGCAACGTCCGGACCTGGACGCCTCGCCGATCGCGATCTTCGGCCGAGTCCGGCGGATCGCCGACCTCGCCGCCGGCAGCCTCCGCGGCTACCTTGCCTCGTACGGCCTGACCCCGGGCTCGTTCGACATCCTGTGCAACCTGCGCCGAGGCGGCCGTCCCTACCGGAAGACGCCGTCCGAACTGGCCGCCTCCGCACTCGTCACCTCGGGCGCGCTGACCGGACGGCTGGACGCACTCGAACGCGACGGCCTGATCCGCCGCCGCGACCACCCGGCTGACCGCAGGGTCAGCTACGCGGAACTGACCGCCGCCGGCCGCAAGCTCATCGACCGCGTCCTCGAAGGACACCTGGACCGGGAAGAAGCGCTTCTGTCCACTTTGAGCGAAACCGACCGCAAGGACGTCGAACGTGCCCTCGCGCTGTTGGAAGACACAGTCCGGAAGGCTTCTCGAGCGCAGTAACCCGCAGGTGTTCATTCGGGCAGAGAACGAACCCGCCGGAGCCAAGCGGCCTCCAGCGCCCTCGCGGGCGTGGATAGCGTGATAATCATGAGCGCCGAGAAGCCGACCACGTTCGTCCTGATCCACGGAGCCTGGCACGGCCCGTGGTGCTGGGAGCGGGTGAGCGAGCACCTGATCGCGCGCGGGCACGAGGTGATTTGCCCGTCGCTGCCGTGCGACAACGCCGAAGCCGGCCAGGATGAGTACCTCGCGGTGATCGAAGACGCGCTCCGCGGCCGGTCCGACGTCGTACTCGTCGCGCACTCGATGAGCGGCATGGTGGCCCCGCTGGCGACCGGCAACCCGGCGGTCCGCTCCCTCATCCTGCTCGCCGCCCTGCTGCGCGAACCCGGCACGGCACTGTCGGACGACGGAGCGGCGCCGCTGGCCGAGCCGCTGCAGAAGGCGGTCGCGAACGCCGTCGTGAACGAATCCGGCTGCGTGGTCCTGGCCCCCGCCGACGCGACCGAGGTGCTGTACCACGACTGTGCCCCGGCGGACGCCGCCGATGCGGTCAGCCGACTGCGTCCCAGCGCGAACACCGTGGGCCAGCAAATCTGCCCCGACCTGCCGCAGCGCCGCGTGTCGACCACGTATGTGTCGTGCCGCGACGACCGCGCGGTGAACTGCGACTGGAACGCCGCCCGCGCCAAGGAACTGCTCGATGCCGAGGTCTGCGAGATCGACGGAGGACACTCGCCGTTCTGGTCGGCACCGGAACAATTCGCGGCGCTGCTGCTCGAACTGGCCTGACGGAACGCCTCGCTCACGGCACCAGTTCGGGGCAGGAATCGGCGGACCTTTCGCCGGCCCGCTCGGCGGTCGAGGCGACCGGAGTCAAGCCTCGCCCTTGATTTTCTTCATCGTCAGATGGGACGTGACCCGCAGGACGCCGGGCAGGCCCGAGAGCTTCCGGGTCTGGAACTCCTCGTAGGCGGCGTGGTCGGCGACCGCGACGCGGATGAAGTAGTCGGGGCGGCCGAAGAGCCTCCGGAACTCGATGACTTCCTCGTAGGAGGCGATCGTGTCCTCGAGCGCCTCGATGGTCGCCCGGTCGGTCGCATAGACCTCGAGGTCGATGAGCGTTTCCAGCCCCCGGCCGACGGCTTCGGGATCGATCACCGCGCGGTAGCCGGCGATCACTCCGGCCTCTTCGAGGCGCTTGACCCGGCGCAGGCACGGGGGAGGGGTGAGCCCGACCCGCTTGGCGAGTTCGACGTTGGTCAGCCTGCCGTCCTGACGCAGGTGAAACAAAATATCCCGATCGAGCGCGTCTAGCCTAACTACATTGCTCACCGGCCCATCGTAACGCCATGATCGGACACCAAATTAGCCGAGGGCTGACGTAGTGTTCCAAGAGTGGAAACCGTCTCCGACCTGGCTGTTCGTGATCGCCCGCCCGCTCTGGCCGCGCTGAAGGACTGCGGGTCCGTCGGCATCGGCCTGGTCCCGCTCGGCCTCGCCTTCGGCGCGTTCCTCACGCATTCGGGCCTCGCCTGGTGGTGGGCGACGGTGTTCACGACCTTCATCTACGCGGGCTCGTTCGAGTTCCTGCTCATCGGCCTGGCCGCCGCGGCCGCTCCGCTGGCGTCGATCGGGCTCTCGGCGTTCCTGGTCAACGTCCGCCACGTCTTCTACGCCCTTTCCTTCCCGCTGCACCGCGTGCGCGGCCGCAGGGCACGCGCGTACAGCACTTTCGCCCTCACCGACGAGGCGTACGCACTGTCCACAACAGACGCTGCCCGCGAGTGGAACGGCGCGCGAATCCTGTGGCTGCAACTGTTCCTGCACCTGTTCTGGGTCGGCGGAGCGACACTGGGCGGCCTGCTCGGCTCGCTGATCCCCAGCGGCGTCGTCGGCCTGGACTTCGCCATGACGGCCCTGTTCGTCGTCCTCGCGCTCGACGCGGTCCGCGACCGCAAAGGCGACCTGCCGACTCCGATCCTGGCCGCGCTGAGCGCGGTGGTGGCCCGCGTGGTCTTCCCCGGCCAGCTGCTCCTGGCGGCGTTCCTGCTGTTCGTCGGAGGACTGGTCGTCCGCTCCGTCGTGGCCGAACGGAGCCTGAGCAATGCCTGACCCCGCCTACCTGCTCGCCGCGGTCGCCGTATCCGCCGCGGTCACCTGGGGATTGCGCGCGCTCCCGTTCGCAGTCCTGGCACCGTTGCGCGCCAGCCGGACCGTGCGCTACCTGAGCACCCGCATGCCGGCGGGCGTGATGGTGATCCTGCTCGTCTACTGCCTGCGCGACGTTTCGTGGACGTCCTCGAGCGCCGTCGCCCCGACCGTCGCGCTGGCGGCGACGATCGGCCTGCATCTATGGCGCCGCAACGCGGTCCTGAGCATCGTCGGCGGGACGACGGTGCATGTTTTGCTGGCCAGCCTGCTGTTTCCGGCGTGAGATTTTTGGGCGTTGTCCAGGTGCCGGAGCGGACCGCGTCCTCGACAGCCAGCCTTCGCGCTGGCGGGCCAGCGTTTCGAGCACGTCAGTCTTCGAGCCGAAATGACGGTAGAGCGAAGGTCCGGAGACACCCGCGGCACTGCCGATCTCTTCGATGCCCGAGGCCGCGAACCCGGTGCGGGAGAACGCGATCGCGGCGGCGTGGACGACGCGACCTGTTAGCCGGTCAGTGACTGGCCCGAGTCCCTGTCGGAAGGGATGACGATTCCGAAGACCCCAGTCTGAACGGCGCCGCGATTCGCGGGCCGACTACCTGCTCGCGCCGCGGAACAGAGCGGTGTTGCCACGTGTGGTTCGGTCGCCCGGACCGGTCTCGGCGCGGCGGCGGGCCGTCGCCGGATTCCGGCATTTGGCGCACTAGACAGGGGAAATCGGCAGCGTCCTCCTCGCGGGACGTCCGGATCGGGAGCGCCGAGCCGTCGCCTGCTCGGCCGAACAGCCGGAACCGATCCGCCGCCGTCGTATCGGTGGTGTTCACTGATGCGCGATCCGCAGTCTTCTTCTTGATCGGGGCTTGGTGGTGCCGCGATGTACGAGATTCCGCCGACCGCGGCGATGCGGCGATGGGCTGTCACGATCGACAACGACCTGGCGGCGTTCCGCTGTGCGCCGCGAAGCGAAGGTCCCCCGGATGTCCGGGTTCTGCCGCGGGTGTGGCCGGGGCGAGGGCTCGGGGTCAGCGAAGCCGACGTCCGAGGCCTCGCGGCCGCGGTGGCCGAGGCGATGAAGACGCCCGGCTACTGGATCGCGCGCCGCCGGGCGGGCCGTCCGTGGGAGGACCAGCCGTGGGGCAGCGTGCACCGGGACGCCGAGGAGGGATTCGTCTATGTATCCGGCCCATGCGGCATTCGGGGCGGGTCGGCAGGCTATCGTCCCGTCTCCCGTTTTCCGGTGGCGTTGCAGGATCTGCGCGGTCTCCGGATCCGGCTGACGGACTGCCTTCAAGCGTACGCTGACCGTGCAGTCCGACGTCGACCACACCGCGCGACAGGAGAGCCATGAGCGGCGCACTCGAGGGGAACGCGAAGATCGTCGCGGAGTTCCGGGCGAACGGCGGACGTGTCGGCGGACCGTTCGAAGGTGCGCCGGTCGTCCTGCTGCATCACCGCGGCCGGAAGAGCGGCCGGGATTACGTCAGCCCGGTGATGTACCTGCCGCACGAGACTGATCCTGACCTCGTCTACGTGTTCGCCACCCGAGGCGGTGCGCCGGTCAATCCGGACTGGTACTACAACCTGACCGAGGGCGGCGGCAGCGTAGAACGGGGGACCGAGGCGTACGAAGTGACCGTGCGGGAGTTGCCGGGGGCCGAACGCGATCGCATCTATGCCGAGCAGGCGCGCCGCTACCCGGGTTTCGCGGAGTACGAACGCCAGACCGCGGGAATCCGCACCATCCCCGTCCTCGAACTGGCGCGGGCCTAGCCGGGCGAGCGCGGGGACCGGCTGCGTGGCCCCGGGCGCGGCTGAATTCGGGACTGCTGACGGTGAGTTCGGCGAGCGCCGGGCCGAGAAACATCGTGCTGGCCAAGGTCGGCCGGTCACTCGGTCCCGATGCCGTGGACCGGGCAGCGGAAGGTCACTGCTTGTGGCAGGGGGTACCCGACGGGCACCCAGCACGGGTTTCACTGCCCGCCGGCGGCGAGGCGCATGAGGTCGGTGTCAAAGTCGAGGTCGGCGGCGCTTTTCTCGGCGCGGACGGCTTGGCCGCCGAAGGTGTGCTGGTAGCCGTTCCAGCCGCTGTCGGCGATGTGTTTCGGTGCGTCGGTGCGCAGGAGCGCGGCGAGTTCCCCGGCGGCGCGGGCGATGCGTGCGCCGAGTTCGGGGGAACCCCAGTCTTCGGGCGCGGCGTAAAGGGACGTGGGCACGGGCAGGGCGCGGAGGAAGGCGAACAGCGGGCGGAGCTGGTCGTCGGCGACCATGGCGTGGCGGGCGGTGCCGCCGGTGGCCGCGAGGACGACCGGGACGGCGATGAGCAGGTCGTTGTCGACGAGGTCGGCGAACGACTTGAACAGGCCGCTGATTCCGGCTTTGTAGACGGGCGTCGCGGCGATGACGGCGTCGGCCGCGGCGAGGCGGGAGATCGCGTCGCGGACGGGTTCGGCAGGGAAGCCGGAGACGAGAGAACGGGCGATGTCGACGGCGAGCGGTGCGAGGTCGATGACGCTCACGGTGGCGGTGATTCCGTTGGCGCGCAAGGCGTTGAGACCTTGCTGCGCGATCCGTTCGGCGAGCCGGCGGGTGGACGATTCTTCGCTGACGCCGGCGTTGACGACGACCAGCGTGCGTTCCTGGGTCATGGCGTGCTCTTTCGGTGGGAAGGGGCGGCGGCGGTCAGCGCGTCGGCGAGCGTGCGGAGGGTTTCGAGAGCGGCGGGGTCGAGCGCGCGGGTCATCGCGGCGCGGACCTGACGGGCGTGCGCCCGGCCCAGCTTGCGGTAGACGGCGCGGCCTTCGGCGGTGAGCGCGATCCGGCAAGCGCGGGCGTCGGCGGCGTCGTCGTGGCGCTCGACGAGGCCGCGCTTTTCGAGCCGCGCGACCAGGCGTGACACCCCGGCCTGGGTGAGCAGCGCGTCGTCGATCAGTTCAGTGATCCGGAGGCCGTTGTCCGAAGAGGACAGTGCGTGCAGGACGCCGTACTCGCGAGGCAGGATCTCGCCCCAGTCGCCGGTGTACTCGAATTCGCGGGCGAGGGTGGCCTGGGCTCGCATCAGCGATTCCCAGGCCTCGAGCGCGAGTTTGGCGGTGGATTCCATCAGCGCAGGACCGGGAAACGCGCTTCGACGGACGGGTCGGAGTCCTGGTAGGGCGAGGTGCCGGAGAGGTTGTCGCCGCGGTTCGGGTTGGGGCGCGGCTGGCGCGGCTCGGCGTCGCCGTACTTGGCCGACACGAGCGAGGCGTGCGTCGGCGCGTCCGGCACTTCGGGGGCGCGACGGGCCGCCATTTCCTTGCGCAACACGGGAACCACCTCGGAACCGAGCAGTTCGACCTGCTCCAGCGCGACGTCGACCGGCAGCGCGAGACCGTCCACCGCGAACAGTTGCCGCTGGTAGTCGCCGAAGCCTTCCTGGAAGGTGAGGACCTTGTCGATCACCTGCTGCGGGCTGCCGACGGTGAGCGGCGTGCCCGCCATGTGGTCCTCGAGCCGGGAGCCGCGGAAGATCGGGTAGTTCTCGAAGTAGGGCCGGAAGCGCTCGACCGCGCGAGCGTGCGTCCAACACTCCCGCAAGGGAGTTGGGCAGCTCTCGACAGCGTCGGTCGTCTGTCACGGCCAGGGTTTCGATCGGATCCGCGAGGTTGCGAGCGACTTGGGCGGGCGTGTCACGTTGAACTTGCCCGGTCGCGAGGATACCGCCAACCCCGTCATGTGAAACGTCGGCGCCGGTTGTTGCGACCTATATATGCTAACTGAACGAAAGGTGGTCCAAATGAGGCGCGCGGTTGTTACTCTTCCTGAAATGATCGAATGTGAAACTGGCTTGCTCGGGAAGGTGTATGCATGTGTTATGGGTGGGTATTCTCTTGATTTGATCATGCCGGATGAGCCTGTTGGCTCGAACATGGTTTACGAAAATCGTTTGTCTGCGCCGTCAAGCGATGGATGGGGGATGCGTCAAGATCAAGGGTGGGGCCTGCATCGGGGAAATTTTGCTGTTATCCACTGTCTTGGAATCCAGGTTAAATCGGAAATTCTGGATGACCAAGTAGGCGAGCTGAACGACCTGATCGATGCGTGGGTAGATCGATTTTCCCAATGGGCGGAAATTTTATCCGACGGTCCAACTGGTCTAATAGTCGCTCAGGGGGCAAGTATTGAGTGGGTCGATTTACCCTTTGCTAAATCGTTGCGTCAGCACATCTTTACGCAGGCGAAACCTCTCTCTGAAACTTGTTGGTCGACGGCTGTTGACTGCGCAAACAGGGAGGAAGAACCTCCCCTTGCGCGATCTTTTCTTTTATGGGGAGAAAAAGCGTTTGCGATGCTCAACTGGAGGGCTGCGGTCGTCGACGCCGCGACTGCGTGTGAAGTGGCGTTGCGGTACGCGATAGACGAATACATGGCCAAAAATAATATACCGGTAGGTGTTCGGCGGGCCCTACTCAGAAAATCTCGCAACTTGGGGGCACTTAAGCTGCTCGCCGGAGATCTTGGAATTGATTTACCAGGAGACCTGGAGGAAGCTGTGAATAAACCTCGTAACCGTGTGCTGCATGGCGGCGATGAAACCTGCCGTGATGAGGCGCAAGCGGCCTTGAGTGCCGCCCGCATTCTAGTGGACAAATACAAATGTTAGAGTTCTGATGTTGAAATGGAATGCACTTTGGGGTATTGATCATGATCTTAGCTGGTGCGCTGCGGGGCATTCGTTCGGATTACCCTAGGGATAGCCGAGGCAATTCTCTGGTCGGGTCAAATATCGGGTGGTTCCCCCGCGTGTACGCAGGGACATGTAAACCTGCAGCTCAGCGGCCCTTGTTCGTCCGGTCGGGCTGACAGGATTTGAACCTGCAACCCTTGACCCCCAGGCACTTGACAGGCTCAAAACACCTGGTGGAGTCGCGTTGTTGCCTGACTGCGAGAAGCCGCAAGCGTGCGCGGACGTCCGCTGACGTCCGGATCCGTTGTCAGGCAGTTCGTCAGGCAGCAGGCAAAAAGAATCGTGAGCCGTTGTCCGGGCCAACATGCCGAACCGCTTCAAGGCCGCCAGCCGGATCGGCGGCTCAAGACCCGCGCTTGAGCGCGGTGTAGTGAAATCGAAGAGAATGGCCACGGCGAAGATCGCGCTGGCGCGGCGGTGGCGGGGGCCCAGCGGACGTCGTGTGATGGGCGATCGTCGGCATCGTAGTCCCGATCGCGTACTTCTCCTTCACTACGCCTAAGCCCACCGGCCTTCTCCTTCACTACGCCTAAGCCCACCGGCGTTGTCGGCCTACTGGCCCCGCAGGAGTCCACTCCGCTGGGCCTGGTGACAGTCCTGGTCACCGGCTCGACAGGGGGTCCTGGTCTCCAGCGCGGGCCGCCCGCCATCACCCCGTCCGAGGTCTGCGCGATGGGGCGGGTGCGCGGCCACTGTGCGGCATTTCGCGGCTCTCCCCGAGGTTCGTCCAACCGCAAGTCGGCAAACGTCGGCAAGTGCTGACGTCGCCACGAACGCAGTACCCAGTGCGTCGGGTTCTGTTCGTCGTCTGCAAAACGAGACCCGCTGTTCCGGGTTATTGCCGGAACAGCGGTTTGTTTGCAGGCACCGACGATTTGCCGCCGAGGTGCTGTTGACCTCTAGGCTGTGACTCGCATCGCCAGAAGGTGCCTTCCTCTCGGGCGTGACGGGAAACCCGTCCCGTCACGGTGGGGCTGGTGCCTCACAACAACATGGAAGGTACGGGCGATGTAGATGGATCCCGACGAGGTTCTGTCGAAGCCCTCGGCTGTGGCCGTGGGAGAAGGGAACGCGGAGCGATCCGCGGAGAAGTGGGGCGGGATCACCGTGAGCGTCACTGTGCAGGTGAAGCTCACGGCGACCCGTTTGACGACCTGGTTGATCATCGCCGGTGCGGGGGGGCTTGGCAGTCCGTGCACTGGCGCTGATGTAGAAGGCCGCATTGGGCGGGTTGCCTTGGGCACCCGCCCAACCCTTCACAACCCGCGGTTGGGTTGTCAACACAGTACAGCCCGCGTTGCAGCGCTTACGCAAGACCGAATTGACCGGCTCGAAGCACGTCGAGTTCAACGCCCTGAAACGCGGTTTGAACGGCAGGGGATAAGGCTCCCGAGCGCTGGGGTCTCACAGCCAGTCGTGGTCGCCGTTGGCGCGGCGCATGTGGGAGCAGTAGCCCGGGATTCCGAGCGTGACGGGTTCGGCCAGGTCGAGTGTGGCCCGCAGGGACCGGAGGACGGGGTCGTCGGCGTCGAAGGCCGCGGTGGACCAGTCATAGCCGGGCGCGCTGGCCAGTGCTGCGTCGAGGAGCAGGGTGGCCAGGCCGCGTCGGCGCTGGGTTTCGGCGACGGCGACGCGGGCGAGGACGGCGCGGCGGTCGACCCCGCACAGGTGCAGCGAGACGTAGCCCCACAGCTCCTCTCCTGCTCGCAAGTCGATTCGGCCGAGCCCGCCCGGTCCGGCAAGACGATCCTGGCCGGGTGCGTCGGTTTGCTGGTGGGGCAGCGGGTTCTTACCTGGACCGACAGCGAGGAAGAGCTGCGCAAGAGCATCACGACCGTGCTGGCCGACAGCGTTGGGGTCGTGGTGTTCGACAACCTCACCGAGGGCGA
Organism: Amycolatopsis albidoflavus; assembly: GCF_039525725.1. Taxonomy (NCBI): domain Bacteria; kingdom Bacillati; phylum Actinomycetota; class Actinomycetes; order Pseudonocardiales; family Pseudonocardiaceae; genus Amycolatopsis; species Amycolatopsis albidoflavus. Next base: position 188,255 of record NZ_BAAAHV010000026.1, read on the forward strand.
AGTGGTCAACTCCGCCGTGCTCGCCCGGCTGGTCACCGAACGGACCTGGACCGACCGGAAACTCGGCTCGAACACCGCGGCCAACTTCACCAACGACCGGCTCTGGCTCGCGACCGGGAACAACCTGCGCACCGGCGGGGACATGGCCAGCCGGTCGGTGTGGGTGCGCCTCGATCCGGACTGCCCCCGGCCCGAGGCCCGCACCGGGTTTACCATCCCGAACCTGGACAGCTGGATCCTCGACCCTCGCAACCGCGCGGAGGTGCTGCGGCACGTGCTGACGCTGGTGCTGGACTGGACCGCGCAAGGCGCGCCGATCGCCACCGACGTCCCGCAGATGCGCCAGTTCACCCGCTGGGCCCAGTACCTCGGCGGATTCCTCGCCCACCACGGCATCGACGGTTTCCTCGGCAACGCCGACGCCGGCCGCGACTTGGACGAGGACGCCAGCGAGTGGTACGGGTTCCTGTCCACCTGGCACCATCTCTACGGCGAGGAACCCCAGACCGCGCAACAGCTCCGCGCCGGTGCCGAACCCGAGTTCGGCGCACCGGACCAGTGGAAGGGGACGTTCCCGACCACGATCACCGGCAAACCCCTCTCGGCCAAGGCGCTGGGAAAGAGGCTGGCAGGACAGGTGGACAGGTGGCGCGGCGACAAAGTGTTACGCAGCGCAATGGACAACCACAGCAAGATCAAGCTCTACCGCGTCGAACACCGGGCCGATTCGAGCTGATCCCCAAAACAAACCCCGCAAACCCCGCAACAGGCCAGAGAAACAGTTCCTGAACTGCGGAAACGACACCGCAAAGTCTGCGGGGTTTGCTCACCGCGCCGAGACCAGCAAACCCCGCAAACCCCGCAACGTGCGGGGTTTGCGGGGTTTCGACCCCAGCCCCACCACAGCAAACCCCGCAGACAGATCCCCAGGTCCAGGACCACTTTGCGGGGTTTGCGGGGTTGCGGGGTTTGATTTCGCCCTCCCACGCTCACCAGCCCCCGCTCCTCCTGCCAGCACACCCGCAACCCAACACGCGCAGTGACCATTCCGCCCCAGTTGCTCTGAGGGCATCCCGTCCTGCCTCGTCATCACCCGCCACCGCATCAAAGGGGATTGTCATGGCAACTGCCGATCGCAAAATGACCGTCAACGAAGTCTGCGCCGAGCTGGCCGACGAGAACGGCAAACCGCTCGCGCGCTCGACGTTCTACGACTGGCGCGCGAAGAATCGCGGGCCTAAATGCACCAGGCTTCCGAACGGCGATCTTCGCATCCGTCGCGCGGACTTTGACCGGTGGTTCGACAGCCTCGCTGAGGAGAACGTGTGAACGAGACCAGCTATGACGTCAAGATCTGGAATATCGAGACGCGATCAGGCAAAACCAAGACGTCGTATCGGGTCACGTGGTTCGTCGCCGGAGAGCGGTTTGACGAACCGGCGAGTACTTACACGCTGGCCGAGAGCTTCCGCTCCGATCTTGTGGCGGCGGCTCGTCGCGGCGAGGCGTTTGAATGCGCGCGCGGGCTGCCGGTCTCGATGCTCCGCAACGAAAACGACATGCCGTTCTACGCCTTCGCGTGCAAGTACGTCGACATGAAGTGGCCGCGAGCAGCCGGAAAGTCGCGCGCCGGTAATGCCGACACCTTGGCGTCCGTGTTGCCAGCGATGCTTGCTACTACCCGTGGCAAGCCCGACGACCGTGTCCTCCGACGTGCTCTGACCGGATGGGCGTTCAACACGAAGCGGCGAGAAGACCCGAAGCCGCCCGAAATCGAGCAGGCATTGAAATGGGTACAAGCGAACACGTTGCCCACCTCCCGGCTCAATGATCCCGCGAAGTTGCGTGAGGTCCTGGACCAGATCTCGCTGAAGCTCGACGGCAAACAGGCCGCGGCCAAGACCGTCTACAGGAAACGCGCTGTGTTCAACAACGCGCTGGAGTACGCATTGGAGTTGAAGATCCTGACCGCCAACCGGCTCCCGGAAGTGAAATGGACGGCGCCGAAAACGGTGCGGGCAATCGACAAGCGAGTGGTCATCAATCCCGCGCAGGGACGCAATCTGCTGGGCGCTGTCGAGGCGCAAAAAGTGGACACCGCACCACGCCGGTCGTCCGGCCCCATGCTCAAGGCCTTCTTCGCGGTCATGTACTTCGCCGCGTTGCGCCCCGAGGAAGCCGCGATGCTGTGCAAGCCGGACCTGCAACTGCCCGATGAAGGGTGGGGCGAACTGCTGCTGTCGGAGACCGCTCCGACCACGGGAGCCGCGTGGACAGATTCGGGGGAGCGACGGGACCGGCGGCAGTTGAAACAGCGGGCGGAAGGCGAGGTGCGCACCGTGCCCTCGCCTCCTCCGCTCACGGCGATCCTGCACGAGCACCTGAGTACCGTCGGCACGGCGGCCGACGGCCGTCTCTTCCGGAACCTGACCGGGGGCGATCTCGCCGAGTCGACGATCTCGCGGGTGTGGGATAACGCGCGGAAAGCAGCGCTCTCGGAAAGCGAATACGCGTCGCCGCTCGCGAGGCGTCCGTACGACCTCAGGCACGCGTGCGTGTCGACGTGGCTCGCTGCCGGGGTGCCGGCCACGCAGTGCGCTGCGTGGGCAGGCCACTCCGTGGCGGTGCTGCTGGCGACCTACGCCGCGGTGATCGCCGGGCTGGAGGCGGAGGCGCACGAGCGGATCGAACGAGCGCTGGACTGGGACGACGACGCTGATGCATCGGAGTGAACGCAGGCGTTCGAAAATATGGGGGCGTATTGGGGGTGGATACCCGTGAACAGCCCGATACGGCCGGACACAGCCGGACATAACAAGATCGGCCCCGCACCTGTTTTCGCAGGTCGCGGGGCCGGTTTGTGCTGGTCATCGTCTGTAGCCCCGGTGAGATTCGAACTCACACTGGACGGGTTTTGAATCCGTTGCCTCTGCCAGTTGGGCTACGGGGCCGTAGTACCGGAAACTCTACGGGATCCGTCTTCCCGCCCGCCGACCGGGTCCGGTGATCGACGGTGATCGACTTGCGGCCGGGGCTGGGTGTCTCCCGCCACTTCGTGGTGAACGCCATCGTGGGATCTGGATCGGTCCCGGTACGCTGGGCTCTCGCGGGTGACCGCGTGTCGAAGACGTCCCGCCGAGCCTTCAGGAGGACACCGGTGACCGAACAGGCTGCCGAGTCGAACGGCGCCGCCGCCGGCGTGCCGCAGCGACGGGTGCTCGTCGCGGAAGACGAGGCGCTCATCCGGCTCGACCTGGTGGAAATGCTGCGCGAAGAGGGCTACGAGGTGGTCGGCGAGGCCGGCGACGGCGAGGAGGCCATCGCGCTGGCCACCGACCTCAAGCCGGACCTCGTGATCCTCGACGTCAAGATGCCGAAGCTCGACGGCATCGAGGCGGCCGCGCGGATCACCGGCGACCGGATCGCGCCGGTCGTCATTCTCACCGCGTTCAGCCAGCGCGACCTCGTCGAACGGGCCCGCGACGCGGGCACCATGGCGTACCTGGTCAAACCGTTCGCCAAACGCGACCTCGTGCCCGCCATCGAGCTGGCCGTCAGCCGGTTCTCCGAGCTGCAGGCCCTCGAGGCCGAGGTCGCCGGGCTCACCGACCGGCTCGAGACCCGCAAGGTCATCGACCGGGCGAAGGGCCTGCTGATGAGCCGCCAGGGGCTCACCGAGCCGGACGCGTTCCGCTGGATCCAGCGCACCGCGATGGACCGGCGCACCACGATGAAGGCCGTCGCGGAGGCGGTCGTCGAAAGCATCGGCTGAGCAACGGGCACTGAAAAAGCGGGCGTGACCAGGGGGTCGCGCCCGCTTTTTCGTGGCCCGGAAACCGGAAACCGCGCCGGAGAGTGACCGGCCGGACCCGGAGTGCGCTCCCGCCCAGCGGGACTTCGCCCGTTTCGCCGCGTCCGTCCCGGCCCGCCGTGTCGCGCCGAAACTGGGGTGCTGACCAGCGAAAACCCTTTCGCCGCACCGGCGCCGGACCCACCCGTGCGGGTTGATCTGCCCTGCGCGAAAGGGCAAGGTTGCTACCTTGGAGGCCGGGGCATCGTGGTGTCGGTCACGGTGACGGAGGGGATGTTCCTAGACTGCCCCCATTGATCAGGCGTCTGGTCAAGGTCCTTTCGAGGGGTGCTCGGACACGAAGAGTCATTCACTCGGTCGTTGCAATAAGACGATCGAGTGTAAATCGTCCGTTAATTCTCGTGACGACCGTCACGATGTGGATACAAGACTCGCTGTGACTCTGTGCAACACCTCACCCGGCGGCTACGTTCAGCGCCCAGTCGAAGTCCCACGCAGGGACCCGCCGTTCCACGGGAGCGTGTCGGGTGGCATTTGGAGGAACGAGTGCAGAGAGCACGACTCACTAAGGTCATCGTGCTGGCCGCGGCGGGAGTCATCTCCCTTGGCGCCTGCTCGGCGCGGACCGGCGGTGACTCGGGTGGCGACAGCGGCGCGCCGCAGGCCGCGGCCCCGTCGGCGGCGGCCAACGCGGCGGACCCGGCGGGAGACGGCAAGGCGCAGTGCGCGCCGACCTCGATCGCCTACGCCGGCACGATCAACGGCGCGAACGCGGCCCTTGGCCAGAACATCCTCAAGGGCGCGAAGCTGGCGGTCGACCAGCACAACAAGGCGAACCCGGGCTGCCAGGTCAAGCTGGAGCAGTTCGACACCGAGGGCACCCCGGACAAGGCGCCGGGCATCGTGACCCAGATCGTCAACACCCCGGGCATCATCGGCGTCATCGGCCTCCCGTTCTCGGGCGAGTCGAAGGCCGCGGGCAACATCTTCAACTCCGCGGGCCTCGTGGCCGTGACCCCGTCCGCGACCAACCCGTCGCTCGCCCAGAACGGCTGGAAGACCTTCTTCCGCGCACTGGGCAACGACAACGCGCAGGGCCCGGCCGCCGCGAAGTTCATCACCGGCGAGCTCAAGGCCAGCAAGGTCTGCGTGATCGAGGACGACTCCGAGTACGGCACCGGCCTCGCCGCCTCGACCATCAAGGCGCTCGGCGACAAGGCGAGCTGCCAGGACAAGGTCAAGACGAAGCAGACCGACTTCTCCGCCGTGGTCAACAAGATCAAGGGCGAGAAGCCGGACGCGATCTTCTACTCGGGCTACTACCAGGAAGCCGCTCCGTTCGCGCAGCAGTTGAACGACGCGGGCGTCAAGGCGAAGTTCGTCGGCCCGGACGGCGTGAAGGACGACCTGTTCGTGAAGGGCGCGGGCGACGCCGCGGCCAACGCGTACTTCACCTGCCCCTGTGTCCCGGCTGACCAGTTCACCAAGTTCACCGACGCCTACAAGGCGGCGACCGGCGTCGACCCGGGCACCTACTCGCCCGAGGCCTACGACGTCGCGACGATCCTGCTGAAGGGCATCGACGCCGGCAAGAAGACCCGCGCCGACCTGCTGGACTTCGTGAAGACCTACGACGGCCAGGGCATCACGAAGCACTTCAAGTGGGACGACCACGGCGAGCTGTCCGCGACCACCGTGTGGACCTACAAGGTGGACAACGGAAAGATCGTCCGCAACACCGAGATCAAGTAGCTCACCGCTTTCGGTTCCAGTACCGGGGTGCGGGCCAGGCGGCTGATCCCGCCTCGCCCGCACCCCGGACCCACATGGAGAACTAGTGTGTCGATGACCCCTGACCTCAGTTCGCTCGTCCTCGCGCAGGGCGGCGGCAGCTGGATCACCTTCGACGTGAATTCGTTCCTGAACCAGTTCTGGGACAACACGATCGACGGTCTTTCCTACGGCAGCATTTACGCGCTCGTGGCGCTGGGCTACACCCTCGTCTACGGCGTGCTCAAACTCATCAACTTCGCCCACTCCGAGGTGTTCATCTACGGCGCCTTCGCGACGTGGTTCACCTTCTACGGCTTGGGTTTCCGCTCCGGCGCGACCCCCGATCTGCCGATCTTCGAACTGATCGGCTTCCTGCTGCTCGCGCTCATCGCGTCGATGGCGGTGTCCGGCGGCACCGCGGTCGTGCTGGAACGCGTGGCCTACCGGCCGCTGCGCAAACGCAAGGCGCCCCGGCTGGTCTTCCTGATCACCGCGATCGGCGCCTCCTTCGTGCTGCAGCAGATTCTGTTCATCTGGCGCGGCGGCAACCCGGAGAACAGCATCCGCTTGCTGCGCAACGACGAGGTCTTCACGATCTTCGGCGGCAGCGTCACGATCGTCACCATCATCACCGTGGTGGCGTCGATCCTGCTGATGGTCGGCACGGACATGTTCGTCAACCGCACCAAGTTCGGCCGCGGCATCCGCGCGGTGGCGCAGGACCCGGACACCGCGACGCTGATGGGCGTCAACAAAGAACGCGTCATCACGCTCACGTTCCTCATCGGCGGCCTGCTGGCCGGCGCGGCGGCGCTGTTCTACATGATGAAGATCCCGCAGGGCGCCTCGTACCAAGGCGGCTTCATCCTCGGCATCAAGGCGTTCACCGCCGCGGTGCTCGGCGGCATCGGCAACCTGCGCGGCGCGCTGCTCGGCGGCCTGCTGCTCGGGGTCGTGGAGAACTACGGGCAGTCGCTGTTCGGCGGCGCGTGGCGCGACGTCGTCGCGTTCGCCCTGCTGGTGCTGATCCTGATGTTCCGCCCGACCGGCATTCTCGGCGAATCGCTCGGAAAGGCACGGGTATGACGACGACTACGACGCCGCCCGCCGCTCCGGCGAAGGCGCGCCGCCGTCCCGTTTCGGACTGGTGGAACCGGCTGTCCCGGGTCCAGCAGTGGGGCGTGCTGATCCCGCTGGTGGCGCTGGTTTACCTGCTGCCGGTGCTGAACCCGCCGCTGATCACCACCCAGCCCGGGTACGACTTCCCGATCGCGATGTTCGAGGTGTCCCGCTACGCGCTGGTCGCCATCGGGCTCAACATCGTCGTCGGCCAGGCGGGTCTGCTCGACCTCGGCTACGTCGGGTTCTTCGCGATCGGCGCCTACGTGATGGCGCTCTTCACGAGTCCGGACTCGTCGCTGGCGAAGCTGCCGTTCCTCGTCGTGCTGCCGATCGCGATGGTGGTCACGATGATCTTCGGGGTCATCCTCGGGACGCCGACGCTGCGACTACGGGGCGACTACCTGGCGATCGTCACCCTCGGCTTCGGCGAGATCGTGCGCCTGCTGGCCGACAACATCGACCCGCTGCGCGGCAACCGCGGTTTCCAGGGCGTCGGGCATCCGCCGGGCTCGAAGGCCGACGGCAGCCCGCTGTTCAACAACACCGACGGAATCCCGTGGTACTGGCTCTGCGTCACGATCATCATCGTGATCCTGTTCGTGGTCGGGAACCTGGAGCGCAGCCGCGTCGGCCGCGCGTGGGTCGCGATCCGCGACGACGAGGACGCGGCCGAGATCATGGGCGTGCCGACGTTCAAGTTCAAGATCTGGGCGTTCGTCGGCGGCGCCGCGGTCGGCGGCCTCTCCGGCGCGCTGTACGCGGGGCAATTGGGCTTCGTGAACAACCAGAAGTTCGACGTGGTCACGTCGATGCTGTTCCTGGCCGCGGTCATTCTCGGCGGCGCGGGCAACAAGGTCGGCGTGCTGCTGGGCGCGATCGTGGTGGCCTACGTGCCGCTGCGGTTCCAGGCGATCGCGGAGTACAAGTACCTGATCTTCGGACTCGCGCTGATCATCCTGATGATCTTTCGCCCGCAGGGCCTCCTCGGCGCGCGGCAGCGGCTGCTCGCGTACGGCAGGCAGGCGTACCAGCGGCTGCTCGGCAAGGGCGAGCAGGTCAGCAGCGACGGTTCGCTGGCGTCCGACAACGCGGGGGAGAAGGCATGACGGTCCCTGGCAACGGAAACGGGCCCGAGGTCCCGGCCGAGGGCGGCCTCGTGGCCGAGGTCGCGAACATGACCGCCGACGAGCTGGCCGAGCACGAGGCCGAGGTCGCCGAGGTCGTCGCGCCGGACCGGGAGATCCAGGCCGACTACGGGCAGACGCTGCTCAAGGTCGACGACGTCACCGTCCGCTTCGGCGGCCTGGTGGCGCTGGACTCGGTGTCCTTCGAGATCCGGCGCGGCGAGATCCTCGGCCTGATCGGGCCGAACGGCGCGGGCAAGACCACCTGCTTCAACGCGATGACCGGCGTCTACCGGCCGTCCTCGGGGCAGGTGCTGCTCGAGGACAAACCGCTCGGCAAGACGTCGCGGCACGGGATCACCCAGCTCGGCATCGCCAGGACGTTCCAGAACATCCGGCTGTTTTCCGAGATGACCGCGCTGGAGAACGTGGTCGTCGGCACCGACGCGCGGCACAAGACGAGCCTGCTCGGCGCGCTCCTGCGGGTCCCGCGGCACCACCGCGAGGAGAAGCAGGCGATCGAGAAAGCCATGGCGCTGCTGGAATTCGTCGGCATCGCCGACCGGGCCGCGGACCGCGCGAAGAACCTGCCGTACGGCTATCAGCGGCGGCTGGAGATCGCGCGGGCGCTGGCCACCGAGCCGAAGCTGCTGTGCCTCGACGAGCCTGCCGCCGGGTTCAACCCGGCGGAGAAGGAAGAGCTCATGGGGCTGATCCGGACGATCCGCGACGACGGCTACACCGTCCTGCTGATCGAACACGACATGAAGCTCGTCATGGGCGTCACCGACCGGATCGTGGTGCTGGAGTTCGGCAAGAAGATCGCCGACGGGCTTCCCGCCGAAATCCGGGAGAACCCCGCCGTGATCGCCGCTTACCTGGGAGTTCCCGACGATGACGTTGCTTGAGCTTTCTGACGTTTCGGTCCACTACGGACGGATCCAGGCCGTGTCCGGGCTGTCGATCACGGTCAACGAGGGCGAGATCGTCACCCTCATCGGGGCGAACGGGGCCGGCAAGTCGACCACGATGCGGGCGATTTCCGGCATCCGGCCGATTTCCGGCGGTGCTATCCGGTTTGACGGCGAGGACATTTCGCGGCTGCGCGGGGATTTGCGCGTGGTTCGCGGGATTTCTCAGGCACCGGAGGGTCGGGGGATTTTCCCTGGCATGACGGTGCTCGAGAATCTGGACATGGGCGCTTATGCGCGCAAGGACCGGAAGAATCTCCAGCCGGACTTTGATCGGGTGTTCGAGTTGTTTCCGCGGCTGGCTGAGCGGAAGACTCAGGTCGGCGGGACTATGTCCGGGGGCGAGCAGCAGATGCTTGCCATCGGGCGGGCGTTGATGGCCAAGCCTCGGTTGCTGTTGCTCGACGAGCCTTCGATGGGGTTGGCGCCGCAGTTCATTCAGCAGATTTTCCGGATTATCACGGAGATCAATCGGCAGGGGACGACCGTGCTGCTGGTTGAGCAGAATGCGCAGCAGGCGTTGTCTCGGGCGCATCGGGCTTATGTGCTGGAGACTGGGCAGATTACCAAGACTGGTACTGGGCAGGAGTTGCTGGCTGATACCAGTATCAAGGAGGCTTATCTCGGGGTTGGGTGATTTCTCATTCGGCTCGTCGCCTGGCGGCGACATTGCGTTTGGGTGGTGAGACGGGCACCCCGAAGCTTGATTGTGACTACGGCGCGGGGGTGCTTGTCAAGGCGGGAAAGATGCCTTGACAAGCACCCCCGCGCCGCGTTTTTGGCTTCGTATCGGGGAGCGGGGGAGTGTGGCTGCCTGGTGACTTGGGTGCACTGGCTGCGGTTTAGGGACGTGAGGGGAACCCTGAGGGAATCAGAGTTCGTCAGGGTTCCCCTCACGGCGTTTCACCGAAGAATCAGGCGCCTGGTGGGCGGTCCCGGACCACGCAAGTCAAGCGGGCAGTGCAGGTGCGGCGGCCTTCGTCGTCAGTCAGCACGATCTCCGACGTGATCGTCCCCCGTCCGACGTGCAGCGGGGTTGCGACGCCGGTGACGGTGCCGGAGCGGACTGCGCGGTGGTGGGTGCAGGACAGTTCCAGGCCCATCGCGGCGCGTTCGGGGCCTGCGTTCAGTGCGGCCAGCACCGAGCCGAGTGCTTCCGCGACGGTGGCGTTCGCGCCGCCGTGCAGGAGGCCGTAGGGCTGGAGGTTGCCTTCGACGGGGATCGTGCCGACGACCCGCTCGGGCGTCATCTCCACGAGCTTCAGCCCGATCTTGTCGTTCAGCTGCTGGCCCGCTGCCGCGGGGTCCATGCCCGCGAACTGGCCCGGCGTGATTTCCGCCGTCTGCTCGGTCACTCTCTGCTCCTCAACCTATGCGACACGCAAGAGTGTCAGACCCTCACCCTAGACTCGCCCCCGTGAGCCCGACCGAGAACCGAACCGTTGCCAACGCCACAGGCGCCGCCGCCGAGAAAGACCGCCCCCGGCTGCTGCTGATCGACGGCCATTCGATGGCCTATCGCGCCTTCTTCGCCCTGCCCGCGGAGAATTTCCGCACGAAGACCGGGCAGGTCACCAACGCGGTCTTCGGCTTCACCTCGATGCTCATCAACCTGCTGCGCGACGAGAAGCCGACGCATCTCGCGGTGGCCTTCGACCTCTCGCGCAAGACCTTCCGGTCGGAGACGTACGCCGACTACAAGGCCAACCGCAGCGCCACGCCGGACGAGTTCCGCGGCCAGGTCGACCTGGTCAAAGAGGTGCTCGACGTGCTCGGCATCCCCTCCTTGACGAAGGAGAACTACGAGGCCGACGACGTCATCGCCACGCTCACCACGCAGGCCGGCGAGGGCTACGACGTCCTGATCTGTACCGGCGACCGCGACGCGTTGCAGCTCGTCACCGATCGGGTGACCGTTTTGTACCCGAAGCGGGGCGTCTCCGACCTCGTGCGGTTCACGCCGGACGCGGTGGAGGAGAAATACGGCCTCACCCCGACCCAGTACCCGGACTTCGCGGCGCTGCGCGGCGACCCGTCGGACAACCTGCCCGGCATCCCCGGCGTGGGGGAGAAGACCGCGGCGAAGTGGATCCGGCAGTTCGGCTCGCTGGCCGACCTGATCGACCGGGTCGACGAGGTCAAGGGCAAGGTCGGGGACGCGCTGCGCGAGCACCTGTCGTCGGTCCAGCTCAACCGGCAGCTCACCGAACTGGTCCGCGACGTGCCGCTGGAGTCCGTGCCGGATCAGCTGGAGCTGCGGCCCTGGGACCGCGAGGCGGTGCACCGGCTGTTCGACGAGCTGGAGTTCCGCGTGCTGCGCGACCGGCTTTTCGAGACCCTGAGCAGCGCCGAACCGGAGGCCGACGAGGGCTTCGAGGTGTCCGGCTCCGCGCTCGCGCCGGGCACGCTCGGCGCGTGGCTCGAAGCGCACGCCGGCGCGGCCGAACCGGTGGCGCTGTCGTTCCGGACCACCGGTGCGTCGGTCCGCTCCGACCTCAAGGCGGTCGCGTTCGCGACGGCCGACGGCGAGGGTGCGTACGTCGACGTCACGGCGATGGACGAGGCGGACGACCGGGCGCTGTCGGCGTGGCTGGCGGACCCGAAGATCCGCAAGATCGGCCACGACCTGAAGGTGCCGCTGCACGCGGTGCGCGCCCGCGGCTGGACGTTCGCCGGGCTCACCATGGACACCGCGCTCGCCGCGTACCTCGCGCGGCCGGGGCAGCGCACGTTCGGGCTCGACGACCTGGCCCTGCGCTACCTGCACCGCGAGCTGCGCTCGGAAGCCGGCGACGGCGACGGTCAGCTGTCGCTGCTCGACGGCGGCGCGGACGAGCTGGAGCAGAAGGAAATTTCCGCCGAACTGGTGAAAGCGCGCGCGATCTTCGAGCTGGCCGGCGCGCTCACCACCGAGCTGGAGGAGCTCGGCGGCGCGAAGCTGCTGGCCGAGCTGGAACTGCCGCTGCTGGAAGTGATCACCGAACTGGAGGCGGCGGGCATCGCGGTCGACGTCGACCAGCTCACCGAGCTGGAGGCGCACTACCTCAGCCGGGTCACGCAGGCCGCGGACTCCGCGTACGAGGTGATCGGCAAGCAGATCAACCTCGGTTCGCCGAAGCAGCTGCAGGTCGTGCTGTTCGACGAGCTGGGCATGCCGAAGACCAAGCGCACCAAGACCGGCTACACCACCGACGCGGACGCGCTGCAGTCGCTGTTCGAGAAGACCGAGCACCCGTTCCTGCAGCACATGCTGGAACACCGCGACGCGACGCGGCTGCGCACCACGGTCGAGGGCCTGATCAAATCGGTCGCCGACGACGGGCGCATCCACACCACGCTGCAGCAGACGATCGCGGCCACCGGACGGCTGTCGTCGGTCGAGCCGAACCTGCAGAACATCCCGGTGCGCACCGAGGAAGGCAGGCGCATCCGCGACGCGTTCGTGGTAGGCGACGGCTATGTCGAGCTGATGACCGCGGACTACAGCCAGATCGAAATGCGGATCATGGCGCACTTGTCGAAGGACGAAGGTCTGATCGAGGCCTTCAACAGCGGCGAGGACCTGCACACGTTCGTCGCGTCGCGCGCGTTTTCCGTGCCCGCCGCGGAAATCACGCCGGAACAGCGCTACCGCGTCAAGGCGATGTCGTACGGATTGGCGTACGGCTTGTCGGCGTACGGCCTGTCGCAGCAGCTGAAGATCTCGACGGAAGACGCGAAAGAGCAGATGGAGGCGTACTTCTCGCGGTTCGGCGGGGTGCGCGACTACCTGCAGTCGGTCGTCGGCGAGGCCGCGAAGCGCGGGTACACCGAGACGATCTTCGGCCGCCGCCGCTACCTGCCGGACCTGAACAGCGACAACCGCCAGCGCCGCGAAATGGCCGAGCGGATGGCGCTGAACGCCCCGATCCAGGGCAGCGCGGCGGACATCATCAAGGTGGCGATGCTGAACGTGCACCGCGCCCTCGCCGAAGCGGGCTCGCGCAGCCGCGTCCTGCTGCAGGTCCACGACGAACTGGTCCTGGAAATTGCCGACGGCGAGCGCGGGGACGTCGAGAAGCTGGTTCGCGAGGGCATGGGCTCGGCCGCGGAACTGGCTGTGCCGCTGGAAGTTTCGGTCGGATACGGGCGGTCGTGGAACGAGGCCGCGCACTGACGCACTGAGCTTGAGGAGCACTGCCCGGGGCCGCCGACCGGCCCCGGGCACGAGGGCGGAGCGGGTCTCTCGGCTGGAGACGCGCTGCGTCGGTGCGGGAGCGCACGGGGTAGCGGCTCGGCGATGGAATTTGGCTGACTGTCGGCGGGCCTGTGAGGGCAGTGGTGGTTGGTGCTGCGCCCGTTCGGGCGAACGCTGGGGCAGCAGGGTGGGCTGCCGAAGCCAGTCCTGGCGTTGCGGTTCAGCGGAGCAGGCAACGGAATCTGCGCGGTCTCTCCGTTCGGGCGAGCGTGAATCGGCGGTGTGGGCAATGCGATCGGTGGCGCGTCCCGGGCGAGCGTGAATCGGCGGTGTGGGCAACGCAATCGGTTGCGCGTCCCGAACACGAACGCGAATCTGCTGCGCGGTTGAAGCCGAATCCCCGGCGCACCCAAAGGCGAACAGCGTCCGGCGCAACGAAATTGGCAACCAAATCGGCTAAGCGAGCACGAATCAGCAATCCGACTCAAGCTCGCCGCTTGCCCGTCCGGTCCGCTTCGCACCCGGCGCGGGAACCCGGCAGCCCGCAACCGGTCCGACAGCCGGTAGCCAAGAGTCGAGAGCCAGCCTCGCCCGCGTCGCCGGGGCTTCCGCTGTCCGCCCGCCAACACCAAACCACCCCGCGAAACCGGTGTCACCCACCAGAAGTGCCGCGACGCCGCTGAACGGGTGAGCTTGCTGCTCCAGCGTGGGCCACTTTCCGCGAACGCCGCCCGGCCTGCGACGCGCCCGGCGTAGGGTCCTCCCGTGGGGTACCAGGCCGAGCGTCGACGCTGGCGGGTTCGCCTGCGCGACCGCACCGGCGGGATCCGCGGGGCAGGCACCATGCTCGACGAGGACCATGTGCTCACCTGCGCGCACGTCGTCGAGCGGGCGGGCGGGCCGGGCGAGGACGTCCTGGTCGATTTCGTCGGGCTGCCCGGCACTCCGGTCGGCACCGGCCGCGTTGTGCCGGGGGCGTGGGTGCCGCCGGGGCGGGACGAGCGCGGCGACATCGCGGTGCTGCGGTTGGCCGAGCGGGTGCCGGGAGCGGCGGGCGCGCCGTTGTACCGGATGCCGTTGTCAGACGGCCAAGCCGTGCGCGCCTACGGGTTTCCGGCGGGCGCGGACGAAGGGCTGTGGACGTTCGGCGAGCTCGCCGGCGAAGGCGGGCCCGGCTGCGAATGGGTGCAGCTCGCCCGCAAGAACGACGACCAGCCGATCACCGGCGGGTTCAGCGGCACCGCCGTGCTCGACGAGGAGACCGGCCGCGTGGTCGGGATGGTCGTGTCCCGGTACAAAGCGGAGGGCGAGCGGGTCGCGTGGATGATCCCGGTCGAGACCATTCTCGGCTACCTCGGCGCGGACCGGTGGGGACAGGGGAGTCCGGCCGTCGACCGGACTTTCGGCCGCGAACTCGACCGGGTCGCGTACGACCCGCAGTTCGCGCGCGAAGTCGTGGGCTGGTTCGGCGAGGGGCACGGCGTGTGGATCGTCGTGACCGGCGAGGTCGGGTCCGCGAAAGCCGCCGCGCTCGATCTTGCGGTGGTGCTTGCCGACCGCGAGCGTTCCGCTGCGGCGAACGAACTGCGCGACACCCTGGCCAAAGAAACCCTGCCGCCGGCGGGAAGTGTCGATCTCGCGGTCGACGCGGCGGGCAAAACCTCCGCGCAGGTGCGGCAGCGGCTCGCAGAACGGCTGGACCTCACCTTGGACAACGGCGCGACGCATTCGGGCATCGGCCGCACCGTGGTGGTGAACGCGATCGACGACGCGGCGGAGCCGGAACAGCTGATCGGCGAGGTGATCGCGCCGCTCGCGGACCGCGCCGCGCGGCTCGGGATCCGGCTCGCGCTCGGGTTCCGCCGGGAGTCCTCGCCTGGGCTGACCGAGCTGCGGTCGCGCCGGAACGGGGCCCGGCCGGACGGGCTGGCTCGCCGGATTTCCGCGCTGGACAAGCAGATCGACGAACTCGCCGCGATCGAGGAGCACATCGCCGAGCTGGCCCCGAGGTTCGCGGTGAACGACATTCCGCCGCCGCGGGTGCGTCGCCGCGGTGGCGCGGTGAGCCGCTTGCAGGAAGCCGCGGATCTCGGGGATGTCGCATGGGCGGAGCGATACGTCGAGAAAGTCGCCAGTGTGGTGGCCGCCGATCTGGCTTCGGCGAAAAACGCCCGCGATCGGCTCGACGCCGCGCACGAGCGCCGCACCGAGTTGCGGTTTCGCCTCGACGGCTACGGAGAGCGTGCCCGCGCCGCGGGCCGGGTCGAGGACCCGCTGCTGGATTCCTTGTATGCCAACGCCTGGCAGTTGCTGTACGAGGGCGCGTGCGATCCGGAGGCGGCCGCGGCGGCTGTCGAGGAGTTCGGTGCCGCGGTGCGCAAGGGGAGTCGATGACGGCCTGCGCGCGCCCGAACTGCTCCGGCACGATCAGCCGTGCCGGATTCTGCGCGAAGTGCGGCTGGGCACCGGGATCCGAGCCGAAGAAACCGGCCCCGAAAGCCGACGCGACGCTCGTCATCCCCGCTCCGGGGGCGAGCCGGATCGCCGACACCGTCGTCACGCGGGAGCAGCAGACCGCCGGGCACGGCACCGGTGACGACTACATCCCGCTTCCCGTGGTCGTCCTGCCGGACCTCGCCGGGCGGGTCCTCGCCGATCCGCACGTCGCCGAGAACGAACGGCACTGCGGCAAACGCGGCTGCGGCGCTCCGGTCGGCCGCTCGACCGCAGGCCGGCCCGCGCGCACCGAAGGCTTCTGCTCGCAGTGCGGCACGCCGTTTTCGTTTTCTCCCAAGCTGTTTCCGGACGACGTGGTCGACGGCCGCTATCAGGTGCACGGCTGCATCGCCCGCGGCGGGCTCGGCTACGTCTACCTCGGCACCGATCTGCGGCTGAAGCAGTACGTCGCGCTGAAGGGCCTGCTCAACACCGGCGACGAGGCCGCGGTGCGGATCGCCGAGACCGAGAGCCAGGTGCTGACCTCGCTCGACCACCCGAACATCGTCCGGATTCACGACGTCGCCACGCATCCGGATCCGCACGGCGGCCCGGACGCGCGCTACATCGTCATGGAGTTCGTCGACGGCCTCCCGCTCGCCGAGGTGATGCGGCGCGGCCGCGCGATGCTCGACGGACCCGAGGGCAGGCTGCTCGTCGAGCACGTCGTGGCCTACGGCCGGGAGATCCTCACCGCGCTCGGCTACCTGCACGAACAGGGGCTGCTGTACTGCGATCTGAGCCCGCAGAACGTGATCCACGGCGAGAAACGGGTCAAGCTGATCGATTTCGGCGCGATCCGCAAGATCGGCGACCAGACCAGCCCGATCGTCGGCAATCCGCGGTTCCAGATCGGCGCGACCGAACTGGACGAGCACGGGCTCACCGTGCGCTCGGACATCCACACCGTCGGCGCGACACTGCGCGACCTGTTCCGCTGCAGCGACGGCTGGCCGCATCCGGCCGACAAACGGATCGCGCTCGGCGTCGAATCCTTCACCCAGGTCCTCGACCGCGCGACCGGGCCGTACGAGCACCGCTTCGCCACCACCGGCGAAATGCTCGTGCAGCTCGACGGCGTACTGCACGAGATCCTTTCGCTGCGCGACCGTCAATCGCGGCCGTCGATCTCCACGCTGTTCACCGAAGCAGCGGTGCTCCTGGACGCCGGGCTCGGCCAGCCGAGGCCGGTCGGGGAGTGGGTGCGCCGCGCCCGGCGCACCGCGAGCCCGCTCGGCGCGCTGCCCGAGCCGTTCGACATCGCGCTCGGGTTGCCGGTGCCGCACGAGGATCCGCACGACCCGGCAGTCACCTTTCTGCGCACGGTCCGCGCGCCGGATCCTGCCCGGCTGCTGAAGAAACTCGAACGCGCGGACTCGACCGTCGAGGTGGAACTGCGCCGCTGCCGGGCCTGGCTGGAACTGTCCGAAGTGGACTCAACCGGCACGGAGCAGGCCGGCCGGCGAGTGGACGCCGCCGAAAGACTGCTCGGCGCCCGGGCGAAGCACGACTGGCGAATCGCCTGGCATCGCGGCCTGGTCGCGCTGGCCGCCGGTGCCGTCGAGAAAGCGCAGACCTGGTTCGAACGCGTGCACCGCGACATCCCGGGCGAGGAGACGCCGAAGCTCGCGCTCGGTCTGTGCGCGGAGCACTGCGGCGGGCCGAAGCGGGCGGCGCGCTACTACGACGCGCTGTGGGTGCGGGACCACCTGCAGGTCAACGCCGTTTTCGGGCTGGCGCGCGGGCATCTGCAGCTCGACGAGCGCACGGCGGCGGTGGACCTGCTGGACCAGGTGCCGGAGTACTCGCGGCACGACGAGGCGGCCCGGATCGCCGGAATCCGCGTGCGCGCGGGAATCCTGCCGGTGGGGGACGCGCTGCCGGGCATCGAGGACCTGACCGAGGCGATCGACCGGCTGTCCGCGCTGGAGCTGGACCGCGACACCGCGGACCGGCTCACCGCGGAGGTCCGCGAGAGCGCGCTGCGGTGCTTCGCCGCCGGGATGCGCGGCATGCCGCCCGGTCCGGTCCTCGGCGAGCGCCTGGACGAGCACGGGCTGCGTCTGTTGGTGGAGCAGTCGTACCGGCGGATCGCGCGCCGGGCCGGTTCGGCGGAGTACCACGACGCACTGGTCGACCGGGCGAACGAGACGAGGCCGACGACCTGGGTGTAAGCGGCGAAAGGGCGAGGGATGAGCAGGGGTTGGGACGTCGAGGTCCATCAGAACCGCTACCTCGGCGAAGGCGACACCGAGATGCAGGCCGTGGTCACCGTCTCCGCGCGCGACGACGGCCAGCCCGAGTTTCGGCCGCCCGGCGCGGAAGTCCTCCTGGTCGACTGCTCGACGTCGATGCGCTACCCGCCGACCAAGATCGCCGCCGCGCGCAGGGCGGCGGCCGCGGCGATCCGGGCCTTGCCGGACGGCGTCGGCTTCGCCGTGGTCCGCGGCACCGAACGCGCCGACCTGGCGTATCCGCTCCAACCCGGCCTGGCGGTCGCGTCGGACGAGACCCGGGCGGCCGCGGTCGCCGCGGTGGAACGATTCGTCGCGGTCGGCGGCACGGCGATGGGCACGTGGCTGGAGTGCGCGCGGACGCTGTTCGCTTCGGCTCCGGACGCGGTGCGGCACGCGATCCTGCTGACCGACGGGAACAACCAGTCGCAGTCCGCGGAGTCGCTGCGCCGCGAACTCGACGCCTGCGAAGGCCAGTTCGTCTGCGACGCAAGGGGAATCGGCGACGGCTGGCAACGGGCCGAACTCGTCGAGATCGGCCGGGTGCTGCGCGGCTCGGTCGATTCGGTGGTGCGCGACGAAGATCTGGTCGACGACTTCCGCGCGCTGATGGCCGCGGCGCTCGCCAAAGTCATCCCGTCCGCGCGGCTGAGGATCGGCGTCACCGAACAGACCACGCTGCGCTTCGTGAAGCAAGTCTGGCCGAGCGAATACGACCTGACCTCGCGCTGCGTTCCCGACGGCGACGGAAAAGCGGTCCTCTCGCTCGGTTCGTGGAGCGCCGGCGAGACCCGGGAATTCCAGCTCGCGGTGGAAGTCTCGGCGGACACACCGGAGTACGGCTCGGACCGGATGCTCGCCTGGGTCGAGGTCGACGGCGCGGCGGATTCAGCAGTCCCGCTGCTGGCGCACTGGACCCACGACCCGGTCGCGCCGACGCTGGTCGACCCGAAGGTGCGGCGCTACACCATGCACGCCGAGCTGAGCGAGGCCTTGGTGAACGCCGACGAGGCCTACGCCGCGGGCGACCACGCGCGAGCGGCGCGGGAATGGGGCCAAGCCGTCGAAATCGCCACGCGGACCAACAACAAGGAAGTACTGCGCCGACTCGCCAGGGTGGTCGACACGACCGGCGAGACGGTACAGCTTCGCCCCGAAGTCACCCGCAGCGAACTGCTCAACCTGCTCGTCTCCACCGTCTCGAACGTCGGCGACGAACCCCGCGACGCCCGTCCCGCACCGCCGCCGGACACCAAACCCGCGATCTGCCCCCACTGCCAGAACCCGAACCCGTCCGGAGCGCGATTCTGCGAGGAGTGCGGGGAGACGCTGGCCGGAGGTGCCGCGTGACCCTCCGGACGCGGCAGGCACTGGTACGAATCCGGGCGGTGCTGCTGGCCGGAACCGTGCTGGCGCTGGTCACCTCCTCCCTCGCGGTGAGCGGCGTCGTCCGGACCGCCGACCAGATCTCGTCCGCGACCAGCCGAGCGATCCTCGAGGTCGCGGCAGCCCGAGACGCCCTCGTATCCGCCGACGCCGCGGCCATCGCCAGTTTCGCTTCGGGCGAGGCGAAACTCGCCGGCCCGGGGCAGGAGTACGAAAACCGGATGGCGTCGGCGAGCCAGAGCCTCGCCCGGGTCGCGGAGTTCAACCAGGCAGGCGACCCCGGCGCCGGAACCCTGCAAACCGTCGAAGGCTTGGTCGCGTCGTACTCCGGCGCGATGAGCCAAGCCGACGCCCACTTCCGGCAACCAGGCGCGGAACTGGTCGGACTGGCCGACCTCTGGTACGCCTCCCGCCTGCTGCACGCGCCCGACAACGTCCTGGAACTCTTGGGAAAACTGCAAAAAGACGAGCGCTCCGCCCTGGACCGCCAAATCTCCGGCACCAGAATGAGCGCGGGCCTGCTGGTCCTCTGGCTGCTGCCGCCGATCGTGCTGCTCACCCTGCTGGTCGCGACCCAAGTCTTCCTGCGCCAGCGTTTCCGCCGCCGGCTGAACCTGCCCCTGCTGGGCGCGACCGTGCTGGGACTCGGCGTCGTCGCGGGCCTGCTCGTCGCCTTCGCCCTGGCCGGACGCCTCGACACGGTCCGGGGCAGCGTCGACCAGGCCGTCGCCGTCCGGGAAAGAAGCATCGAAGCCGCCGACGCCGGCGGCCACGCCCGACTGGCCACCCTCCTGCAACAACGCTGCGGCCCGCCCGGCTGCGGGTCCACTGTGGACGATTTCCGCCGCCAGCTCCCAACCACCTCGACCGCCGCCCCGGCCCAGAACGCCATCACCTCAGCGGCCCGAGCCGTGACGTCCGCCGGAACCGAGGCCACCGAGTCCGGCGGCCTGCCCGTCCTGGTCCCCGCCGCCCTGATCCTCGCGGGCGGCCTGGTGGTCGCCGGGCTGTATCGGCGGATCGACGAATACCGGTACCGCCCATGAACTGTCCACTGTGGAAGAAACTGCTCCTGCTGGCCGCAACCGCGCTGGTGGGGGCTTCGTCGGCATGCGGGGTCGCCGCGAGCAGCAACACGCTGCAGGTGATCGGCGTGTGGACCGAAGGCGAGGAAGCAGCCTTCAACCAGGTCAAGCAACGCTTCGAGGAAAAGACCGGCATCGAAGTCCGCTACCAAGGCACCCGTGCCGTCGAGCAGGTCCTGGCCGCCGACGTCCAGCAAGGCGCCGCCCCGGACATCGCGGTCCTGTCCAGCCCCGGCCTGCTGGCCGACTACGCCCGCCGCCAGGAAATCAAACCCTTGGACTTCCTCGAACAGAAGGCCGAATCCTTCTACGGCAGACAATGGGTCAACCTGCAACGCCTAGGTGCCGGAAAACTCTACTCAGTAGCGGTGAAAGCAGACCTCAAAAGCGCGATCTGGTACCGCCCGGCAAGCCTCCCCGGCCCGAAACCCGCCACCTGGCAACAACTCGTCGCCCTAGCCGCCGGCCAGACCACCCCGTGGTGCCTCGGCCTGGCCGCCCCGCCCACCTCAGGCTGGCCAGGCACCGACTGGATCGAAGACATCCTCCTGCACTCCGCGGGCCCCGAGGTCTATCGGCAATGGACCGCAGGCACCCTCGCGTGGACGTCGAACCCCGTACGCCAAGCCTTCCAAGACTGGGGCGCCCTGACCGTCCACCCCGGCGGCATCCAAGGCGGCGCCCCGGCCGCCCTGCTCACCGACTTCCGAGACGCGGCCCGCCCGCTTTTCACCGACCCGCCCGGCTGCCGCATGGAACACCAAGGCTCCTTCGCGATGGGCAGCTACCAAACCATGCACCTGCACAACGAAACCGGCCCGCACCCGCAACCCGGAACCGACTACGACTTCTTCCCGTTCCCCGGCTCCGGCGCGTCGGAAGTCTCGGCAGACCTGGCCGCGATGTTCAACGACACCCCGCAAGCCCGCCAATTCCTGGACTTCCTGGTCTCGCCGGAAGCCCAGCAAATCTGGGCAGGCAACCCCAACGCGACCGCTTTCTCCGCAGGAACCGCAGTAGCGAAGGACGTCTACCGCGACCCAGTAAGACGAAAGGTCGCCGACACCATCACCTCAGGAAAACCCGTCTGCTTCGACGCCTCCGACCTGATGCCGAAGACCATGACCGGCGCCTTCTACCGAGCAATCCTGGAATACACCGCAGACCCCACACAACTGGAAACCCTGCTGACCAGACTGGAAGACACCCGCAAGAGCATCCCCAGAGCAGACTGGCTAAACGTCCCCTGCGGACAGTAAACACGCCCTAAAACCGCACCAATGCACCCAACGATCGAGGCACCCAGCCCACCCCCGCACCCCGATACGAAGCCAAAATGCGGTCTGAGGGTGTTTGTCAAGGCATCTTTCCAGCCTTGACAAACACCCTCAGACCGTCATCACAATCAAGCTTCGGGGTGCCCCACGCACTCCCGGGCGCAATGTCGCCGCCAGGCGACGAGCCGACGCCCCACGCCCGAAGCGAGATTCACCCGCCCGCCTGCCCGGTCAGCGGTACCCCCGTAACCACAACCCCACTTAGCGTGACCCACGCAGGAACGACCAACCCGGAAGGACCGAGCAATGATCAAACGCCTGTTCCAGACCGTCCTGCGGCACGGATGCTGCTCCGCCTGCACCGGCAAGGGCTGCGGCTGCTGCGCCAACTGCCACTAACCCCTGAGGGGCCCGGCGCCGAAGCCGGGCCCCACCACGTCACCTCTTCAACCCCCGGATCAGCAACATCACCGACCCCAGCACATCCGCCCGGGACCGGCCAGGGTGAAACACCTGCCAATCCAGCGCCACCACCAGCATCGTCCCGAAAACCCCGGCCGCGGCAGTAGCGATGTCCAACCCCTCCGGCAACCGCCCAGCCGCCCCCAGCCTTTCCAGCTGCGCCTTGACGACAGCGATCAACTCTTCCCGCAGCAACGCCAACGTGTCGTGCCACCGCCCCGGCGTATGCCACAACTCGCTGACCACGATCTGGGAAAACCCCGGATACTCCGCGATGAACTCCAACGTCGTATCCACCTGGGCCTCGATCACCGCCAACGGATCGTCATCCGTCCCCGCGGCCCGCAGCCGCCCCGCGAGCAAGTCGACGCCGAACCGCAGCAACGCGTCGACTAGCCCGTCCTTGGACCCGAAGTTGTAATAAACGGTCCCTTTGGCGACCCCGGCTTCAGCCGCGATGTCGTCCACCGTCAGCCCGACAAGTCCGCGACTGGCCGACAGCCGCAACGTGGCCTCGAAGAGCTTCCGCTTGGTCGCCTCTCTCACAGGCTCAGCTCGGGCTTGAGCGCCGAGACCGACCACACCCGGTGTTTGCGCGCGGCGAGAGTGGACAGCAGGATCCCGCCGACGAGGTACGCGAGCAGCACCCCGATGTCACCGAGGATCTGCATCGACGCGCCGGTGTAGAGCAGGTGCCGGAACCCGTCGATGGCATAGCCCATCGGCAGCACTATGTGCAGCGGATACAGCGCGTCCGGGATCGTCTGCCAGGGGAACGTGCCGCCCGCGCTCACCAGCTGCAACACCAGCAGCACGAGCCCGAGGAACTTGCCGACGGCGCCGAAGAGCGCGTTGAGCGCGTGCACGATCGACGTGAAGGCCAGCGACACCAGACACGCGAACCCGATCGCGCCCAACGGATGCGCCACGTGGATGCCGACCAGCCAGGTCACCGCGGCGAACAGCACGATCACCTGCCCCAGGCCCAGCACGGCCGAGGACAGCCAGCCGCCGAGCGCGACCCGCAGCGGCGACGCGCCGGCGGTGAGCGCGCGCGTCGACAGCGGGCGGATCAGCAGGAACAGCACGAACGCGCCGATCCAGGTGGCCAGCGAGATGAAGAACGGCGCGAGTCCGGCGCCGTACGTCCCCGCCGACGCCACGCCGTTCGACGTGACCGCGACCGGGTCGGCGATCGTGTTCGCGGTGGCGGTGCGGGTCGGATCGTCCGGATTCGGGATCTGCGACAGCCCGGCGGCCAGTCCGTCGCGCAGCTTCACCGAACCGTCGGCGAGCTGGTCGGTGCCGGTGACCGCGGTCTTCTCGCCGTCGTTGAGCTTCGCCGAACCGTCGCGCAGCTGGTTCGCGCCGTCGGAGGCCTGCGCGATCCCGTTGGCCAGCTGCGGCGAGGCCGACGCGAGCTGGTGCGCCCCGTCGGACACCTGCCGGGCGCCGCTGGAGAGCTTCTGCAGGTCTCCGTTGGCGGACTGGATCTTCCCGTTCGCCTGGTTCGCGTCCGTGCGCAGCTTGTCGTAGTCGGCCAGGATCGAGTCCTTGAGGTTCTCCGGCATCCCGGATTCCTGCAGCTTCGCGGCCAGCTGGGTGCGATAGCTGTCGATCCGGCCCATCACGTCGGAGGAAGCCGACGCGGCCAGCGAGCCCGCGCTCGCCACCTTCTGGTTGCCGTCGGCCACCTGGCCCGCCCCGTCAGCGAGCTTCTGGGTCTGGCTCGGCAGCGACGCGGTGCTCGATTTGAGCGTGCCCAATCCGGTGGCGAGACTGCTCGACCCGGTCGCGAGCTGGCTCGCCCCGTCGGCCAGTTGATGTTGCCCCGTCTGGAGTTTCGCCGCGCCGTCGGCGAGCTGCTTGGCGCCGTCGGTGGCCTCGGAGATCTTGCCGTAGATGGTGGAGAAACCGACGAGGAACTTGTCCGCGGCCTCGCTGCCCACCTTCTCCGCGATCGTCTTGCGGACCTGGTCGGCGACCTGCTTCGCGATGGTGCCGGACAGATAGTTGTTGGCGTCGTTGGTGGTCAGCGTGATGGTCGCCTGCTGCGGCTCGAAATTGCCGGACGACAGCAGCGCCTTCGAGAAGTCGTGCGGGATCCCGATGGCGAAGGAGTACTTGTCGTCCCGCACGCCGTCCCGAGCGTCCTTTTCGGACACTTGGTGCCACTGGAAGGTGCCGGACTTCACCAGTTCGTCGGTCACCTCGCGGCCGACGTTGCGCTCGGCCCCGTTGGAATCCTTCGCGCCCGCGTCCTCGGTGAACACGGCGGCGGGCAGCTTGTCGAGGCGGCCGTACGGGTCGTAGTTCGCGTAGAGGTAGAACGACGCGTACAGCAGCGGCACCATGACGAGCGCGAACATGGCGAGCTTCGGCAGCGTCCCGGTGGACAGCCTGCGCAGCTCGTTGCGCGCGATCCGGAACGCGTTCAGTCCGCCGGCCCGCTTGTGGGGGGTGGTCATGCCCGGTCTCCCTCGGAGTTCTCGGTTTCGGCGGTCAGTTCGGCGGTCTCCGGGAGCTGCTTGGTCTGCTCGGCCTCCGCTTCAGCGGGCTCGGGCGGGGCGTACAGCCGGATCGGGTCCGGTTGCTCGGCCTCGCCGACCTTGGCGGGCGGATAGGGGAGCGCCGATTCCGGCGTCGTCGCGGCCAGCACAGCCACCGCGAACCCGCGGGCGGCGTGCTCCTTCGCGACGGCGGTCCAGGAGTCGACGTCGCTGGTGTGCCGGTCGGGCGCGTCGAGGATGAGCACGCGCACGCCGTCGCGTTCGGACGCCAGCGCGGTGAGCAGCCGGGTGCGCAGCGCGGGTTCGAGGCTCTCGAACCGGCTGTCGGCGTACGGCCCCGCGTCGTGTTGCGAGAGCCAAGCCGCGACCGCATCCTTGCCGGAAGGACGGTGCGCGAGCGCCAGCTCTTCGCCGGTGACGACGCGCAGCGACAGGGCCTCGTCCGGCTCGCTGACCCCCGGCGAGTCCACCACGGCCACGAGCCGCCGCAGGTCGCCCTCGGGATCGGCGGTGACGGTGCCGGTGGTCGGCTTCAGCCGCCCGGCCAGCGCCAGCGCGAGCGCGGTGATGCCGACGCCCGGCTCGCCGTGCACCACGGTGAGGCAGCCCTCCTCGACGGTGAGCGAGGTAGGCGGCAACAAGGGGCCGTGGGGACCCTTCAGAGACACCCGGTCGGCACGGACCTGCACAGGACACACTCCACGGATTTTGAACTGACTAGTCAGTTCAAAAGTTAGTCCTGACCTGGCGGCGTCGGCAAGACGGCTCGCCGGACGTCACACCAAAGAGCGGAAGACTCAGCGCAGGGCCCACGCAGGGTGTGCTTCCCAGGACGTCCACAGCGGCCGGTAGCCCTGCCGGTGCCAGAACACCGACGACAGGGGATTGGTCGGGTTGTAATAGAGGTAGGTGCCGGTCGCGCCCTGGTTCAGCAGTTCGCGGTGCGCGCGGGCCATCAGCGCGCGGCCGATCCCGCTGCCGCGGCTGGCCGGGGCGGTGACGACGTTGTTCACGTAACCCCAGCGTCCGGACGGCAGCAGTTCGGCGGCCTCGCTCCCGGGCGTGGATTCGACCCAGTCGCACTGCGCGAGTGCCGCCACTTCGCCGTCGACCTCCGCGAGCCAGGTCGCTTTCTCGCCGAGCGCGCGGCGCAATGCCGGGCCGAGAAGTTCCGCGGTCTGCTCGCGTTTCCGGTGCGCGACAAGGCCGGTGTAGTCGAACGTCGCGGTGCACAACGCCAGCGCCGCCGGGTAGTCGTCCGGTCCGGCGAGGCGGATCGACGCGTTGGTTTCGGTGTTCTCTGGCGCCACGGCGGGGCGAACGGCCAGCGCGGACAACGGAACCAGCCCGTGGTCGAGAAAAGCCCGGATGGCTTCGGCGTCGCGGCTCGGCCAGTTGACGACGCACGCCGAATCGGCTCCCGGCGCTTCAGTGTCCACTTGGGACCGCAGCGCGCCGAGCAGCGCGTCGAACCCCTCGGAGCCCGCCGTCTCCGGATCCGGGAAGAGCTGCCACACCTCGGCCGCCGACCACAGCAGGGGAGCGTCGCCCGGACCGTGCCGGTAGCGCTGGAGCATCGCGGAAACCTGCGTGCCGGACGCGGTCACCGCGCGCAGCCGGTCGCCGCTCGCGAGCGGAACGGGCGGCGGCAGGAGCGGGTCGAGTTCGGCGAATCGGCCTGCGGAGCTCACCAGCGCAGCGTAGCCGGTCAGTCGCGGCGCGTGCGGAAGATCGCGGTGCCGGGGAACAGCCTGCCGCGCAGCGGGCTCCACTGGCCCCAGGTGCGCGTGTGGCCGGCCGGCCACTCCGGCTCGACGAGGTCTTCCAGCGCGAACCCCGAGGCGGCGAGCGCGCGCACGTAGTCGCCGAGCGTGCGGTGGTATTCGACGTATGTCGCCGTGCCGTCGTCGTCCACCTCGACGTACGGCGTGCGGTCGAAGTACGGCTGGGTCGCGGTGAGCCCCTGCGGCCCGGGATCGTCCGGGAAGATCCACCGCATCGGGTGGGTCACCGAGAACACCCACGGCGCCCCGGGACGCAGCACGCGGCGCACCTCGCCGAACACCGTCTCCAGCGACGGCACGAAGGGGAGCGCGCCGAACGCGGAGCACGCGATGTCGAAGCTGGCGTCGGCGAACGGGAGCCGCTCGGCGTTCGCCTGCACGAGGGGGACCGTCGCGCCGGTGCGGACATTGCCCTCGCGAGCGTGCCGGAGCATGCCGCCGGACAGATCGGTGGCGACCGGTTCGGCTCCGGCGGCGGCGAGCCAGCGCGAGCACGCGGCCTGTCCGCAGCCGACCTCGAGCACGCGCTGTCCGCGCACGTCGCCGAGCAGCCGCGCGTCCTCCTCGCGCACGCCTTCCGGGCACCAGACGAAATCGGCGTCGCCGAGGAATCCGCCGTGGGTAGCCTGGTAGTCGTCGGCATCCGCGTCCCACCAGGCCAGATTCGCCGCTTCGGCCTCGTTTCCGCCGACTTCGCGGTGGGCGACGCCGACGGTGCCGAGCCGTTCCTCGGCGCTCGCATGGCGGTCGCCGGACGGGGCCGCCGTGGCCGCGGCGGGCTCGGGCATGCCGGTCTCCTCTCCCGGTGGCGCCGGCTGGGCGCGGGGAATGCCCGGACCGGCGGAAACGTTGGACAGAAGGTACCGGGAGCCCAGGGCGACCCTGATTGTGTCCCTCGCGGGGGCCCGCGTACGATACGTGTTAGCGCAGTGGGGTTCGCGCTGCCTGGGTGACTACCCACCGGGGCCGCGCATCGTCAGCGGGTCATGCCGCGGTCGTTCACTGGTGGAACGTTTGGTCGCCGGACGTTTGAGCAGGGTCGCCGCATGCCATGGCTGC
This sequence comes from Amycolatopsis albidoflavus, assembly GCF_039525725.1. Lineage (NCBI taxonomy): Bacteria > Bacillati > Actinomycetota > Actinomycetes > Pseudonocardiales > Pseudonocardiaceae > Amycolatopsis > Amycolatopsis albidoflavus. The sequence continues at coordinate 215,526 of NZ_BAAAHV010000026.1, forward strand.
GGGACTCGCCGCGTGCACTGCCGGTAGCCAACTTCACATCCACCTACGACACCCATCCACCGGAGCAACCCGCCTAATGACCACCGACACCGCCACCGCCCCGACCGCCCCGACCGGGGCCCCGCAGGTCGCCATCAACGACATCGGGTCGGAGGAAGACTTCCTCGCGGCTATCGACAAGACGATCAAGTACTTCAACGATGGGGACATCGTCGAGGGCACCATCGTCAAGGTCGACCGCGACGAGGTCCTGCTCGACATCGGGTACAAGACCGAGGGCGTCATCCCCTCGCGCGAGCTGTCCATCAAGCACGATGTCGACCCGGCCGAGGTTGTCGCCGTCGGCGATGAGGTCGAAGCCCTCGTTCTCCAGAAGGAGGACAAGGAAGGCCGTCTGATCCTGTCCAAGAAGCGCGCGCAGTACGAGCGCGCCTGGGGCACGATCGAGGAGCTCAAGGAGAAGGACGAGCCCGTCAAGGGCACCGTCATCGAGGTCGTCAAGGGCGGCCTCATCCTGGACATCGGCCTGCGCGGCTTCCTGCCGGCGTCGCTGGTCGAGATGCGCCGGGTGCGCGACCTGCAGCCGTACGTCGGCCGCGAGCTCGAGGCGAAGATCATCGAGCTGGACAAGAACCGCAACAACGTGGTCCTGTCCCGTCGCGCCTACCTCGAGCAGACCCAGTCCGAGGTGCGCAGCGAGTTCCTCAACGCGCTCGCCAAGGGCCAGGTCCGCAAGGGCGTCGTGTCCTCCATCGTCAACTTCGGCGCCTTCGTGGACCTGGGCGGCGTCGACGGCCTGGTGCACGTCTCCGAGCTGTCCTGGAAGCACATCGACCACCCGTCCGAGGTCGTCGAGGTCGGCCAGGAGGTCACGGTCGAGGTCCTGGACGTCGACATGGACCGCGAGCGCGTCTCGCTGTCGCTGAAGGCGACCCAGGAAGACCCGTGGCGCCAGTTCGCCCGCACCCACGCGATCGGCCAGATCGTGCCGGGCAAGGTCACCAAGCTCGTCCCGTTCGGCGCGTTCGTCCGCGTCGAGGAGGGCATCGAGGGCCTGGTGCACATCTCCGAGCTGGCCGAGCGCCACGTGGAGATCCCGGAGCAGGTCGTCCAGGTCAACGGCGACGTCATGGTCAAGGTCATCGACATCGACCTCGAGCGCCGTCGCATCTCGCTGTCGCTGAAGCAGGCGAACGAGGGCGTCACGCCGGAGACCGAGTTCGACCCCACCCAGTACGGCATGGCCGCCGAGTACGACACCGAGGGGAACTACATCTACCCCGAGGGCTTCGACCCGGACACGCAGGAGTGGCAGGAAGGCTTCGACAAGCAGCGCGAGGAGTGGGAGCGGCAGTACGCCGAGGCCCACACGCGCTACGAGGCGCACATGGCCCAGGTCAAGAAGGCCGCCGAGGCCGACGCCGAAGCCGCTGCCGACGCTGCCACCGGCATCGAGGGCGGCGACCAGAGCTACACCTCGTCCGCCCCGGTCGAGGCGAAGAGCGGCGGCACGCTCGCCAGCGACGAGCAGCTCGCGGCTCTGCGCGAGAAGCTGTCGGGCGGCGCGTGAGCGTTGACTCGCTGAGTCTCTGAACAGTTCGGCCCCGGTCCGCACGGACCGGGGCCGAACTGTTTTCCGGGTTTTCGCCGATGACGTGGTCAGTTTTCGACCATCAAAGCCGCGGCGAGCCGGGCTTTCCAGCGCGAACCGGCATGGGGGAGTGCGGCCTCCGCCGGATCAGCAATCCCCATCTCTCTCGCGGACTGCGGATCGATGCGGAGCGCTGTCCCCAGGCTTTCGCGGCTCAGCTGTGCAGCCCCAGGCCGTCGATCGTCGCGCGCACCCCGCGGCGGTACATCGTCTCCTGCGCCGATTCGGCCGGGTCGAGGAACCAGTCGTCGAGCGGGCTTTGCGAGCGGATCGTCAGTTCGACGCTCACCAGCCCGTGCATCGCCGTCCAGAGCAGGTAGCCGCATTCCTGCGCGACGACGCCCGGCGGGCAGACCAGGTCGATTTTCGCGACGAACTCGGCGAAACTCGTGCGCAGCACCCCGGATCGCAACGCCGGATCCGGGTCGTAGTCGTGCACCGAACGCTCGAACATCAAGCCGTAGCGAGCCGGGCTTTCCAGTGCGAAGCGCCGGTAGGCGAGCGCGACCTCCATCAGATCGGCGACCCCGTCGCCCTCGGACTGGGGAACGTCGCGCAGTTCTTCGCCCAGCAGGTCGAAAGCCCGTTCGTACAAGGCGTCCAGCAGGCCGGTGCGGCCGCCGAAGCGCGTGTATACCGTGATCGTGGATGCCCCGGCCTGTTCCGCCACCGCGCGCACGGTCAATCCGGCGACGCCTCGCTCGGTCAGGACGGTCAGCGCCGCGTCGAGGAACCGGCCGCGGTTGTGCTGCTCCGCCGGTCGTGTCGAGAGATGCCGGGTGGCCATCTCCCACCCCCTTTTGCCCGTGCTCCGCGGGAAGCGCGTCCGCGTCTCGCAAGCAGAAGATACGATATTCACGGCTTCTTGGGAACGTCGTTCCCGGACCGTCCACAAGCGACCGCCCGCACCGGGCGGGCAGTGCCGAGCAGAAGGAATCCGCCCTCATGACCCAGCCGGAACCCGGCACTGTCGTCGTCACCGATGCCGGGAGCGGCCGCTATACGCAGCGCGTCACGACCGCGGGCCACGAATTCCTCGCCGACGAACCGGCGAGCGTGGGCGGCGCGGACGCCGGTCCCACGCCGTACGACCTGCTGCTGTCCGCGCTCGGCACCTGCACCTCGATGACGCTGCGGATGTACGCCGACCGCAAGGGAATCCCGCTGACCCGCACCACCGTCCGGCTCCGGCACGACCGCATCCACGCCCGCGACTGCGAGCGCTGCGAGACCGAGGTCGGGCTGATCAGCCGGATCACCCGGGAGATCTCGCTGGAAGGCGACCTCGACGACGCCCAGCGTGCGCGGTTGCTGGAGATCGCGGACAAATGCCCGGTGCATCGCACGCTGAGCCATGAGATCGCGATCGAAACCCACGCGATCTGATCCCGGCGGTCCGTGAGGGGAACCTTCAGGGAATCAGTGTCAATGCCAGGTACCTAAGCCGCGCGACCCCGGCCCGCTGACCGTCCGCAAAGGACGCCAACAGCACCGAAATGCCCGATTTGTCGCCATGTGACCATGCCTTGAAGCCCGTGAAGGACTCCTTGAGGGAATCAGATTCCCTCGGGGGTCCCCTCACGGACTGCAACCCGGCTTCCGTTGCCGGGTTGCGGGGCCACAGCGACGTGCGTTCACCCGGATCGAGCCAGCTGAGCTGGGGAAACACGCCGGAAGCGCGTCCGCGTCACAGCCTTGAGTTCCTGGCATTGGGAATCAGAGTCCGTGAAGGTTCCCCTCACGGCGCTCGCCGAAGCGGGAGGGTCAGGCGCGTTCCAGTGAAACTGAAGGCACCCAGGCACGTTCGAGGGCTGCTTCGCGGGCACGACGGCGGAGGCCGGCCAGGCTGTGCTTCGCGGGCACGAGCAGCGCGCTGAACCACGTGCGCCGGTATTCCGCGAGTGCGTCCGAGACCTGGCGATAGGAGACGCAGTGCACCAGACCCGGGGTGCCGAGCCGGTGCTTCCCGACGTGCTTCTCCGCCATTGTTCCTCCGTGTGGGCGACCCTTCCGCCGCGCACGGTACGCACTCGACCCGCGAAAACAGCGCAAGCGCGCGGCGTGTCACCCACATCAGTTCGGCTACGCCCGAAAATGTGCTTGCGTTTACGCGGAGGGTGTGCGGGTACCTGTGCGGTTGCACGTGCAGGGGGTCCGATGTCGCCTGAGCGGGTGACGGCGGCTCTCGTTAAGGTGTGGCCATGCTGCGAGTGGGCCTGACGGGCGGGATCGGTGCGGGGAAGTCGACGGTGGCGAACCGGCTGGCCGAACACGGGGCGGTCGTCATCGATTCGGACCGCATCGCGCGCGAGGTCGTCGAGCCGGGCACTCCCGGGCTGGCCGCGCTGACCGAGGCGTTCGGCGAGGAAATCCTTGCCGAGGACGGCTCGCTCGACCGGCCCGCGCTCGCCGCGCGCGCGTTCGCGGACGACGAAAGCCGCAAGCGGCTCAACGCGATCGTGCATCCGCTGGTCGGGCAGCGCACCGGCGAGCTGATGGCCGAGGCCGCGGACGACGCGGTGGTCGTGCACGACGTCCCGCTGCTCGTCGAGAACGACCTCGCGCCCGCGTATCACCTGGTGCTGGTCGTCGACGCGCCGGTGGAGGTCCGGGTGCGCCGGCTGGTCGAGGTGCGCGGCATGCCCGAGGCCGACGCCCGGGCGCGGATCCGGGCGCAGGCGGCGGAGGAACAGCGCCGCGCCGTCGCGGACGTCTGGCTCGACAACGGCGGGACGCAGGACGTCGTGCTCGCCGAGGTGGACGCGCTGTGGGCGGACCGGCTGGTGCCGTTCGAGGCGAACCTGCGGCTGCGCAAACCGCGTCCGCCGGCCTCGCCGGTGATCTCGCCGTACGACTCGAGCTGGCCGCTGCAGGCCGAGCGCCGGCTGGCGCGGCTGCGGCAGATCGCGGGTTCGCGGCTGGTGCGCGCGGACCACATCGGGTCCACCGCCGTGCCGGGCCTGCCCGCCAAGGACATCCTCGACCTCCAGCTCACAGTGTCCTCTTTGGACGATGCGGACGCGCTCGCCGAAGCTCTCGCCGACGCCGGTTTCCCCCGCCGCGAAGGCGAATGGTGGGACGATCCGCAGGGCGGCGACGGGAAGTGGCTCAAGCGGTTCCACCAGAGCGCCGACCCGAAGCGGCCGGTGAACCTGCACGTCCGGTCCACTGAAACCCCGGCGTGGCGGCTCGCGCTGCTGTTCCGCGACTGGATCCGGGCGCATCCGGACGAGCGCGACAACTACACCGAGGTGAAGGAAGCACTGGCGCGCAAGCATTCCGCGGACGGCACAGTCGAGCAGTACGCGGAGGAGAAGCAGGGCTGGGTCAACGAGGCGTTCGTGCGCGCGGAGAAGTGGGCCGCGCAGAGCGGCTGGAAGCCCTGAGCCGGAAAACCAGGTGCGGTCCCGCCTCGCGCGGGGTTACCGTTCGGGCATGAAGCGCGCCCAGTCCACGACGACGCCGGATCCCGTCCCGGCGCGCTGAACACTGCCATTCGAGCCCGGGGCGAGCGCCCCGGGCTCTTCGCTGTGCGCTCGCCTCGCCTTCCGTGAGGAGACCGCCATGCCTGACCACCGCAAACTCGGCCGGGAACTCGGCCTGTTCGGCAGCGACCCGCTGATCGGAGCCGGGCTGCCGTACCTGCTGCCCGACGGCGCCGCCGTCCGGCACGTGCTGGAGGAGTACGTCCGCGAGGTCGAACGCCGAGCCGGCTACCAGCACGTCTCGTCGCCGGTGCTGGGGAAACGCGAGCTGTACGAGCTTTCCGGCCACTGGGCGCACTATCGCGACGACATGTTCCCGCCGATGGATCTCGGCGGCGAACAGGTCGTGCTGCGGCCGAGCCTGTGCCCGCACCACGCGCTGATCTACCGTTCCCGCGCCCACAGCCACCGCGAACTGCCGGTGCGCCTGGCCGAACTCGGCGGGATGTACCGCGCCGAACTGTCCGGCGTCCTCGGCGGGCTCAGCCGGGTGCGGGCGATTCAGCTCAATGACGCGCACATTTTCTGCCTGCCCGAACAGGTCGGCGCGGAGGTGCGGAGCGCGCTCGCGCTGATCCGCCGGGTGTACCGCGATCTTGGCCTGAAACCCGCTCGCTATCGGCTTTCCTTGCCGGACAACCGCGGCAAGTACGCCGGTGCGGCCGAAGCGTGGGAGCGCGCGGCGGAGGTGCTCGTCGAAGCGCTCGACGGCGTCGAATACGAAAGCGGGCCGGGCGAAGCCGCGTTCTACGGTCCGAAGATCGACGTCCAGATCGCCGACAGTGCGGGCCGCGAGTCGACCCTGTCCACCGTGCAGATCGACCTCCATCAGCCGGAGCAGTTCGGGCTCGAATACGTCGGCCCGGACGGCCGCGCGCACCGGCCGGTCCTGGTGCACCGCGCGGTGCTTGGCAGCCTGGAACGCGTGTTGGCACAGCTGATCGAGGAGCATGGCGGGGCTTTCCCGCCGTGGCTGGCACCGGTGCAGATGGCCGTGCTGCCGGTTGGTGACGCGGAACTCCCGGCGGCCCAAGCGGTGGCGGAGCAGGCGATGGACGCCGGGCTGCGCGCCGAGGTGATCCCGGCGGACCGGGGGAGCCTGGGCTCTCGCATCCGCGACCGGCGGTTGGTGCCGTACCAGGTGGTGATGGGCGCGCGAGAGGCCGCGGCGGACCTGGTCGCGCCTCGGCTTCGGGATGGAAGCAGGCTGGATCCGTTGCCAGGGAAGGAGTTCGTGGCCGCAGTGGCCGGCCGGGTAGCGTCGCGCGACAGAGAGCTGTGGAGCTGAAGGTGTGGCTCCGTTGCCGCGAAAGGTCCGTGAGGGGAACCCTGAGGGACTCAGAGTCCCTCAGGGTTCCCCTCACGGACCTTCGGCATCGCGTGCCGGGGGGGCTTGGGCGCTAGCAGGGGGCACTAGGAACCGAGCAAGCCGCGCTCGAAAGCCACCGCCACCGCGGCCGCGCGGTCCTTTACACCGAGTTTCGCGTACGCGTGCAGCAGATGTGTCTTCACCGTCGCCTCGCTGATGAACAGCTTCTTCGCGGCTTCCTTGTTCGTCGACCCGCGCGCTACAAGGTTCAGCACCTCGATTTCGCGCTGCGACAACGGTTCCTGGGCCGGTGCGCGCATCTGGCCCATGATCCGGCTCGCGACCGCGGGGGAGAGGACCGCCTCGCCGCGGGCGGCGGCGCGGACGGCGCGGAACAGTTCCTCGCGCGGCGAATCCTTCAGCAGGTAGCCGGTCGCACCCGCCTCGATCGCGGGCAGCACGTCGGAATCCGTGTCGTACGTGGTCAGCACGAGCACGCGCGCCGGGTTGCCGAGGCGGGCGAGTTCGGTGATCGCGGCGACGCCGTCGGTGCCGGGCATCCGCAGGTCCATCAGCACGACGTCCGGCTTCAACGCCTCGGCGAGCGTGACCGCCTCGGCTCCGTGCGCGGCCTCGCCCAGTACCTCGAAGCCGCGCTCGCCGGTGAAGATGCCGCGCAGTCCGTCCCGGACGATCGGGTGGTCGTCGGCGATAAGCAGGGTGATGGTCATGAGGCCCCCTCGGTCGGGTCCAGTGTCGCAGCCGGGACGGCGGGCAGCCGCACTGAGATCGCGGTACCGCCGCCCGGTTCGGACTCGACGTGCAGGGTCCCGGCGAGGCGTTCCGCGCGCCGCCGCATGCCGGGCAGGCCGTGTCCGCCTTCGCGCGACGGCGGGGCGGTCGACTGCGCCGGATCGAAGCCGACGCCGTCGTCGCGCGCGTCGAGCGTCACCTCGTCGCCCATGTACGACAGGGTGATCCCGGCCCGGCCCGCCTGCGCGTGTCTGGCCACATTGGACAGTGCTTCCTGGGTGACCCGCAGCAGGGTCGCCTCCAGCTCCGGATGCAGCGGGACGGCGGTCCCGGTGGTCGAGAACTCCGCGGGCACGCCGGTGCGTTCGCTCCACAGCCGCGCGACCTCGGCGAGCGCTTCGGGCAGCGTCGCGGTTTCGAGCGGTTCCGGGTGCAGCGCGGCGACCGAACGCCGGGCCGCGGTCAAGTTTTCCCGCGCGAGCTGGGTCGCGGCGGCCAGGTGGCGTTCCCATTCCGCCGCGTCGTCGCGGGCCTGCGCGGCGGCTTCGAGCTGGGTGATGATCCCGGTGAAGCCCTGCGCGAGCGTGTCATGGATTTCCTGGCTCAGCCGCTGCCGCTCGTCGAGCACGCCCGCCTCGCGTGCCTGGGCGAGCAACTGCCGCTGCAGCCCGCGGTTCTCCGCCTCGGCCGCCGTCAGCTGATCGAGCATTCGCTTGCGTTCTTGATTTTGCCTGCCCACCGCGGCGAAAAGCGCGCCGCCGCCGCCGATCGCCGCGGTCTGCACGACCACCACCGTGCCCCAGATGCCCGGCGACACCGACAGCGCGTGGATCGGCCCGCCGAGCGTCATGGTGTTGATCAGCAGCGACGTGATGCCGACACCGAGCACCGCGACCGGCATCGGCTTCATCCGCATCGCCGCGAAGAACCCGTAGACCATGAAGATGATGAAATAGGCGTCGCGCGACTGGAGAACCGAGCCGAACGTGACGACGCCGGCGAACGCCGCGGCGGAGGTGACCGGGTGTTCGCGCAGCGCGGGGCTCAGAACGAACGTGGTGAGCGCCAGCCACACCGCGGCCCCGGCGGCGATGAGCACGGTGGTGATCCGGTGTGCGTTCGTCTGGTCGGTCAGCGCGCTCAACAGCGTTGGGACGACCAGGAGAACCCACGCGAGCGTCGTCTCCACCCGGGCGAACCATCGATGCCACCGCACGGGCTGATCATTCGCCGGAGACTCGGCGGGTGGCATCAGCGAACCCCGCCAGTCGAGTTTGACGTCTCGGACGTCCTCGAATCTCACGCTTTGAGGTCCTTGAGCTGCGGCCAGATCTCGGCCCAGCCGCCGATCCGGCCGTCGAGCTGCCAGATCGGCATGTGCCTGCTGGCATTCGGGACGCCCAGCCGGTTGTCGACCTCGCCGACGATGCGCGCGGACCGGAAGTGCGCCGCCAGCTTCGCCGGTTCGCGGCCGACGAACAGCACGGTGTCCGCCTTGTCGTCCGGCCGCCCGAAGTACCAGAATCCGCGGCTGGCGCTGTACGCCTCGGGCAGGCCCTGATCAGGCCCGTACCGGCCGAGCGCGCCCGCCTGCCAGTACCCGCCGGTGACGAGCGCGGTGCGGGTCCGCTGCTCCGGCGGCAGCGCGCGGTACTGCGTGGCGACGGACGCGGCCAGATCCGGCCAGCCGTACTCCTCCATCGCGTACGCGGGGCGCGGCGCGGTCGGATGCTCGACCAGCCACTGCACTGGCCACACCGGGAGCGCGTAAGGGAGGCTGTACAGCGCGGACAGGACGAACATCGGCCACGTCGGCACCCAGCGCCACCACAACGCGGGCCGCCCCCGGTCCTGCAGATGCACCGCGGCGGCGGCCCACAACAGACCGAAAGTGCCTGCGGCGTAATAGAATCGGCCGTTGCCGATGAGGAAGAGCGCGAAGACGCCGAGCGCGGTCCAGCCGAGGAAGCGGTACGCGCGCAACCGAGAACTGCCGACTAGCACCGTCAGTCCGTACAGCACGCCCAGCGCTCCGATGACCCAACCAGCCCCGGCGAGCAGCGTCGGCACGAACATCGCCCGGCCGCCCGCCTCCTCGACTTCGCGCGAGACCGCGTCGCCCATGCCGAGCTGCGGCCAGCCGTTCGAGGCCTGCCAGAGCAAGGTCGGTACACACGCGACCGCGGCGATCGCCGCGCCAAGCCACAGTTTGGGACGGCGCAACAGGTCTCGCGGTCCGAAGACGAGCGCGGTGACCGCGGTGACCGCCCAGAATCCGCCGATCAGGAACTTCACGTTCAGCCCGACCGCCGTCGCGACGCCGAGCCACAGCAGCAGATTGTCGTCGCGGGTGCGGATCCAGCGCACCAGCAGCCACAGCACGATCGTCCACAGCAGCGGGTCCACAGTGGACGTCGCGAGGTAGTGGCCGCTGCCGACGAACTGCCCGCAGATCGCGTACGCCGCGGCGGCGCGCGTCTGCGCCTTGCGTTCGCCGCCCATTTCGCGGGCGATCAGCGCGGTGAACACCACGCCCGCGGCGGTCGCCAGTATCGCCGGGATCCGGAACACGACGAGCGAGCCCGGCGCGATCGAGTTCGCCAGCCAGGCGAGGAACGGCAGCACCGGCGGCTGGTCCGCGTACCCCCACGCGAGGTGTTTGCCCGCGGCGAGGAAGTACAGCTCGTCGCCGAAGTAGCCGTAGCGGCCGGCGGTGGCGAGGAGCACGGCGGCGGTCCCCGCGGCGAGCAGGAAGACCGGCCGCCGGGCGAACCCGGTGAGCGAGCGGTCGGGCGTGCTCGGTGCGGTGGCCGTGGTCACGGCATCCATCCTGCTCCCTGTCGGCGGATCGGGGGCTGGCCTCGCCCGCACCCTACGGGCGAGGCCTGACGCCGCCGTACTGCGGGTGGCGCCGGTCAAGCGCCGGTGTTCGCCAGCTGGGGCCAGATTTCCGGCCACGGCCGCAGCCTCGCGGTGGCCAGCCACATCGGAGTGCCGTCGAGCACACTCGGCTTCGCGTCCCCGGTCGTCACGGCTCCGACCGGCTCGAGATGGGCGAAGCGCCCGAGCAGCGGCCGGGGATCGGCCCCGACGAACAGGACGTCGCGTGCCGAATCGGGCGGCACGGCCAGCGTGGCGTACCCGCGGTTCGGGCTGGTCGGCTCGGGCAGGCCCAGCTCCGGTCCGTAGCGGTCGAGCGCGCTCGCGGTCCAGTACGTCTCGCCGACGATCGCGGTGTGTGCCGGGTCGGGCACGCGATGGAACGCGCGGGCGACCGATTGCGCGGCGTCCGGCCAGCCGACCTCGCCGAACGAGAAGGCTGGCGTCGGCAGCGACGGGTTCTTCTCGACCCACGAATGCGGCCACACCGGCAGCGCCGCGGGCAACATCAGCAGCGCGGACAGCACGTAGATCGGCCAGGTCGGGATCCAGCGCCACCACCGCGACGCTTGTCCGTTCTCCAGCTCCACCGCGGCGGCCGCCCAGCACGGCGCGAACATGCCCGCGATGTAGTACGACCGGCCGTTCACCGCGATGAACACCACGGCGAGCGCGAGTGTGGTCCAGGCGAGGAAGCGGTAGGAACGCAGCTGAGGCGAACGCAGCAGCCGCCACAGGCCGTAGCCGAGCAGCACGGCCCCGACCGGGACCCCGGCGAGCAGCAGCACCTGCGGGAGCCAGGACAGCCGCCCACCCCAGGATTCGCCGACCTCGTTCGAGATCGCCGCGCCCATGCTGAGCTGCGGCCAGCCGTGCTGCGCCTGCCAGACCAGCGTCGGGACCAGCGCCAGTGCCGCGATTGCGGCGCCCGCCCACAGCATCGGGCGGCGCAGCAGCTCACGCGGACCGCAGATCAGCAGCGCGATCCCGGCGACGATCCAAAACCCGCCGATGAGGAACTTCACGTACAGCGCGAGCGCGGTGACGACTCCGGCCCACAGCAGCAGACCGTCGCGCCGGGTGCGGATCCAGCGGACGACCAGCCAGAGCAGGACGGTCCAGAGGAACGGATCCAGTGTCGAGGTCGCCAAGTAGTGGCCACCGGCCACGAAATTCGTGCAGGCGGCGAACGTCGCTGCGGTGATTACCTGCGCGCGGGTGCGGCCGCCGAGTTCGCGGGCGATGAGCGCGGCGAACACGACCCCGGCGAGCATCGCCAGCATCGCCGGGAGCCGCAGGACGAACAGCGAATCCGGCGCGATCGTGTCCATCGCGCGGGCGAGCAGCGGCAGCAATGGCGGCTGGTCCACGTAACCCCAGGCCAGATGCCGTCCGGCGGCGAGGAAGTACAACTCGTCGCCGAAGTAGCCGTAGTTGTTCGCGGTGAGCACCAGCGGCACGGCCATCAGCGCGGCGATGCCGAACACGGGCATCCGGGCGAACGGCGCGACCGAACGGGCCATCGTGGCTTCTTCTTGTGCCGTAGTCATCGCGCTCACTCCCAACGGAAGAATCGGGCGGCGAGCGTCGAACACGCGACGGCGACCACGGCGAGCGCGATCACGGGCAGCAGTTGCGGCGCGTGCCCGGCGGCGGTCTCGCGCAGGCTGCCGAGTGTCGCGCCGAGCGGCAGGATGTCCGCGATGTGCTGCAGCACCGGCGGCAGCTGCTCCTTCGGCACCCAGACCCCGCCGAGCGCGAGCATCGGGAAGAACACGGCCGCGCCGAGCCCGTTCGCCGCGCGGGTGCTCGGTACGAACGCGGCGAGCAGTGTGCCGACTGAAAACAGCGACACCGCGCCCAGCAGCGCGACCGCGAAGAACCCGCCCGGGTTCCTCGGCAGCGCCATGCCGAGCGCGATCGTGCCCACCCCCACGACGAGCACGATCGCGACGACCGCGATGGCGAGATTCACCAGCAGCTGCGCGGCCAGCAGCCGCGACGGCGGCATCGGGCTCGCCGCCAGCCGCTTCAGCACCCCCTTCTCCCGGTGCGCGGCCATCGCGCCGGGCAGCATGTACACCGCGAGGATCCCGAGCAGGAGAGCGACCGCCATCGGCGCGATCAACGTGGCCAGCGCCGACTGGCCGCCGTGCTCGGCGCTGGGTTCGCGCGACCCCGGCATCAGCCCGAACACCAGCAGCAGCGCCAGCGGGATCCCGAGCACCACGGCGGGAGCACCGGGGTCGCGGAGGAAGATCTTCGCCTCGGCGACGGTCAGTTTCGACAACACTTCCGGTTCCCCCTCAGTCCAGTTTCCGGCCGGTCAGCGCGACGAAGGCGTCGTCGAGGCTGGCCTGCTCCACCCGCAGATCGCCCGCCACCACGTCGGCGCGGGCGAGGAACGACGTCACCGCTTGCAATGCGCCGGCACCGCCGGTCACCACCAGATGCGCGCCGTTCCGCTCGACCTTCAGCACGTCCGGCAGCCCCGCCAGCTCCTGCGGATCGACCGGCGCGGACGGGCGGAACCGGATGCGCTGCTCCCCGCCGACGCGACCGACGAGTCCGGCCGGGGTGTCGGTCGCGACGACGCGGCCGGCGTCGATCACCGCGATCCGGTCGCACAGCCGTTCCGCTTCCTCCATGAAGTGCGTGACCAGAACGACCGTCACGCCCTCGGCGCGGACCGCTTCGACGAGGTCCCAGGTGTCGCGGCGGGCCTGCGGGTCGAGACCGGTCGTCAGCTCGTCGAGCACCACCACCTCGGGACTGCCGACGAGCGCGAGCGCGATCGACACGCGCTGCTGCTGTCCGCCGGAAAGCTTGCGGTAGAAGGCGTTCCGCTGCTCGGTGAGCCCGAGCAGGTCCATCAGCCGCTCCGGATCGGCCGGGGCGCGGTACATCGCGGCGAACAGGTCGAGCACCTCGGCGACGCGCAGCCGGTCGGGCAGCCGGCTCTCCTGCAGCTGGACGCCGAGGCGCTGGCGCAGTTCGCGGACGTCGCGCCGCGGGTCGAGCCCGAGCACCGAAACGGTGCCGCCGTCGGGGGAGCGCAGGCCCTCGACGCACTCCACGGTGGTGGTCTTGCCCGCGCCGTTGGGGCCGAGGATCCCGAAGATCTCGCCCCGCTCCACGGTGAACGAAACGTCTTCCACCGCCGTTTTCTCGCGGTAGCGTTTGCGGAGGTTTCGCACCTCGATGACCGGCATGGGCTGGGAGTCCCCTCTCGAATCGCAGCGGTTGCTGTGTTCGAGAATCCCGGCCGGAGCGGCCGATCGGATCAGCGGAACGGTGCGACTTCCGGTCCACCGGCTGTCAGCCCCGCATCCACCGATCGGTGGATGCGGAAGTAGATCATCGGGTTGTCGCGTCCGGTGTGGACGACGCTGTCGACGCCGAGTTCGCGCCTGAGTTCGTTGAGCCGAGCGTACGCGTGTTTCGCCCGGGCGCGTGCCGCGGTGAAGTACGGATTCCGCGTTTTTTCGAGCCAGCGCACCACTTCGGCGCCTTCGGTGAACGGCAGCGGGGTGCGGCGGTGGAACACGTCGTGCACGCTCACCGCGGCGTCGATCTTCGGGAAGACGTCGACGAGGTACCACCTCGCGAAGCGCGCGCCGTGGTCGGCGTCGATGAAGAGATAGTCCACATCGGACAGCCAGTCGGCGGTGAGGGTGCGCGCGTCGCCCTGGCGGAACTCCCAGCGGCCCTTGGCCAGTGCGTGCGGGACGGTCTTGGTGGCGTTGCCGATGAGGTCGATCGTGGTCAGCCCGCCGGCGCCGTTGTCCGCGAGCGCGCGGAGGATCCAGCTCGTGGACCAGCCGTGCAGCGAACCGATCTCCACGACTTTCTCCGGGCGCAGGTGGCGCAGGAGCAGGTAGGTGATCTCCGCTTCGACGTCGTCCAGCTGGGTCTTCATCGCCGGATGCGCACGGCGGTGCGCTCGCTGGGCGTCCTTCGCGGCGCGCAACGCTTCGGTGTGCTCGCGATACAGCGAGCACACGAGGTCGAGCGTCACCTGGTTTGCGGTTCGTTCCATGCCGCTGATCGTGGCCGGGGGAGCCGCTTCGGGTAATCCGGCTGACCGCCGGGCGGGGGTGGGGAATTCCCCCGTTCCCGGTTAGGGATGCCTGCGCCAGCCGAGTGTCATGTCCTTTGTGGACAGCCAGGCAGCGAGGTCGTAGCCGTGCGCGGCGAGGCCCTCGATCGCGGCGTAGGCGACTTCGAGCGCGTACTCGCCTTCCGGCTGCGAGAGCAGGTTTCCGGCGACGGCGGCGAGCAGCTCGTCGGTGTCGATCACCCGGACCGAGATCTTGTCCTTGAGCACGAGGTCGAGGTAGAGGTCGGTGGCCACCCAGCGCGGGCCGTCGCGGTGCACGCGCACCACGTCGAGGTAGAAATCCTGGTCGCGCTCGTGGCCGGGGGTGAACCAGAAGTCGGTGATCCGCAGCCCGAGCTCCGGCAGCAGCCAGGACTCGAGGTAGTGGAACTGCGCCCGCCCCGGCGCCTGCCGCGCCAGGTACAGGCCGAACGGCTCCTCGCGGAACTCCTCCACGTCGCGGCGGATGCCCTTGTTGTCGATGTTCACGCGGGCGGCCGGGTCGAACGTCTCGACCTTCGGCGGGTGCAGATCGGTCATCCGCCCATCCTGCCTTGCCCGCGCGCTTCGCGAGAATCGCCGGAAAGCCGGTTAGGGGCCTGGCCGAGGGGCTAAAGTTCGCGGGTCGTTCGGTTCTTCTGGGGGGACAAGCACTTGTTCGGGATCATCAGACCCTGCCGGCACCGGCTGGCCGGGCGGCTCCACGCGGACTGGATGGCGCACCTGTGCGGCCTCTGCCTCGCCCTGCGCGACCAGCACGGCCAGTTCGCCCGGGTCGTGACGAACTACGACGCGCTGATCGTGTCCGCGCTGGTCGAGGCACAGACGCCGAGCGGACCCCGCCGCGCCGCCGGCCCGTGCCCGCTGCGGTCGATGCGCCCGGCGTCCGTCGCGGTCGGCGACGGCGCCCGGCTCGCCGCGGCGGTTTCGCTGGTACTGGCTTCGGCGAAGGTCGACGACCACGTCGCCGACCGGGACGGCGCTTTCGCCCGGCGTCCGGTCGCCGGCGCAGCCCGGCTCGTGGCGCGTCGCTGGGCCGCGCAAGGTGGTCGGACGGGCGCGGGCATCGGTTTCGACACCGCGGTGCTGACCGAAGCGGTCGGTCGGCAGGGCGAGCTGGAACGGGCCATTCGCGCCGGAGACTCGCCGTTGCTGGCGACCGAACCGGCCGAGCTGGCGTCGTCCGCGGCGTTCGCGCAGACCGCCGTGCTGGCCGGACGCCCCGGGAACCGCGCGCCGCTCGCCGAAGCCGGGCGGTTGTTCGGCCGGGTGGCACACCTGCTCGACGCGGTCGAGGACCTGGCTTCGGACGCTGCGTCCGGTTCGTGGAATCCGTTGCTGGCCACGGGAACCGCGCTGGACGAGGCACACCGGTTGTGCACGGACGCGGTGCTCGGGGTCGAGCTGGCGCTGCGCGAGGCGGAGTTCGCTGATTCGGCGCTGGTGCACGCGTTGCTGGTGCACGAGCTGAGGCAGGCGGTGCGGCGGGCGTTCGGGCATCACCACTTGCAGGGGCACGGGCCTGGGCAGCACGGTCAGCAGCCGCCGCCCGGGTGGATCGGGCCGGGGCCTACGCCGCAGCAGTCGCCTTACGGGCCGGGGATCGGTGCGCCTGGGCCCGGGCAGCCGGGATATGGGCAGCAGCCGGGGATGCCCGGGTACGGGCCGCCGCCGGGCTACGGCGTGCCGGTTCCCGGCTACGGACCTGCCGGGATGCCCGGCCCCGGCGGCCCTGCGGGCCCTCCCGGACCAGGCGGGCCCGGCGGACCAGGCGGACCGAGCGGCCCCGGTGGACCCGGCGGTCCGGACGGTCCCGAACCGCCGGAGGGCGGGGACTCCCTGGACGGCAAGGGCGGCGGCTGCTGGGTGCCGAAGTTCGCGGTGCCGCCGAAACGCCGGAACTTCTTCGCGGGCTGCGCGATCGCGACTTACATGTGCTGCTCCTGCCAGTTCTGCTGCCGCGATCCGTACCCGGGCCCCTGGAGCGGCGAACCGAACGGCGCCGACTGCGACTGCGGCTGCGACTGCTGCAACGGGTGCGACTGCGACTGCTGCGGCGGATGCGACTGCTGCAGTTGCTGACGGAGACTGCCCGCCCGGCCGCCCTGGGCGCGCGCACCGCCAGAAGTCCGTGAGGGGAACCCTGAGGGACTCAGAGTCCCTCAGGGTTCCCCTCACGGCTGCTCCGAGGCGTCCCGGAAGAGCGATAGATCCCCAGCTCACACCGGCCGTCGCGGAAATTGTCGGTGCCCCGGCCTACCCTGGTTCCCGTGGCTTTCGCAACCGAACACCCCGTCCTCGCCCAGTCCGACTTCCGCCCGGTCTCCGAGGTGCCTCGTGCCGGCGGCCGGTTCGAGGTCGTCAGCGAGTACCAGCCCGCCGGCGACCAGCCGGCGGCCATCGACGATCTCGAACGCCGGATCCGCGCGGGCGAGAAAGACGTCGTGCTGCTCGGCGCCACCGGCACCGGCAAATCGGCCACCACCGCGTGGCTGATCGAGCGCGTCCAGCGGCCCACTCTGGTGATGGCCCCGAACAAGACGCTGGCCGCGCAGCTGGCCAACGAGCTGCGCGAGCTGTTCCCGCACAACGCGGTCGAATACTTCGTCAGCTACTACGACTACTACCAGCCCGAGGCGTACATCGCGCAGACGGACACCTACATCGAGAAGGACTCGTCGATCAACGACGACGTCGAGCGGCTGCGCCACTCCGCCACGATGAACCTGCTCTCGCGGCGAGACGTCATCGTGGTCGCGTCCGTCTCGTGCATTTACGGCCTCGGCACGCCGCAGTCATACCTCGACCGGTCCACGAAGCTCGAAGTCGGCGGCACGGTGGAGCGAGACGTGCTGCTGCGCGCACTGGTCGATGTGCAGTACTCGCGCAATGACATCGCTTTCGCGCGCGGCACCTTCCGCGTCCGCGGCGACACGGTGGAGATCATCCCGGCGTACGAGGAGCTGGCGATCCGCGTCGAGTTCTTCGGCGACGAGATCGACAAGCTGTACTACCTGCACCCGCTCACCGGCGACATCGTGCGCGAGGTCGAGGAGGTCCGGATCTTCCCGGCCACGCACTACGTCGCCGGGCCGGAGCGGATGGAAAAGGCGATCCGCGGCATCGAGGCCGAGCTGGAGGAACGGCTGGCCGAGCTGGAGAAGCAGGGCAAGCTGCTGGAGGCCCAGCGGCTGCGGATGCGCACCGCCTACGACATCGAGATGATGCGCCAGGTCGGCTTCTGCTCCGGCATCGAGAACTACTCGCGGCACATCGACGGCCGCGGCGCGGGCACCGCGCCCGCCACGCTCATCGACTACTTCCCGGAAGACTTCCTGCTCGTCATCGACGAATCGCACCAGACGGTGCCGCAGATCGGCGGCATGTACGAGGGCGACATGAGCCGCAAGCGCAACCTCGTCGACTACGGCTTCCGGCTGCCGAGCGCGGTCGACAACCGGCCGCTGACCTGGGAGGAGTTCTCCGACCGGATCGGGCAGACGGTGTACCTGTCGGCGACGCCGGGCCCGTACGAGATGGGTCAGACCGGCGGCGAGTTCGTCGAGCAGGTCATCCGGCCGACCGGCCTGGTCGACCCGAAGGTGGTCGTGAAGCCCACCGAGGGGCAGATCGACGACCTGGTGCACGAGATCCGGGAGCGCGCGGACAAGGACGAGCGCGTCCTGGTCACCACGCTCACCAAGAAGATGGCCGAGGACCTCACGGACTACCTGCTGGAGCTGGGCATCCGGGTCCGGTACCTGCACTCGGAGGTCGACACGCTGCGCCGGGTCGAGCTGCTGCGCCAGCTGCGCGCGGGCGACTACGACGTCCTGGTCGGCATCAACCTGCTGCGCGAGGGCCTCGACCTGCCCGAGGTGTCGCTGGTCGCGATCCTCGACGCGGACAAGGAAGGCTTCCTGCGCAGCGGCACGTCGCTGATCCAGACCATCGGCCGCGCGGCGCGAAACGTGTCCGGCGAGGTCCACATGTACGCGGACAAGATCACCGATTCGATGCAGTACGCGATCGAGGAGACCGACCGCCGCCGCGCCAAGCAGGTCGCCTACAACGAGGAGCGCGGCCTCGACCCGCAGCCGCTGCGCAAGAAGATCGCCGACATCCTCGACCGCGTCTACAACGAAGCGGAAGACTCGGACGAGTCGGTCGCGGTCGGCGGCTCGGGCCGCAACGCCTCGCGCGGCAAGAAGCCGGAACAGGGCGACCGCGTCCGCAGCTCGGGCATGCTGACCGACAAGAACGTGTCGTCGATGCCGCGCGCCGAACTGGCCGACCTGATCCAGCAGATGACCGACCAGATGATGCAGGCCGCCCGCGACCTGCAGTTCGAACTGGCCGCCCGCCTGCGCGACGAGGTCTCGGACCTGAAGAAGGAACTGCGAGGGATGGACGCGGCCGGGATCAAGTAGTTACACCATCTCCGGTACCATTACACCATGGCGATGAACATCAAGGATCCGGAAACGGAGCGCTTGGCAGCCGAGGTCGCCGAGCTGACCGGCACCACTAAAACCGGGGCGGTCCGCGAGTCTCTTCAGCTGCGCCGGGACCAGCTGCGCAAGCACGAGGACGCTGAACAGCGGCTGAAGCGGTTGCGCCGGATGCTCGAAGAGGAGATCTGGCCGCTCATCCCGCCCGAGGAGCTGGGAAAGCCGCTCTCCAAGGAGGAGGAAGAAGACATTCTCGGATTCGGGCCGGAGGGCGTGTGATCCTCGACAGTTCCGCGATCGTGGCGATTCTCCTGCGCGAGCCAGGCCACGATCGGCTCGAAGAACGCCTCGCCGAGGCCGCCGCGCCGAGAATTGGCGCACCGACCTTGGTGGAGGTGGGCGTCGTCTTGACGGTGCGGCTGGGTTCCCGGGGGAGGCTGGCCCTGGCCAGGTTCATGCAGGACAACCGCATCGCGGTGGTCCCCTTCACCGAGGAACACAGCGAGATCGCCACTGACGCCTTCAGCCAGTTCGGGAAAGGCCGTCATCCGGCGAAGCTGAATCTCGGCGACTGCCACAGCTATGCCACCGCCAAGATCGCCGGAGAACCGCTGCTCTGCATCGGCGACGACTTTCCCCAAACCGACCTCGAACTGGTCAAACTGGGAGAGAACTGACGGCGATCAGCCGAACGGAACCCCCGGCCCGGGGGTGCGCTCCGAACTGAGGCACCCCCGGTTCCCGGACCCTCACCTCGACTTTCACAGAAACATGCGGCCGAAGCAATGGGTGCGAGGGCAGAGCTGAGGCAAGAAAGTCTCTAATCCCGCGATTTCCCGGGCAAGAGCCAACCGAAAGGTCAGCGCTTCAGCACCTTCTCCACGTAAGCCTTCACCGCCGCCAGCGCCGGTTCGGACCTCCACAACCGCTCCACCTGCGCGTCGTCGGACACGCGGTTCTCCGCGATCCGCTGGTGGTACGGCTGCCGCAGCTGCGCCTTCGTGTGCGCGAAAGCCTCCGTGGGCAGTTCGCCGAGCCGCGCGGCCAGTTCGCGTGCCCTGGTGAGCACGTCCTCGGCGGGCACTACCTCGTCGACCAGGCCGCGGTGGACGGCGTCGGCCATGGTGACCGTCGCGCCGCTGTAGATCAGGGACGGCAGCGGGGTCGTCCCGTAGGTGCAGCGCAGAATCTCCAGCGCCGACAACGGGAACGGCACGCCCACGAGCAGCTCCGTCACGCCGATGCGGCCGGGGCCGTCGGCGGCGATCCGGTGGTCGCACGCCGCCGCGAGGACCATGCCGCCCGCGATGGCGTGGCCGTTCACCGCCGCTACCACTGGGCGCGGGAAGCCGAAGACGGCCAGGAACGCGTCCGACAACGCCGGCAGGAAATCGCCGACGTAGCGCGCGCCGCCCTCGTCGATGGCCAGGAGATCCACTCCGGCGGAGAACATGTCGCCGGAGCCGGTCAACACGACCGCGCGGGCTCCGGCCGCGTCGGCCTCTTCGAGTCTGATCACCAGCTCATTGCAGGTGGCGGTGTCGAGGGTGTTGCCGCGCCCGTGTTCGAGGGTCACGAGTGCGACGCCGGCATCGAGTTCCAGGTGGATCGTCACGCGCCGAACCGTACCGGACATCCGGCCTCAGCTGGTGACGTCCTTGCGTGCGAACCGGCGGCCCGCCAGCAGCAGGAACACCGTCGTGTAGATGACCGACGACAGCACGCCGCTGGCCAGGTTCGTCCAGTCGATGTCCGTGGAGATCAAGTCGATCCAGGCGAACGAATAGTGCGTCGGCAGGTAGTTCCGCAGGCCCTCCAACGCGGTGATCTGGTCGAGGATCTGCGACAGGATCGCCACCAGCACCGTCCCGCCGACCGCGCCCAGCGGCGCCTCCGTCGACACGCTCAGCAGCAGCGCGAGCCCGGCGACCCAGGCCAGCTGCACCACGATGTACACAGTGGACATCAGCAGCGCCAGCAGGCTGTCGCCGAAGCTGACCGCGTCGCCGGTGGGGCTGATCGCGTCGCCCGCGCCGTACCAGATGATGCCGACCAGCAGCGAAACCACCGGCAGCAGCACCAGCGCGGCGATCGACAGCAGCCCGGACACCGCGGCCTTCTGCCGCAGCAGCCGGTGCCGCGGCACCGGGATCGCCAGCAGGTACTTCAGGCTCGACCACGACGATTCGCTCGCGATCGTGTCGCCGAAGAACAACGCGACGATCATCGGCAGCAGGAACGTGCCGGACACGAAGAACGCGAGCACCACGAAGTTCGGCGCGCTCGCCGTCGCGAGGTCCACGAACCCGCCGGAGCGGCGGTTGGGGCTGGACTGCCCGATCTGGAACGCCACCACGAGAATGAACGGCAGCACCGCGACGAACGCCAGCACCAGCTGGGTCCGCCGCCGGCGCAGCTGCCGCTTCAGCTCCACGCCCAGCCGCAGCGTCCGGTCGGCGCGGTAGCCCGCCACCGCGCCGTCCGGCCCGACCTCGGCCGGCTCCGCGGTGGCCAGGTCGCTCAGTTCCTGCAGCGCGGCCGGGTCGGTGTGCACCCCGCCGGAACCGTTGTCCTCGCTCATGAATCCTCTCCCACCAGCTGCAGGAACGCGTCTTCGAGCCGGCGGCGCGGCCCGGCCTGCTCCACCGCGACCCCGGCGCGCACGAGCGCCGCGACCGCGTCGGCGCGCGGCAGCCCGTCGAGATTCGCGTGCACCAGGTCGCCCTCGGTTTCGATGTCCGACACCCCGCCGACGCTCTTGAGCGTCGCCGCGGCCGCCGCCGCGTCGTCGACCCGGAACGTGGCCTCGCCGCTCGAGGCCGCCAGCTCGCCGACCTCGCCCGAGGCCACGAGCCTCCCGCGGTGCATGACCACCACGTGCGAACACGTCTGCTCGACCTCGGCCAGCAGGTGGCTCGAGACGACGACGGTGCGCCCGGTGGCGGCGTAGCGCTGCAGGACCTCCCGCATCTGGTGGATCTGCGGCGGGTCGAGCCCGTTGGTCGGTTCGTCGAGCACCATCAGCTCCGGCAGCCCGAGCATCGCCTGCGCGATCGCGAGCCGCTGCCGCATGCCCTGGCTGTAGGTCTTCACCCGCCGGTGCACCGAGTCGCCGAGCCCGGCGATCTCCAGCGCCTCGGTGAAATGCGCCTTCTCGACCGGCCGCCCGGTCGCCGCCCAGTACAGCTCCAGGTTCGCCTTGCCGGACAGATGCGGCAGGAATCCGGATCCTTCGACGAACGACCCGATCCGCGACAGCACCGGCGCGCCCGGCGAGATCCGGTGGCCGAACACGCGGATCTCGCCCGCGGTCGGCGTGATCAGGCCCATCAGCATCCGCAGCGTGGTCGTCTTGCCCGCGCCGTTCGGGCCGAGCAGGCCGAGCACCTGGCCCGGTTCGACGCGGAACGACAGGTCCCGCACCGCGGTGAACCCGCCCGCGTACTGCTTGCGCAGCCCCTTGATCACCAGCGGGGTGTCCGCGAGCTCCGGGTCGACGTCGTGCGCTCGCCGCCGCCGGATCACCGCCACCACGACGACCGCGATCGCGATCAGCAGCGTCGCGCCGATGCCGATCAGCTGCCCGACCGGCAGGGGAGCGCCGACCGAAGCGCCCGGCACCACGGGGACGGCCAGCGCCGCACCAGACGCGAGCCCGACCCGGAACACCCCCGGCTGCGTCGGCACCGAGTACGCCTGATCGGTCGTGCCCACGACGAGCCGCAGCGAATGCCCGGAGTCGATCGGCCGCACGACGCCCGGCAGCGTCACCGTGACGTCGACCGGCGTGCCGTCGGCGGGCAGCCCGGTGACCCGGAACGGCGCGACCGCGTTCGCGGGCAGCACGCGGGTGCCGTCCTGACCGACGTCGTACAGCTTCGCGAACAGCACCGCCTCCGGCTGCGGATGCGCCGGATCGGTCGCGACTCGCAGCTGGACGGTGCTCGAACCGGACAGCAATACCTGGCTGTCGAACGGTGCCGTGGCGAACTGCGCGGCCTGTCCCGGCGGGTCGCTGCTGAACATCGGAGCCAGCCTCGAGGTGCTGGACGCGAGCCCGTTGAGGCCCGGAATCCCGCTCACCGCAGCCGGATTCGCGCCCGCGGGCCGGACGATCGGCTGCGCCGGACCGCTGAGCGCGACCTGCTTCCGCTCGGTCCCGTCGCCGTTCAGCCCGGGGTACGCCGCGGTGTTGACCGTCCGCACCGACGGGGTTCCGTTGGCGCGCAAGGTGCCTTGGACGTCGTAGCTGAATCCGTGGCCGGGGTCGCCCTGGCCGGTGAGCGACGACCACAGGAAGTCGCCGATCTTCGCGCGCAGCTGCGGTCCCGGGATGCCGCCGTCGTGCCCGCCGGTGTACCAGATCGTGCGCACCGATCCGCCCGCCGCGGTGATTTGCCGCGCGGTGGCGTCGGATTGGTCGAGGCCGAACAGCGTGTCGCTCTCGCCCTGCACGAGCAGCGTCGGCGCGGTGATCTTGCCGGTGACCGACGAGGGGGAGACGCGGTGCAGCAGCGCGACGGTTTCCGGGCTGGCCTTCCCGGTTGTCGCCAGTTCCGTGTACGCCTTGCACACCGGCGCGGTGAACCGTCCGCACGGATCTGCCGACGGCCGCTCCGACCGTGCCCCAGCCGGTGGCGCGGCGGCTTGGGGAGCGGTGCCGCCGCTGTTGCCCGCTGTGCTGCCGTTGTCGTTGGTCTTCTGGCCGGCTTCGGGAGCTTCGGCGGACGGCGTGCTTGCCGCTGCCGCGCCGGAACCAGCGGAGAAGAAGATGCCCGCCCAGGTCTTCTTGAAGACGCCGTCCGGGGAGAACGCGCCAGCCGCCGGAGTCTTCGCTTCCGGCGCGGTCGTTGCCGCGGCGTTTGGCACGAGGGCTTGGCCGAGGTCGTTGTAGGTGATCACCGGCGCGAGCGCGCGCACCCGGTGATCGGTTCCAGCGAGCAGGAGCGACAGCGAGCCGCCGTAGGACGCTCCGGTCACCCCGATCTCGCGCTGGCCGCCGGCTCCGGTCGCTACCTCGGGGCTCGCGGCCAGTCGGTCGACCAGCCGGCGCGCGTCGGCGACTTCGCCGTCGGGATCGTTCAGGCCGATTTTGCCGGTGCTGTGGCCGAATCCGCGCGCGGACCAGGAGAGCACTACGAAGCCGCGCTGGGCCAGTTCGCGGGCCTGTGGGTCCACACTGGACTTGTCGCCGCCGAAGCCGTGCGCTAACAGCACGGCGGGGGCGGGCGTGTGTTCGGGGTAGTAGGTCGTGGTGTCGATGCGGACCTGGTCGGCGGAACCGGGGGCGGCGGGCATCGAGAGGAAGGCGTCCTGGGTCCGGACCGGGGCGGGGCCGCGGTCTCGGGTTGCCCAGACGGTCACTGCCGCGGCGGCGACCAGCACCACGGCGGCCGCGGCGGTGAGCCGGGAGCCGCGGGTGCGGGGGAGCGGGATTCGGGGCACGAAGCGACGTTATGACGATTTTGCTGAGAGTGGGTGGAGGGCTTTACACGGATTAGACATGGGGTCACTCGTTGGAGGGGGTGTGGTGTGGTTGGGGCGGGTTTGTGGACGGGTTGGCTGGCTGGCTTGTGGGCGGGGCGGTTGTGAGCGGGTTGGTTGTGGGTGAGTTAGCCGGGGGCGGGTTTGGGGAGAAGCTGCGAAGCGCGAACTGTGTTTTTGGCGTCGGCTTCGCCGCCGCGGGCGGGATCGCTTTTAGCCGGCGTTTGGGGCTGAGCGGCGGGAGGGGCCTTCGGCCTGTCA
>NZ_BAAAHV010000026.1:239934-284010 GCF_039525725.1 Amycolatopsis albidoflavus
CCGCCGCTCAGCCCCAAACGCCGGCGCAATCCCGCGGTGGTGGTACCGGAAGGGGGGAGGCGAGGGGGTTGGTGGATTCGGAGAGTCGCGGGGGGTTGGCTGTTGATGCCTGGAGTGGTGAAGAAGACACGGCTGGTTCGGTGATGTGGGCAACCTCGGCTGGCGTTTGCGGGCTGTAACCGGCAGACTGAACGCGCTGTGAGGGGAGTATTCCTTCGCGGCGGTGTCGTCAGCACGGTGACCCGGCAAAGCATTCGCCGAGGTCCCCGGCACCGTCGGCCGGTTTCGTACCGGCGGGAGAGACCTCCGGTTAGTTGCTGCTGCGCACTATCCGGAGGTTTCTGAGATGACCGTCCCCCTGTGGCTGTGGTTCGCGACAGTCGGCGGGCTGCTCGCGCTGATCGCCATCGACCTGGTGATCGTCGACCACAAGCCGCACGAGGTGACCACCGGCGAGGCCGCTCGCTGGGTGATTTTCTACATCGGCTGCGCCGTGCTGTTCGGCGCGGGCGTCTGGTTCTTCGCCGGGCACGACCCCGGGGTCCAGTTCTTCACCGGGTACATCACCGAGTACTCGCTGAGCGTGGACAACCTCTTCATTTTCATGATCATCATGACCTCGTTCAAGGTGCCCGCGATCCACCAGCACCGCGTGCTGCTCGTCGGCATCCTGCTCGCGCTGGGCATGCGGAGCGTGTTCATCGCGGTCGGCGCGGCGCTGATCAACCAGTTCGTGTGGGTGTTCTTCGTCTTCGGCGCGGTGCTCGTGTGGACCGCGATCAGCATGCTGCGCGGCAACGGCGACGAGGAGGAGTACCACGAGAACGCGCTCACCCGCTGGGTGCGCAAGCTCTTCCCGGTCACCGACGACTACCACGGCCACAAGTACCTGGTGAAGGAAGGCGGGAAGCGGAAGATCACCCCGATGCTGCTGGTGATCATCGCGATCGGCTCGGCCGACCTGCTGTTCGCGGTGGACTCCATCCCGGCGATCTTCGGCATCACCCAGGAGGCGTTCCTCGTCTTCACCGCCAACGCGTTCGCGCTGATGGGCCTGCGGCAGCTGTACTTCCTGCTCGGCGGGCTGGTCACGAAGCTCGTTTACCTCAGCTACGGCCTCGCGGTGATCCTCGCCTTCATCGGCGCGAAGCTCGTGGTGCACGCGCTGCACGAGTACCACCTCGCGCCGGACTGGCTCGACATCAGCAACTGGATGTCCCTCGGCGTCATCGTCGTGGTCCTCACCGTCACGACGGTGCTCAGCCTGGCGAAAGCCAAGCGCGACGAACAGCGGGCGGTAGAGGCGAAATAGGTCGTTTGCCTTGCTAAGGATCGGGTACGGTCGTCGGCATGCGTCCTGCCGACATCGAAGTCCTCGCCGTCCCCGGCCGTCCCGCGCTGCGCGGTGACCTCCTGCTCGCCGCGGTGAGCAGTCCCGACCTGGAAGCCGACCAGTACCGCAGCGCGATCCGGCGGATCTCGCTGTCGGGCGGCGAAACTCCGTGGACGCACGGTCCGCGCGACTCCGCCCCGGCGATTTCGCCGGACGGCCGCTGGGTCGCGTTCCTGCGCGCGGGCGACGGGAAGGGCGCCGAGGGCAGCCCGCAGGTGCACGTGATGCCCGTCGACGGCGGCGAAGCCCGGAAGCTGACGTCGCTGCACCTCGGCGCGGACGCTCCGGTGTGGGCCCCGGATTCGCGCTGGCTCGCGTTCACCGCGCGGGAAGCCGAGCCGGGCCGCTACGGCACCGAGGACGCCGACGAGCGCACGCCGGAGCCCGCCGCCGAGGCGCCGCGGCTGATCACCCGGCTCGACTACCGAATCGACAACGTCGGCTTCCTGCGCGACCGGCCGAAGCGGCTGTACGTGCTCGACACGTTCGAAGAGGGCGAGCCGGAAGCGGTGACGCCGCGCGATTACAGCGTCAGCCAGCCGGTCTGGACGCCGGACGGCGAGCGTGTCGTCGTGATCGTGCCGCACGATTTCGACCGGATTGAAACGCGCGAGCACGACCTCGTCGCGTTCCCGGTCGACGGCGGCGAACCCGAGGTGCTCGCGGCCTGCGCCGGGTACGCCGATCAGCCGGTGTACGCGGCGGACGGCACGCTCTACTTCTTCGGCACGTCCCATGAGGACGGTGTCGTCGTCGCTTCCAACACCGGGCTGTACGCGGTCGTGCCGGACGGGAAACCGCGGCGGCTGACCGATGTGGAGAGCGTGGACGTCGAGATCGGCTCCGGCCCGGCGGTTCCGCTCGGCGACGAGCTGCTGGTCGCTGTGCGCAACCGCGGTGCGGTGGAGTTGCGGGCGATCGCGACGGACGCCGACGGGGCGAAGTTCGACGACCTGCGCGTGCTGCACGCCGGACAGTCTGCGGTCCACGGATTCGCGGCGGACGGCGACACTGTCGTCGCGGTTGTGGCCGGGCTGGACACCGCGGGCGAGCTGGTGGTGCTCGGCCCGAACGGCCCGCGTGCGCTCACCGACTACTCGAAGCCGTTGCGGGACAAGGGTCTTTGCGAGGTCGTGGAACTCGAAACGACCGCGCCGGACGGGTACCCGGTGCACGGCTGGCTCGTGCTTCCCGAGGGCGACGGACCGCACCCGGTGCTGCGCGTGGTGCACGGCGGGCCGTTCGCCCAGCAGGAATGGACGGTGTTCGACGAGGCGCAGGTCTACGCGTCGGCCGGGTTCGCGGTCGTGCTCGGCAACCCGCGCGGCTCGGCCGGATACGGGCAATCGCACGGTACTTCGGTCGTGCACAACATGGGCACTGTCGATGTCGACGACGTGCTCGCACTGCTCGACAAGGCGCTGGAACGGCCGGACCTCGACGCGTCGCGGACCGGGATCATGGGCGGTTCCTACGGCGGCTTCATGACGAGCTGGGTCGCCGCGAAGTACCCGGACCGGTTCCGCGCGGCGTGGAGCGAGCGCGCGGTGAACGCGTGGGATTCCTTCGCCGGCAGCTCCGACATCGGCTACTACTTCACCGAGGGCTACGTCGGCGCGGACCCGGAGGAACAGCGTCTGCGCAGCCCGCTCAGCTACGCCGCCGACATCCGGATCCCGTTCGCCGTGGTGCATTCCGAGCAGGACTGGCGCTGTCCGCTGGAGCAGGCGCAGCGGCAGTTCGTGGCGCTGCGCCAGGCCGGCGTGGAGACGGAATTCCTGCTGTTCCCCGGCGAGGGGCACGAGCTGACGCGCTCGGGCAAGCCGCGGCACCGCGTGCAGCGGTTCGAGGCGGTGCTGGCCTGGTGGGCCCGGCACCTCAGCTGAGCAGCGTGTAGTTCAGCTCCTCGCACACCCGCCCGAGCGGCACGTCGAGCCCCGGATGGTCCAGCGGAAGCAGGACGTCCGGGGCGATCGGCAGCGCCGCGCCCGCGGGCGGGTCCCACAGGCACAGCGAGGGCCTGCCCGCGTCCATCGACGAGCGGTACCAGAGCCCGTCGAGGTCCGGCATCGCCCCGCGGATCGCCCGCGCCCACGCCTGGGTGATCTTCTTCGGGCCGCTGGAGATCTCCTGCGACGCGCCGACCCGGGTCGGCCACAGGCCGGTGAGGTCGAGCAGCCGCAGCACCCGCGTCGGGCGCACCACGACCAGTCTCGGGCCGCGCGTCGTGCGGTCCACCGTCGAGGTCGTCTGGAACACCTCGGCGACGCTCGTGCGCACGGTCAGGCCGAAATACAGCACGCCGTTGCCCGGGTCGGTGACCGGACGGCCGCCGCGGCCGGGCGGCTGCTGGTCGAACCGGCCGTGCGGGAGCGGGCCGGTGTAGCGGAAGGTGTTCCACTGCTGCGGGTGATTGCCGTGCGCGGTGAAGATGCGGACCAGCCGGGTCTCGGGCTGCACTGAAACCACGTCGTGGCTGCGGTCCAGCCCCTTGACCAGAGCCGACCGCGCCGGAGGCGAGGGGAGCCGGGCCATGCGGGGGAGGTTGTCCGTCCTGTGTCGGGGCAGGGGGCGGGCCTTGGCGCACGGAGGGCGGGGCGCGCGCAGGCGGGGAGGGTCAGCGGGTCAGAACGGCGAGCCGAGCGTGGCGACCAGCCGGGCGACCTGCTCGGGGTCGCCGCCGGCGAGCAGCCACTGCCGCGGCGTCGCGGGCCGGTCGCTGATCACCAGGTCGGCCTGCGGGGTGTTCATGAACGCGGCGACGACCAGTGCCGGCTGGTCCTCGGGGACGGCGCGCAGCACGGTTTCGAGGCCGGGCAGCACGCCCGCGCCGTTGAACTGCCACGCGGGCAGCCGCCATCCCTGGTCTTTCCAGCCGGTGAGCCTGCCTTCCTTGAGGCGGTGCCGGATCCGGCTGTCGTCGACGTTCAGCATCTCGGCGGCCTGGCCGACCGACAGCGCGGAATCGGCGAGCACGGCGTGCGCGGCGACGGTGCGCGCGCGGAAGTCCGGCTCGCCCTCGTCTCGCGGGCTCAGGTCGAGGCCGGCGTCGGTGAGCGCGGCCTGCTGGTCGGGGGAGAAGTAGTGCGAGGGGTCGGGATTGGGCGGCGACAGCCTGCGGGCCGCGTCCTCCACGAGCGTGAGGAACTCGTTCGCGTCGGCCTTGAGGCCGGCTCTGGCGAGAACGTTCTCCAGCGCTATCGACATACGCTCAGCCTAGCGCGTGTGTGCGGGTTCGTGCGGTTTCTGGCCTTTTTGTGGGTGAATTCACCAAAGATCGCCACGCATCGCACAGAAGTAAACACGATGCGTAGGCGATGTCGGGACAGTCTGC
Organism: Amycolatopsis albidoflavus; assembly: GCF_039525725.1. Lineage (NCBI taxonomy): Bacteria > Bacillati > Actinomycetota > Actinomycetes > Pseudonocardiales > Pseudonocardiaceae > Amycolatopsis > Amycolatopsis albidoflavus. The sequence goes on from NZ_BAAAHV010000026.1 coordinate 244,662, forward strand.
CCCGCACCGGGTGGCTTGTCCAGGCTTTCGAGTGCTTGACACTCCCGGACCGCGGATTTACGTTGCGAACGAGTAATCGGTTTCCCGCCCTCGGGTGCGGCCCGTGCTCCGCCGTCCGCGGCGGAAGCTGGGGGGACAGGGGGTGGGGCGTGCCTGGCGGCTCGGCGGATCTCCGCCGGGCCGCCAGGCACGTCGTTTCCCTCGGATTCCGTTTTCGCCCCGGGCGTGCTCGCCGGATTTCGCCGCGCGGTCCGGCGTCGGTGTTCCCCGGGGCTGTCGGCGGCAGTTGCGCGGCGTCCCGGCCGATCTCGTACGCGGGTTGCGCGACGACGGTCAGCGGCGGGTCGATCAACGTCGTCCACAGCGGAAGCCGGGGATGGGCGTGCCCCGGATGTGCTTCTCGCCCGGGATCTCTTTGGATTTCGCCGCGTTTCGCCGCGCGGCATGGCGTCGGCGTTCCCCGGCGCGTCCGGTCAGCGGTGCGAGCTTTGCCGGTCGATCAGCTGTGCGTCCAGGGTGGTGGTGACCGGTTCGCGGGTGCTGTCGGCGATGCGGGCCAGCAGCAGTTGCGCGGCGACCCGGCCGATCTCGTACGCGGGTTGCGCGACGACGGTCAGCGGCGGGTCGATCAACGTCGTCCACGGGGCGTCGTCGAACGAGACTATGCCGATGTCCCGCCCGGCCCGCAGGCTCCGCTCGGCGAGCGCTTCCAGCACCCCGATCGCCATCGTGCTGTTAGCGACCAGCAGCGCGTCCGGCGGCGTCGGCTGGTCCAGCAGGTCCCCGGCGGCGCGGCGGGCGCCTTCCGCGCGGTATTCGGCGCGCCGGTAGACCGCGTTCTCCTCGCCGACCGCGTCGAAGTAGCCGGACAGCCGGTCGTCGGCGGTGCGCACGCCCGACGGCCCGGTCAGGCACGCCACCTGCCGGTAGCCGTTCGCGACGAGGTGCCGGGCCGCCTGCCGCGCGGCGCGGCGGGTGTCGACGAGCACCTGGTCGCCGTCGGTGCCGGGCAGCGGCCGGTCGACCGCGACGACCGGCGTGCCGAGCCGGCGCAGGCGGGTGACGTTCGTGGCCGGGCCGGTCGGGGAGAGCAGCACGCCCGCGACGCGTTCCTGCAGCGCGACGTCGAGGTAGCGGCGTTCCTTGTCCTCGTTCTCGTCGGAATTGCAGAGCACGACCGAATACCCGGACACCTGCGCGAGATCCTCGACCCCGCGCGCGATCGAGGTGAAGAACGGGTTCTCGACGTCGGAGATGATCAGCGCCAGCACCGCGGTTTCCTGGCGGCGCAGATTTCTCGCCAGTCCGTTCGGGTGATAGCCGAGTTCCTCGGCGGCCTCGAGCACCCGAGCGGCCAGCTCGGGGTCCACTGTGGACTTGCCGTTCAGGGTCCGCGACACCGTGGCGGTCGAGACGCCTGCCCTGGCGGCGACGTCGCTGATCGTGGCCACCGAGCCTCCTCGTCCTGGCTTTCTTGACACCCCGGTGAGCGCAGAATACCTTGCCGGTAATCGTTTACCGTCCGCTTGCCGGGGGTGCTGTGATGCGACCGGGCCCGTTGCTCGGCATCGACATCGGCACGTCCAGTTCGAAAGGCGTCCTCGTGGGTGCGGACGGCACTGTACTGGCGCGCGCCGCCCGCCCGCACAGCACCTCCCGCCCGCGGCCCGGCTGGTTCGAGCACGACGCCGAAACGGTGTGGTGGGCCGGGTTCGCCGACCTGGTGCGCGAATTGCTGGCCGGCGGCCGGAAACCGGCCGGACTCGCGGTGAGCGGCATCGGCCCGGTGCTGCTGCCCGCCGACGCCGGCGGCCGTCCGCTGCGCCCGGCGATTCTCTACGGAGTCGACACGCGGGCCGGCGCGGAAATCGCCGAGCTGACCGCCGAACTCGGCGAAGCGTCCATTGTGGAACGCTGCGGGAGCGCGCTGTCGAGCCAGGCGGTCGGCCCGAAGTGGCGGTGGCTGTACCGGCACGAACCGGACGTCGCCGCGCGGGCCAGGCAGTTCCTGATGGCGAGCTCGTATCTCGTGCAGCGGCTGACCGGCGAATACGTGCTCGACCACCATTCGGCCAGCCAGTGCGACCCGATGTACGACCTGCGCGCGGGCGGCTGGGCGCGGGACTGGGCCGCGCTCGTCGCGCCCGGGATCGAGCTGCCGCGGCTCGCCTGGCCGACCGAGGTCGTCGGCACGGTCACCGCCGAGGCGGCCGCCGAGACCGGGTTGCCGGCCGGATTGCCGGTCACCTGCGGCACGATCGACGCGTGGGCCGAAGCGACCAGCGCCGGCGTGCGCGACCCTGGCGACACGATGGTCATGTACGGCACCACGATGTTCCTCGTCCAGGCTGCCGCCGAGGCGCGGCCGGTCGCCGGATTGTGGGCGACGCGCGGCGTTTTGCCGGGCAGCTACTCGCTGGCCGCGGGAATGGCGACGTCCGGCGCGATCACCGACTGGCTGCGGGAACTCTTCGACGGCGATTTCGCCGAACTGGTCGCCGCTGCCGGGCGCGTCCCGGCCGGCAGCCGCGGGTTGCTGATGCTGCCGTACTTCGCGGGCGAGCGGACTCCGGTGCCGGATCCGTTGGCGCGCGGGGTGATCGCCGGGCTGACCACGTCGCACGGCCGGGCCGAGCTGTACCGCGCGGCTTTGGAGGGAACGGCTTACGGGGTCCGGCACAACCTCGCCGCGATGGGCTCGCCCGCGCGCCGGCTGGTGGCGGTCGGCGGCGGTACGCAGGGGCGGGTGTGGATGGGAATCGTGAGCGACGTGACGCGGACGCCGCAGCATCTGCCGACGGAAACTGTCGGGGCGTGTTTCGGGGACGCGTATCTGGCGGCGGTGGCGGTCGGGCTGGAGCCGGAGATCGAGGCGTGGAACCCGGTCGCCGAGGTGATCCGGCCGGACCCGGAGCGGGCGGACCGGTACGACGAGTTTTACGCGCACTATCGGGCGTTGTATCCGGCGACGGTGGAGACGGCGCATTTTCTTGCGGGGCAACAGGATTTGGCGGCGGAGTGAGGCATGGGGGCGAATCAGGCGGCCGGAGTGAGTGCGGGCGGCGGCGGAGTGAGGCCTGGAGTTAGGCAGGCGGCCGGGTGAGTGCGGACGACAGCGGAGTCGCGCGCCTTCTTGTGCGGCAACGGGATCCGGCGGCGGAATGAGTTACGGGGCGAAGTAGGCGCTCGGGGTGAGGCCGGTGAGCGCCCGGCATTCGCGGGTCAGATGCGGCTGGTCCGAATAGCCCGCGGCGACGGCCAGGTCCGCGAGGGTCGCGGTGGCCGGTGCCAGCGCGATGGCGCGTTGCAAGCGCAGGATTCGGCGGTAGGTGGCCGGTCCGTAGCCGACCGCGAGGGTGAACAGGCGGCGCGCCTGGCGCTCGCTTCGGTCTGCTTTCGCCGGATGCCACGCGGACCGGTCGTGCGTAGGGGATTCTCGTCCGCCCGGGATCTCGGCGCCCCCGGCGGCTTCCGCGGCGAACTGCGCCAGCATCCGTTCCACCACCGGATCCGCCTGCACCTCCTGGTCGGTCGCGACGGCGGACATCGCGTCGGCGAGGTCGCGGCCGTCGAGGATCTCGTCGGCGAGGGTCGCGCCGCGGTGGTTCCACAGGTCCGGCAGGGAGACCCGGCTGTCGCGCAGTTCGTCCGCGCCCACGCCGAGCATCGCCGCCGCCGTGCCGGGCCGGAAGCGCAGGCCGCGCAGCCGGGTGCCGGGCGGGAACACCGAGGTCCACGCCGCCGTGTCCGGTCCGGCGACGAACACCTCGCCGCCGCCCGCGACGAGGTCCACGCAGCCGTCCGGGACGATCCGTTTCGGGCCGGGCTCCACCGACTCCCAGCAGCACCGCACGAGGCGGCGCAGGGGCTCCGGCGGAGGGCGTTCGCTGTACACCCCGCGATCATGCCTCGCGGGTACGACAGAATGCGTCCCATGACCCCGATCGACGCCCTGGCCTGGGTCCACGTGAAGGACCGGCGGCTGCTGTCCGTCCGCACCAGCGGCAAGCAGAAGTTCTATCTCCCCGGCGGCAAGCGCGAACCCGGCGAAGGCGATGTCGAGGGCCTGTGCCGGGAGATCCGCGAGGAACTGGGCGTCGCGCTCGACCCGCTCAGCTTCCGCTTCTTCGCGCTCCTCGACGAGCAGGCCGACGGATTCGCCGACGGCCGCCGCGTCCGGATGACCTGCTACACCGCCGACCACACCGGCGAACCGGAGCCCTCGGCCGAGATCGCCGAAGCCGCCTGGCTGCGCGCCGAGGACGCCGCCGCCTGCCCGCCCGCCGGACAGCGCGTGCTGCGGATGCTGTCCGAGGCCGGGCTGGTCGACTGATCACCCAGGGTCAAGTGGGGAGTGCGCGAGCGTCATCGGCATCGTGCGTGGTGACCGCACTCGTGAGCGAACCCGCTCTACCCCCAACAGGGTGAAAAGGAGCTCATTTTCTCGGGTTGGCTAACGCCGTGTAACGGTCTGGCGAAGAACCAGACGTCGCACTCGCGGGAAGTGCGCTCGAGAAGAGAAGACCTCTCCATGGGTGTTCCTGGCGCGACCCGGCCCACGGCGGCCCGGGGGGATTCGGGCAGGCTGCGGCCGCTCGGGAGCGTGGTGGTCGTGGTCGGCGTGATCGCCGTCGCGGTCACTGTCGCGTGGTACGTCATGCCGAAAGCGACCCCGGACCGGCCCGCCCCGGCCGCGTCGGTGCCGTCGGTGACCGTCGAGCCGGCGGTCGTGCACGAGGTGAGCCGCACGGTCGTCTACGAGCTGACCGGCGGCGACGTCGCGCGCAACCTGACCTACGTCGCGACCGGCGGCGACCTCGAACAACAGGCCGAGGTCCGCCTGCCCTGGTCGGTGACGGTGGAGCGGAAGGCTCCCGCCGAGCAGCCGGTGTTCAGCAGCCTGGTCGCCCAGAGCGCGGGGGCGCTGCTGTGCCGGATCCGGGTCGACGGGCACGTGGTCGCGGAGAAATCGGTGGCGGGGGAGGGCCGGCAGCTCAGCTGCAGCGCCTGATCCGGTCCGAAGCTCCCGGTACCGCGCTCCGATGCCGCATGGGGTGCGCTCAACGCACCGAACGCCGCATTGGGTGCATCTGACGCGCCCGATGCCGCATTGGGGCAGCGCTGGGGCATGAACGCCGCACGGAGTGCATCTCTGACGCACCCGACGCTGCATTGGGGCAGCGCTGGGGCACGAACGCCGCACGGAGTGCATCTCTGACGCACCCGACGCTGCATTGGGGCAGCGCTGGGGCACGAACGCCGCACGGAGTGCATCTCTGACGCACCCCACGCCGCATCGGGGCAGCTGTGAGGCAGGAGAAGGCCCGGCACACCGCAGCAAACTCCGGCCTGCGGCAGGATCACCTCCGTGAACGGTGCGATCGGGTTCGGGCCCGCGTTGATCGCCGTGCTCGTCGTGCTGACGCTCGCGGGTGCGGCCGTCGTCCGGTTCGGGCAGCTGGGACAGGGACGTGCGGTGCTCGTCGCGGCGATCCGCGCGGTCGCGCAGCTCGCGCTCGTTTCGCTGGTCATCACCTTCATCCTGCGTTCGGACTGGCTGACCGGCCTGTTCGTCCTCGCGATGTTCTCCATCGCCGCCGCGACGTCCGCCAGCCGGATCGGGGTGCCGCGGCGGATCGGGTGGGTCGCGTTGTCGCTGGCGTCCGGCGTCGTCCCGGTGCTGGGGCTGGTGCTGGGTTCCGGGGTCGTCCCGGCCAAGCCGATTTCCGTGGTGCCGGTCGCGGGGATCGTGATCGGCGGTTCGATGACCGCGACCTCGCAGGCCGCCCGGCGCGCGCTCGACGAGCTCAAGCAACGCCGCGGCGAGTACGAAGCCGCGCTCGCGCTGGGGTTTCTGCCGAGGCACGCCGCACTGGAGATCTGCCGTCCGTCGGCGGGGCACGCGTTGATCCCGGCTCTCGATCAGACCCGGACGGTCGGGCTGGTGACGTTGCCGGGCGCGTACGTCGGCGTGCTGCTGGGCGGGGCGAGCCCGCTTCAGGCCGGTACGACGCAGGTGCTGGTGCTCATCGGGCTGCTGGCCGCGGAATCAGTGGCGGTGCTGGTGACGGTGCAGCTCGTCGCGGCGGGGTTCATCCGCCGCGACGAGTCGGCTCAGCCGAGCGGGGCCGTCAGGTGAGAACGGTCGTTGAAGCCGCGGATCAGCCAGTTTTCGCCGTGCACCACGAGGTGTGAGATCGATCCGTTGTCCGCGCCCAGGAACGCGAATCGCTCCAGCGCGCGGCTCGCCTGGGCGAACACCTCGCCGATCACGCCGCCGTGGGTGAACACCGCGACCCGCTGATCCGGGTGCGCCGCGGCGATCCGCGTGAGTGCGGCGCGGATCCGCAGGCCGAACGCTTCGTCGGATTCCGCGCCCGGCAGGACGTCCCAGCGCTGCTCCTCCCACAGCTTCCGCGCCAGCGGATGCCCCTCGGCGGTGTTCTTGCGGAAGAGCCCGTTTTCCCATTCGCCCAGGTTGATCTCGCGCAGATCCGGCTCGACGGACGGGGTGAGGCCGAGCTTTTCCGCCAGCGGCGCCGCGGTCTGCGCGGTGCGCCGCAACGTGGTGACGTACACCGCGTCGATGCGTTCGGACGCCAGCCGTTCGCCCACGCGCGCGGCGTGGTCGCGGCCCTCCGGCGCGAGGTCCGGGTCGGCCTGTCCGTCGACGAGGTCGAACGGCTCGCTGAGCCGTTGCGGCATCGATTCCCCGTGGCGCACCAGGAAAATCTCGGTGGCGCCCGAGGGCGGGCTGAAGCGGTGCTGGCGGTACTCGACTTCCTGTTCGGGCGTGGTCATGCCCCGACCCTAACCGGCCCTGACCGGTGGGTTCAGCCGAGTTGCTTGTCCACGAAGCACCATCGCCAGGTCTCGCCCGGCTCGAAGCTGCGCATCACCGGGTGCCGGGTTTCGTGGAAGTGCTGCGAGGCGTGCTTGCCCGGCGACGAATCGCAGCAGGCGACGTGCCCGCACTTGAGGCACATCCGCAGGTGCACCCACGTCATCCCGGCCTCGACGCACTCGGCGCAGGAATCCGGGGAGCTGGGTTCCTTGTCCGGCCACTCGTGGCTGAGGTGCTTGCACGACCCGGCCGTGGCGGCGGGGGTGCTGAGTTCGCGTTCGGCCACCGGGGGTTCCTCCTCGTCGCGGTCGAGCATGGATTCTTCGATGTCAAGGCGGGCCAGCACGCGGCGCAGCACGGCGTCGTCGGCGGTGCCGCGGTCGCGCGCCTTCAGGAACTGTTCGCGTTCGGCTTCGAGCAGCTGGACACGAAGCCGACGGTAGGCGTCGCTCGGGGTTTCGGCGAGCGCGCTTTGCCGGCCAAGCTGTTCCCACGCGGCGTCGGACCGGCCCTGCAACCGGTCGCGCAGCCGTTCGATCACCTCGGGCGGGTCTTCCGGACGGCGCAGTTCCTCGAGTTTCGCGAGGGCGACGCGGGTCATGTCGTGCAGCACGGCGGCCTCCTGCAACGCGTCCTCCGCCGGGTCCGGACGAGGCAGCCGCAGGCGCCGGATCAGCGGCGGCAGCGTCATGCCCTGCACCAGGAGCGTCCCGGCCACCACGACGACCGCGGCCAGCACGAGCACCGCGCGCTGCGGGGTGTCCGCGGGCAGCACGAACGCCGCGGCGAGCGTGACCACGCCGCGCATCCCGGCCCACGAGATCACCGCCGAATAGCGCCACGGCCACACCTTGCCGCGTTCCAGGCCCAAGGTGTTCAGGAGGCGTTTCACCACGCCGATGCCGACCATCCACAGCATCCGGGTGAGGATCGTCGCGGCGAGGACCGCGGCGCAGATCCCGACCAGCTGCCACAGCGACAGCCCGCTCTTGCCGACCTCGTGCAGGATTCCCCGCACCTGCAGGCCGATCAGCAGGAAGACCATGTTCTCCAGCAGGAACTGGACGGTCTCCCAGTTCAGCCTGCTGGCCAGCCGCGACGGCCCGGACTGGATCCGCGGCGTCTGGTGTCCCTGGATAAGGCCGGTGACGACGACCGCCAGCACGCCGGATCCGTGCACCGCTTCAGCCAGCAGGTAGGCCGCGAAGGGCACCGCGAACGATAGCGCGGTGTCGGTGAGCGTGTCCTCCAGCTTCGCGCGCACGTACGTCACGATCAGCCCGACCAGGAAGCCCACGACGATCCCGCCGACGGCCGCGAGCAGGAAGTCGAGGCCGACCTGCCAGAGGCTGACCGCGCCGGCGATCGCCGCGATCGCGGTCCGCAGCGCGACGAGCGCGGCGGCGTCGTTGAAGAGGCTTTCGCCCTCCAACAGCCGGACGAGCTTGCGCGGCATCCCGACCCGGCGCGCGACCACGCTCGCCGCCACCGCGTCCGGCGGAGCGACGACCGCACCCAGCGCGATCCCGGCGGCCAGCGGCAATCCCGGCACGACCAGCCAGGCGACCAGCCCGACGCCGAACGCGGTGAACACCACCAGCCCGACCGACAGCAGCGCGATCGGCCCGCGCAGCTTGCGGAACGCGACCAGCGACGTCTGCAGCGACGCCGAGTACAGCAGCGGCGGCAGCAGTCCGATGAGGACGATCTCCGGGTCCAGCTCGTACTGCGGCACCCCGGGGATGAACGAAACCCCGACGCCGACCGCGACCAGGCACAGCGGCGCCGACCAGTCCATCCGGCGCGCGACGACAGTCACCAGGAGGACCGTCAGGACCAGCGCCACCAATTCCGCTGCGATTTCCACCGCATAATCATCACCTGCGGCCCCGGAGCGTGCGAGGGGGCCGGGGCTAGGCTGCGAATCGTGACGACGGTGGAGACGCGGGCCGGTGCCGTCCGCGGCGAGGTGCGGGACGGAGTCGGGCGTTTCCTGGGGGTGCCGTTCGCGGAGCCGCCGGTGGGGGAGCTGCGGTTCCGGCCGCCGATGCCGGTGGCTTCCTGGACCGGAGTGCGCGACGCGACGGAGTTCGCCGCCAAAGCGCCGCAGCCCGACGTGACCGGGAAACGCTTCGTCGGCGACGAGGACTGCCTGTACGTCAACGTCTACGCGCCCGAAGCGCCCGGTTCGTACCCTGTGCTGGTGTGGATCCACGGTGGCGGTGGCGTGATGGGCGCGCCGCACCAGTTCGACGCGTCCGCATACGCCCGCCGTGGCGTGGTCGTCGTGACCGTCGCGTACCGGCTCGGGGTGCTCGGCATGCTCCGGCTGCCTGGGGTTTCTGACGGGAATCTCTCGCTGCAGGACCAAGTTCTGGCGCTGGAATGGGTCCGCGACAACGTCGCAGCGTTCGGCGGCGACCCGCGACGCGTCACGCTCGCCGGGCAGTCCAACGGCGGCCGCACGGTAGGGACGTTGCTGGCGGTTCCGGCCGCGAAAGGGCTGTTCAGCCAGGCGATCGTGCAGAGCGGCACCGGCGTCGGGTCCGTCGTGCACACCCCGGCCGAGGCGGAAGCGGTCGGCGAGGCAGTGCTGGCTGAGCTAGGCCGCCGAGATCTGTCGACGCTGCCCGTCACGGAGATTTTGACCGCGCAGCAACGGGTCACGGCTCAGCTTGGCACCCTCGTGACGTACCGCGTGGTGGTCGACGGGGATCTGCTGCCGCAGCGGCCCGGCGAAGCGGTCGCGGACGGCGCGGCGCGGGACGTCCGGATCCTCACCGGCACCACCGCCGACGAGCAGGACCTGTTCTCCTGGCTGCAAACCGGCGGCGCGAAACTGCTCGGCACCGGCTCGACGATGCTCGAACCGGACGACATCGCGCGGATGACCGAGGCGTACCGGGAGCTGCTGCCGGACTGGCCGGAGGACCAGCTGGTGAACCGCGTCCGCACGGCGGGGGACTGGTGGCTGCCGGCGATCCGGCTCGCGGAAACCCAGCACGCGGCGGGCGGCACGGCGTGGATGTACCGGCTCGACTGGCGGATCGCGCCGCGCGGGAAGGGCCTCGGCGCGGCGCACGGGGTGGACCTGCCGTTCGTGTTCGACGACGTCCGCAACCCGAACTGGCGCTTCCTGTTCGCCATCGCCCGCCCCGATCCGGAGCGGCTGCGGGCGATGGCGGAGGAGATGTTCGCGACGTGGGTCCGGTTCGTGGCGACCGGTGATCCGGGATGGGCGGCCTACACACCGGAGGACCGCGTGACCCGGTTGTTCGACGACGTCAGCACGACGGTGTCCGATCCGGATTCCGGACAGCGTCGGCTGTGGGACTAGCGGGCGAACCCGCTAGTCCCACAACGCTTACGCGTGGACGGTCTGCGTGCCGGTGTTCCAGCCCGCGACCCGCACCGAAGGCGCGGAGCCGTGCAGATCGGCCGTGCGATAGGTGGCGGTGAGCGTCACCGATTCGCCCGGCCACAGGCTGACCTGGTTGTCCGACCAGCTGACCGGGAGCACCGGAGTGCCCGCGCTGTCCACCACGTGCGTGTCCACCATGAACGCCGGCGTCTTGCCCGACGAGGTGTTGGTGAGCTTCACCGTGGTGACAGTGGTGCCGTCCGGACCCGGCGCGGAGGTCGCCGTGGTGGCCACCTTCGCCGCGCCCAGCTTCGACAGCCCGGACAGGTCGGCGTACGACGACGTCGGCGTGTAGTACCAGTCCGACTTGCTCCAGTTGAGCTTGTCGTCCTTGGTGGACAGCCAGTACACGTTCCGGCTGACCTCCTTGCCCGCCGAATCGGTGAGCACCAGCTTCGCCAGGTAGGTGGACGAAAGCCCGCTGACCGAACCGATGTCGAGCGCCTTCGCGTGCGCGCCGCCGCCGTTGACCGACAAGTCCTTCTTGGTCTTCGAGAACTTCTTCGTGCCGTCGGTGTTGAAGAGCTCGACGGTGGCGGTCAGGCCGGACGCCTTCGTCGTGGTGGAGTTGACCACCTCAGCCGACTTGGTGTCGTACGAGTACTGGATGTGCAGCGGCTCGTTCGCCTTCTTGGCCCCGAAGTAGGAGCCGTTCTGGTCGAGGTAGGCGTCGAACAGCTGCCAGTGCAGCGACGTCCAGCCGCTGTTGAGCATCCAGTAGATGAGCCCGGTCGACGGGTCCTTGGAGTCGGTGAAGTTGCGGGAGTGCGATTCGAACTCCGCGCGGACGTTCTCGTACTGCGCCAGCTGCGCCTTGCGGACGAAGTCGTCCAGGCCGGTCGGCTTGCCGTAGCGGCCGGCCAGCGCGTCGCCGAAGATCTTCAGGTTGGCGAAGGTCTCCGACTCGGAGCGGTGGTACTGCGGCGCGGCCGGGTTCTTCCAGAGCGTTTCCAGCTCGGCGGGCGTCATCATCCGCTTGAGCGTGTCCATCGTCGGGATGTCCGGCCCGGCGCTGGTCTCGGAGTTGAAGTTCCACGCGCCGCCCGCGTCCTTGTGCGCCTTGTCGTACCAGTAGTTCGGCGGGACGTAGTCGTACGGGCCGTTCATCTTCATCCCGGACGGGCCGAGCTTCGGCGACGCCTTGGCCGAGGCCGCGGAGATCATCGCCGCGGGCCAGTCCGCCGCGGACAGCGCGTCGAGGTAGCCCTTTTCGATCCGCGCGTCGGGCGCGAAGTCGCTGCCGATGTGGAAGGACAGGACGCTCGGGTGGTCGCGCAGCCGCTCGGCTTCGGCGGTCATGGACGCCTTGGCGATCGGGTAGTCCGCTTCGGTCCACGGCTCGCCCTTCTCGTCGCCGTTGACCTGGCCTTCCCACTTGTCGCAGCATTCCCAGCCGGGCATGGTCAGCACGCCCATCCGGTCCGCGAGGTCGAAGAACGCGTCGGGTTCGATGTGGCCTTCGAGGCGCACCGTGTTGAGGCCGAGGTTCTTGACGTAGGCGAGCTTGTCGGCCGCGCGGCCCGCGTCCCAGCGCAGCAGCAGGTCGGGGGACCAGCCGCCGCCCTTGATCATCAGCGGCTTGCCGTTGACGAGGTACTGCCGCCCGCCGCTGGAGTTCAGCGGAGCCTTGACGTCGCGGATGCCGAAGCTGGAGTGGCTCGCGTCGGACGTCGTCCCGCCGACGGTCGCGGTGAGGTCCAGCTGCTGCATCGGCTGCCCGCCCATGCCGGCGGGCCACCACACCTGCGGCTTGTCGACGCCGATCACCGGGAACGAGACGGTCTTCTTCTCGTGCGCGGCAAGGGAAACGTCCTGGCTCACCGGTTTGCCCGCGACGGTGCCGGACACCGTGGCGCGAACCGCGGAATCGGAGTCGTTGCGGACGTCGGCCTTGGCGGTGAGGTCGGCGTGGTCGAGCGCGGGCACGTTCAGCTTCGTGACCACGTGCGCTCCGCGCAGCGCGACCGGCCCGCTGTGCCGGACGACGATCTCGCGGGCGAGACCCATGTTCTGGTCCGGCGGGGTCTGCGCCCAGTCGATCCAGCCCATCGACAGGTCGTTGTTCGGGTCGTTGGGGTAGACCTTGAACGCGACGCTGTTGACGCCCTCGTGGACCTGCTTGGTCACGTCGAGGTCGTGCCGGGTGTAGGGGCCGTTGACGTCGTCCTTGGTCGCGACGCGGGTGCCGTTGACCCAGATGTCGGCCTTGGACAGCACGCCGCTGATGTCGAGATAGGTGCGCTGCGACGGGTCGGCGACCTTGATGTCGGCGCGGTACCACCACGGGACCTTGAAGTCCGCGGTCGGCACGTTCTTCATGTTCGTGGAGTAGAACGGGTCGGAGTAGCGGCCGTTGGCGAGCAGCCCCGCGTAGACCGTCGACTGCGAGCCGACCGGGTACCAGCCCTTGGCGTCGAAGCCGGGTTTCGACACCGAGGCGTCGTCGGACACCTTGGCCGAGGACTGGATGAGATAACCGGGAATCGCGGCCTGGCCGGGCTCCGGCCCGGCCGAAGCGGCTCCGGCGACGCCGGGGATCAACGCGGCGGTCAGTGCGGCGACTGCTAACAGCCGTCCGGGCATTCTTGGCCGGCGTGGGGTCACGAGCGGTCCTCCTCGGGCTCCTGGCGGCGGCGATTGTTAGTAAAGTTCCTTAACGATTGCCGGTGATGGTAGCCGTCCGGAGCGTCCGGGAACAGACCTCGACGGGGTCTTTTCGCCCGATTTTCGCCTGCGGTTCCGCTTAGCGGGCGTCGACGTAGTACCAGCGCCCGCCCTCGCGGACGAACCGGCTGTTCTCGTGCTGCGAGTCGTCGCGACCCTGGTGGCGGTAGTGCGCGCGGAACTCGACGGTGCCCTCGTTCTGCAGCAGCGAGCCGCCGGTCTGGCCGAGGATCTCCAGCCGGGTCCACTCCTGGGCGGGATCGAGCCGCAGCCGCTTCGGGCGGGTGTCCGGATGCCAGGTGTCGAGCAGGTATTCGGGCTCCCCGACGGCGAACGCGCAGTACCGCGACCGCATCAGCCGCTCGGCGGTCGGGGCGTGCTGGTCGCCGCGGTGGAACCGGCCGCAGCAGTCGGCGTAGGGCTCGGGCAGGCCGCAGGGGCAGGGGTTGGTCACGCCGCTGATTCTGTCTCCAGTGCGAGAGCCTGCTGCACCCAGGCGGCGATCTGCTTGGCGTCGACGTCCTCGGCGCCGCGCAGCTTCACGTGGGCCATCTCGCGTGCGCCTGGTTCGAGGCCGCCGTCGAACAGCTGGCCGCGCCAGAAGGCGAGCGTCACGTACGAGCTGTACGCCTTCGCGAGGCAGACCGGGTTTTTGCCCACCTTCCAGGTGGGAGCGCCGTGGTAGAGCGCGGCCGGGTTCGGCATCGCGTCGTCGAGCACGGGCAGGAGCGCGGTGTAGACCTCGCGGAGCGCTTCGGGCTGCGCGGCGACGTACTCGGCGACGGTCGTGAACTTCGGCATGGCTTGTCCTCTCGGCTTTCTGATGCTGCCGAGCTTGCCAACCGATAGTTCTTCTTGTCAAGACGAATATTATTGTCGGTGGCACCGAGTGTGCCGACTAGATCGAAGCGGTGGTTGCCTTCGCACGCGCAGCACGCCGCCGTCTCGTGGCAGCGCGGCGCGCTCAGCCGCGAGCCCGGCGCACCCCGGACGCCGCGGCTTCCTGCGATCCCTTCACCGCGAGCTTGTCCGCGCGCTCGTTCTCCGGAAGCCCGGCGTGGCCCTTGACCCACAGCCATTCGACCTCGTGCCGTTCGCAGGCGGCGTCGAGGCGCTGCCAGAGGTCGGCGTTCTTGACCGGCTGCTTCGCCTGCGTCTGCCAGCCGTTCTTCTTCCAGCGCGGCATCCACTGGAGGATGCCGTTGCGGACGTACGTGCTGTCGGTGTAGATCCGCACCACGGCCGCGCGGGTGAGGCTTTCCAGCGCGCGGATCGGAGCCATCAGCTCCATGCGGTTGTTGGTGGTGACGGTGTCCTCGGCTCCGTACAGCTCGCGCTCGTGCTTGCCGTAGCGCAGGAGCGCGCCCCAGCCGCCCGGTCCGGGATTGCCGCTGCACGCGCCGTCGGTGTAGATCTCCACGGTTTGTTCCGTCTGCTCCGCCACCCGGCGACCCTACCGTTCCCACGTGCTGGGAGCCGGAATGCCATGCCGGGGCCGGCGTTGTGCCGTGGACACTCTCTGAAGGGATCCGGACATGGCGGTGGAGTTCGCGCAGGCGTGGCAGGACTGGAAAGCGGAGCGGGAAAAGACGCTGGCCGATCCGTACGGCTGGCTGGCGCTGGTGTCCCTCGACTGGCTCGAGAACGCGCCCCGGACGTACCCCGGCCTGCCCGGCCGATGGTGGCAGGACGCCGAAGCCGCGTACGTCGACCCGGACGGCGGGGAGTTACGGCATGAAGGCACTTTGCTGACTGATGTCCACCGCTTCGAGCTGGTGAACAGCGGCGCGGGCACCCGCGTGACGGCCGGCGCGGTAGAGATCGAAGTCGCGCGCCGGTCGGGCTACTTGATCCGCGTGCACGACCCGAAAGCCCCGGTGCTGCACGACTTCCACGGCGTACCCGCGTACGAACCCGACCCGGCTTGGGTTCTGACCGGCCGTTTTGAAGCCTTCGACGAGCCCCGTCCGACGACTGTTGGCGCGGTTGTGGAAGGACTGTCGCATGTCTACACCGCGCCTGGCCGGGTTGTCTTCGAGCGCGACGGTGTCGAGCACACGCTCACTGCGTTCAACGGCAAGACCGGTGGGTACAGCATTCTTTTCACCGACTCGACCAGCGGCGTGACGACGTATGCCGCCAACCGTTCCCTGCCCGTGGCCGAGGCTGCTGCGGACGGGACCGTGACGCTGGACTTCAATCGGGCGGTCAATTTGCCTTGTGCGTTCACGGACTTCGCGACGTGCCCGTTGCCGCCGGAGGGGAATCACCTGCCGTTCGCGGTGGAAGCGGGGGAGAAGCTGCCCTTCGAGCGGCAGTGAGATTTCGCTGATCGGGTCTGAGCGTTGCGGCCCTTACTTGATCGGCTCGGCGCTGTCCCCGGCCAGGAGCAACTGCGGCACTTGAGCGAGTGCCCAGCCGGACCCGGCCGGGGTCAGCACCCAGACGACGTCGAACCGGTCGTCCGGCCACTTCTGCGGCGTTGTCGCGCCGAACGCCGCGGCGAGCGCGGGAATTTCCTCGTGCTGCCAACTGATCAACGTCGGCTCCGTCCGCCGGGCGACCTCCGCGGCGAGCGCACTCTCGCTGCCCTTGGCGTAGGTGGTCAGGACGGTTTTGCCCAGCCGCTCCGCCACCGGCCCGGCGGTTTCCCGCGGCCGGGTGCCCTCGCCGCCGTTGCCGCCCGCCGCGTAGACAGCGGTCGGCCGGGCGAGTCCGTCCCGCAGCGCCCCGGTCGCCGGCGCGAACAACTCGACGAGCGCGCCAGCCCGGGTCCAGCCGCGGACGGTCAGCGAATGCGAATCAGAGTTGCCGTTCACGTCGATCCCTTGCGGCCCGGTCGAACCGGACGGTTTCTCGGCGTGGCGGACGATCATCACCCGCGCTCCGCCGGGCTGGGCGGGCGGCAGCGCGGCGGCCGTCGCTTTGGCCTGCTTCGAAGCGCAACTGGTGATGAGCAGCGCCGCACTGCCTGCCGCGCCGCCTAGCAACGTTCGTCGTGACCACAGCTGCGCTGTCATGCCGCTCCCCGAATCCGTGCCGCGAAAGTTGACCTTCGCCTGAGTACTCGGTGGAGGCGGACTGGGCAACACGCCGCGCACGGTTACAGGTGAATTCCCTTGGCGGGCTTGGGATTTTCCGTACTGTCCGGGTCGAGACGGGACAAAACGACGGACGCCCGCACGGCTCAAGCCCGAGGGCGCACGAGCCGCTCGCGGGCCAGCCGCCAGATCCGTTCCTGATCGAACGACGGCGTCCACCAGCCGTGGCTGCTCAACGCGCCCTCGTCGCGGAACCTCTTGATCACCTCGACGTGCGGCGGCCAGCGTACGAAGCCGTGCAGTGCGTCCTCGTCGCGCCAGACCGAGACCGAGCCGGTGCGTCCGAGAGTCGGCTGGCACCACAGCCACATGCCGACCGCACCGTCGAGTTCCAGCCAGCCGCGCCCGAGCCGGAGCCCAGCCCGGGCGACGGCAAGCATGTCCCGCCGCCGGCGCGGCCGGAACTCGGTGATCGCGACGAACACCGGTTCGCCGCCGTCGTCCGCCGGGCCCGCACGCCAACCGGTCCTCAACATGAAACGGCCCCTTCGCGCGAGGAATCTCGTCCCCCGGGGGTGGTCAGTGTCGGCTCAGACGGGCGGCCGGCAAGGGGATTTCCGTTGGTGCGCCTCGATCTTCGCTCATGACCGCCGCGCGATGCCAGCCGGCCGAGGCGCGACGGCGCGGCGCGGCCGGTCGACTCGTCCCGCGTCGAAGGGAGTAAAGAACGAACGATCGTGCTTTTCTTGCGGCAGAAACCATCCACAGCCTTGTCCTTCGGTCGATGCGGGTTACTTCGCGGCGGCGAGCAGGTTTTCGAAGGCGCGCCGGGTCCTCGCCTCCGCGGCGGGTTCGGCCAGCAGCCGGTGCGCGTGGAAGAAGCCGAGCATCACGCCGTGCAGGTCGTGGGCGAACTGGTCCGGGTCGGCGTCCGAGCGGAACCGGCCCTCGCTGATCCCGGTGCGGAACATCTGCGCGACCGAGTCGGTGAAGTCGAGATGGTCGCGCACCAGCTGGTCCCGGATCGGGCCGGGCTGGTCGTCGTACTCGGCGGAAGCCGACACGAAAAGGCAGCTGGGGCCGCCTTCCCGGCCTGCCGCGACCCAGTGCTCGAACAGCGCGCGCACCCTGGCCTCGCCCCTCGGGGCGGCCAGTGCCGGACGCACGACCTGGTCGGTGAACAGCTCCCGTGCGTAGGCGAGGACCTGCGCCTGGAGGGATTCCTTGGACTGGAAGTGGGCGAACAACCCGCTCTTGGACAACCCGGTGTCCGCCGCCAGCGACCCGATGGTCAGCCCCGCGAGACCGATCCGGCTGGCAGTCGCAGCGGCCCGGCCCAGCACGGCCTGCCGGGTTGCCTCGCCCTTGCTCATGGCACCTTTCTAGCACGATCGTTCGTTTCTGGCAGGGATTGCGGTCTGCCGGTTGTTCGCGGCGCCAACGGCAAACGGGGCCGCCCGGCAAGCAGGCAGCCCCGTCAGGGACGTCGTTAGTTCACCAGTCGTCCTGCGGCTCGTCGAAGTTTCGCGACGACACGTCAGCCGACTCTTTGTCGCGAAATCTGCCGGTTGTATGCGCGACGCGCATGGCGTGGGGCAGTGGCGTAGATCTGTTCAGGGCTTACGTACCGACAGATTGTCCTGTGATGACGCCCGAAACCGTCGCTTCCTGAGATGAGCAAGTAGTCGCCAGTCGTCACTCGACGGTGGTGGAACCAAGCATCGCTGCTCTTGCCGGATTCCTCGAAGCGGATCACCGCCTTCGTGCCCGTCCGTGCCAGCTGGTAGACCTTTCGGACCTGAACGAGGTCGGCCTCGGGGTGAGCACGTTGCCGAGCGAGCAGCAGTTCCCAGTTACCGCCTCTGCGTTTTCTGCGGAACAGCAGCTGGAAAAGCTTCCGGAGCAGTCGAAGCTCTGCCTTCAGCAGGGCGATCGGAACGCCCCCGCCGTAGTTGCCGTAACTGCGTGATCGTCGCGGGTAGGACAACTCTCGTCACCAGCCGCGTTCGCGCCACTCGGCCAGGTGCGGACGCTGCTCTCCCAGCGTCGAGTCGTCCCCATGCCCCGGATAGAACCACGTGTCGTCCGGCAGCTCGTCGAAAATCCGCGCCGACACATCATCCAGCAGCGACGCGAAATCCTCCGGAGACGACGTCTTCCCGACCCCGCCAGGGAACAGCGAATCCCCGGTGAACAAGTGGCCGTGCCCCTTCGGGTCCCGGTACAGCAGCGCGATCGACCCCGGCGTGTGGCCGCGCAGGTGGATCACTTCCAGCGTCACCTCGCCGACCTTCAGTGTGTCGCCGTGTTCGACCAGGAAGTCCGGGGGCACCGGCAGCGGTTCCGCGTCCAGTGGGTGCGCCGCGGTGTTCGCGCCGTTCGCTCCGGCGACCGCGCCCAGTGCCTGCCAGTGGTCGGCGTGCTGGTGGGTCGTCACGACGGTGCGCAGCGCGGGCCGGTCGGGGCCGTGGCCGATCAGGTCGGAGATGCGCTCCGGGTCGTTGGCCGCGTCGATCAGCAGGGCTTCGTTCTCCGCGCGGCACACG
The DNA here is from genome assembly GCF_039525725.1 of Amycolatopsis albidoflavus. NCBI lineage: Bacteria > Bacillati > Actinomycetota > Actinomycetes > Pseudonocardiales > Pseudonocardiaceae > Amycolatopsis > Amycolatopsis albidoflavus. The sequence goes on from NZ_BAAAHV010000026.1 coordinate 263,178, forward strand.
AGCAGGTACGCGTTGTTGTCCATCGGGCCAACGGAGAGCTTGGTGATGGTGAGCCCGTCCAGCGTCCGGCGCGCGGCGTCGCCGCCCGGTTCGACGTGTCCGGTGTAGGTGTCGGCGATGTTCACGAGTCCCCACGGTAGCCGGATCACCCGCGCGGCGGCCACGTGGCCGGTTTTGTCGGTGCCTGCTGTCAAGATCGTCCCATGACCTCTTGGATCGACCCGCTCGCCAAGCTGGCGCGCGAGAACCTTCCGCCGGACGTGGCCGAGGCGTGGGAAACGGTGTTCCGGCCCGCGGTCCGGCTCGCCGTGGGCGGGAGCGGCGCGCGCGTCGGTTATCTCGGCGGGAGCCCGGCGCTGCCCGCCGACGTCGAATGGCCAGTCTGGCGGGGCGAGCTGCCGATGAACTTCGTCGCGTCCGTGGACTGCGCGGCGCTGCCCCGCGTGCCCGGCGGGATCGAACTGCCCGCGTCGGGTTCGTTGCTGTTCTTCTATTGCGACGACTGGTTCCAGGCCGAGGCCCCGGTCGACCTGACCGCTCTCGGCGGGGTCGTGGTCGTTCCGGCCGGCGCCGAGACCGCCGAACGGGCCGCGCCGGAGGGAGTCGACGTCTATCCGCGGCTGGAGGTGTCCGCGGAAATCACCGGGACTTTCCCGAACTCCGAACAGGAGGTGCTGCGCCGCACGCTCGCCCGCGACGGGCTCCCGCTGTCTGATCCGGGCAACTGGTCCGAGGAGTTCTTCGACCGCCTCCGGGAGTCGACGGCCGCGCCGTACCACCAGATCGGCGGCTGCTCGTGGCCGATCCAGGGCCCGCCGGAGGATGAGGTCGCCGCGGCGGTCCTGCCGGACGACGCGGCCGAGGGGGAGCTCGCCGACGAGGCGCTGCGCTGGGCTTTGCTCGCCCAGATCGACAGCGACGGCGACGCGGGCCTGATCTGGGGCGACGTCGGCGTGCTGTACTGGCTGATCCGCGAGGACGACCTCGCCGCGGGCCGGTTCGACCGGGTCCGGTGCGTCATGCAGAGCGGCTGAACCCTCCGCCGCGCCGACGCCGCTGCAGCCACTCCGGCGTGCAGCAGTGCTCGCACGGTGCGAGCTCGCCCGGGATCACCGACGCCCACGCGATCCGGACGATCTCGTGAGTGTCGCGGCCCATCCGCTCCTGCCGCTGCTGGCCCCTGCGCAGCCAGTAGCAGTCGGCGTCGTTGTGGTAGGCGTTGCCGCCCGCCGTGCGGTATCCGTTCGGCAGGACTCCCGCGTCGAGCTGACGGCAGTCGGCGCAGTACGCCTTGGTCATGCCGTGCCTGCACTCGTCGTCCTCCGGCGGCGCGACCGGCCGCCCGGTCGGGCGCGCTTCCGCCGCGCGGCCGGCCAGTTCGGCGAGAAGGGCGCGGGCGTCCGGATCCTCGGCCGCCCGCCAGGTGATCCGGTGGCGAGCGGCGCAGGTGCGGAGCCGGGCGAGGAGGTCGTCGGACGCCTGGTCGTCCAGCGCGGTGCGCAGGTACTCGCTGTCGCTGTAGAGGTGCACGCGGACCGGCCGTTTCAAGCTTTCGAGCGCTTCCAGCGCCGCCGTCACCGCCATCCGGCCGGCGGTCGTGTCCGCCGCTCCGCCAACGAGGGATTTCTGATGCTCGCCGTACTTCAGCACCGCGGACCAGCCGCCCGGTCCCGGGCTGTCGCCGCCTTTCCCCGCCGCGTAGATCCGCACCGCTCCGGCTTCGTCGCTTGCCACGCCCGGAATCTATCGGCCGGGTCCGACAAATTCCGGAAAACCCGCCGCGGCGCCCTGCCCCCGGCCGGTCCCCGGGGGCCGCGCACCCGGGCCGGGCGGCCTTCGCCGACCTGTATCGTGGAACCGGGCCAGCCCGCGCACCCGCTCCGCCGCGCGGGGCCTCCGACAGCGTCCGGCGACCCCGCCGCGGGCCGCTTCCCCAGGCCCCCGGCGAGCGGAAAAGCCCAGGCAGAACACGTGCGGTCCGGTTTTTGTCGGTGGTCGTCCCTACCCTGGGCACGTCCGTCGGCACCGGATCTCCCGGCGGGCCACCGAGCAGAACGATGGAAGGGACGAAGGCGTGGCTGATCGCCTCGTTGTTCGCGGAGCGCGCGAGCACAACCTCCGCGGCGTGGATCTCGATCTGCCCCGCGACAGCATGATCGTGTTCACCGGCCTGTCCGGGTCGGGCAAGTCGAGTCTTGCCTTCGACACGATCTTCGCCGAGGGGCAGCGGCGGTACGTGGAGTCGCTGTCGGCGTATGCCCGGCAGTTCCTCGGGCAGATGGACAAGCCGGACGTCGACTTCATCGAGGGCCTCTCGCCCGCGGTGTCGATCGACCAGAAGTCGACCTCGCGCAACCCGCGGTCGACCGTCGGCACCATCACCGAGGTCTACGACTACCTGCGGCTGCTCTACGCCCGCGCCGGCAAGGCGCATTGCCCCAAGTGCGGCGAGGCGATCAGCAAGCAGACCCCGCAGCAGATCGTCGACCAGGTGCTGGAAATGCCCGAGGGCACCAAGTTCCAGGTGCTCGCGCCGGTCGTGCGCGGGCGCAAGGGCGAGTACCTCGACCTGTTCCAGAACCTGCAGCAGCAGGGCTACGCGCGCGTGGTCGTCGACGGCACGGTGCATCCGCTCACCGACCCGCCGAAGCTGAAGAAGCAGGAAAAGCACCAGATCGGCGTGGTGATCGACCGGCTCGCGGTCAAGACCAGCGCGCGGCAGCGGCTCACCGACTCGGTGGAAACGGCGCTGCGGCTGGCCGACGGCCTGATCGAACTCGACTTCGTCGACCTGGACGAGAACGACCCGCACCGGGTGCGCGGCTTCTCCGAGAACCTGGCCTGCCCCAACGGCCACCCGCTGGCGATCGAGGATCTCGAACCCCGGTCGTTCTCCTTCAACTCGCCCTACGGCGCGTGCCCCGAGTGCACCGGCATCGGCATCCGCAAGGAGGTCGACCCGGAGCTGGTGGTGCCGGACGACGAGCTGTCGCTGGCCGAGGGCGCCATCGCGCCGTGGGCGGGCGGGCAGAGCGCCGACTACTTCCTGCGGCTGCTGGAATCGCTGTCGGAGGCGGTCGGGTTCCGCATGGACACGCCGTGGCGGCGGCTCCCGGCGAAGGTGCAGAAGGCGGTGCTGCACGGCGTCGACGAGCAGGTGCACGTCCGCTACCGCAACCGGTACGGCAGGCAGCGCTCGTACTACGCGGCCTTCGAGGGCGTCATCCCGTTCCTGGAGCGCCGCCTCGAGCAGACCGACTCGGAGTACATGCGCGAGCGGTACGAGGGCTACATGCGCGAGGTGCCGTGCCCGGCGTGCCAGGGCACCCGGCTCAAGCCGGAAATCCTCGCGGTCACGCTGGAGCACGCGACGCAGGGCGACCGGTCGATCGCCGAGGTCTGCGCGCTGTCCATCGCGGAGGCGTCGGAGTTCCTCGACCACCTGGTGCTCGGCAAACGCGAGACGATGATCGCGGGCGCGGTGCTGAAGGAGATCCAGGCGCGGCTGCGCTTCCTGCTCGACGTCGGGCTCACCTACCTGTCGCTCGACCGCGCGTCCGGCACGCTGTCCGGCGGCGAGGCGCAGCGCATCCGGCTGGCGACGCAGATCGGCTCCGGCCTGGTGGGCGTGCTGTACGTGCTGGACGAGCCGTCGATCGGCCTGCACCAGCGCGACAACCACCGGCTGATCGAGACGCTGACCCGGCTGCGCAACCTCGGCAACACGCTGATCGTGGTCGAGCACGACGAGGACACCATCCGGGCCAGCGACTGGGTGGTCGACATCGGCCCGGGGGCGGGCGAGCACGGCGGGCACATCGTGCACAGCGGCCCGTACAAGAAGATCCTGAAGAACAAGGATTCGATCACCGGCGCGTACCTGTCCGGGCGGCGGCAGATCGAGATCCCGGCGATCCGCCGGCCGGTCGACAAGAAGCGGCAGCTCACCGTGGTGGGCGCGCGCGAGCACAACCTGCGCGGCATCGACGTGTCGTTCCCGCTCGGCTGCCTCGTGTCGATCACCGGCGTGTCCGGGTCGGGCAAGTCGACGCTGGTCAACGACATCCTCGCGCAGGTGCTGGCGAACAAGCTCAACGGCGCGCGCCAGGTCCCGGGCCGGCACACCAGGGTCAACGGCCTCGCGAACGTCGACAAGCTGGTGCGCGTCGACCAGTCGCCGATCGGCCGCACGCCGCGCTCCAACGCGGCTACCTACACCGGCGTGTGGGACCACGTGCGCAAGCTGTTCGCCGCCACCACCGAGGCGAAGGTCCGCGGGTACCAGCAGGGGCGCTTCTCGTTCAACGTCAAGGGCGGGCGCTGCGAGGCGTGCGCGGGCGACGGCACGATCAAGATCGAGATGAACTTCCTGCCGGACGTCTACGTCCCGTGCGAGGTGTGCAAGGGCGCCCGGTACAACCGGGAAACGCTCGAGGTGCACTACAAGGGCAAGACGGTGTCCGACGTGCTGGACATGCCGATCGAGGAGGCCGCCGAGTTCTTCGAGCCGATCAAGGCGATCCACCGGCACCTGCAGACCCTCGTCGACGTCGGCCTCGGCTACGTCCGCCTGGGCCAGCCCGCGCCGACCCTGTCCGGCGGCGAGGCCCAGCGCGTGAAGCTGGCGAGCGAACTGCAGAAGCGCTCCACCGGCAAGACCGTCTACATCCTCGACGAGCCGACCACCGGCCTGCACTTCGAGGACATCAGCAAGCTGATCGGCGTGATCAACGGCCTGGTGGACAAGGGAAACACGGTGATCGTGATCGAGCACAACCTCGACGTGATCAAGACGTCCGACTGGATCGTGGACATGGGCCCGGAGGGCGGTTCCGGCGGCGGCACGGTGATCGCCGAGGGCACGCCCGAACAGGTCGCGGCCACCGAGGGGAGCTACACCGGCGAGTTCCTCGCGGAGGTGCTGAACCCGGCCTGACGCGGCCTGCCCGCACCCAGCCGCGCTACGCGAGACAGCAAAGAGCCGCCCGGTTCCGCATCGGGCGGCTCTTTGCTGGGCGGCGGAAGGAATCAGTCCTTTCCGGTCGTGCGCTCGACGACCGGGGAGAGCGGGCCGTAGGACAAGGCGCGGACCCGGAAAACCGAGCCTTGTTCGCCAGGCAAGAGTGACAGCGCGCATTGCGTCGCGTTGGGATCGGTCACCTCGACCGGGGTGAAGTCCGATGTGTTCGGGCGGCGGATTTCCAGCAGGAAACCGGCTTCGTCGGTCGAACGGTCGCTCCAGGCGAAGTGCAGGCTCTGGTCCGGTGCGGGTGTCGCGGTCAGGTTGGCCGGGGCGGACTGCGAGGCAGACGTCGCCGGAGGAGCAGCGGTGCCGGGTGCCGGCGTGCCACCCGCCGAAACAGTCGTCGATACCGGACCGGCGAAAGAACGGACTCGGTAGTAGAACGGCGTTTCCGGGATCAGGTTCGGGTGGGTATAAGAAGTCTGGCCGGGCGGAAGGTACTGCAGCGCGGTCCACGGGCCGTCGGCGGCGTTGGCGTATTCGAGGAGGTAGCCCGCCGCGGCCGGGTCGGGCGGCCAGTGCAGGACGACGTTCGTCGGCGAGGTGAGGGTCGCGGTGAAAGCGGGCGCGGCCGGCGGCGCGGGGGAGCCGCAGCCGACTAGCGTCGCGGTCAGCAGTGCGGCCAGGGCGGTTCGGGCGGCTGATGGCACGGCCAAGCCTCCTCGACGGTTCAGGCGGCGGCGTACCCAAGGGATGGCCAGCCTAGGAAACGACGGTCAAGATCGACAAGCGCGTGTTCCGCTGATCGGGAGAGAGGGGCGGACTGTGGTCCTTGAGAAGAAGGACGCCGAGTACTCGTTCCGGAGCGACTGGTGGCTGCCGACTCTCCCGGGACGGGTGTTCGACGCGATCGTCGATCTCGAGTCCTATCCGCGGTGGTGGCCGGACGTCCAGTCGGTGCGCCGGGTCGACGACGACACCGCCCAGATCGTCTGCCGTTCCCGGCTGCCGTACCGGATCGTCATCGCGATGCGCCGGGAGCAGCAGGACGCCGCGGGGCTGCGGGTGCGGGTCCGGTTGAGCGGGGACCTCGACGGGGTGCTCGCCGGGGCGATCCACGCCGAGGGCGAGGGCTCCCGGCTGGAGATCACGCAACACGTTCGGGTGCGGAAACCGTTGCTGCGCAGGCTGGACGTGGTCGCCCGGCCGTTCTTCCGCGCCAACCACGCGTGGATGATGCGGCGGGGCCACCACGGGCTGGCCGGTTACCTCGCGGCGACCGGGCAAGCGACTTAGCGCCGCGGTCTCGTGAGTGGCGATCCCAGTGGGAGCGGCATCGCCACTCACGGCGCACCAGGTCAGGATGCGACCGGTTCGGCGGGGGTGTCCGCGGGAGCCGCAGCGACTCGGCGGCCCAGGATCACTGCGGCGAGGATCGCGGCGAGAGCGGTCAATCCGGCGCTGAAGCCGTACGCCACCCGGAATCCCGACGCCAGCGCCTCCTTCTCCGAAGCACCCCCGCTCAGCATCTCGGCCGTCCGGGTCGCGACGGCGGTGGCCAGCACGGCCGTCCCCAGAGCGCCGCCGACCTGCTGCGTCGTGGTGATCAACCCGGACGTCACGCCGGAGTCCTTAGGGGTCGCGGCGGACATCGCCAAGCCCATCAGCGCCGGGATCGCCATCCCCGCCCCGGCGCCCATCAGGATCAGCGACGGCAGCACGTGCGACGCGTAGCCGCCAGAAGTCTGGACCTGGGTCAGGTACAGGAAAGCGACCGACGTCGTCAGCAGGCCCGCGACCAGAACCGCGCGCGGGGAGAAGCGGGTGTTCAGCCAGTCGGCCAGGCCGAGCGAGAACGCGGCGATCATGACCGGCGTCGGAACGAAGGCGAAACCCGTTGTGAGCGCGTCGAAACCGAGAACCTGCTGCAAGTACAGCGCGGTGACGAACTGGAATCCGAGGAACCCGGCGACCATCACGACCATGGTCAGGTTGGCGCCGCTGATCGCGCGCACCCGGAGCAAGCGCAGCGGCAGCAACGGGGTTCGCGTCCGGGCTTGGCGCAGCAGGAAAAGCAGGAGCAAGACGACGGCGGACGCAAGCGTCGCGATCGTCAGGAACGTCCAGCCCGCGTCGCCTGCTTGCACGATGCCCAGCACCAGCAGCATCACGCCAGCCGTGACCAGCAGCGCGCCCAGGACGTCGATGCCGGTGCGCAGGCCGAGACCGCGGTCGGAGGCGACGACCAACGGCGTCAGCACGAGCGCGGCGATGCCGATGGGCAGGTTGATGTAGAAGGTCCAATGCCAGTCCAGCCCTTGGGTAAGCGCGCCTCCGGCAACCATCCCGATCGACGCGCCCGCGGCCTGGGTGAAGCTGTAGACGCCGATCGCACGGACCCGGGCGCGCGGCTCGGGATAGAGCGTCACGATCATTCCCAAGACGACCGCCGACGCCAGAGCCCCGCCGACGCCTTGAATAAACCGCGCGACCACCAGCGTGGTCGCGTTCGGCGAAAGGCCGGCAGCCAGCGAAGCGGCGGTGAAAACCACGATGCCGACGAGGAAGACCCGCCGCCGTCCGACGAGGTCGCCAAGGCGTCCGGAGAGCATGAGCAGGCCGCCGAACGCGACGAGGTAGGCGTTGACCACCCAGGCGAGCCCGGGCGCGCTGAACCCGAGGTCGGTCTGGATCACCGGCAGGGCCACCGCGACGATCGAGCTGTCGAGCACCACCATCAGCGAGGCGGCCGACAGCACGGCGAGCGCCGCGCCGCGATGCCGAGCGGTTTCGGGCATGACAAAGTCCTCCATAACCGGCACAGGGTAGAGTTTCCGCTGGTCGTAGCCAGGGCATCTCTTGTTACAGTGCCCATCATGTGTGACCATGGAGGACTGCGGAAGGAGGCACTTTCATGTCCCAGGGGAACATCGCTGTGACCGATGAGGCCACGGACTTCGACCCGGCGAAATTCGCGGTGTGCACGGTGATGGAGGTCGTGAACCGGATCAGCGGGAAGTGGGTGATCGGCATCCTGCTGGAAGCGACGCGCGGCCCGGTGCGGTTCACCGAACTCGAACGCTCGGTGCAGGGGATCAGCCGCCGCATGCTCACGCTCACCCTGCGAAACCTGGAACGCGACGGCCTGCTGACGCGCACGGTCTACCCGACGGTCCCGCCGCGCGTCGAGTACGAGGCGACCGAGATGGCCCGCGAACTGTACGACTCGCTGTCCGGCCTGGTCGACTGGGCGGAACGACACCGCGAGGCGATCGCGGTGTCGCGGCAGGGATACGACGGCCGCACTGCTTGCTGAAGGGGGCTCAGTGCGACGGCCAGGCGTGATAGCGCCGGCGGCCGTAGAGCAGCGGCCGGTGCCCGTCCTGTTCCTCGACGGTCTCGACCTCGCCGAACACCACGACGTGGTCGCCGACCGGCTCCGTCTTGCTCACGCGGCAGCACGCGATCACGTGCGCGTCGCGGACGAGCCGGGGACCGCCGTTCGCGCCGGCTGCCCAGGTGACGTGGTCGAACCGGTCGGCGGCGCCGGAGGCGAAGAGCTCGGCCACCGCGCGGGCCTTGCTGTGCAAGAAGTTGACGGCGAAGATCTTGCCGCCGGTCACCGCCTTCAGCGTGGGCCCGACGCGCAGGCAGACCAGCAGGGTCGGCGGGGCCAGCGTCACGCTGCACACCGCTGAGCACGTCATGCCGACCGGCTCGCCTGCCTCGTCGAGCGCGGTCACCACCGCGACCCCGGTGGGGAAACTGCGCATCATCGACCGGAAGCCGTCCAGCAGGCTCTCGTCGGCGAGCTTCTTGAGGGAGTTGGTCATCGCACACCGCTTCCGGACGAAGGGTGCGCCGGCACCGCGGCGCCCCGGGTTTCGATTCTGTCGGCGAGCGCCAGCAGCGGGCCCGTCATGGCGGTGGCCGCCAGTGCCAGCACCAGCAGGGAAAAGAAGAGCGCGTCGGAGATGATTCCGGCGCTGTAGCCCACTTGCAGCACCACGAGTTCGGTCAGTCCCCGGGTGTTCACCAGTGCCCCGAGCCGAAAGGCCGTCAGCCGGGAGTGCCCGCCCAGCCGCGCGCCCGCGTAGCCGCCCAGCAGCTTCGCCAGAAGGCCGGCGACGAGCACCACGACGACGAGCATCGGGGGAGTGGCGCCGAACGCGGTGAGGAACACGTTCACCCCGGTGATCACGAAGAACAGCGGCACGAGCCCGCGCCCGGTCGCCGCCACGGGCCGGACCGCATCCCGCCACGGGGACGAGGCTTCGGCCGGGAGCACCGCGCCGACGAGCACCGCGCCCAGGATTGCGGTCATCCCCAGCCGTTCCGCGGAGAACGCCGCGGCCAGTGCCAGCACGGCGAGGACCGCCGCCGCACCGCGCGGCGACCGGGCGCACCAGGCGCCGGCCTTGCCGGTGCGCAGCAGGCGGTGCAGGATCGCCGCCACGACCACCGCGCCGACTACGACGACCAGCGCCCGGACGAAACCGGCCGAACTTCCGCTGGCGAGCCCGACCGCGACCGTCAGCAGGAGCCAGGCGGCGCTGTCGACGAGAAGCGCGGTCTTCAGCGCGATCCGGCCCACCGGCACCTCGGCGAGCCCCCGGTCGGCCAGGATCCGCGCCAGCACCGGCGCGGCGGTGACCGAGAACGCGACCGCCAGGAACAGGACGAACGCGCAGGCCGGGGCCGTGCCCCGCAGCGGCGGCTGCCCGGACGCGCAGATCCACCACGCCAGTGCCGCGCCCGCGAGCAGCGACGGAACGAACGCGCCCGCCGCCGTCCACGGAAGCGAGCGGCGTTCGGCGGGGCTGGTGCTGACCCGGGAGCCGTGGGTCAGGCCGGTCAGGAACAGCACCACCCCGGCCGTGGCGAGGATCTTGAGCACCTCGAGAACGTCGGGCGGGAGCACCGTCCGGAGCGCCGCCGGTCCGGCGAGGCCGACGACGACCGGCCCGGCGAGCACCCCGCACAGGATCTCGCCGACGACCTCGGGCTGCCGGAGCCGCCGGGCGGCGAACCGGCCGGCGGCGGCCACCAGAAGGACCGCGGCGACGGCCGCGCCGACGTGGAGCGAGCGGGCGAGCAGCCCGAGGATGTCCATTGCGGTCCTTTCGACGACCCGGCCGCTCAGCCGCGCATGTGGGCGAAGTAGTCGTACGGGGTGGGCAGGGACCGGACCAATTCGTCGCCCTTCAGCCGGATTTCCTCGAATTCCTTCTTCGCGCTGCTCACGTCGGCGAGATCGAGTGCGGGGGAGTGCCGGAGGGGAATCCCGCCCATCCCGAGCAGGATGCACATGTACGAGTAGGGCGGAAGTCCATGGTAGTAGGGGAAAACCGTTTCACTGTCGGGCAGCTGGGTCTTCCACATCTCGATGCGCTCTTCGAGCCCGTCCGGGGCGACGCGCGTTTTGGCGTCGCGCCAGTACTGCGTGTCCGACCGCGCGGCGGCCTTGTAGTGCAGGACCAGGAACTCGCGCACGCCGTCCATCACGTGTGCGACGGCGTCGTTGTAGCGGGCGGTCTGCACGGGATTCCACCCGGCGGCGGGGAAGTTCTTCACCAGCTGCTCCACCGCGTGGTGGATGAAGAAGATGCCGGTGGATTCGAGCGGTTCGACGAAACCGCTGGAAAGGCCGACGGCCACGCAGTTGCGGACCCAGGAGTTGCGGGTGCGGCCGATCCGCATCCGGATGTGGTTGGCCTCGACCTCCGCGGCCTCCGGCCCGACGTGCGCGCGCAGGGTGCGCTCCGCCTCCTCGGGCGTGCAGTAGTCCTTGGCGTAGACGTAGCCGGTGCCGATCCGGCCGAAGAGCGGGATCGTCCAGATCCAGCCCGCCTCCTGCGCGGTCGCCGTGGTGCACGGGCGGATCCCGCGTTCGCGCATGTCGAACGGGACCTGCAGGGCCACCGCGCTGTCGTTGGGCAGCATGTCCTGATAGGACTGGAACGGCTCGTCGAGCGCCTTGTTGATCAGCAGGCCGCGGAAGCCGGTGCAGTCGATGAACAGGTCGCCTCCGACGACGCCGTGCTCGGCGGTGCGGACGCCGGTGATCCAGCCGCGCTCGTCCAGCAGCACCTCCTGCACGTCGTCCACGATGTGCTTCGCGCCGCGGTCGGTCGAGTACCGGGTGAGGAACTTCGCCAGCAGCGCGGCTTCGAAGTGGTAGGCGTAGGGGAACTGGGTCTTTCCCTGGTGCTCCGACATCGTGAGCCCGCGCGGTTCGGCGGCGTGCTCGTCGTAGGACTGTTCGAGCATCAGGCCGTTGAGGTGGCGCGGGCTGCGTTCGGCGTCGCACACCGAAGCCATGACGAAACAGTCCTTGTCGAAGCGGTCGGTCTCGCCCGCCTTGAGCCACCAGTCGGTGAGCGGGAATCCGTCGACCGAGCCGACCTGTTCGAACGGGTGGTAGAAGTGGTGACCGGGCTTGCGCCAGTCCTGGAAGCGCACCGCGAGCTTGTAGGTGGCGTTGCACTCGGGCATCCACTCCTCTTCCCTGAGGTCCAGGAACTCGAAGAAGTGCCGGATGTCGCTGAACGTCGCCTCGCCGACGCCGATCGCGCCCACCTTGCCGGATTCGACCAGGGTGACGGAGACGCGGTCGCCGAACGCCGCCTTGAGGTACGAGGCCGTCATCCAGCCCGCGGTCCCCCCGCCGACGATAACCACGTTGTTGATCATGCGTTTCCCTCCAGTAGGTGACCGGTCGACCGGTCGTTTCCGGTAGAAAGCCTTGCGACCGCACGCGAGCGCGGCCGGTCTCCGGGCGCTCGCGTTCCCGGGCGCACGGCTCGGCGCCCCGCGAGCGGAACTCGCGGCGGCGCGGGGGATGCCTGGCGTCAGCTGTCCGCGGGAGTCCTCCGCGCGACCCTGCCGAACACTTCGGCGAATCTGTCCATTTCGGACGGTGGACCGATGGTGACCCGGATGCTGTCCGGGGCGCCCCACGACCCGAGCGGCCGGACGAAGACGCCCTCGGCCGCCAGCGATTCGGCGACCGCGCGAGCGTCGCCGACCCGCACCTGGACGAAGTTCGCCACGCTCGGCAGCGGGGCGAAGCCGAGCGCGCGCAGGCGGGACACCAGCAGCTCCCGGCCCGCGGCGGTGGCCGCGCGGCGTTCGGCTATCTCGTGCTCCGGCGCGTCGAGGGTGGCCAGCGCCGCGGCCGCCGCCGGCCCGTTGACGTCGTAGGGGACCTGGATTTTCCGGGCGGCTTTGGCGATTTCCGCGGGCAGCACCCCGAAACCGACCCGGAGGCCGGCGAGGCCGAAGATCTTCGAGAACGTCCGGAGCACCGCGACCGGCCGGTCCTCCGAGCAGAATTCCTTGATGGAGTCGGGATATCCGGGATCCTCGACGTAGTCGAAGTAGGCTTCGTCGATCACCGGGAGCACGTGTGCCGGCAGCGCGTCGAGGAAGGCGCGCACCTCGTCGCGGGCGACCATTCCGCCGGTGGGGTTGTTGGGATTGGTGACATAGGCCAGTTTCGTCCGCGGCGTCACCGCCGCGAGCAGGCTGTCGAGATCGTAACTGCCGTGTTCGGTCAGCGGCACCGGAACCGCGGTGGCGCCCCGGTTCGCCGTTTCGAGCCGGTAGGCGACGAACGTCGGATGGCCGAACACCACCTCGTCGCCGGGGCCGAGCAGGCACAGGGACAGGTAATGGATCACCGCCGTGCTGCCCGCGGCCACCACGATCCGCTCCGCCGGGATCCCGTACCGCGCGCCGATCGCCCGGCGCAGGGCGCCCGTGCCCGCCTCCGGGTAGCGGTTGCCGCGCCCGGCCGCCTCGGCGATCGCGCGCCGGGCGGCGGCGACCGGGCCGAAGATTCCCTCGTTCTGGGCAAGGTGCGCCACCGGGACCGGCGCCGGTTCACGGCGGGGCTGTTCGGGCATGCGCTAGCCTCCGAAGGTCGGGGGAGATCGTCACCCCATTTGAACCCGGAGCCGGCGGCTCGGCGACGGTTGTTCGCAAAATCCCATGCAGTCCGCATTTTTCGGCTGCTCCTCGCGATGAACGCACAGGAGGACGGATGCGCACCGAAGTCGTGACACTGGGAACCGGAGGGGGACCGACGCCGAAACCCGGCCGCAGCGCGCCCTGCCACGCGGTCCGGGCCGGGCAGGCGACCTATCTGGTGGACTGCGGCAACGGCGTCGCCCGCCAGCTGGTGGCGGCCGGGATCCCGCTCGGCTCGCTCGCGGCGGTGTTCGTCACGCACCTGCATTCCGATCACACGGCGGATCTCGGATTCCTCTTCCAGGCGGCGTGGTCCCGGCTGCGCGCGCCGGTCGACGTGCTGGGGCCGCCGCCGCTGGCGGACATGGTCGGGCACTTCTTCGGCTTCCAGGCCTACGACATCGCGACCCGGATCCGGGACGAGGGGCGCCCGCCGCTGCGGCCGTTCCTGCGGGAGCGCGAGATTTCCGGCCCCGGGGTCGTGCACGAGGACGCCCGGGTGCGGGTCACCGCCGCGCTCGTCGACCATCCGCCGGTGGTCCCCGCGTTCGGCTATCGCTTCGACACCGAGGACAGGTCGGTCGTTTTCTCCGGCGACACCGCGTACTGCGCGAACCTGGCGAAGCTGGCCGAGGGAGCGGATGTGCTTGTCCACGAAGCGGTTTACCCGCCGGCGCTGGAAGACGGCGCGGGCGGTTTCGGGGGACCGGCGTTCCGCGAACGCATGCTGCGGGCGCACAGCACGGTCGGCGACGCGGCGCGGACCGCCGAGGAGGCCGGGGTCGCGACGCTGGTGCTGACGTCGTTGTTCCCGCCGGACGGAGTGCCGGACGAGGTGTGGAAGTCGGCCGCGCGCCGGGAATTCGGCGGCGAGGTCGTGGTGGCGACGGACCTGATGGTGCTGTGAGCGCGTCAGGCGCTCGTGGTCCACCGCGTCGACAGCTTGTCCAGCAGGCCGCGCAACTGCTCGTACTCCGCCGCCGACAACGCGGCGAAGACGTCGCGGCGCAGGCCGCCGACCCGTTCGTCCGCGGCGGCGAGCAGGCGCTGCCCGCTCTCGGTGAGCTCGACCAGGTAGACCCGGCGGTCCTTCAGGTCGCGGCGGCGCTCGGCCAGGCCCCGGCCCTCCAGCTGGTCGACGAGGTCGACGATGGTGCTCGAGTCCACGCGGAGCCGGGCGGCGAGATCCTTCTGCGCCAGCGGCCCGCACACGCCGAGCATGCGCAGCACGCTGTGGTGCGCGCCGCGGATGTCGAGGGACGCGAAGGTCGCGTCGGTGTCCTTGCGAACGGCTTCGGCGACCTTGCTCAGCAGACAGTCGACCCGGTCCGAGAGCTCCTCGGGGACGAGCGGCCGCCCCTCGGTCCCGGTGGTTCGAGTCATGTGTCCTCCGTTCGACTCCCAGATTGAACCACAGCGACATCGGAGGACAGTCCAATCGTTGTGCACCCAACTATTGGGTGTTAATCTCGCCGTCGTGGTCAACGACACTGGGGTACGACCGGGCAAGGTGCTGGCCGCCGTCTGCCTGGGATACGGCATGATCATCGTGGACACCACGATCGTCAACGTCGCCATTCCGACGATGCAGGCCAGCCTGCGCACCGGCATCGACACCATGCAGCTCGTGGTCGACGGGTACGTGGTGATCCTGGCGAGCCTGCTGCTGGCCGGCGCCGCGCTGAGCGACCGGTTCGGCGCTTCGAAGATCTTCCGCGCCGGCGTGGCGCTGTTCGGCATCGCCTCGGCGCTGTGCGGGGTCGCGCCCAACGGGCCGTTCCTGGTGGCGGCGCGGATGCTGCAGGGACTCGGCGCGGTCCTGCTGGTTCCGTCCTCGCTGCTGGTGCTCACCGCGGCCTACACCGACGCCAAGGCGCGGGCGCGGGCGATCGCGGTCTGGGCCACGGTGGCCGGCAGCCCCGCGGCGTTCGGCCCGATCCTGGGCGGGCTGGTCGTCGACACCCTGGGCTGGCGAAGCATCTTCTACGTCAACGTCCCGCTGGCGGCGATCGCCCTGCTGCTCACCCAGCGGGGCCTGCCTGCCTTGGCTCCCAACAAATCCCGCCGGCAGGACGTCCCCGGCCAGCTGCTGGCCGTCCTGATCCTGTCGGGCCTCGCCCTGGCGCTGACCGAGGGCCATCAGCAGGGCTGGACGGCTCCGCTGCCGGTGATCGCGTTCGCCGTCGCCGTGGCCGCCGGAGCGGCCTTCGCGGTCCGGCAGCGGACGGCCGCCGAGCCGATGCTTCCGGCGGATCTGTTGCGGGCGCCCGGTTTCCGCGGTTTCGCGTCGGTGGGCGTACTGCTTTTCGCCGGCTACTACGGCATGGTGTTCGTGCTCAGCGTCTATCTGCAGGACGTGCGGCATTTCGCGCCGTGGCAAGCGGGGCTGAGCTTCCTGCCCTCGGCGCTGCCCATCACCCTGATGCCGTTGGTGGCGGGGCGGCTCGTCGGCCGGATCGGCCCGGCCAGGGTCCTGGTCGCCGGGCTGGTCCTCACCGTGGCGGGCGGGGCGGCGCTGGCGCTGTTCGGCGGGAGCGGCATGGTGCCGTTGAGCGTCGCGCTTTTCCTGCTGGGCTGCGGGTTCGGGCTTTCCGCGGTTCCGCAGATCACCCTGGTGATGGAGACCGCGCCCGCCGGCCGCACCGCGCTGGCGAGCGGGCTGCTCAACGCGGCGAGGCAGTCGGGCACCGTGCTCGGCGTCGCGGTGCTCGGCGGGCTCCAGACCGGCGGCGGTCTCGGCACACCGTCCTTTGTGGCCACCGCGATGTTCGTGGCCATGCTGGTGTTCGCGCTCGCGGCCGCCCGGGCGCTGCGTCAGGCCGCCGCGCGCCGGGCGGAACGGGAACAGTTGGCCGAGAAGGTCTGACCGGTGCACGGCGCGCTCAATGGACCTCGGCGAGCGCGCCGTCCCGCCGCGGCGTCGCGGCGGGAGTTTCGACATGGCTGCGCGCGAGTATCGAGCGCAATGCCGTGACGAGCGCGCGGGAACGCCGGCTCGGCAGGGGCTGGCGCACGCCCGGCGCTCGGACAAAAAAGTGTGCCGTGGTGCGAGCAGGGGGAGGCTCGCACCACGGCACACTTCGCGGCCGCGCGGGTGACGCTAGGTCAGCGCGGCGCTCTTCTCCTGCTCGCGGCTGTCCCCGGGGGATGGGGCGGGGACGTGCTCGTCGAGCAGGGTGGCTTCGTCGAACGGCGCCTGCCCGGCGAACACCTGCTGCGAGCGTTCCCGGTCGAATTCCTTCATCCACGATCCGATGAGGACGGTCGCGACCGCGTTGCCCGCGAAGTTCGTCAGCGCTCGGGCTTCGGACATGAACCGGTCGATGCCGAGGATGAAGCCGACGCCGTCGACGAGTTCCGGGCGGTGCGACTGCAGGCCGCTGGCCAGGGTCGCGATGCCGGCGCCGCTGACGCCCGCCGCGCCCTTCGACGCGATGATCATGAACAGCAGCAAGGTGATCTGCTCGCCGAGCGCGAGCGGCTGGTCCTGCGCGGTGGCGATGAACAGCGTCGCCATCGTCAGGTAGATCGCGGTGCCGTCGAGGTTGAACGAGTACCCGGTGGGCACCGTGATGCCGACGACCGGCTTGCTGACCCCGAGGTGCTCCATCTTCGCGATCAGCCGCGGCAGTGCGGATTCCGAAGAGGACGTCGAGAGGATCAGCAGGAATTCGCGGCCGAGATAGCGCAGCAGGCTGAAGATGTTGACCCGCGCGCCGAGCCACAGCACCGCGCCGAGGACGCCGAACACGAACACCAGGCACGTCAGGTAGAAGCCGAGCATGATCACCAGCAGGCTGCGCAGCGCGCCCCAGCCGGTCGCGCCGACCACCGCGGCGATCGCGCCGAACGCGCCCACCGGGGCGGCCCACATGATCATCGACAGGATGCGGAACACCAGCCGCTGGATGTGCTCGATGCCGCGCAGGATCGGCTCCCCGCGCTTGCCGAGCTTCTGCAGCGCGAACCCGGCCAGCAGCGCCACGAGCAGCGTCTGCAGCACCTGGCCCTCGGTGAACGCGGACACGAAGGTCTTCGGGATGATCCCGAGCAGGAAGTCGACCCCGCCCTCGCCCTTGGCCTGCTGGTGCACCTTCGACACGTCGGCCGGGTTGAGGTGCAGGCCGCTGCCCGGGTGCAGCAGGTTGCCGACGACGAGCCCGATCGCGAGCGCGAACGTCGACATCACGATGAAGTAGACCAGCGCGGTGATGCCGACCTTGCCGACCTTCGCCGCCTTCGCGACCGAGCCGATGCCCAGCACGATGGTGCAGAAGATGATCGGCGAGATCATCATCTTGATCAGGTTGACGAAGCCGGTGCCCAGCGGGGCGAGGCTCTTGCCGACGGACGGCCAGAGCAGCCCGACCGCGACGCCCAGCACTACGGCGGCGATCACGGCCAGGTACAGGTAACGCGTGCGGTCGCGCTTGGGCACGGCCGCTGTGTGGGACTCGGGGGTCGGTGTAGGCACCGTTGCCTCCAGCTCGGGTGGGGGGAACGCGGGTCACTATGCGGGGCGGATATGACCGGCGTCACCGTTGTGTTCATTGAGTTCGCGGCGGGAGGAGTCCGGTGTGGACTTCCCGGCGGCGGCGCCGGAGTGCCGCCGGACCCGGGTGTGTGCTGGTATGAGCGGGTGCCCCCGACACCTCGGATCCGGACGAGCCGCTGGAGCCTGGCCCGTCAGCTGCTGGTGCTGCAGCTGGCGATCTTGCTCGTGCTCGTCTCCGGCGGGATCACTATCGCCTATCTCGACGCCCGGCGCACGACGACCGACCGGGCCGGGGAACAGTCGCTCGCGGTGGCCCGCTCGATCGCCGACGCGCCGGACGTCGCGCGCGCGGCGGCCACCGCCGACCCGACCGCGGAGCTGCAGCCGTACGCGCAACGGGTGCTCGTGGACACGCGGGTGGACTTCGTGACGATCATGTCGCCGCAAGGAATCCGTTACACACACCCGAATCCGGCGTTGATCGGCCAGCGATTCCTCGGGCATATCGAAGCGGCGCAACAGGGCGGCGTGGTGTCCGAGACCTACACCGGTTCGCTCGGTCCGTCAGTGCGCGTGGTGGTGCCGGTGTTCGACGCGAACCACCGGGTGGTCGCGCTTGTCGCGGTGGGCATCACGATCGCGGCGATCTCGGCCGAGGTGCAGGAGCGCGTCTGGCCGTTGCTCGGCGTCGCGGCGGCAGTATTGCTAGTGGGCGCCTGCGGGGGCTGGCTGGTGAGCGCGCGGCTGAAGCGGCAGACACGCGGCATCGCCCCGGCTGAGCTGAGCAATCTCTTCGAGTACCACGAAGCGGTGCTGCATTCGGTCCGCGAGGGCGTGCTGCTGGTCGACCGCGACGGCCGGGTCGGGCTGTGCAACGACGGCGCCCGCACGCTCCTCGGGCTGAGCGGCGACCCGGTCGGGCAGCCGCTCGCCGACCTGGGGCTGTCGCCCGAGCTGACGGCCGCGTTCACCGCGCCGGAAAACCGCACCGAGGAACTGCATCTGACCGACTCGCGGGTGCTGGTCGTGAGCACCACGCTCGTCAGTTCTGGCGGTCGCGCGCAGGGCACCGTCGTGATCCTGCGCGACCACACCGAACTTCAGACGCTCACCGGCGAGCTGACCACCGCGCGCAGCCTCGCCGAAGCGTTGCGTTCGCAGGCGCACGAGGCCGCGAACCGGCTGCACACGGTCGTGTCGCTGGTGGAATTAGGCCGTCCCGAGGACGCTGTGGACTTCGCGACCGCCGAACTCGCGCTCGCACAGGAGCTCACCGATCGCGTGATGACCGCGGTCGCCGAACCGGTGCTGGCCGCGTTGCTGCTCGGCAAAGCCGCGGAGGCGAGCGAACGCGGCGTGGAGTTCACCATCACGCCGGACACGATGATCGACGACCTCGGCCCCGGCGTCGCCGGACGGGATCTGGTGACGATCCTCGGCAACCTCATCGACAACGGAATCGACGCGGTGGTGCGGGAATCCGGCGCGCGCCCGGCGGTGGTGGTCACCGCACGGTCCGAAGAGGACGGTCTGCTGCTGCGCGTCGCGGACAACGGCCCGGGCGTGCCGGAGGAAGCGGTGGGGGAGATGTTCCGCCGGGGCTGGTCGACGAAGGCGGGCGACGAGCACGGTCTCGGGCTGGCGCTGGTCGTGCAGGCGGTCCGGCGCTACGGCGGCACCATTGACGTCGGACGCGACGGCGGCGCGGTGTTCACCGTACGGTTGCCGAGGCAGGAGGTGTCGGCGTGATCCGGGTGCTGGTGGTGGAAGACGAGCCGGTGGCGGCCGAGGCGCATCGGCTGTACGTCGAGCGGCTGTCCGGATTCGTGGTCGCCGGAGTGGTGCATTCCGGCGGCGAGGCGCTGCGGTTCTGCGAACGCGAGCCCGTCGACCTGGTCCTGCTGGACTTCTACCTGCCGGACACGCACGGCCTCGCGGTCTGCCGTTCGCTGCGCGCGGCCGGGCTGCCGATCGACGTCATCGCGGTGACGTCCGCGCGCGACCTCGCGCTGGTGAAGGCGGCGGTCTCGGTCGGGGTTGTGCAGTACCTGCTGAAGCCGTTCACGTTCGCCTCGCTGCGGGACAAGCTGGAGCGCTACGCGTCGTTCCGCGAGGCGTCCGGCGAGGTCACCGGGCAGGCGGAGATCGACCGTGCGCTCGGCACGCTGCGCACCACCGAGTCCGCGCCGCTGCCGAAGGGCATGAGCGCGGAGACGCTGGACGCGATCACCGACGCGCTGGCCGGCGCTGGCGAAGGGCTGTCCGCCGGTGGTGCGGCGAGCGCGATCGGAGCGTCCCGCGTGACCGCGCGGCGGTATCTGGAGTACTTGGCGGACAACGGGCTGGCGCAGCGCGAACCGCGATACGGGCAGGTCGGGCGGCCCGAGGTCTGGTACCGGCTGAAGCCTGGCTGAGCGCTGACCGAACCCGTCAGCGCTTCGTGCGCGCCCGGTAAGCGGACTCCCCGAAAGTGTGGACATCGAAGTTCACACCACTTCAGGGGAGCAAGAAATGACGAAGAAGATCGCACTGGTCACCGGCGGCAGCAAGGGCATCGGCCGGGCCATCGCGACGCGGCTGGCGAACGACGGCGCGCTGGTCGCCGTGCACTACGGCAGTGACGAAGAGGCAGCCAAGGACACTGTCGCGGCGATTGAAGCAAACGGCGGGCAAGCGTTCGCGGTGCAGGCGACGCTGGGCGTCGACGGGGACGCGGCGACGCTGGTCGACCGGCTCTCGGCGGAGCTGCGCGAACGCACCGGCGAGGTTGCGCTCGACATCCTGGTCAACAATGCGGCGACCGGAGCCGGGTCGATCACCACGGCGACGCCGGAGGACTTCGACCGGGTGTTCGCGGTGAACGTGAAGGCACCGTTTTTCCTGGTGCAGCGACTGTTGCCGGTGCTGCGGGACGGCGGCCGGATCGTCAACATCTCGTCCGGGGACACGCGGATCGCGTTGCCGTTCGAGCTGGCCTACAGCATGACGAAGGGCGCGCTTGACGTCTTCACCCGCACCCTGGCGCAGGAACTCGGCCAGCGGGGGATCACGGTGAACGCGGTCGCGCCCGGCCCGACGCCGACCGAACGCACCGCGCACATGTTCGCCGACGAGCGCATGCGGGCGGGGACGGCGGGGGCGTCCGCGTTGCGGCGGGTCGCTGATCCGGCTGACATCGCTGATGTGGTCGCGTTTCTGGCTTCGGCGGATTCGCGGTGGGTGACTGGGCAGGTTGTGGACGCTACTGGCGGGACGTTTCTTGGGCCGGCTGGGGTGTGAGGGGTTATATGGCTCGGGTTTGCTGTCGCGGAGGTTTGGTGGGGTGGAGTTGGGGAGGTAGGTCACCAGCTGTGTTTTTGGCGCCGACTTCGTCGTCGCGGCGGGATCGCCTTTAAGTCGGCGTG
>NZ_BAAAHV010000026.1:284041-321105 GCF_039525725.1 Amycolatopsis albidoflavus
GGGCGAGTTGGGGGGAGGAGGGGGTAGGGGGTAGCGGCGTCGAAAACGGGGGGCGTCAGCGTGGGCGGCCTGGTGCGTCTGGGCGGGTTTGCCATGGGTGTGGGCCGTCGAGGGGGCGGTAGTCCACGCCGAGTGCGTTTAGGCGCGGCAGGTGGTGGTTTCGCAGGCGGGGCAGGAATTCTGCGTAGTCGCGCGGGCCG
Source organism: Amycolatopsis albidoflavus (assembly GCF_039525725.1). Lineage (NCBI taxonomy): Bacteria > Bacillati > Actinomycetota > Actinomycetes > Pseudonocardiales > Pseudonocardiaceae > Amycolatopsis > Amycolatopsis albidoflavus. The sequence goes on from NZ_BAAAHV010000026.1 coordinate 284,242, forward strand.
CTGCTCCAGGCGACCTCGGCGAACGCTGACAGGCGCGGGAATGCCGCGTAGTCCGTTCGCCGCACGGTGTCCAGGTGTTCGGACCACAGCTGCGCTTGGACTCCGCGCACGCGCGGTCCGGATTCGGGCTCGAAACCGTAGAAATGTTCGAGATCCTGCAGGTAGCCGACCGGGATCGGTTCGTCCGGGTGGTCGCTTTGGCGGTGGTCTAGGTACACGCCGTCCTCGGGGCAGAGCACCACCTCGTGTCCGGCCTTCAACGCCAGCGACGCCCGTTCGCGGTCCTGCCACACGCCGATCACCATCGTCGGCAGGTCGCCGCCGTCGAGGACTTCGTCCCAGCCCATCGGTGTGCGTCCTCGGGCGGCGAGGTGGGCCGCGATTGCCCGGACGAACTGGTGGTGCGCCTCGGTGACCCCGGGCACCTCGTCGCCGCCGAGCGCGATCACCGGGGACGGGAAGATGTCCAGCACGTGGTCGAAGACCGCGCGGAAGAAGTCCAGAGTGGACTCCGACGGATCCAGCAGCGAGGTGCTGATGCCCCAGGAAGTCCAGACCTCCCAGGGGGTTTCGCTGGCCGGGCCGAGTTCCGGGTACGCCGTGATGGCGGCTCGGGCGTGTCCGGGAATGTCCACTTCGGGCACTACGGTGACCGACCGGGTCGCGGCGTACGCGACGATCTCCCGCAGATCGTCCACAGTGTAGTAACCGCCGTGCGGGCGGCCGTCGCGTTCAGGGCCGTCGTGCCTGCCGACCATGGACGATTTCCGCCAGCCGCCGACAGACGTGAGCCGGGGGAATTCCGGCGTCTCGATCCGCCAGCCCTGGTCGTCGGTGAGGTGCAGGTTCAGCACGTTCATCTTGTGCGCGGCCAACAGGTCGATGAACCGCAGCACCTCGGCCTTCGTCCGGAAGTGCCGCGAGACGTCGTAAAGGCAGCCGCGCCAGGCGAATCGCGGATGGTCGGTGATCGTCCCGCACGGCAGCTCGACCGGTCCATTGTGGATCGACACGGAACGGAACGCGTCCGGACCGGCCAGCTGGCGCAGGGTCTGGCGGCCGTAGAACTCGCCCGCCGCGTCGGCCGCGTCGAGTGTGACGCCGCCGGGAGCGATCGTGAGCCGGTAGCCCTCGGCGGGCAGCTCCGAGGCCGGGCGGACCTCTACCGGCGCGGGCCACGGACAGGTGCCGGGCGCCGCTTCCGCGGACACCGGGCGGGGGAGGAGAGTGTCGAAACCGGACATGGTCATCCCTTCACGGCCCCGGCCGTCCCGCCGACGAGCCTCCGTTGCACCAGCACGAAAAACACCAGCACGGGGATCGTCATCAGGGTGGACGAGGCCATCACGGCGCCCCAGTCGGTGTCCTCCGGTTTGAAGAACACCAGGATCGCCTGCGGCAGAGTCTGGTTTTCGGTCTTGGAGATGATGAACGTCTTGGCGAACAGGAAGTCGTTCCACGCGTGGATGAACGCGAGCACGCTCACCGCCACGAGCCCGGGAGCGACGAGCGGGAACAGGATCTGCCAGGTGAACCGCATCCGCGACGCACCGTCCAAAGTGGCCGCTTCCTCCAGTTCGGCGGGCACCGCGGCGACGAACCCGCGCAGCATCCAGATCGCGAACGGCAGGCTGAACGCCAGGTGCACCAGCACCAGCGAGCCCAGTTCGTTGAGCCCGAACGCCGGCACGGCCCCGCCGACCGAGCGCATCAGGAAGAACAGCGGAATGGTCAGCGCTTCCACCGGAACCATTTGCGCGACCAGGATCATCACCAGCAGCATTCCGCGCCCGCGGAACCGGAATCGCGTCAGTGCCACCGCCGAAAGGAACGACAGCACCAGCGACAGCAGCACCACGACCACCGCGACGGCGAGGCTGTTGAGGAAGAACCGGCCGAATCCGGAAACCGTGAGCACGCGCCGGAAACTGTCCAGCGAAGGCGCGAACGTCCACGGTTTCGGATGCGCCGACTGGATTTCCCCGGCCGGTTTGAAGGCCGACAGCACCATCCAGTACAGCGGGAACGCGACGATCCCGGCGATCACCACGGTCACGATTTCGGCGACGAGCCGCGCGGGGCGGCGCACTTTCACAGCCATGCGGCACTCCGGCGCTGGGACCGGACGTAGAGCCCGGTGATGGACAGCAGCAGCAAGGTCATCACGACCCCGATCGCGGAGCCGAGCCCGTACTCCTGCCCGGCGAACGCCTGCTGGTAGGCGTAGACGTTCAGGATCAGGTTCCGCCCGGCGATGCCGCCGCCGTTGGTCATCACGTAGATCTGGGTGAACACCTTGAAGTCCCAGATGATCGACTGCACGGTCGCGATGGTGAGCAGCGGCCGCACCGCGGGCAGGATCACCGACCGCGTGGTGCGCCAGACCGACGCGCCGTCGAGCGCCGCCGCCTCCAGCGTCTCCTTCGGCACCCCGCTGATCCCGGCGTACATGGTGACCATGACGAACGGGAACGAGCACCAGATCACCTCGGCGGCGACCAGCCCGAACGTCCCGAAGGTGCCGAACGTCCAGGAATGGTGCTCCATCCCGGTGAACCCGATGCCCGAGAGCACCTCGTTCACCAGGCCGAAATCGGTGTCGAAGAGGAACAGCCAGACGTACGAGCCGGCGATCGCCGGGGTCGCCCACGCGCCGAGCGCCGCCAGGAACAGCAGCGTGCGCGGGACCGCGCGGACCCGGCTCGCCAGCACGGCCAAAGCCGTGCCGACGACCAGGCTGCCGATCACGCAGGCCGCGGCGAACCCGACCGTCTTGCCGAGCACCGTCCAGAACTGGACGTCGGCAAGCAGGTTGACGTAGTTGTCGAGGCCCAGGAACACCAGCGGGGCCGCACCCGCCGCCTGCGGCTGGCCGTAGTCGTAGAGCGAGATCACGACCAGCTGGTAAATCGGGTACACCAGCAGCGCGCCGAGCAGGATCCCGGCGGGCAGCAGGTACAGGAGGGCCGCGCGGCCGTCGCGGCGGACGGTCGCGGAACGGACTGCGGCCACGGGTCAGCCGAAGTTCTTGTTCATCGCCGCGGCGGCGTCGGCCAGCGCGGCGTTCGCGTCCTTGCCGCCGGTCGCGATCTGCTGCACGGCGGTGGGCAGCACGTTCTGGCTGTCGATCTTGGACCACGCCGGGGTGCTCGGCACGAACTTCGTGCCCGCGCTCAGAGTGTCCACAAAGGCCTTCAGCGTCGGGTCGCTGGCGGCGAGCTTCTTCTGCACCGACGCGAGGGTGGGCAGATTGCCCATCGCGGCGTACATCTTCTCCTGGTACTTGATGCCGGCCAGCAGTTCGGCGAACTGCACCGCGAGACCGTGGCGCTGGCTCGCGCCGAACACGCCCAGCAGGTTGCCGCCGGCGAACGCGGGCGCGACCGAACCCGGGGTGGTGCCGGGGATCGGCATGATCGCGTACTTGCCCTTCACCGCGCCCTTTTCGACGGCCTTGCGGTTGAAGTCGCCGCCGATCACCATGCCCGCCTTGCCGCCGGCGAACGCGGTGACGCTCTGCGTGCCGGTGAGGTTGGCGCAGGCCGCGGGCGGGCAGATGTCGTCCTTGATCAGGTTCGCGTACGCGGTGACGCCTGCCTTGGCCTGCGCGGAGTCCACAGTGGACGTCCACTTGCCATTGTCCTGTTTGGCCAGGTCGCCGCCGTTGGCCCAGATGAACGGCAGCATCGCGTAGGTGTACTTGCCGCCGGTGGCGATGCCGTACAGATCCGGCTTCTTCTCGCGGATCTTGCGCGCGTCGTCAGTCAGCTCGGCCAGCGTCGTGGGCGGCTTGAGGCCGAGTTCGGCGAACACGTCGGTGCGGTAGTACAGCGCGCGGATGCCGGTGTACCAGGGGATGCCGTAGATCTTGCCGTTGGCCTTCGCGGTGTCCAAAACGGACGGAAGCAGGTCTTTGCCGTCCGACCAGTTCGTGATGTCCTTGGTGAGGTCGGACAACGCGCCGGTCTGCGCGTAGCTGGAGACGTCGGTGTTGCCGAACTCGGCGACGTCGGGGGCGTTGGAGGGATCGTTGAACGCGCCGGAGAACTTGTCCGCGCGGCCTTCGACCGGGACCCACTGCACGTCGACCTTCACGCCGGCGTGGTTGGCCTCGAACTCGGTGATCGCTTCCTTGACCGCGGCCTCTTTCGGCGCGCGGTTCGCCTCGTCGAACAGCCAGACCCGGAGCGTGCCGTCGGTTTGGTTTCCGCCGGAGGCGGCCGGGCCGGATTGAGTGGGCGCGCACGCGGCGAGCAACGCCAGCGTGGCGACAGCGGGCAGGACAGAGCGCAGCTTCATCGGTGACTCCTGTCGCGGGGACCGGTCAGAGACCGGAAAAGACGGGGCTGTGCGGCGTGACAGCCCCGGTTTTTCTCAGACGAAGAAGACAGAATTGACGTTCGGGACGGCGAGCGAGCCCGCGGACTTGCCGGGGAGGCCGGTGGCCGGGTCGCGCGGCAGCCAGGTGACCGTGCCGGAGCGCTGGTTCGAGACGTAGAACCACTTCTCGTCCGGGTCCAGCGCGAGGTGCCGCGGCCAGTTGCCGCCGGAGGCCGCCGAGGACACCAGGGTGAGCCCGGCTCCGCCGTCGGCGACAGTGAAGGTGGCGACGGTGTTGGGGCCGCGCACGGTGGCGTAGACGAACTTCCCGTCGCGCGACACGGTGATCTCGCCGGGGAACAGTTCGCCGGTGCTGCCCGGCGGAACCGCGGGCACGACGGCGATCGGCTTGAACGTGCCGGTGGCGGAATCCCAGCTGGCGACGGTGATCTCCGGCCGCAGTTCCTGGGCGACGTAAGCGAATTTGCCGTTCGGGTGGAACGCGAGGTGCCGCGGCCCGGCACCGGCGGGAAGGGTGATCTGCTTGTGCAGCTTCAGCTTTCCCTTGCCGGTGTCGAACGAGTAGACGTACACCGAGTCAGTGCCGAGGTCTACTGCGAGCACCCATTTGCCGGACGGGTCGGTGACCACCTGGTGCGCGTGCGGTTCCTTGCCCTGGTGCTGCTGCAGGTCGGTGGCCGCGCCGAGCTTGCCGCCTGCCTTGATCGGCAGCACGACGACGCTGCCGGAGTCGTAATTGGCGGCCAGCACGTACTTCTGGCTCGGGTGCACCGAAAGGTGCGTGGGCGAGCCGCCCTCCGAGGACGTCGACCCGAGCAGCTTCGGCCGGGTCGGGTCGGAGATGTCCAATGCGGACACCGTGCCGGTCTCCGCGCCCTCGTTTTCGTTGGTGACGTACAGGATCCGGCCGTCGCGAGTGCGGTCGAACCAGGAGACGTCGGTCAGCTTCGGAACGGTGCGCACCGGCGTGAGCGCGGGGCTTCCCGCCGCTCGCTGGGTGACGTCGAGCCCGTGGCCCGCCGGTGCGCTGGTGGTGTAGCTGCCGACGTACACCGTCGTGGCCGCGCGCGGCCGGGGCGCTGCCGTGGCGAGCTGTGCGCCCACCACGGCGGCGGCCCCGGCCGCGCCGACCGCTCCGACAAACGTGCGACGGGAAATCTCGGTCATCGAATACCCCCGGAACCTGTGCCGATGTGGTTCAGACCAATGCCATCACCAATGCTGCCACACCGAAACCGCTCAAGGAAAGGACTGTTTCCAAAGCCGTCCAGGTTTTCAGGGTTTGCGTCACGGTCAGCCCGAAGTAACGGGACACGATCCAGAATCCGCCGTCGTTCACGTGCGAGGCGATGATCGACCCGGCCGAGATCGCGACCACCACGAGCGCCAATTGTGCTTGCGAATAATGCAGATCCATCACCGTCGGCGCGACAATGCCGCTCGTCGTCACGATCGCGACCGTCGCGGACCCCTGGGCGATGCGCATGCCGCAGCTGATGATGTACGCCGCCAGCAGCACCGGAAGCCCGGCGTCGCCAAGGGATCCGGCCACCGCCTTGCCGATTCCGGTGGCGGACAGCACCGCTCCGAAGAACGAACCCGCGCCGACCACAAGAAGAATCATCGCGACCGGACGCAGTGCGTTGGCGGAAAGCCGGGCCAGATCCGCGCCGCTCATCCCGCGCCGGCGGCCGAGCAGCCACGACGCGAGCAGCGTCGCGATGGTCAGCGCGATGGCCGGCGTGCCGAGGAACGCCGCGATCCCCGCACCAGTGGACCCCTTGGGCAGCAGGATGCTGCCGAACGTCCCCAGGAGGATCAGCACCAGCGGCACCGCGATGATCCCGCCGACCAGCTTGAGCGACGGCGCGGGGCCGTCCTGCTCGCCCTCTTCCCCGGCGAGCTTCGCGAAGTCCTCGGCCAGCGGCACGTCAACGCGCTTGCCGATCCACGTCGAGTACAGGATGCCGCCGATGAACCAGGCCGGGATGCCGCAGACCGCGCCCATCAGGATCAGCCAGCCGAGATCGACGTGCAGCAGCCCGGCCGCGGCGACCGGGCCCGGGTGCGGCGGGATGAAGGCGTGCGTGATGGAAAGCCCGGCCAGCAACGGCATCGCGTACAGCACGATCGACCGGCCGCCCTGCTTCGCCGCCGCGTAAACCAGCGGCGCGAGCACGAAAATACCGATGTCGAAAAACACCGGGATGCCGAAAATCAGGCCGGAAAGACCCATGGCGAGCGGAGCGCGTTTCTCGCCGAACGCCCGCAGCAACGCCGAGGTGAGCACGCGCGCGCCGCCGGATTTCTCCAGGATCGAACCGAGCAGCGTGCCCAGCCCGATGATCGCCGCGATGTGCCCGAGAATGCTGCCGAAGCCCTTCTCCAGCAGCGAATCCGAGGTTTTCTGGGCGGTGCCGACCAGGGTGCCGACCGGCACGCCCGCGGCCAGCGCGGTGAGCAGGCCCACCACGATCAAGGCGATGAACGGTTCGACCTTCACCTTGATGATGAGGAAAAGCAGCACCGCGATGGACACCGCGGCCAGCGTGAGCAGACCGGCCGTGCTGGTCTGCAGCCAGTGAATCATCGTCGACTCCCGGGATGGCGAAGGGAATGCCCGGCGAGCGCGCCGGTGGGGGTTCCGTCTTCGAGGGCGGCGACGCCGTTGACGAAGACGTGGGAGAGGCCCGCGGCGGGCTGCCGCGGATTGTCGAACGTCGCGGTGTCGGCGACCGTGTTCGGGTCGAACAGCACCAGATCGGCTGCGTGACCGGGACGCACGAGGCCCCGGTCGGTCAGCCCCAGCCGCCGTGCCGCGCGCCCGGTGAGGTGCGCGACGCAGTCGGCCAGCTCGAGAACGCCCAGTTCGCGGACGTAGCGCGCGAGGTACCGCGGGAAGGTGCCCCACGCGCGGGGGTGCGGCCGCGCGCCGACCAGCAGGCCGTCCGAGCCGCCGGTGTGCGTGCGGTGCCGCATGATGGCTTGCACGTTTTCCTCGTGCCCCACGTGCATGAGGCAGGACGTGCCGAGCTTTTCGTCGATCAGCGTGTCGAAGTACAGCTCTGCCGGGGGTTTTCCGGCAGCACGGGCGGAAGCGAGGACGCTGTGGCCCACCAGTGCGGCGTTTTCCTCGCGGCGGACTCCGTTTATTTCGATGGCGTCCCAGTCGATCGGGACGCCGTGCGCGCCGTCCGAACCGGACTCTTCGATCTCCGCTCGGATCCGTTCCCGAGTGTCCGGATCGGACAGTCGGGCGAGCGTCGGCTCCAGGCCGCCTTCGGTGGACCAGCTCGGCAGGAGCGCGGACAGGTAGGTCGCCCCGGGCAGGTACGGGTACGTGTCGAGGGTGATGTCGCAGCCGTCGTCGAGCGCGTCGTCCAGCAGCCGCAACAGATCCGGTGCCTTGCCCTTGTTGACGGAGAAGTTCATCGTCGCGTGCGCGAGGTGCAGGGGACAGCCGGAGCGGCGGGAGACGTCGACCATCTCCGCGAACGCCTCCAGCGCGCCCGCGCCGTAGCTGCGGTGGTGCGGGCTGTAGTAACCGCCGCGCTCGCCGGCCACCCGGCACAGCTCGACCAGTTCCTCGGTGGTCGCGTACATCCCGGGCGTGTAGGTCAGCCCGGACGAGAGCCCGAACGCGCCTTCCTCCAGCCCGGTCGCGATGAGTTCTTTCATCCGGGCCAGTTCGGTTTCGGTGGCGGGCCGGTCCTCCCAGCCGACCACCAGCATCCGCACCGTGCCCTGCGGGACCAGGTACGCGGCGTTCGTCGCGATGCCCTGGTCGAGCCGGTCCAGGTACTCGCCGACCGAGCGCCAGTTCCAATCGAACCCGGCCGGGTCGTCGTTCCATCCGGCCAGCTGCTGGCGCAGGCTCGCGAGCACCTCGTCGTTGACCGGCGCGTACGAGAGACCGTCCTGGCCCAGCACCTCGGTGGTCACGCCTTGGCTGATTTTCGCCAGATGGTCCGGGGTGGCGAGCACCTGCAGGTCGGAATGCGAGTGCATGTCGATGAAGCCGGGGGAGAGCACCTGCCCGGTCGCGTCAAGCACGCGCGGCGCGGTGAGTTCGCCCGGCGCGGCGACGTCGGCGATGCGGTCGCCGGCGATGCCGACGTCGCGGATTTCCAGCGGGGCCCCGGTTCCGTCGGCGACTCGGGCACCGCGGATCACGAGATCCATCAGAACCACGTCCGCACGAAGTCGACCACCGTCTCGCCGTCGGCGTCCACGACCGGCAGCAGCGACCACTTGTCGAACGTCGTGCACGGATGCGACAAACCGAGCCGGATCCAGTCGCCGACCTCGACCGGCGAGCCTTCCGGCAGTTCGAGGAACGCGTGCTGGTCGTTGAGCTTCGGGACGGTGTGCCCGGTCAGCTCGGTGACCACGCCGTCCTTGCGCAGCAGCTGCGGCTCCGGCATGCCTTCGTCGTACGGCAGGTCGCGCTTGCCCGCGGTGAGCAGCGCCAGCTCCGGCGTTGGCTTCGACGTCACCTGCGCCCACGCGTGCAACGCGGGACGGAAGCTGTCGACACCGGCGATGCGCGGGTGTTCGCCGAGCGGCGAGATCTCGCGGTAGAAGCCGTCGTCGTGCGTGAGGTACGCGCCGCTGCGCAGGATCGGGACCACTTCGAGCCCGTCCGGCCACGGCTTGGTCAGCTCGTCCACGACGCGGTCGAAGTAAGCGCTGCCGCCCGCGGTGACGTACACCGGACCCTCCGCGAGCAAACCCTTGTCCGCGAACGTAACCGTCGCGTCGCGAAGACTGTCCACATAGGAACTAATCTTCGCCAGCGCCGCTTCGTCAGTGTGGTGCGAAAGCGCGCCTTCGTAACCACCAGTGCCACGCAGCCGGAGCACCGGGCTCTTCGCTGCGGCCTCAGCGACGGCAAGCGCGGTCGCCGCGTCGCGGACACCTGTGCGGCCGCCTTCGCCGCCCAGCTCCACGAGCACATCGACCGGCCGCTCGGCACCGGCGAGCGCTTCGGTCATCAGCTCGACGCTGCGCACCGAGTCGACCCAGCAGACGAACTCGAAGTCCGGATCCGCCGCCAGCTCGCCGGCCAGCCAGCGCAGCGCGGACGGGTCCACGACCTGGTTCGCCAGCAGGATCCGCGACACGCCGAACGCGCGGTAGATCCGCACGTGCCCGGCGTTCGCCGCGGTGATGCCCCACGAGCCGTGCTCAAGCTGCCGGGCGAACAGCTCCGGCGCCATCGTCGTCTTGCCGTGCGGCGCGAGCGCGATGCCGCGGTCGGCGCACCAGCGGGCCATCGTGGCGAGGTTGTGTTCCATCGCGTTCGCGTCGAGCACCACGAACGGACCGAAGAAGCCGTCGTCGAAGAGCTTGGCGCGGCGGGCCGCGGCTTCGTCGAGAGTGAGCCCGGACAGGGCCGGGGGGAGCGCGCGGAAGCGCCAGTCGATCCGTTCGCCGCGCCCGGCTCGGACGGCGGCGGTGAGAGCGGCGTTGCTGTTCATTCAGGACCTCGGTTGCGTATCTTGCAACGGACGTTGCGCAAAATGCGTTGCATAGGTGTAGCATCCGGGTCGCCACAGGTCAACGGGGAAGGGACGTCAGTGACCAGCAGTCCGACTGGGTCGCCCGAAGTGCTCTGCATCGGCGAGTCGATGGCGTTGTTCGTGCCCGCCGAACCCGGCCCGCCGGACGAGGTGCGCACCTGGCTGCGCACCATCGGCGGCGCGGAGTCGAACGTCGCGTGCCACCTGCCCGCCCTCGGCGTGCCGAGCGGATGGGTCAGCGCGGTCGGCGACGACCCGTTCGGCCGCGCGCTCGTCCGCGAGATCGCTTCGGCGGGCGTCGACGTGCACGGCGTCGTAGTCGACCCGACCCGCCCGACCGGGCTGTACGTGAAGGAAAGCGGCGCGGGCGGCAGTCCGGTCCGCTACTACCGCTCGGGCTCCGCCGCGTCCGGCATGGGCCCGGAACTGGTGTCCCGACTGGACTTCTCCGGCGTCCGCGTGCTGCATCTCTCCGGGATCACGCCCGCGCTTTCGGACAGCTGCCTCGCGCTCGTCCGCGCGCTGCTCGACCGTCCGCGCGGCGACCTGCTCGTGTCGTTCGACGTCAACCATCGCCCCGCGCTGTGGACCGGACGCGACCAGTCCGTGCTCGCCGAACTGGCGGGGAAGGCCGATCTGGTGCTGACCGGCGACGACGAGGCGGAACGCGTGTGGGGCACCGGCGATCCGGCGCGGCTGCGCGCTCTGCTGCCCGGCCCGCGCACGCTCGTGGTCAAGCACGGGGAACGCGGCGCGACGCTCGTGGAGGGCTCGGCCGAACCGCTGTTCTCGCCCGCGCTTCAGGTTGATGTCGTCGAGCCGGTCGGCGCCGGAGACGCCTTCGCCGCCGGATTTCTGGCCGCGACTCTGCGCGGCGCCGACCCGCTGACGAGGCTTCGGCGCGGTCACCTGCAAGCCGCGGCGACGCTGTTGACTCAAGACGACGTCGGCGCGCCGCTGGCCGAGGCCGTCGTGACGAAACTGGTGCAGGCGGACGCCGACAGCTGGGGTTCCGTCCGGCTCACCGGAGAGGGAGTGGTGGCCACGTGAGCCAAAGTCTCGACCGCGCGCTGACGCTGCTGGGCGGTCTCGCTCGCGGCGGCAAAACGCTCGACGAGCTGGCCGAAGAGATCGGCGTGCACAAGACGACCGTGCTGCGCCTGCTGCGCACGCTCGAATCGCACCACTTCGTGCGGCGCGAGGGTACCCGGCACTACCGGCTCGGCAGCGCGCTTTTCGACCTCGCCAACCAGGCGCTCGAGGACCGCGACGTCCGGCGCAGTTCGCACGAAGCGCTCGCCGAGCTGAACCTGCGCACCGGGCACACCGTGCACCTGGCGTCCTATGAGGACGGCGAGGTGGTGTACATCGACAAGTTCGAGGGACACCACGCGGTCCGGATGTATTCGCGGGTCGGCAAACGCGCGCCGCTGCACTGCACCGCGGTCGGCAAGGTGCTCGTCGCGGCGATGCCGCGGGCGAAACGCGAGGAGATCGCCCGCGCGATCGACTACGTCGTGCTCACCGCCAACACCATCACCACGCCCGAGGCGTACTTGGCCGAACTGGACCAGGTCGCTGAGCGCGGGTACGCGGTGGACAATGCCGAGCACGAGGACTTCATCCACTGCGTTTCCGCGCCGGTGCGCGGCGCGGGCGGCGAAGTGCTCGCCGCGGCGTCGATGTCGGTGCCGAAGGTGTTGCTGGACTACGACGGGCTGCTGGCGCTCGTGCCCGAGCTGCTGGCCGCCACCGAGAAAGCTTCCGTCCACAGTGGATGGACGGGGAACGGAAAGGGGCAATGATGGGCAAGACGGCGATCACCAGCGAGAACGCGCCGAAGCCGCCGGCGAACTTCTCGCAGGCCGTCCGCAAGGGGAACATCCTGCAGGTCGCCGGCGCGGTCGCGTTCGACCCGGCCACGAACGAGATCGTCGGCGACGACGTCGTGAGCCAGACCCGGCAGGTGTTCAAGAACCTGACCGCGCTGCTCGAAGAAGCGGGCTCGAGTTTCGCGGACGCGGTGATGGTGCGCGTGTACCTCACCGACACCAGCCACTTCGCCGCGTTCAACGAGGTCTACAACGAGCTGATCGGCGAGGCCCCGCACGCGGCCCGCACCACGGTGTACGTCGGGCTGCCCGCCGGTCTCCTGGTCGAGATCGACGTGCTCGCCGTCCTCGACTGACGTTGCTTGTGGTCCGTGAAGGGCTCCTTGAGGGAATCTGATTCCCTCAAGGAGCCCTTCACGGACAGTCGCTTCAGCCGAGCACGCTCGTGTACGCATTGATCGCGGGCTGCCCGCCGAGGTGTGCGTACAGCACGTTCGAATCCTTCGCGATCTCGCCGGTGCGCACGAGATCGATGAGCCCGGCCATCGACTTCCCCTCGTACACCGGATCGGTGATCATGCCTTCGAGCCGCGCGGCGGTATGGATCGCCTCAAGCGTCTGCTCGTCCGGAATGCCGTAAACCCCCGCGTGATAGCGCTCGTCGAGTTCTACGTCTTCAACCGGCCCTGCTTCGATCAGCTCCGCCGTGCTCTTCGCGATACGGCCGATCTGCTCCCGCGTCTCGTCGGGCTTCGCCGACGCGTCGATCCCCAGAATCCGCCGCGGCTTCCCGCTCACCGCCGCTCCGGCCATCATCCCCGCCTGCGTGCTGCCGGTGACCGAGCAAACCACGACAGTGTCGAAGAAAACGCCGAGTTCGCGTTCTTGTTCTTCCAGCTCCAGCACCCAGTTCGCGAACCCGAGCCCGCCGAGCTGATGATCCGACGCCCCGGCCGGGATCGCGTACGGCGTGCCGCCGCTCGCTTCGACCTCCGCCAGCGCCCGCTCCCAGCTCTCCTTGAAGCCGATGCCGAACCCGGCGTCGACGAGCCGGACGTCCGCGCCGAGGATCCGCGACAGCTGGATGTTGCCGACCTTGTCGTGCAGCGGATCGGCCCAGTCGACCCAGCTTTCTTGCACCAGCGCGGCTTTCATCCCGGCGCGCGCCGCGGCAGCCGCGACCTGGCGCGTGTGGTTCGACTGGACGCCGCCGATCGAGACGAGCGTGTCCGCGCCCTTGGCGAGCGCGTCGGCGACGAGGTACTCGAGCTTGCGCGTTTTGTTGCCGCCGTAGGCGAGGCCGGAGTTGAGGTCCTCGCGCTTGGCCCAGACGGTCGCGCCGCCGAGGTGCTCGGTCAGCCGCTCCAGCCGGTGCACCGGCGAAGGCCCGATCAGCAGCGGGAAACGGGGGAAATCAGCCAGGCTCACGCGTCCTCCAGGAGGGCTTCGAGGTCGGTCCAAATCGTTGAAGTGAGCTGCGCCGCGGTCTTTTCGTCGCCGCTTTCCAGCGCGTCGATGAGTTCTTCGTGCCGGGTGACCGAACGGTGTGCGGGCAGCGAGCTGAACCGCGCGTATTCGAGCCGGCGCAATAACGGCGTGTACCGGTCGAGCGTCGCCGCGACCGCCCGGTTGCCGCACGCCCGCACGGGGATCTCGTGCAGTTCGTCGTCCGCTTCGATCGCCTTGCCGACGTCTCCTTCGGCGACAGCTTCGCGAAACCGGTCGTTGGCCTCGCGCATTTCCGCGATCTCCCGCTGGCCGAGCCGGGGGAGTGCTTCGCGCACGGCCAGCTCGTGCAACGCCCGGACGAGCCGGACCGCGTCGCGGACGTCGCCGGCGTCGAACTCGGCGACCCTCGTGTAACTCTGCGGCTTCGACACGACCAGCCGGTCCTCGGCCAGCCGCAGCAGTGCCTGCCGGACCGGGGCGCGGGAAAGCCCGAGCTGGTCGGCGAGGTCCGCGTCGCGCAGCGGAGTGCCCGGCGGGAGGCTGCCGTCGATGATGGCGTGCCGGATGAGCTCGTACGCCTCGTCGCGCAGCAGCGGGCGGGAGACCTTGGGAAGTGCACTCACATCTAACATGTTAGATGTCCGCTGTCATTGGGGGCAATGGCTTGGAATGACGGGATCCACGCGGGCGCTGGTGTGATGCCGCGGCGTCGCGCGGGCGCGGCGCCCGCGCGAGTTGCCGAGGTGCCGCGAGTTGCCGAGGTGCCGCGAGTTGCCGAGGTGCCGCGAGTTGCCGAGGTGCCGCGAGTTCCCGCGAGTTCCCGCGTGTTGCCGTGGGTTTGCGGCGGGCCGTCGGCCGCACGGCCCGGGTGCCGCGTGGCTCGTCCGTGGTCGCCCGGAGTGGCGCGGGCACCGGAGCGCGGCCGCGGTCATGGCGAGCTGCGGGACCGAGGCTTCGTGGATCGGACTTCGTGGATCGCCGGGTCGAACTCCGGCACCCGGCGCCGCAGGGCTCAGCGCGTCGGCCCGCTGAGCGTCGATCAGCGTCCCGCCGATCGCGTGCCGCGGTTCCGCCTGCACCGATCCTGCGCGCCGGGGCCTCGTTGCTCCTCGGCCCTCGGCCGGAAACGGCGAAGACCCGCCCGGCGATGCCGCGAGGCGGGTCTTCGGATGTCTCTCGGGAGAGCCCGGGGCTCAGTAAACCGGCCCGGTGTACTTCTCGCCCGGCCCCTGGCCCGGCGGGTCCGGCACGACCGAAGCCTCGCGGAACGCCTTCTGCAGCGACTGCAGTCCGTCGCGAAGGGGCCCGGCGTGCAGGCCGAGGTACTCGGCGGAGGCGGTGACGAGCCCGGCGAGCGCGGTGATGAGGCGGCGCGCCTCGTCGAGGTCGCGGTGCGGCGAGTTCTCCGGGTCGGCGTCGGCGAGGCCGAGGCGTTCGGCTCCCGCGGACAGCAGCATCACCGCGGCGCGGCTGATCACCTCGACGCTCGGGATCTCCTCGAGCCCGCGGTCGTCGGGGGAATACGGGGGCGGTGGCGAAGGTTGTTCAGACACGTCTGGTACCCTTCCACGTGCGACCAGCTCCCGAGCGATCGGGGGCGGCAAGTGGAGCCCCGCTCCCACCCGCGTCACCGACTCAGGTGTCCGGGTCCGGTCTCGCCGAAGTGGTGCATGCCGTTCAGGCAGCGTACCGCCGAGGCGAAGCGTTCGGCCCTCCGGCCGGGCGCGATCGGAGACAGAGCGGGCCCCGTGCACCGGCAGCAGCCGGCGACGGGGCCTGAGTCATGAGGGCACCAGGTCGAAACGAGAAAACATCACTCGGACCAAGGAGGCCCCATCAGCTCCGAGACACGCATCAACGACCGCATCCGGGTGCCGGAAGTCCGGCTCGTCGGCCCCAACGGCGAGCAGGTCGGCATCGTCCGGATCGAGGATGCGCTGCGGCTTGCCCAAGAGGCGGACCTCGACCTCGTCGAGGTGGCCCCGCAGGCCCGCCCGCCCGTGGCCAAGCTCATGGACTTCGGCAAGTTCAAGTACGAGAGCGCGCAGAAAGCCCGCGACTCGCGACGCAACCAGCATCTGACCGTCATCAAGGAACAGAAGCTGCGGCCGAAGATCGACCAGCACGACTACGAGACCAAGAAGGGTCACGTGTCGCGGTTCCTGGCGGCGGGCAACAAGGTCAAGGTCACGATCATGTTCCGCGGTCGCGAGCAGTCCCGGCCGGAGCTCGGTTTCCGGCTCCTGCAGAAGCTCGCCGACGACGTCACCGAGCTCGGCTTCGTGGAATCGTCGCCGAAGCAGGACGGACGCAACATGATCATGGTGCTGGCCCCGCACAAGAACGTGAAGCCGAAGGCGGCGAAAGCCGAATCGGCCGAATCGGCTCCCGAGGCGTAGCGCCCCAGCGCCGACCAGCACAGTCAGCGGCACACCGGGTCATCCGGTGTGCCGCCGCACGGAAGAGGACAACAAGCATGCCGAAGATGAAGACGCACAAGGGCACGTCGAAGCGCGTCCGCGTGACCGGTTCGGGCAAGCTGCGCCGCCAGAAGGCCGGCCGCCGCCACCTGATGGAGAAGAAGTCCAACCGCCTCACCCGCCGTCTCGAGGGCACGACCGAGGTCGCCCAGAGCGACGTCGGCCGCGTGAAGCGCCTGCTCGGCCGCTGAGGCCCGCACCCTTTCCCGACCACCCCGGGGTCCTCGCACCCCCCGAATTCGACAGGATGGACCAGTGGCACGCGTCAAGCGGGCGGTCAACGCCCAGAAGAAGCGTCGCGCGACTCTCGAACTGGCCAGCGGTTACCGCGGCCAGCGTTCGCGGCTGTACCGCAAGGCCAAGGAGCAGACGCTCCACTCGCTCAACTACGCCTACCGCGACCGCCGCGCGCGCAAGGGTGACTTCCGCCAGCTGTGGATCACCCGCATCAACGCGGCCGCTCGCGCCAACGGCGTCACCTACAACCGGTTCATCCAGGGCCTGAAGGCCGCCGGTGTCGAGGTGGACCGCAAGATCCTCGCGGATCTCGCGGTCAACGACGCGGCCGCTTTCGCCGCGCTCGCCGAGGTCGCCAAGGCGAACGTCACGACCGGCGAAGCGAAGTCGGCCTGACCAGCGGCATTTTCCGGCCCGGGGCGGATCCGTTCACCGAACGGACCCCCCGGGTCGTTGCCGCGCGCAAACTGACCCGGCGCGCGGAACGCGAGAAAACCGGCCGCTTCCTGGCCGAAGGGGTCAACGCCGTCACCTCGGCGCTTTCCCACGGCACGGTGCACGAACTCTTCGTCACCGAACGCGCCGCCGCCGCCCACCCAGCTCTGGTGGAGGCCGCCCCCCGCGTGTCGCCGATCACCGACCGCGCGGCCGCGAGCCTGTCGGAAACCGTGACGCCGCAAGGAATCATCGCCGTCTGCTCGCTGGTCGACCGTCCACTGGAGACAGTCCTGGCCTCGGCCCGGCTGGTGGTCGTCCTGGTCGACGTCGCCGAACCCGGCAACGCAGGCACTGTCATCCGGGTAGCCGACGCCGCCGGTGCTGACGCAGTTGTCCTGGCCGGCGACACCGTCGACCCGCACAACGGCAAAAGCGTCCGCGCCGCCGCCGGTTCCACGTTCCACGTCCCGCTGGCCCGCGCCCGCGACATCCCGTCGGTCCTGACAGCCCTGCGCTCGGCCGGCCTCCGAACACTGGCCGCGCACGGCTATGCCTCGACGTCGCTGGAGACTGTCCACTTCGGAGACCCAGTGGCCTGGATCTTCGGCAACGAAGCGCACGGCCTGCCCGAGGACGTCTTGTCCGCTGTAGACGAAGCAGTCCGAATCCCGTTGTACGGCAAGGCGGAAAGCCTCAACCTGGCGACCGCCGCCGCAGTCTGCGTCTACACCGCAGCGATGGCCGCCCACCGCTGACCGTGGCGGACCTCCGGCACGTCTACTGGATCGGCGGCGCCCCCGGCGCGGGCAAATCGACGATCGCCCGCCGCCTAGCCGCCCGCTACGGCTGGCACCACTACGCGACCGACGACACCATGCGCGCCCACACCGCCCGCACGACTCCTGCTTCGGCTCCGATGCTGCACGCCTTCCGGTCCATGGACATGGACGAACGCTGGGTGCGCCGTTCTCCCAACGTCATGCTGGAGACGTTCCACTGGTTCCGCGGCGAGGGTTTCGAGCTGATTGCCGAAGATCTCCTAGACCTGCCTTCGGACCCTCCCGTTGTCGCCGACGGCTTCCGGCTGCTGCCGCACCTGGTAGAGCCGCTGCTGAAGGCCGTGGACCAAGCCGTCTGGCTCCTGCCGACGCCGGAGTTCCGCCACGCGGCGATCGAAGGCCGGAGCACGCCGGGGGAGGGTTTCGCATGGCGCACCAGCGATCCGGCCCGGGCCGCCCGCAATCTCGCCGAACGGGACCGGATGTTCACGAACCGCCTCCGAGAGCAGACTTCGCGGCTCGGGCTGCGGGCGATCGAGGTCGACTCCGCGACTTCGGAGGAGGACCTTCTTCGCCAGGTGACGACCGCGTTCCACCTCTGACGCCCGGCGGCCTCCGCCGGACCTCGCCGTCGAGCGCTCCGGCTTGCTTGGCGCACGATCGACTCCTTATGCCACCAGAACTTTGACCGGGGCGGTGCCGGGGCCGCTCGACGCCCGCCACGACACGGATATCAGCCCGGCGGTCGTGGCAACTTCCCTCGCCTCGCGGCCACAAGCGGCCACTAGTCTGCGCCGCTAGTCTCTGCGCTGCCCGTTTGCGCTGCCGGTTTGCGCTTGTCGCAGGCCCTGTTGGCCGCGGAATCGTGCCGTCGCGCTGCTCGCTGGCTGCTGAGCTGTGCCTGCCGCATAGTCGGTCACCGGCCGCGTCGTGCTTGCCATGCCCTGGCCGTTTGCCGGGTGGCGCGTGCCGCATCGTCGGTCACCTGCTGGGTCGTTCCTGCCACGTTCCGGCCGTTTGCCGTGTTGTGCCTGCCATGTCCCGGGCGTTTGCCGGGTGGTGCCTGCCGCATCGTTGGTCACCTGCGGGGTCGTGCGTGCCGCGTTCCGGCCGTTCGTCGTGTTGTGCCTGCCGCGTCCCGGGCGTTTGCCGGGTGGTGCGTGCCACGTCTCGGCCGCTTGCCGGGTCGTTCCTGCCACGTTCCAGCCGCTTGCCGGACTGCGCTTGTCGCAAACCTCCGGCTCCGGTCGAACTGTGCCCGCCGGTTTACTGCCGGGTTGCGCTCGCCGAGTTGTCCGGATGCCAAGTGCGTCGCCGGTCACTTCCACGCTTCCTGCCGGCTTGCCGCCCTCCGGCGCACCCCTGCCCGAATCCTGTCGCGCACATCGCGCTCGATCGAGCCGTCGGCGCTCTTCACCGCTGTCACCGTCCGACCCGAGCGCCGATCCCGCAGTCGTCGCTCCCGGACACCTCAAGACTTCGCCCCGCCAAGCACGGCAGCTCCGCCCTCTCACACCCGTCTCGCCGTCGCCCCGGGCGGGCGTCGCGGCAAGCCGGTCGAGGGGCGGTTCTCACCTGATCTGCTGACGTCCGTTCGGGTCCTCGGCGACGGTCGGTCGTGATCACGGGGCGGATCCGGCGCAGCGGCTCCGGAAGCGGAGGGTGAGCGGCCGGGCCTGGAGCCCGATCCCCTAGACTGAGCTGCCCGATGTGCACGTGCGGCGGCATGCCCGCGTGCCGCCGACAACACCAGTCCCAGTGGACGCCGAGGAGTCATGTCCGGAGCCACAGAACAGCCGGTCGACGTGCTCGCACCGGAGACCCTGCGCGCGGCGATCAAGGCGGCCGAGGACGCCTTCGCCGGCGCGGCCGACCTGGACGCGCTCGCCGCCGTCAAACCGGCCCATCTCGGGGACCAGTCTCCGGTGCTGCTGGCGCGCCGGGAGATCGCCGCGCTGCCGAAGCAGGAGAAAGCCGACGCGGGCAAGCGCGTCAACGAGGCCCGGCAGGCGGTGCAGTCCGCGTTCGACGCGCGCCGCGCCGCGTTGCAGGCCGAGCGCGACGAGCGTGTGCTGCGCGAGGAGGCCGTCGACGTCACGCTGCCGTGGGACCAGGTCCCGCGCGGAGCCCGGCACCCGATCAGCACGCTGTCCGAGCGCATCGCCGACGTCTTCGTCGCCATGGGCTACGAGGTCGCCGAAGGGCCCGAGCTCGAGGCCGAGTGGTTCAACTTCGACGCGCTGAACTTCGGCAAGGACCATCCGGCGCGGCAGTTGCAGGACACGTTCTACGTAGGCGAGGAAGGCTCCGGCCTGGTGCTGCGCACGCACACCTCGCCGGTGCAGGCCCGCAGCCTGCTGCACCGCGACCTGCCGGTGTACGTCGTGTGCCCGGGTCGCACCTACCGCACCGACGAGCTCGACTCCACGCACACGCCGGTGTTCACCCAGGTCGAAGGCCTCGCCGTCGACAAGGGCCTCACCATGGCACACCTCAAGGGCACGCTCGACTCGTTCGCCCGCGCGATGTTCGGCGAGAGCTCCAAGACGCGGCTGCGCCCGCACTTCTTCCCGTTCACCGAGCCGTCGGCGGAGGTCGACGTCTGGTTCGAAGAGAAGAAGGGCGGCCCTGGCTGGGTCGAATGGGGCGGCTGCGGCATGGTCAACCCGAACGTCCTGCGCGCGTGCGGAGTCGACCCGGAGGTCTACTCCGGCTTCGCGTTCGGCATGGGCATCGAGCGGACGCTGCAGTTCCGCAACGGCATCCCGGACATGCGCGACATGGTCGAAGGCGACGTCCGGTTCACCCTTCCCTTCGGAACGGAGGCGTAGTGCGAGTCCCGGTGAGCTGGCTGACCGAGCATCTCGAAGTGGATGCGGACGTCACGCCGCAGGACCTGGCCGACGCCTTCGTGCGGATCGGGATCGAGGTCGACGAGCTGAGCGAGCTCGGCCCGGTGACCGGCCCGCTCGTGGTCGGCCGCGTCGCGGAGATCGAGGAGCTGACCGGCTTCAAGAAGCCGGTGCGGTTCTGCCGCGTCGAGGTCGGCGAGGAACCCGACCCCGAGCCCGACGACGCGGAACTGTCCGAAGAGGACGAAGACGAGGACGACGGCCCGCTCGAGAACGAGGGCCCGCACGGCATCAAGACGCGCGGCATCATCTGCGGCGCGAGCAACTTCGCCGAGGGCGACCTCGTCGTGGTCGCGCTGCCGGGCGTCGTTCTGCCGGGCGATTTCGAGATCGCCGCGCGCAAGACCTACGGCAAGGTCAGCGACGGCATGATCTGCTCCGCGGCCGAACTCGGCCTCGGCGACGACCACAGCGGCATCCTCGTGCTCCCGCCGGGCACGGCGAGCCCGGGCGACGACGCGAAGGACCTGCTCGGCCTCGACGACACCGTCATCGAGGTCACGCCGACCCCGGACCGCGGCTACGCGCTGTCGATCCGCGGCCTGGCGCGCGAACTGTCGAACGCGCTCGACGTGCCGTTCGGCGACCCGGCGATGCTCGACAACTTCCCGGAAGCCGAGGGCGAGGCCTGGCCGGTCCGGGTCGAAGACCCCGAGGGCTGCCCGCGGTTCGTGCTGCGCCGCGTCACCGGTCTCGACGCGACCGCGCCGACGCCGTGGCGGATCCGCCGCCGTCTGATGCTGGCCGGCATCCGGTCCATCTCGCTTGCGGTGGACGTCACCAACTACGTGATGCTCGAGCTGGGCCACCCGCTGCACGCCTTCGCGACCGGCTCCATCCAGGGCGACCTGGTGGTGCGCCGCGCGAAGGCGGGGGAGAAGCTCACCACGCTCGACGACGTGGAGCGCACCCTCGACGCGGACGACATCGTGATCGCCGACGACAGAGGCGTCATCTCCCTGGCCGGCACGATGGGCGGCGCCAGCACGGAGATCACGCCGGAGAGCACCGACGTGCTTCTCGAGGCGGCGCACTGGAACCCGGCGTCGATCAGCCGCACCGCACGACGGCACAAGCTGTTCTCCGAGGCGGCGAAGCGCTTCGAGCGCTACACCGACCCGGCGCTGTGCGCGGCCGCGGTGGAACTCGCCGCGCGGCTGCTGCGCCAGTACGGCGACGGCGCGATCCGCCCGGGCCGCACCGACGTCGGCGGCGTCGCCCCGCACGCCCCGGTGACCATGCCGATCAACCTGCCCGACCAGATCGCCGGCGTGCGCTACGAACGCGGCGTCACCGTGCGGCGGCTGGGCCAGATCGGCTGCAAGGTCCAGCTCAGCACGAGCGACCAGGGCGTCGGCCTCGTCACCGCGACCCCGCCGAGCTGGCGCGGCGACCTTGTGCAGCCGGCCGACCTCGTCGAGGAGGTCCTGCGGCTCGAGGGCTACGACAGCATCCCGTCGGTCCTGCCGGCCGCGCCCGCGGGCCGCGGCCTCACCGACGCGCAGCGCCGCCGCCGCGCGGTGTCGGGCGCGCTCGCCGAGGCGGGCTACGTCGAGGTGCGCCCGTTCCCGTTCATCGGCGACGCGGTGTGGGACGCCTTCGGCCTGCCCGAGGACGACATCCGCCGCACCACCGTGCGCGTGCAGAACCCGCTCGAAGCCGACCACGACCGGATGGCGACCACGCTCCTGCCGGGCCTGCTGGAGACGTTGCAGCGCAACGTTTCCCGCGGCCTGAAGGACGTGTCGCTGTTCCACGTCGGCCAGGTCGTGCTGCCGAAGCCGAACCAGCTCAAGGTCCCGGACCTCGGCGTCGAGCACCGCCCGAGCGACGAGGACCTCGCGGTGTTGGAGGCCGCCGTGCCCGCGCAGCCGGTGCACGTCGCCGTCGTCCTCAGCGGCCAGCGCCCGCGCGCGGGCTGGTGGGGCAAGGGCGACCAGGCGGGCTGGGCCGACGCCGTGCAAGCCGCGCGCCTCGTGGCGGAGGCCGCCGGCGTGCAGCTCACCGTGCAGGCCGCGGATCTCCTGCCGTGGCACCCGGGCCGCTGCGCCCAGCTGCGGGTGGGCGACTGGCCGGTCGGCCACGCGGGCGAACTGCACCCGAAGGTCGTCGAGGCACTCGGCCTGCCGCCGCGCACGGTCGCGATGGAACTCGACCTGGACGCGATCCCGCTGCCCGACTCCCGTCCGGCGCCCAGCATCTCGGCCTACCCGCCGGTGCTGCTGGACGTCGCCCTGGTCGCCGGCACGGACGTCCCGTCCGCCGACCTCGCCGACGTGCTCCGCGAGGGAGCGGGCGAACTGCTCGAGGAGATCACCCTCTTCGACGTCTACACCGGCGAGCAGCTCGGCGACGGCAAGCGTTCCCTGGCGTACAAGCTCCGCTTCCGCGCCGCGGACCGCACCCTCACCGTCGACGAGGCCACCAAGTCCCGCGACGCCGCGGTCGCCGCTGCCGGCGAGCGCTTCGGAGCGACGCTCCGCGCCTGACCCGACGCTGTCCCCGCCCCGCGCTCCGGCCGCCCAGCCGGTCAGCCGGGGCGGGGGAGCGCTGGTGTCATGGCATCCCTCCTTTTCTTTTCCTGCTAGCGGTTCACTTCAGCCGAGGTGCTTCATCGCCTCCCTTGTGGACAGCGGGGACAGTCCCGGATGCGCCCGGACAAACGCGCGGACCCACTCCGGTTCGGCGCGGGCATGATCCCGCAGCGCCCAGCCGATTCCCTTGCGCAGAAAGAAATCCCGGTCGCCGAGGTTCGCCTCGATCGCGTCGGCGAGTAACCCTTGGTCCACCTCGTCCTTCGCGCTGACCTGACAGATCACCGCCGTTCGCCGGCGCCAGCGATCAGCGTCTGTCATCCAGCGGCGCAGAACCGGCGTGACCGCCGCCCGGTGCTCGCGCAGGATCGGCCCGACCCGGCGGATCGCGACCTCGTCGACGTAGTCCCACCACGCCCCGGTCACGATCAGCTCCTCGTACATCCCCAGCAGTTCCGGGTCCTGCCACCGCCGATAGGCGCGGTGCCCGGAAAGATCGATCGCCGCGTACCGCTCCTCGCGGTACTCCGCTTCCCGCCACAGCGCGAGCACGGTCTCGGCGAATGTCACCCGATCGGGCAGAGCATGCTCGGCGAGAAGCGCCTTCATGAGCTTGCCGCGCGGCGGCTTCGGCACTCCGCGAAACGGCATCGCGGACTTCATGTACGCCTGCATTTCCGGTGCTTTGACCGGGTCGGCCAGTTCGGCGAGCCCGGTTCGCACCGCCGTGATGAACGCTTCGCCCGTACGCATCGAGGGCCACCTCCGTCGGATCGGATCCCGACGATCGGGGGACAACGCGGCTCGTGTCGGGAAACGAGATTCTGCCGCGCAGCCGGTAGCTTCGACGAGCCCGGGTTGCCGTCGTACGCAAAGGACCACTGTGAGGAAAATCGTCACCGCGCTGGCCGCCGCCGCTGTCGCGGCCGGAACGCTGGCTGTCGCACCCGCCGCCACCGCGGTGCAGCCTGAGGGACCGGGCTACGCGCCGCCGCCGATCAAGTGGGGACCGTGTTCCGCACCAGGGCTCGCGAAGGCGGGCGCCGAATGCGGATTCCTGGTGGCACCCATGGATTACGCCCAGCCGTCCGGCGAGACGGTGCAGATCGCCGTCTCGCGGGTGAAGCACAAGACCGCGAAGTACCAGGGCGTGATGCTGGTGAACCCGGGCGGCCCGGGAGGTTCCGGGCTCGGCCTTTCGGTGCTCGGCCGGAACGTGCCCAAACACGCCGGCGACAGCTACGACTGGATCGGCTTCGACCCTCGCGGCGTCGGCTCCAGCAAACCGGCGCTCACGTGCGACGGGAACTACTTCGCGCCCGCCCGTCCGGCTTACGTGCCGAGCACGCCGCAGCTGGAGAGCACCTGGCGTGCCCGCGCGAAGGGCTACGCCGAGGCCTGCGCGAAGAACGGCCCGCTGCTCCAGCACATCAAGACCACCGATGTCGCGCAGGACATGGAAAGCCTCCGCAAGGCGCTGGGCGAGAAGCAGATCAACTACTACGGCTTCTCGTACGGCACCTATCTCGGGCAGGTGTACAGCACGCTGCACCCGGACCGCATGCGCCGGATGGTGCTCGACGGGAACGTCGACCCGCGCAAGGTCTGGTACGACGCCAACCTCGACCAGGACGTCGCCTTCGACCGCAACATCAAGATCTACTTCGGCTGGCTCGCGAAGTACGACAACGTCTATCACCTCGGCAAGACCGGTTCCGAGGTCGAGCGGCTCTGGTACGCGCAGCAGCGGAAGCTCGACCGGAACCCGGCGGGCGGCGTGATCGGCGGCGACGAGTGGCTCGACGTCTTCCTGCAGGCCGGTTACTACGTGTTCGGCTGGGAAGACATGGCCAAGGCGTTCGACGGCTGGGTGCACCGCGGCGACTGGCAGGCGCTGAAGGCGTTGTACGAGAAGTCGAACGCGCCCGGCGACGACAACGGATACGCGGTGTACAGCGCGGTGCAGTGCACCGACACGCAGTGGCCGCAGGACTGGGACCGCTGGCGCCGCGACGCCTGGGCGACCCAGAATCGCGCGCCGTTCGAGACCTGGAGCAACACCTGGTACAACGCGACCTGCCTGAACTGGCCCGCGAAGGCGGGCAAGCCGGTGGACATCGACGGGTCGAAGGCGAGCGGGGCGCTGCTGATCAGCGAGGAACTCGACGCGGCCACGCCGTACTCGGGCAGCCTCGAGGTGCGCAAGCGCTACCCGCGTTCGAGCCTCGTCAGCGCGCCCGGCGGGACTACGCACGCCGGATCGCTCTCCGGGGTCTCGTGCGTGGACGACCGGGTCGCCGACTACCTCGCCACCGGGGCGTTGCCGAAGCGCGTCCGTGATGACCGTTCGGATGTCCAGTGCGCCGCGGTGCCGCAGCCGGTTCCGTCTCCGGTCGCCACCGGCGCGCAGCAGAAGGCCGATGCCCTGACGAAGGCCGCGGCGGAGGAGAAGCAGAGCCTGCTTTCCGGGTTGCTGCGTTTCTGAGCTGTTGTTTCCGGTGCCCCGGTCTGGTCCGCCAGGCCGGGGCACTGTTCTTTTCCGCTGGTCCACCGATCCCCCTCGGTCGTTTTCGTGCTCGCCGGGGACGCTACGGCGGGGGTCTGACAATTTCGGTCCGCAGTCACCCGATCGCGTTAAGTGATCGAAAATTGTCGGGGGTCGCCGATACCTTCGCCGCCATGACGATCATTCAAGAGCATCGGACCGAGGTCCGGTCAGGAGATATCCAGTACCAGGTCGCCGTCGTCACTCGCACCGAGGACGGCGAGCCGGAGCGAGTCACGGTCACGGTCGGCGGAGAACGGCCGGACGGCGAACCCGTTGTCGAGGGCAGACTCGAACTCGACATCACGTCCGTGGCGACCGTCGCGGAGCTGCTCGACACGAGCCTGCGCACCTTCGCGGGCGGCGGTTCGCGGCGAAGATCGCCCAGTCGCCCGGCGCAGCAGGGCAGACCGTGGACCGACGAGATGGACGCGGATTTGGAAGCCCGCTGGCTCGCGGGCGATTCGGTGACCGAGCTGGCCCGGCATTTCGCGCGGACGCCGGGAGGGATCCGGGCGCGCTTGCCGCGGGTGGGCTGCGATCCGGAGCATCCGGGGAATCATCTGCCGACGCCGCCGAGTCTCCGCGAAGCGGAGGAGGGAGCGGACTGACGCATGCCCGCCGGGTTCGCGTCCCGAGGCGGGCCCGGCGTGGCGTTGCCCGCGCGCCGGATTGGCGGATGGGGCGGCGGATTGGCGGATGGGGGGGGCGGACGGACAGGTTGGGTGCCGAACGACCTGTGCGGCTCCGGTTCGCTGGGCGGCCGCCTGGCGCGGGTGGCCGGGCAGGCGGTGCGCGGGAAAGCCGGTTCGGATGGATGAGTTGTATCCGAAAGAGCCGGTCTCGAGCGGATGGCCTGCGCGCTGGCCGGACGGTCGGCAGCGGGAGGTTCGGCTGGCTGGACGACCCGGCATCGCTGAGCGAATCCGCTCTGCGGGACGAATCCGCTCTGCGGCACGACCCGCTTTGAGGCGCGACCCCGCGGTGCTGCACGACCCGCGCAGCATGACCCCGTTCAGGAGCACGGCCCGGCGGTACCGAAGGGCACTGCGTCGCTGAGCGTCCTTGTACCGCCGAACGCTCCCGCGTCGCCGAATGGTCCGGCGAGGCTGGGTGGCTGGTGACCTGTGGCTGGACGGCCGGTGACCGGGTGCTGGACGACTCGGGCGGCCGGGCGGCGTGGGGCTGGCGACTCGAGGAACCGGGCGGTCTGGGGACTGCGTGATCCCAGGCGGACTGACGATGGCGGACTGACGATGACTGGAGGAATTTGAGAGAAGTCCTGAGGCTGAGCCGGCGGGGTGAGGAAACCCTCTTTGTTTGAGCTTGCACGCTCGTGCATAATCATTCGTATGACGGTGAAGATCGCGGTAGCCGGGGCCAGCGGGTACGCGGGCGGCGAACTGCTGCGCCTGCTCCTGACCCATCCCGAGGTCGAGATCGGCGCTCTCACGGCGGCGAGCAGCGCGGGGACGACGCTGGGCACGCACCAGCCGCACCTTGTTCCGCTGGCCGGGCGGGTGCTGCTCGAGACGAACGCGGAGACGCTCGCGGGTCACGACGTCGTGTTCCTGGCTCTGCCGCACGGCCATTCGGCCGAGATCGCGGCGCAGCTCGGGCCGGACGTGCTCGTGGTCGACCTCGGGGCCGACCATCGGCTCGCGGACGCGGCGGACTGGCGACGGTGGTACTCGGGCGAGCACGCGGGGCAGTGGCCGTACGGGATGCCCGAGCTTCCCGGTGCGCGCGAGAAGCTCGTGGGCACCAAGCGGGTCGCGGTTCCCGGCTGCTTCCCGACCGGCGGGTCGCTGGCGTTGGCGCCCGCGCTGGCGGCGGGGCTGGCCGAGCCCGCGGTCACCGTGGTGTCGGTGACAGGGACGTCGGGTGCGGGCAAGAGCCTCCGGCCGAATTTGCTCGGGTCCGAAGTGATGGGCAACGCGAGCGCGTACGGCGTCGCTGGGGCGCATCGGCATACGCCGGAGTTCGTGCAGAACCTCTCCGGTGCGGCGGGCAAGCCAGTGAGTGTGTCGTTCACGCCGGTTCTCGCGCCGATGCCGCGCGGCATTCTCACGACGGCGAGTGCTCAACTTCGCCAAGACGTCGACGAGGCCGCGGTGCGCGCGGTGTACGAGAAGGCTTATGGCGCAGAGCCGTTCGTCCAGATCCTGCCCGAAGGGACCTGGCCGACGACCGCGGCGACGGTCGGGTCGAACAACGTCCAGCTCCAGCTCGGGATCGACGCCGACGCGGGCAGGCTGGTCGTCGTCACCTCGATCGACAACCTCACCAAGGGCACCGCGGGCGGTGCCGTCCAATCGATGAACCTGGCGCTCGGTTTCCCCGAGGCCACCGGACTTTCCACTGTGGGAGTGGCACCGTGACCGTCACCGGACCGAAGGGTTTCCGCGCCGCCGGCGTGGCAGCCGGGATCAAAGCCTCCGGCGCGCTCGACTTCACGCTGGTCGTCAACGACGGCCCGCTCGACGTCGCGGCGGGGGTGTTCACCCGCAACGTGATCAAGGCCGCGCCGGTGCTGTGGTCGCAAGAAGTGCTGAAGCAGCAGAAGCTGAAGGCCGTCGTTTTGAACTCCGGCGGGGCGAACGCGGCGACCGGGCCGGGCGGGTTTCAGGACACTCACGCCACGGCCGAGAAGGTCGCCGAAGTGCTGGGCGCCGGGGCGATCGAGGTCGCGGTGTGTTCCACCGGACTGATCGGCGAGCGGCTGCCGATGGCGGCGGTTCTGTCCGGTGTGGACAGTGCGGTCAAGGCGCTGGACACCAGCCCGGAGGCGGCCCTGAATGCCGCGACGGGCGTCATGACCACGGACTCCAAGCCGAAGCAGGCGTTCGCCCAGCACGAATCCGGGTGGAGCGTCGGCGGGTTCGCCAAGGGCGCGGGGATGCTCGCGCCGAACCTGGCGACGATGCTGTCCGTGCTGACCACGGATGCCGTGGCGGACAAGGAAACTCTCGACCGCGCCTTGCGCGCCGCCACGCACATCACGTTCGATCGGCTGGACGTCGACGGCGGCACGTCGACCAACGACACGGTGCTCGTGCTCGCCTCGGGGGCCAGTGGCGTCGAGCCGACTGAGACCGAGTTGACCGAGCTGCTCACCAAGGTCAGCCATGACCTCGTGCTGCAGCTGCGGGCCGATTCCGAAGGCGCCACCAAGGATGTCGACGTCACGGTGAAGGGCGCCGCGTCCGAGGCCGACGCGATTGTCGTGGCCCGGACCATCGCCGAGGACAACCTGGTCAAGACCGCGTTGTTCGGGTCCGATCCCAACTGGGGCCGGATCGCGATGGCGCTCGGCCGCGCGCCCGCGCGGATCGACCCGGAGACGGTGTCGATCGCGATCAACGGCATCACCTTGTTCGCGGGCGGCACGACGGCTGAGGACCGGTCGGCGGCCGACCTGTCCGGGCGCGCCATCGACGTGGTTGTGGATCTCGGGGTGGGTTCGGACGAGGCCACGATTTACACCACGGACCTTTCGCACGCATACGTCGAAGAGAACAGCGCGTACTCGTCATGACGGATACCGGAAGGCTCGTCTCCGCCGACGAACGGCTCGCCAGCGCGGCCGAGAAAGCCGGAGTGCTGATCGAAGCGCTGCCGTGGCTGCAGCGGTTCCACGGCGCGACCGTCGTGGTCAAGTACGGCGGCAACGCGATGATCGACGACCAGCTGAAGGCCGCCTTCGCCGAGGACATGGTGTTCCTGCGGCTGGCCGGTCTGCACCCGGTGGTCGTGCACGGCGGCGGCCCGCAGATCAGCGCGATGCTGTCCCGGCTCGGCGTGCCGGGGGAGTTCAAGGGCGGGCTGCGCGTCACCACGCCGGAG
Source organism: Amycolatopsis albidoflavus (assembly GCF_039525725.1). Lineage (NCBI taxonomy): Bacteria > Bacillati > Actinomycetota > Actinomycetes > Pseudonocardiales > Pseudonocardiaceae > Amycolatopsis > Amycolatopsis albidoflavus. The sequence continues at coordinate 313,157 of NZ_BAAAHV010000026.1, forward strand.
ACCATGGACATCGTGCGCATGGTGCTGGTCGGGCAGGTCAGCCGCGAGCTGGTCGGCCTGATCAACGCGCACGGGCCGTACGCGGTCGGCATCTCCGGCGAGGACGCGCGGCTGTTCACCGCCGAGCGCAAACGGGCCACTGTGGACGGTGAGCAGGTGGACATCGGCCTCGTCGGCGAGGTCGCCGAGGTGAATCCGGACGCGGTGCTCGACATCGTGAACGCCGGCCGCATCCCGGTCGTGTCCACGGTCGCCCCGGACATCGACGGCGTGGTGCACAACGTCAACGCCGACACCGCCGCGGGCGCGCTCGCCGCGGCGCTCGGCGCGGAGAAGCTCGTCGTGCTCACCGACGTCGAAGGCCTTTACGCCAACTGGCCGGACCGGTCGTCGCTGATCGACCGGATCGCCGTCGACCGTCTCGAACGCATGCTGCCCGGCCTCGCCAGCGGCATGATCCCGAAGATGGAGGCGTGTGTGCGCGCGGTGCGCGGCGGCGTGCGCGGCGCTCACGTCATCGACGGCAGGCTCGCTCATTCGGTGCTGCTCGAGGTTTTCACCTCGCGCGGCGTCGGGACCATGGTGCTGCCCGAGGCAGCGGCATCCGGAACGGAGAACGCGTGACTACCCTCAAGTCCAATGCGGACGGTCAGCAGCACTGGCAGTCGGCGGTCATGGACAACTACGGCACCCCCGGCCTGACCCTGGTGCGCGGCGAAGGCGCACGAGTGTGGGACGCGGACGGCTCCGAGTACGTCGACCTGGTCGGCGGCATCGCGGTGAACGCGCTCGGCCACGCCCACCCCGAGGTGGTTCGTGCGGTCACCGAGCAGATCCCGAAGCTGGGGCACACGTCGAACCTGTACGTGAACCCGGTCGCGGTCGAGCTCGCCGAAACCCTTCTCGACGTCGCGGGCCTGAACGGGCAAGGCAAAGTCCTGTTCGTCAACTCCGGCGCGGAGGCCAACGAGGCCGCGCTGAAGATCACCCGGCTCACCGGCCGCAGCAAGGTCGTCGCGGCCGAGGGCGCGTTCCACGGCCGCACTATGGGCGCGCTGTCGCTCACCGGGCAGCCGTCGAAGCGCGAGGCGTTCGAGCCGCTGGTTCCGGGCGTCACGCACGTTCCGTACGGCGACGTCGACGCATTGCGGGCCGCTGTCGACGGCGAGACCGCGGCTGTCTTCTTGGAGCCGGTGCTCGGCGAAGCTGGAGTGATTCCCGCTCCGGACGGCTACCTGCAGGCCGCGCGCGAGATCACCAAGGCCGCCGGGGCGCTGCTCGTGCTCGACGAGGTGCAGACCGGGATCGGACGGCTCGGCACCTGGTTCGGCTTCCAGCAGGCCGGGATCGTGCCAGACGTGATCACGCTCGCGAAGGGCCTCGGCGGCGGGCTTCCGCTCGGCGCGGTGATCGGCGTCGGCGCGGCGGGCGACCTGCTGAAGCCGGGCCAGCACGGCACGACCTTCGGTGGCAACCCGGTGTGCTGCGCGGCCGGGCTGGCCGTGCTGCGCACGATCGTCCGGGACGACCTGCTCGACCACGTTTCGGCGCTGGGCAAGGACATCGCCGCCGGCGTCGAGGCGCTCGGCCACCCGCTGGTCTCCGGCGTCCGCGGCGCGGGGCTGCTGCTCGGCATCGGCCTGCGGGAACCGGTGTCCGCCGCCGTCGCGAAGGCCGCGCAGGACGCGGGCTACCTCGTCAACCCGGTCGCCCCGGACACCGTCCGGCTCGCCCCGCCGCTCGTGCTCGACGAGCAGCAGGCGCACGGCTTCCTCTCCGCCCTCCCGGGTGCGCTCGACTCCACCACCACGAAGGAATCCGACTGATGCCCCGCCACTTCCTCCGCGACGACGACGTCACCCCCGCCGAGCAGACCGCTCTGCTCGACCTGGCCGACCAGCTGAAGGCCGACCCGCTCGGCACCAAGGCTCTCGCCGGCAAGACGGTGGCCGCGATCTTCGAGAAGAACTCCACCCGCACCCGGTTCTCGTTCGAGGTCGGCATCAGCCAGCTCGGCGGGCATCCGGTGATCGTCGACGGCCGTTCGATGCAGCTCGGCCGCGAGGAGACCATCGAGGACACCTCGCGTGTGCTGTCCCGCTACGTCGACGCCGTCGTGTGGCGCACCTTCGCGCAGAAGCGCATCGACTCGATGGCGTCGGTCGCGTCGATCCCGATCGTCAACGCGCTCACCGACGAGTTCCACCCATGCCAGGTGCTCACGGACCTGATGACCATCCGCGAGCGCAAGGGCAAGCTCGCCGGGCTCACGCTCACCTACCTCGGCGACGGCGCCAACAACATGGCGCATTCGCTGCTGCTCGGCGGAACCACGGCCGGGATGAACGTGCGCGTCGTGTCGCCGGAGGGGTTCCAGCCCGATCAGCAGGTGATGCTGGACGCCAAGCAGCATGGAGCCGAAACCGGCGGCAGCGCGACCGTGTATACCGACGCGCGCGAAGCCGTCGAGGGTTCGGACGTGCTGGTCACCGACACCTGGACGTCGATGGGGCAGGAGAACGACGGCCTCGATCGGGTCGGCCCGTTCCGCGCCCTGCAGATCAACGCCGAGCTGCTGAAGCGCGCCGCCGACGAGGCGATCGTGCTGCACTGCCTGCCCGCGCACCGCGGCTGGGAGATCACCGACGAGGTGCTCGACGGACCGGCCAGCGCGGTCTGGGACGAGGCGGAGAACCGGCTGCACGCGCAGAAAGCCCTGCTGGTCTGGCTGTTCGGGCAGAACGGCCGATGACCAGCAGCCGGGTCGGGCGCCAGGCGCGGATCACCGAACTGGTGTCCACGATGGCCATCCGCAGCCAGACGGAGCTGGCGCGGCTTCTCGCCGCTGAGGGAATCGACGTCACGCAGGCGACCCTGTCGCGCGACCTCGACGAACTCGGCGCGGTGAAGCTGCGCGGCGCCGACTCGGGCGCGCCGGTCTACGTCATCCCCGAGGACGGCAGTCCCGTCCGCGGCGTGCAGGGCGGCACCTCGCGGCTGTCCCGGTTGCTCGCGGAACTGCTGGTGTCAGCGGATTTCTCCGGCAACCTCGCGGTGCTGCGCACGCCTCCGGGCGCGGCGCAGTTCCTCGCGAGTGCGATAGACCGGGCCGCCCTGGAGGAGGTCGTCGGGTCCATCGCAGGCGACGACACGGTCGCGGTGATCGCGCGCGAACCGCTTACCGGGCGAGACCTTGCTGAACGCTTCACCGCGCTCGCGCAGGGTTCGGCGGAAGGGGATGAGCCGTGACCCGGCGGGTCGTGCTCGCCTATCCGGGCGGGCACGGCTCCTCAGCCGCGCTGAATCTCCTTGCGGGACAAAGCGAAGTGGTCGCTGTCGCCGTGGATTTCGGTGCGGGCGATGTAGATCTATGCGCGCTTCGGCGGCAGGCGATGGCCGACGGAGCCGTCGAAGTCGTGGTCGCGGACGTCCGCGAGGAATTCGCGAACGGCTACTGTTTGCTTGCGCTGCAAGCGAACGCGCTGATCGTCGACCGGCATCCGCTGGTCCTGGCCCGGCCGCTGCTGGCGAGCAAGCTCGTGGCGACCGCGCGGGACCGGAATGCGCCGGCCGTCGCACACGGTGGCGGCGACACGTTGTCCAGCATGATCGCGACACTCGCGCCAGACCTGGAGATCGTCGAACTCGGCGTCCGAGGCAGGCAGGAACTGTCGACGAGCCGGACTCTGTGGGGCCGGGCCGCGACTTCCTACCGCAGCACCGAGGACGCGACGGCGAACCTCGGTGCCCCGGACGAGGTCGTCGTCACCTTCGATGAGGGTGTACCGGTCGCGGTCGACGGCGAGACGGTCAGCGTGGCCGAGGCTGTGCAGCGGCTCGGCCACCGGGCCGGAGCGCACGGAATCGGCCGATTCGACCTGACACACAGCTACGACGCGCCGGGCGCGGCGGTGCTGATCGCCGCGCATCAGGAGCTGGAATCAGTCACCCTGGAGCGCGATCTGGCGAGGTTCAAACGCGGGATCGACCGCCGATGGGCCGAGCTGGTGCACGACGGGTTGTGGTTCTCGCCGCTGCGCGAGCCGCTGGACGCGTTCGTCCGGCGGGCGCAGGAGCGCGTGTCCGGCGAGGTGCGGCTGGTGCTGCACGCGGGCAGCGCGACCGTCGCCGACCTCCCCGGGAGGCGGCTTCGCCCGGTCGGACGGCGGTACCGTCCGGGCACCGGGCACAATCCGCTGGGGAGCACCCAGCATCCGAGCACCCAGGCGTCCTGAGACGCCGGACGAGAGAGGCAGAACGTGAGCGGGAAAGACCAGCCGGTGCAGCTGTGGGGCGGCCGGTTCGCCAGCGGACCGGCCGAGGCGATGGCGGCGCTGAGCGCCTCGACCCACTTCGACTGGCGCCTCGCGCCCTACGACATCGCCGGGTCGCGCGCGCACGCCCGCGTGCTGAGCAAGGCGGGTCTGCTCACCGAAGCGGAACTGGCCGGGATGCTGGACGCGCTCGACACGCTGGCGCAGGACGTCGAGTCCGGCGCGTTCACCCCGACGATCGCCGACGAGGACGTGCACACCGCGCTCGAACGCGGTCTGCTCGAACGCGCCGGCGCCGAACTGGGCGGCAAGCTGCGGGCAGGCCGTTCCCGCAACGACCAGGTCGCGACGCTGTTCCGGATGTGGCTGCGCGACGCCGCCCGCCGCGTGGTCGCGGGCACGCTCGACGTGATCGACGCACTGGTCTCGCAGGCGTCCCGGCACCCGGACGCGATCCTGCCCGGCCGCACCCACCTGCAGCACGCGCAGCCGGTTCTCCTCGCGCATCACCTGATGGCCCACGGCCAGTCGCTGCTGCGCGACGTCTCCCGCCTGCGCGACTGGGACGCACGCACCGCGGAATCGCCGTACGGCTCGGGCGCGCTCGCCGGCTCGTCGCTCGGCCTCGATCCGGAAGCGGTGGCCGCCGAGCTGGGCTTCGACACCAGCGTGGAGAACTCGATCGACGGCACCGCCTCGCGCGATTTCGTCGCCGAGTTCGCGTTCGCCGTCGCGATGCTTTCGGTGAACCTGTCGCGGATCGCCGAAGAGGTGATCATCTGGAACACCGCCGAATTCGGCTACGTCACCCTCGACGACGCGTGGGCCACCGGCAGCTCGATCATGCCGCAGAAGAAGAATCCGGACGTCGCGGAGCTGACCCGCGGCAAGGCCGGACGGCTGATCGGCAACCTCACCGGCCTGCTCGCCACGCTCAAGGCGCAGCCGCTCGCGTACAACCGCGACCTGCAGGAGGACAAGGAACCGGTCTTCGACTCCGTCGAACAGCTGGAACTGCTCTTTCCGGCGATCGCGGGAATGCTCGGCACGCTCACCTTCCACACCGACCGGCTCGCCGAACTGGCTCCCGCCGGGTTCACGCTGGCCACCGACATTGCCGAATGGCTGGTGCGCCAGGGCGTGCCGTTCCGCGTCGCGCACGAGGCGGCGGGGGAGAGCGTGCGGGTCGCGGAGGCGCGCGGGGCCGGGCTCGACGAGCTGACCGACGAGGAGTTCCAGGCCATCAACCCGGCGCTCACCCCGGCGGTACGCGAAGTGCTCACCGTCGAAGGCTCGGTGCGTTCGCGGGACGCGCGCGGCGGCACCGCGCCGGATCGCGTTGCCGAGCAACGGGAACGCCTGGTCGAGCGCGTCGCGGCGCATCGGCAGTGGCTGAAGTGATCTGTCGTCAGGCCGCTGGTTAGGCTGGCGGCCTGACGAGGGGAGTGCGTGTGGACCGGTTGTTCCGGCGCGAAGAACTGGCACTGGACCCGGTCGACCTGGCTCGGCTGCTGCTCGGTGCCGTCCTCGAGGCCGACGGGCCCGAAGGCCGGGTCGGGGTGCGGCTCGTCGAGGTCGAGGCCTATCGCGGGCTCGACGATCCCGCCTCGCATTGCTACCGCGGGAAGACTCCGCGCAACGCCGTGATGTGGGGTCCGGCCGGGCACCTCTACGTGTACTTCGTCTACGGCATGCACTTCTGCGCGAACGTCGTCGGCACCGAGGACGGGCAGCCGGGCGCGGTGCTGCTTCGCGCGGGCGAGGTCGTCGAGGGCGCGGACATCGTGCGGAAGCGGCGGCCGAACGCGCGCGGCAACGGCGAACTCGCCAAGGGCCCGGCGATCCTGACGTCCGTGCTGGGCCTCGCCAAGGAACAGAACGGCGTCGACCTCACCGACCCCGAATCGCCGGTGCGGCTGCTCGTCGGCGAGCGCGTGCCCGCGGAGAACGTGCGCACCGGCCCGCGCGTCGGCGTCGCGATGGCGATGGAGACGCCGTGGCGGTTCTGGGTCGACGGCTCACCAGCGGTCTCGACCTACCGCCGCGGCGGCAAACGCCGCCAGGTGCGACCCGCGGGATAGTCGTTTGACCTGGTGGGGGATCATCTACAGGTGTGAGTGAGCACATCCTTGACGAGTTGTCCTGGCGCGGCCTGATCGCGCAATCCACCGACATCGACGCCCTGCGCCGAGAACTCGACCGCGGCCCGCTCACGCTCTATTGCGGTTTCGACCCGACCGCGCCCAGCCTGCACGCCGGCAACCTCGTCCCGCTGCTGATGCTCAAGCGGTTCCAGCGCGCCGGGCACCGGCCGATCGTGCTGGCCGGCGGCGCCACCGGGATGATCGGCGACCCCCGCGACAACGGGGAGCGCACGCTGAACACCCTGGACGTCGTCGCCGACTGGGCCGGGCGGATCCGCGGGCAGCTGGAGCGGTTCGTGGACTTCGACGATTCGCCGACCGGTGCGATCGTCGAGAACAACCTCGACTGGACCTCGAAGCAGAACACGCTGGAATTCCTGCGGGACGTCGGCAAGCACTTTTCGGTGAACGTGATGCTGAACCGGGAGACGGTCAAGCGCCGGCTCGAGGGCGACGGCATGTCCTACACCGAGTTCAGCTACCTGCTGCTGCAGTCCCAGGACTACCTGGAGCTGTACCGCAAGCACGGCTGCAAGCTGCAGGTCGGCGGCTCGGACCAGTGGGGCAATCTCGTCGGCGGCGTGGACCTGATCCGCCGCGTCGAAGGCGGTACCGCGCACGCGCTGACCGCGCCGCTGGTCACCGATGCCGAGGGACGCAAGTTCGGCAAGTCCACCGGTGGCGGCAACGTGTGGCTCGATCCGGAGCTGACCTCGCCGTATGCCTGGTACCAGTACTTCGTGAACGTCGGCGACGCTGACGTGCTCCGCTACCTGCGCCTGTTCACCTTCCTCGACCAGGAGGAGATCGAGGCGCTGGCCAAGGACACCGAGGAGCGTCCGCACCTGCGGGCCGCGCAGAAGAAGCTGGCCGAGGAGTTCACGAACCTGGTGCACGGCGAGCACCAGACGCGCCAGGTCATCGCGGCGAGCCAGGCGCTGTTCGGCCGCGGCGAGCTGACCGAACTGGACGCGCCGACGCTCGACGCGGCGATGGCCGAGGTCCCGAACGGCAAGGTCGAGCCCGCGGGCGACGCGACGATCGTCGACCTGCTGCTCGCCGGGGGACTGGTGGACAGCAAGGGCGCGGCGCGGCGGACCGTGAAGGAGGGCGGCGCGTACGTGAACAACGTGAAGGTCGCCGACGAGGAGTGGAAGCCCTCGGCTTCCGACGCGCTCCACGGCCGCTGGCTCGTGGTCCGCAAGGGCAAGCGCAACGTCGCCGGCGTCCGCGTCGGGGGCTGATCTCCGTCCCGGGCCCGAAACAGGGGGTCTGACCTGCGGGAACGCAGTTAAGGTACCCCCCTGTTTCGGGCCCCTGGAGGGCGTGTAATGTTCTCCAAGTCGCCAGGGAAACCGGGTGGCCGCCGGGACACGAACCAAGCTCTCGCCTCTAGGGTGATTGAGTGGGTGTCCCACCAAAAACTGCTAGGAATGACCGCTTCGGTCAGGCTCGCCCTTACGGGGGTTCGGGTTTGGTTCGGGGTGTGTTGCTTGAGAACTCAACAGTGTGCTAGTGAACTAAGCCAGTA